>CAWERI010000009.1:0-106564 GCA_963811515.1 uncultured Actinomycetota bacterium
CATGCCGGTGCCCGGGGTGTCGTACCGGCGGGCCGCGTCGACGTCCAGATCTCGTCCTGTCGCATGGCCGGGATCCTGTCAACGGGCCTGCGGGGCGTCCACCGACTTTCGCGCGCGGGTCAGCGGCGGCGGCTCCATCTCCGCACGGACGCCCGACCAGCCGGACCGAGCGGTCGTGGTCGAACCGGCCGAGCAGCTCGAGGGCCGCGGCGGCGATCACGCCCTCGTCGGAGGTCGGCCCGGGCAGCGTGAGCGACCGGGTGCGGGTCTCGAACGGCGCGTAGCGCAGCTTCATCCCGACCCGGACCGCGGCGCGGCCCTCGGCGGCGATGTCGCGGGTGACCTGCCCGGCGAGCACGCGTACGGCGTCGGCGACGGCGGCCCAGTCGGACTGGTTCTCCTGGAACGTCGTCTCCCGGCCGTGCCCGCGGGCGACGTACGGCGTCGCGTCCACCGGCGAGGAGTCGACGCCGCGCCCCAGCCGGCGGTACCACGGCCCCATCGTCGGCCCGAGCCGGTCGGCCAGCACCTGGGTCTCCGTGCCGGCCAGGTCGGCGACCGTGGCGATGCCGAGCTCGGCGAGCTTCTTGGCGGTCTTGCGGCCGATGCCCCACAGCGCCTCGGTGGGCCGCTCCCCCATCTGCTCGAACCAGGTGTCGGTGGTGATCGTGAAGACGCCGCGCGGCTTGCCGAAGTCGGTGGCGATCTTGGCCTGCAGCTTGTTGTCGCCGATGCCGACCGAGCAGTGCAGGCCGGTGCGGTCCAGGACGGCGGCCCGGACCTGCTGGGCGAACGCCACCGGGTCGTCGGTGGTCGACCGCGAGGAACGCCTCGTCCCAGCCGAGCACCTCGACCGGCACGTCGAAGGACCGCAGCGTGTCCATCACCTGCACGGACGCCGCGTCGTAGGCCGCGTGGTCGACGGCGAGGAACACCGCGTCGGGGCACTTGCGGGCCGCCGTGCGCAGCGGCATGCCCGAGCCGACGCCGAACGCCCGCGCCTCGTACGACGCGGTGGACACCACCCCGCGCTCCGTCGGGTCGCCGCGGCCGCCGACGACGACCGGCAGGCCGGCCAGCTCGGGCGGCGCAGCACCTCGACGGCAGCGATGAACTGGTCGAGGTCGACGTGCAGCACCCACGCGCGCAGGGTCATGGACCCCATCATCGCCTGCGTCTAGGGTCCGGGGATGAGCAATCCCGTGCTGCTGGTGGTCGGTGCCGGACCCGGGATCGGGGCGTCGGTCGCACGACGCTTCGGCCGGGAGGGGTACGACGTCGCGCTGGTGTCCCGCGTCCGCCGAGCGGCTGACCGCCCTCGGCGAGAGCCTGCAGGCCGAGGGCATCACCACCGGGTGGAGCGCCGTCGACGTCACCGACGAGGACGCCCTGCGCGCGGCCGTCGAGCGCTTCGGCACGCACGCCGGCCACCTCGACGTCCTGCACTTCAACCCCAGCGCGTTCACCCACAAGGACCCGCTGGCGCTGTCGCCCGACGAGCTGCTCGCCGACGTCCGGCTCGGGGTCGCCCCGCTGCTCACGCTGGTGCAGGCGGCCCGGCCGTTCCTGCGCAGCGGCAGCCGGGTGGTCGCCACCGGGAGCATGGCCGCCGACCGTCCCTGGCACGAGGCGGCCAGCCTCGGCGTGCAGAAGGCCGGCCTGCGCAACCTGGTCCGCAGCGTCGACGCCACGCTGCGCGACGACGGCGTCCGGGCGGTGACGCTGACCGTCAACGGCACGCTGGAGCGCGGGCACGGCCTTCGACCCGGACCGGGTGGCCGAGGCGACGTACGCCGCCGTCACGCAGGACCCCGCCGCTGGCAGGTCGAGGTGCCCTACCCGGCACCGGCCGAGGAGCCTCGGCGACCGACCCGTAGCGCACGTGGGTGGCGAGCGGCGAGCTGGTCACCTCGACCGGCACGAGGCCGGGGTCCGCGACGCCCGTCGAGCAGCCGCTCGCCCGCGCCCAGCAGCACCGGGGCGATGTCCAGGGTCATCTCGTCGAGCGACGCCCGCGGCCAGCGCCTGCCGCACGGTCGACGCGCCCCCGGCGATCCCGACGTCGAGGTCCCCGGCGGCCTCCTTCGCCCGCGCGTACGCCGCGTCGAACCCGTCGGTGACGAAGTGGAACGTCGTGCCGCCGGCCATCTCCACGGGCTCGCGGGCGTGGTGGGTGAGCACGAACACCGGTGCGTGGTACGGCGGCTCGTCACCCCACCAGCCGCGCCAGTCCTCGGTCCCAGGGGCCGCGGACCGGGCCGAACATGTTGCGCCCCATCACGTAGGCGCCGCGCTGCTTCATCAGGTCGTCACGGGCGGCGACGTCGGCGTCGTGCCGCCTTCTCGTCCGGTGTCGATGTGCCACTGGTGCAGCGCCGAGGCCGCCCACCCCGAGGGGATGGTCGAGGCTCTGGTCCGGGCCGGCGAGGAAGCCGTCGAGCGAGACACGACAGGTGGCAGGTGGTGAGTGTCATGCACGGTCAGACCGTCCGCAGCGGCCAGGACTCATCGGTCCGCGGCTAGATCATCGAGCGGTACCGCTCGAGGACGGCGTCCACCCCGGCGTCGTCGCGGCGGGCCAGCGGCACCACCAGCTCGGTGACCAGGTCGGTGAGCTCGGCGACCCGGCGGTTCAGGCGACGGTTCTCCTGCACCTCGGCCTCGAGCTCGCGCAGCCGGGTCGCGCACGCTCGAGCCGCGCGCGTCCCGCAGCCGCGCGCTGGTGCTGCGCACCCGGTCGACGGTGGTCCTGAGGTCAGACATGGCGGTTCGCTCCAGTGCTCGGGAAGGTGACCTGCAGCCGGCAGGTCCAGGGGTCGGGCTGGTCGAAGAGGTCGGTCCCCCGGCCGTCGACGCGCACGTCGACGCGGGCGCCGTACGCCTCGAGCTCGGCGACCACGGCGTCGGCGTCGACGCGGCGGTTCAGCCCGGCGGGCTCGAGCGCGTCGGGCAGGTCGGGCCGGGTCGCCGCGAACTCCAGGAACAGGCAGCCGCGGTCGTCGTGCAGGGCCATCCGCGCCAGCCGCCACAGGTTGCGGCGGCCCTCGGCGCTCACGCAGCCCACCAGGCCGCGCGCGTAGACGTGCCGCCGGCCGTCGAGCAGCCCGATCTCGGCGCCGGTGACCACGACCGTGCGCAGCTCGTCCAGCATCAGCCGGTGTACGGCGGCCTCGTCGTCGCTCCTGCGCAGGCGCCGCTGGCGTGGCCCGGCGGGCGTCCGGGGAGATGTCGTAGGCCCGCACCCGGTGGCCGCGACGCGCGAAGTAGGCCGCGTCACGACCGGTGCCCGACCCGAGCTCGACGACCGTGTCGCCGAGCAGCACCCGGCGGGCCACCCACCGGGCGAACCCGGACCGCCTGCGGGGCACGCGGCCGCGTCCGCGCTGCGGAAGAAGCCGTTCCAGGCCGGCAGCTCGTCCCGGTAGCCGCGCAGCCAGCCGTCGAGCCGGCGCACGCCGCCCACGGGGTCGGCGAACTTGAACGACGGGTCCGGCACCCGCCAGCCGGGCCCGTAGACGAAGGCCAGCATCGCCTCGGGGTCGGCCGGCGCGGGCATCTCGACGCCCTCGAGGACCACCGTCGACGTCGGCGTGACGGCCGAGCGCGGGAGCTGCCCGCTGCGGTTGCCGAGCTGGTAGAACGTGCCGTCGGCGTAGAACGCCACGAACACGTCGACGTAGCAGGTGCGGCCGTCGGCGAGCCGCAGCAGCACCTTGAAGTCGCCCCCGGACATCCGCACGGTGCGCCAGCCGCGGGCGGTCATCGCCCGCTCGAGCCGGTAGGACTCGAGGATCACGTCGGCCGGGTGGGTCTGCTCGCTGAGGTAGCAGAGGTCGGCGTCGCAGTCCGTGCCGATCATCCGGCCGGTGCGGATCGCGCCCAGCAGGCAGCCGTAGTTCAGGAACGCCTCGACTCCGCCGTGCTCGCGCAGGTCGTCGAGGACCCGCGCCGTGCCCCGGAGGATCTCCCCGCGCGCGTCGTCGTCGGTCTCGGCGAACACCCGGGTCAGGTTGCCGACCTTGTTCACCGCCAGCGGGTGGCCGTGCGCGTCGACCACCTCGATGCGGTCGGTGCCGCCGTCGCCGAGGACGACCTCGCGGTCGACGTACGTGCGGCCGGTGCCGGGCTCGGCGAGGGTGAGCCGGGTGGTGCCGCGCAGGTGCGGGCGCAGGAACGCCGGCCACGCGACGACGGGGCCGCGCGGTCCGGGCCGGGCGTCGCGCCGCGGGCGGAACGACCAGATGTAGCGACCGTCGAAGGACACCGTCACGACGCCGTCCAGCGGCGGGGGCAGGGTCAGCCCCTGGTCGTCGACGTCGTACCCGTCGGCGACCAGGACCGGGGACGCCATCAGGCCATCGCGGGAACGGTCAGGGACGGGGCCGCGGCGCGTGCCCGCACGGCCCGGCGCAGCATCGTGCTGGAGGTGTGCATCGTGTACGGGAAGTAGACGACCTCGACCCCGACGGCACCGAGCCGCTCCTCGAGCGCGCGGCCCTTCGCCGTGCCGCGCCAGTCGTCGCCCTTGAAGATCCGGGTGAAGCGCACGTCCTGCCAGGCGTCGAGCTTGTCGGTGGTGGTCTCGGCGTACACCTCGTCGACGATGCCGATGCTGGCCACGATGTCGAGACGCTCCTCGAGCGGCACGAACGGCCGCACGCCCTTGGTGAGCTCGCACACCTCGTCGGCCACCACACCGGCCACCAGGACGTCGCAGTGCTGGCGCGCCTGGCGCAGCACGTTGAGGTGTCCCACGTGGAACAGGTCGTACGCACCGGGCGCGTACCCGATCACTGCGCTCATCAAGCCCCTCCTGGGTGTCCGGCGGAGGTCCGCCGTCGTCGTTCTCACCTTACTCTACTGGTTTACTCCACTTTATGCCTACGGACGGGCGGAGTGTCTCGTGAGATGTCACAGTGGGCGCATGGATCTCCGGGTGTTCACCGAACCGCAGCAGGGTGCGACGTACGACGACCTGCTGGCCGTCGCGCGCCGGGCCGAGGAGTGCGGCTTCGACGCGTTCTTCCGCTCCGACCACTACCTCGCGATGGGCGGCGACGGCCTGCCCGGCCCGACGGACGCGTGGCTGACGCTGGCCGGGCTGGCCCGCGACACCTCGACCATCCGGCTCGGCACGCTGATGACGTCGGCGACCTTCCGGCTGCCCGGCCCGCTCGCGATCTCGGTGGCCCAGGTCGACCAGATGAGCGGTGGCCGGGTCGAGCTGGGGCTCGGCGCGGGCTGGTTCGAGGCCGAGCACGCGGCGTACGGCATCCCCTTCCCGGAGACCGGCGAGCGGTTCGACCGGTTCGAGGAGGCGCTGGCCGTGATCACCGGCCTGTGGACCACGCCGGCGGGCGAGACCTTCAGCCACACCGGGGAGCACTACCGGCTGGTCGACTCCCCCGCGCTGCCCAAGCCGGCGCAGTCACCCCGCCCGCCGGTGATCATCGGCGGCCGGGGCAAGCGCCGCACGCCAGCCCTGACCGCGCGCTACGCCGACGAGTTCAACGTGCCGTTCGCCTCCGTGGACACCACCCGGACGCTGGTCGCCCGGGTGCGGGAGGCCTGCGAGAGCGCGGGACGCGACGCGGACGAGCTCGTCTACTCCAACGCCCTGGTGCTCTGCGTGGGGCGCGACGAGGCCGAGCTGGCCCGGCGCGCGGCCGCGATCGGCCGCGAGGTCGGCGAGCTGCGCGAGAACGGTCTGGCCGGGACCCCGCAGGAGGTCGTGGACCGGCTCGGCGCCTACGCCGAGGCCGGGTCCTCCCGCGCCTACCTGCAGGTCCTCGACCTCACCGACCTCGAGCAGCTCGACCTCGTCGCGGAGCAGGTGCTGCCGCACGTGTGAGGCTCAGCCGAGGGCGGCTCGCGCGTACTGCGGCGGCCACTCCACGCCCTCGCCGACGGCGACGCCGAGCTCGTGGGCCGCGCGCAGCGGCCAGTGCGGGTCGCGGAGCACCGCGCGGGCGAGCAGCACCACGTCGGCCTGGCCGGAGGCGATGATCTCCTCGGCCTGCTTGGGCTCGGTGATCAGGCCGACCGCACCGCTGGGCAGCCCGCCGTCGGTGCGCACCCGCCGGGCCAGGTCGACCTGGTAGCCGGGTCCCACCGGGATCGGGGCGTCCGCGACGTTGCCGCCGCTGGAGACGTCGACGAGGTCGACGCCGTGCTCGCGCAGCAGCCCGGTGAGCCGCACCGAGTCCTCGATCGTCCAGCCGCCCTCGGTCCAGTCGGTGCCGGAGATCCGGACGACCAGCGGCATCGAGGCTGGTACGGCGCGCCCGCACCGCGTCGACGACCTCGAGCAGCAGGCCGGACCCGGTTCTCGAAGGAGCCGCCGTACCCGTCCTCGCGGCGGTTGGAGAGCGGGGAGAGGAACTCGTGCAGCAGGTAGCCGTGCGCGGCGTGCAGCTCGACCAGGTCGAAGCCGGCCGCGACCGACCGGCGGGCCGCGGCCGCGAAGGCCTCGACGACCTCGGCGATGCCCGTCGCGCGGACAGCTCGGCGCGGGTCCTCGCGGAGCCCGGGGAAGCCCAGCGCGGGACGGCGCGACGGGCTGCCAGCCACCGGCGTCGTCGGCGACCGGGCCGCGTCCCTCCCACGGGACCTGGCTCGACGCCTTGCGGCCGGCGTGCGCGAGCTGGATGCCCGGCCCGGGCGCCCTGGCCGTGCAGGAAGTCGACGATCGGCGCCCACTCGGCCTGCTGCTCGTCGTTCCAGATGCCGGTGTCCGCCGGCGAGATCCGGCCCTCGGGGACCACGGCGGTCGCCTCGGTCAGCACCAGGCCGGCGCCACCACGAGCCAGCGACCCGAGGTGCACCAGGTGCCACTGGTCGGGCACACCGTCCCGGGCGGAGTACTGGCACATCGGCGAGACCCAGACGCGGTTGCGGATCTCCAGGTCGCGCAGGCGGATCGGGGTGAACAGCTGGCTCATGCGGAGGGGTGCTCCTTGCGGGAGGGGACGGGACCTGTCCCGCTCACAACACCGGTGCCGACCGCCCTATTTCATCGGCGCCCCTTGGAGGGTCGGCCCAACGCCGAGGAGCGACGGGAGCAGGTGTCCTACGCGGGCCGCCGACGAGACGCCTGTGCAGCGGTGCACAACGACTCGACGGCCGAACCGCTGCGCCGCGCCGTTTCCCCAGTAAGTAAAGGGGGTTTGGCGCCCGGACGTCCGGGTACACCACGCCTCCACCACCCAGGTCGTGCGCGCGATCCGCGCCGGAACGGAGAACCCGATGAACGACAACCAGCCCGACGTCGGCCTCTCGGCCGAGGAGCTCGACGCCCAGGGGGCGACCGCGCTTCCGGACAAGGAAGTCGTGTCGATCCTCGACCTCAACGCGGACATCAACCTCGCGATCGACGCCGCGGCCCCCATCGACCTCGCCGTGGCGGCCAACGCCAACGTGGCCGCACCGATCGACGCCGCCGTGGGCGCCAACGTCCTGTCGGTGGACTCCACCGCCCAGGCCCTCAGCGACCAGGGCGTCATCATCAACCAGGGCCTCGACGCCGACGCCAGCGCGCACGCCGTGCAGGACAGCGCCCTCGACCAGGGCAACGACACCAGCGGCGCCCCTGCGGACGCGACGGCACCCGCCGCAGCCTCCGCGGCCCCGGCCGACGTCTCGACCGCCGGCACGGCCACTCCCCTCGGCGACGCCCTCGGTGGTGCCGTCGACGGCGCCACCGGTGCGGTCGGCGACACGGCAGGCGCGGTCGGCGACACGACCGGCGGCGCCGTGGGCGACGCGACGGGCACCGTGGGTGGCGCCGTCGGTGACGCGACCGGTGGCGCAGTCGGCGACACCGCCGGCACCGTCGGTGACGCGACCGGCGGCGCGGTCGGCGACGCCACCGGTGGGCTGGGTGGCGCCGTGGGCGGTGCCACCGGCGGGCTCGGCGGCGCGGTGGGCAGTGCCGCCGGCGGCGCGGGCGGCCTGCTCGACGGCAACCTGCTCAACGTGGACGTGAACGTGGACGCGAACGCCGACGTCGCCGCCCCGATCAACGGTGCCGTCGCGGCGAACGCCAACGTGGCGGCCCCGATCGACGCGGCCGTGGGCGCCAACGTGGGCTCGGTCGGCAGCGACGCGATCGCCGTCTCGCAGCAGGACGCCATCATCAACCAGGACATCACCGGTTCGGCCGACGCGACGTCGGACCAGACCTCCGACATCAAGCAGTAGCACCCGGATGACGGTTCTTCCCGGCTCCTCGACGGGACGCGACGACGCTGCGGCGCCGTCGCGTCCCGTCTTGGGTGCGCCCGAGCGCGCCGACGGAGTCGAGCTGATCGGGCAGATGGTCGGCTCCGGCTACCGCGTGCCGCCGGCGCTCGCCCGGCGGGGCGACGGCCAGACCTTCCAGCTGACCCCGCTGCTCTACCTCGTCCTGGAGTCCGTCGACGGGGAGCGCGACTACGACCAGGTCGCCGAGCACGTCGGCGCGGCCTACGGGCGGACCGTCACCGCCGACAACATCCGCACCCTGGTCGACCAGCAGCTGCGCCCGATGGGCCTGCTGGCCAAGGACGACGGCTCGCAGCCGGAGGTCAAGAAGTCCAACCCGCTCCTGGCGCTGCGCTTCAAGTACGCCGTCAGCGACCCGGAGCAGACCCGGCGGCTCACGTCACCGTTCGCCCGGCTGTTCCACCCGTCGTCGTCACCGCGGTGCTGGCGGCGTTCCTGTTCGTCAGCTGGTGGGTGTTCTTCCGCAAGGGGCTCGCGTCGGCGACGTACGAAGCCTTCGACAAGCCGGGCCTGCTGCTGCTCGTCGTCCTGGTCACGATCCTGTCGGCCGGCTTCCACGAGTTCGGGCACGCGGCCGGCGCGCGCCGCGGCGGCGCCACCCCCGGAGTGATGGGCGCGGGCGTCTACCTCGTGTGGCCGGCGTTCTACACCGACGTCACCGACTCCTACCGGCTCGGCCGGGGAGGCCGGGTGCGCACCGACCTCGGCGGCCTGTACTTCAACGCGATCGTCGCGGTCGGCATCGCCGGCATCTGGTGGGCCACCGGGTACGACGCCCTGCTGCTCGTCGTGGCCACCCAGATCCTGCAGATGGTCCGGCAGCTCACGCCGCTGGTGCGCTTCGACGGCTACCACGTGCTGGCCGACGTGACCGGCGTGCCCGACCTGTTCCACCGCATCAAGCCCACCCTGCTCGGCGTGCTGCCCTGGCGCTGGAAGCACCCGGAGAGCACGGTGCTCAAGCCGTGGGCGCGCATCGTGGTCACGCTGTGGGTGCTGGTCGTGGTGCCGATGCTGGCGTTCTCGATGTTCACCATGGTCGTCACGCTGCCGCGCATCCTGGGCACCGCCTGGGCGAGCCTCGGCAAGCAGTCCACGCTGCTCGGACGCGCCTGGGGCGACGCCGACTTCCTCGAGGTCGCCGCCCGGGCCGTCGCGATCCTCGCGGTGACCTTCCCGATCCTGGCCACCGCGGTGATCCTCACCCGGCTGGTCCGCTCGGTCGTCCGGTCGGTCCTGGCCCGCACCCAGGGCAAGCCGCTGCGCCGCGGCGTGGCCGGCCTGGTGGCCGCCGCGCTGGTCGCCGGCCTGGCCTGGGCGTGGTGGCCGCACCCGGACACCTACCGCCCGATCCAGCCCTACGAGGGCGGCACCCTCCGGCAGGTCGCGCAGGCCCTGCCGGCCGCCGTCCGCCCGCCGCCGTCCGGTCTGGTCGAGGGCCAGCGCGGCACGCTGGTCACCGGCTGGGCCGACGGCGGACGCACGCCCCACCCGCGAGCACCCGCAGCTCGCGATGGTGCTGGTCCCCCGTGGACACCGACGGTGCGGGACCGGCGACGGCTCGACCGCCGAGGCCGCCGCGGCCCCGGCCACCGCCGCTGCCCCCACCACCGCGGCCACGACCTCCCCGGCGCCCGGCGACCAGCCCACGGCGCTCCCGCGGGCTGCGGCGGACCCGACGACCCGGCCCCGCAGTCCTGGGTGTTCCCGTTCAACAAGCCGCTCGCACCCGGCGAGGGCGACAACCAGTCGATGGCGGTCAACACCACCGACAACACCGTGCAGTACGACGTCGCGTTCGCCCTGGTCTGGATCGACGACGACTCCCCGGCGATGAACACGAACGAGGCCTACGCGTTCGCCAGCTGCACGAACTGCGCGGCCGTCGCGGTGGGCTTCCAGATCGTGCTGGTCACCGGCGACAACCACGTCGCGGTGCCGCAGAACATCTCGGCGGCGGTGAACTCCGACTGCGTGAACTGCCTGACCTACGCCCTGGCCACCCAGCTCTTCGTGACCCTCGACGGTCCGCTGAGCGAGGCCGGGACGCAGCAGATCTCCGCGCTCTGGCAGGAGATCGCGTCCTTCGGCACGCACATCACCGAGGTGCCGCTCTCGGAGATCCGGTCCCGGCTGACGGCCTACGAGACGCAGATCGTGGCGATCATCGAGAAGGAGCAGGGCCCGCTCGCCGGCACCCCCACCGCCGCGCCGACCGCGGCTCCACGCCCACGGCGAGGGCACCGAGGTGGGCCCCAGCAGCGCGGCCACTCCGCCGGACCTCGCGTCGCCGACCGTGAGCGACCCTGCGGCGTCGGCGAGCGGCGAGCCGGCCGCAGCGCGCCAGCGACGCCCCCTCCGGTACGTCGACCGGGCCGACGTCCCCGGCCCCGACCGCGTCGTCGGACCCCAGCCCGACGCCGTCGGCAGACCCGACCTCGGACACCACGCCCGCGGCCGCCGCACCGGCCGACCCGACGTCGACGCCCTAGCGACCGGGTCAGCGCGTGCGCACCGTGGTCAGGTTCGAGGTGCTCGAGCGCAGCCCGGGCGCCGCGAAGGACACCACCTTGTAGGTCATCGAGCGGCGCGGCCGGACGACCGTGGAGTACCACCCGGTGGGCGCCAGGCTGACGGTGCGGCGCACGTAGGACCACCGCTTGGTGCCGACCTTGCGCTGGTAGAACCGGACGGCCTTCCCGGTGATCGGACCGGCCGCGGTCTTGATGTGCCCGTAGACCATCACCGCGGTGCCCTTGCGCACCTTGGCGGTCTTGTTCTTGTGCAGGTAGACCGTCACCCGCGCCGGAGCCGGGTTGCGGACCGTCGTGCGGGCCGAGGTGGCCGGAGCCAGCGTCGACCCGTCGCCGCCGTACACGGTCTGGTACTCGGTGGCGCTCGGCACGGTGGTCGCCGCGGCGTAGGCGCCGTTGGCGTCGGTGGTCACGGTGCCCAGCGTCTTCCACGTCGTGCTGCCGACCGGACGGGACTGCAGCACCACGGGCAGGTTCGCCAGCGGGGCGCCGTCGGTGGCGCGGATCAGCGACCCGGTGATCGTCAGGGCGCCGCGCGCCGGCACGGTCGTCGCCGACGGGGTCGCGGTGAGCGTGGTGGGCGAGGCCGCCGGGACGGTCGGGCCCGGGGGCACCGGCACGGACGAGCCGCCGCTGGTGATCGCCAGGGCCGCGAGCTGGGCGGTCGTGCCGTTGAAGCGGTTCATGTCGACGTTGCCGGAGATGCCGCTGACCGAGCCGCTGCTGGTGCGCTGCCAGAACGTCCAGGTCGGCCAGCCGCCGGGGACCCGCGGGCGTGGTCACGCCGTAGTGCGCGATCCACAGCGGGTAGCGGGTGAACGCGGTGCTGTTGCCGAGGTAGTGCTCCCAGAACGCCGGGGACACGTAGATCATCGGGACCCGGCCGGTGAGCCGCTCGACCTCGCTGAGCCAGGTCGCGGTCCAGGTCCGCAGGCTGGTGACGCTCAGCCCGCCGCTGGCCTCGAGGTCGAGCACCGGCGGCAGCGTGCCCGGGTTCTGGAACGAGCCGACCTTGGAGACGAAGTACGCCGCCTGCTTGGCCGCGGAGCCGGCGCTCGTGCTCGGCCGGGCGAAGTGGTAGGCGCCGCGGTAGAGCCCGACGGCCTGCGTGCCGGCCCAGTTCGTGCCCAGCTGGGTGTCGGTGTAGGTGGTGGACTCGGTGGCCTTCATGAACGCGAACTGCATGCCCGCGGCCTTGACCTTGGTCCAGCTCACCGACCCCTGCCAGTGCGAGACGTCGACGCCGTCGGCGTACGCCAGGGCCGAGGCGGCCATCGCGGCGAGCGAGGTGACGAGCACGACGAACAGGCGCGTCGTACGGCGGACGGCAGCGACCGATCCACTCACGGGGGTTCCTCCGAGTCTCCCAGGGACCGCGGCGTGACGGCCCCGATCTCGTTGCAGGTGGTGCAGGTGAGTCCTCGAAAGGCTAGACCGCCCGGACGGGGCGCCGTAAGTAAAACACCCAGATCGGTCGATGTCCCCGTCGCGACGGGTCAGAGCCGGCGCCGGCCCGTGCTACGGGTAGCTGCGCTCCCCCACCGGGATCTCCGCCGGCACCGTGTTGCCGGGCTGCGCCAGCGGGCAGGCCCAGTCCGGGTCGTAGGCGCACGACGGGTTGTAGGCGAAGTTGAAGTCGAGCACGAGCGTGCCGCCGGCGGAGCCGAGGTCCGCGCCCTTCACGGTGTCGACGAGGTAGCGGCCGCCGCCGTAGGTGCCGCCCGGCTTGCCGGCCGAGGCGTCCTTGACCGGCACGAACAGGCCGCCGGCGTACGACGCGAGCCGCCACACGTCGAGGGACCCGACGCCCGGGACCTCGACGACGCCGAGCCGCTCGAAGGGCACCGAGCCGTCGGTGCCGCTGGTGACCTCGATGCTGGCCTCCTCGGTCGGCTGCACCTCGACCTCGAAGCGCCAGGCCGGGTCGTAGCCCGGCACCCGCAGCCCGTCGAAGGACTCCCGCACCTCCGCCGGCAGCGGCGAGGCGGCGTGCGTGGCCATCAGGTCGTCGCGCACCTGGCTCCAGTGCTCGTGCGCGGCCGCGACGTCCGGGTTCGCGCGCACCTCGGCGTAGAGCGCGAACACGCGGCGCCGCCAGTCAACGATGTCGTAGGCGTCCATGCGGTGAGGCTAGCCGCCCGGTCATCTTGCTGGATCTCCGGCGGTGCGACCTAGTCCTCGAACAGGGCCCGCACGTCGTCGGCGCCGATCGGCGCCGACATCAGCGCGTCGTCGTCGACCACCTGCGCGAAGAGCGCGGCCTTGCGGGCCTTGAGCTCCATGACCTTCTCCTCGATGGTCTGCGCCGCGACCAGCCGGTAGACGTTCACCGGCCGGGTCTGGCCGATCCGGTGGGTGCGGTCCACGGCCTGCGCCTCGACGGCCGGGTTCCACCAGGGGTCCATCACGAAGACGTAGTCGGCCTCGGTCAGGGTCAGCCCCACGCCGCCGGCCTTGAGGCTGATCAGGAAGACCGGGTCGTCGCCGGTCCGGAAGGCCTCGACGACCTGCGGGCGGTGCCGGGTGGCGCCGTCGAGGTAGGACGACGTGATGCCCTCGCGGTCGAGCCGGGCGCGCACCCGGGTCAGGAACGACGTGAACTGGCTGAACACCAGCGCCCGGTGCCCCTCGGCGGCGAGCTCGAGCAGGTGGTCCACGAGCACGTCGACCTTGGCCGAGCCCACCCCGTCGTACGCCGGGTCGACCAGCCCCGCGTCCAGGCTGAGCTGGCGCAGCCGGGTCAGCGACCGGAAGATCGCCATCCGGTGCTTGTCGAAGTCGTCGACCAGCCCCAGCACCGTCTGGCGCTCGCGCTGCAGGTGCGTCTCGTAGATCGTGCGGTGCCGCGGCGTGAGCTGCACCTCGAGGACCTGCTCCTGCTTGGCCGGCAGGTCGGAGGCCACCAGCTCCTTGGTGCGGCGCAGCAGGAAGGGCCGGATCCGGCGGCGGAAGCGGGCCAGCACCTCGCGGTCCCCGAGCCGCTCGACGGGGTTGGCGACCGCCTCGGTGAACCGCTGCGGCCACGGGTAGAGCCCGGGCGCCACGATCGACAGCAGCGACCACAGCTCCATCAGCCGGTTCTCCATCGGGGTGCCGGACAGCGCGAGCCGGAAGGGTACGTCGAGCCGCCGCACGGCCTGGTAGGTCTTGCCGGTGTGGTTCTTGACGGTCTGCGCCTCGTCGAGCACCAGGCCGCCCCACGTCAGCGCGACGTACTCGGCGGCCTCGAGCCGGAAGAGCGTGTAGGAGGTCACCACGACGTCGGCGCCGTCGGCCAGCTCGGCGACCGAGGACCCGCGCCGGGCCTGCGACTCGGTGACCACCCGGACGTCGAGGCCCGGGGTGAACTGCGCGGCCTCGCTCGGCCCACAGGCCGACCACGCTGGTGGGTGCGACGACCAGGAACGGGGCCGCCCCGTGCGCCCGGGCGTGCGCGACGAGCGCCAGGGTCTGGATGGTCTTGCCGAGCCCCATGTCGTCGGCGAGGATCCCGCCGAGCCCGGACTGCCAGAGGTAGGCGAGCCAGCGGAACCCGGCCAGCTGGTAGGACCGCAGCTGCGCCTCGAGCCCGACCGGGTCGACGGCCGGCAGCGTGTCCAGGGAGCGGAGCGCCTGGGCCGCCCGCACCCACTGGGCGGCCTGCTCGTCGACGATGCCCACCTCGGCGAGCTCGTCCCACAGGCCCAGGTCGTGGTGACCGACCCGCACGCCGCCCTCGGGCTGCTCCTGCAGCTCGGCGGCCGCCTCGACCAGCCGCTGCAGGTGCGCGAACTCGGGCCGGTCGATGCGCAGGTGCTTGCCGTTGCGCAGGATCACCCGGTCGAGGCCCGTGGTCAGCGCCGCGAGCACGTGGGCCAGCGCGATCGGGGTGCCGTCGACGGTGATCTCGATCTCCAGGTCGAGCCAGTCCACGGGATGGTCGAGCTGGTCGTGGCCGGGCCGCTCGCGGCTGACGAAGTGGATGACCGGCACGCCGTCGAGCTCGCGGTAGTCGGGCTGGTCGCCGATCTCGTCGATCTCGACCTGGCCGCGCAGCCCCGGCAGCAGCTCGGTGGCGAACAGGATCGCGTGCGCGTCGCGGAACGTCCTGCTGTCCTCCAGGCCCATCCCGCGCTGGTGCCCGCGGCAGAGGTGGTGCTCCTGCTCGGCGTCGAGCTCCAGCCGGTCGAGCAGCTCGCTGCTCCTGGTCGGGACGGCGCACGCCGCGCAGCCCGCGGGTCTCCGACAGGGCGTAGACGCGGTCGTCCGTGCCGACCCGGTAGCGCCAGGTCCACGCGGTCCGCACCTCGTCGGCGGCCACCCAGGTGACGGTCAGCGCGAGCCGGGCGTCGGCCGGCCGGGGCACGTCGACGGACCCGTCGGAGGAGATCACCGGGACGTGCCGCTGCAGGCGGGGGAGGTACTCCGCGACCAGGTCGTCGCGGTCGGCGGCCGGCACGACGACCGAGTCGCCGCGCTTGAGCAGCCGGCGGACCTCGGGGCCGGGCGGCGCGGTCAGCGCCGCCAGCGTCACCGACCACCGGTCACCGTCGGCGAGCCAGAGCGCCACGGCGTGCCCGCCGTCGCCCAGCACGTCGAGGTCGGCGGCGCCGTACCACTCACCGTCGAGCGGGACCCCGAGCCGCAGCTGGGCGTCGTGCGCGGGCGCGGCGTTGACGTCGAGCTGGAGGGTGACCGGGTCGGCGAGCGCCACCGCGGACAGCCCGGGCCCGGGCAGCAGCGGCATCCCGGCCGCGACGGCCCGCCGGACCAGCGACACCTCGTCGGGCCCGAAGGACCCCAGCGCCACGTTGCCGTCGGCGCCGAAGTAGAGCTGCCGCATCGCCATGCGGTGCCCCGAGAGCAGGTCGTTGAGCGCGACGACCTGCTCGGGAGGGTGCGAGCCGTTGCGGTCGAGGTAGGGCACGTCGGTCCAGGAGATGCCGCTGCGCACCCAGTTGTCGCGGGCGCCGCGGCGCATCGGCCGCATCCGCAGCGTGCCGCGGGCGCTGGTCACCTCGCGCGACCAGCCGCGGTAGGCCGTCGAGCGGGCCGGCGGCTTGAGCTCGACCTGGAGCGCGAGCGGCTGGTCGGTGCGCTCCTGGGACTTCGCGGCGCGCTCGTCGAGCTCGTCGAGCAGCGAGGAGAGCTGCCGCTCCCAGCGGCGCTCGGACTGCGGCGCCGTACGCGCCTGCTCGTCGCGCACCGTGATCAGCACGGCGAGCGCGTGCTTGCAGCCCTCCCCCACCGGGCAGCTGCACCGCCCGAAGACCCAGGCCCCGTCGCCGTCCGCGCCGACGCTGAGGCTCACGGTGTACGGCGCGCTGGTGGACCCGGCCACGGTGCCGCGCACGTCGAGGTCACCGTCGGAGTCGAGGTCGTGGGTGCACGACAGCACGTTGCCGCGGCGGACGTAGTCCCAGGCCCGGTCGAGGGTCGGCGTGCCGTAGCGGCGGCGCAGGTCCTCGTCACCGAGCAGCGAGGACAGGTCGACCATGACCGCGAGCCTACGAGGCGGCGCCGACAGGCAGGATGGGTGGCGTGAGCGACCACCCCGCCGACCACCCCGCCGGGCGCCCGCCTTCGTGCTGCACGAGCACCACAAGCCACGGCACCACTTCGACCTGCGGCTCGAGGAAGGCGGCGTGCTGCGCTCGTGGGCGCTGCCCAAGGGCGTGCCGACCAGCCCGCGCCAGGACCGGCTGGCCGTCGCGGTCGGCGACCACGAGCTGGACCACCTCACCTACGAGGACGCCGACAAGACGGTGGCCGACACCGGCTGGTGGCAGGACGAGGACCGCACCGAGCGACGGATGCTGTTCGTGCTGCACGGCCGCGAGGGCGCGGTCCGCTACGCGCTGATCGACACCGGCCGGGACTGGCTGCTGCACCGCACCAAGGACCAGCCCCGGGGGTGACGGAGGCCCGAGTGGCTACGCTCACCACCTCCGAGCGAAAGGTCCCGCGATGCCCACACCGATGGACCCCACGTCCGCGGGCTTCCTGTTCGCCGAGAACCGCAGCCAGCCGATGCACGTCGGCGGGCCTCCAGCTGTTCCGCAAGCCCGAGGGTGCGGGGCGCACGTTCGTCAAGGACCTGTTCGACGACATGCTCACCCACGACGACCCGGCGCCGCTGTTCCGCAAGCGGCCGCACCGGTCGGTCTCGACGGCCGGGCAGTGGTTCTGGACCGAGGACGAGCAGTTCGACATCGAGTACCACGTCCGGCACAGCGCGCTGCCCAAGCCCGGCCGGATCCGTGAGCTGCTCGAGCTGTGCGGCCGGCTGCACAGCACCCGGCTGGCCCTCGAGCGGCCGCTGTGGGAGGTGCACGTCATCGAGGGCCTGCGCGACGGCCGGGTCGGGATCTACAGCAAGATGCACCACGCCCTGATCGACGGCGTGTCCTCGATGCGGCTGATGCAGAGCGTGCTGTCCACGGACCCCGACGAGCGCGGCATGGCGCCGACCTGGTCCGCGGAGCACGTCCGCGCGACCGCCGGCGACGACGCGGAGCGGTCCGGCTCCGGGCCGGCCGTCCCGCTCGGTGCCCTGCGGGCGGCGCTCGCGATCGGCTCCGAGGCCGCCGGGCTGCCCGGTGCGCTGGTCCGGACGCTCTCGCGCGGCGTCCGCAACGAGACGTCTGCGGTGTCGCTCTACGCCCCCCGCACGATCATCAACAAGCGGATCACCGGCTCGCGCCGGTTCGCCGCCGAGGACTGGCCGCTGGACCGGCTGCGGGCGATCGGCAGGGCCACGGGTACGACGCTCAACGACGTCGTGCTGGCGATGTGCAGCGGCGCCATGCGCACCTACCTCGACGAGCTCGGCGAGCTGCCGGACACGTCCCTGGTCGCGATGGTGCCGGTCGCGCTGCAGGGCCAGGAGCACGCACGAGCGGGTCCGCCTCGGGCGGCAACGCCGTGGGCTCGGTGATGGTCAGGCTCGGCACCGACCAGGCCGACCCCGCCGACCGGCTGCAGTCGGTCCACGACTCGATGGTCTCGGGCAAGGAGGCGCTCGGCGCGATGACGCCGGCGCAGATCCTGGCGATGAGCGCGCTCGGGCTGGCCCCCGCGGTCCTCGGCCCGATGCTCAAGATGGACGGCGTCACCCGGCCGCCGTTCAACCTGATCATCTCCAACGTGCCCGGACCGAAGGAGCCGTTGCACTTCAACGGCGCCCGGCTCGAGGGGATGTACCCGCTGTCGATCCCGATCCACGGCATGGGTCTGAACATCACCTGCACGTCGTACGCCGGCAACCTGGGCTTCGGGCTGACCGGCTGCCGTCGCACGGTCCCGCGCCTGCAGCGGCTGCTCACCCACCTCGACGACGAGGTGGTCGCGCTGGAGCAGGCCGCGGGGGTCTAGGCGAGGCCGCCCGTCGCGGTGCCGCGCGAACGACCGCGGCGCCCGGCCCGTCCAGGCCTGCTCGACCATCTCGACCTCGGCCCAGTCGCGCCACTCCTGGACCGCGGGCGGCGCGGGCATGGTCATCAGCAGGCCCTGCTCGGCCATCGCCTCGGCGCGCAGCACCGCCTCGCGCAGCAGCTCGACGCGCCGCGGCAGCTCGACCGGGTCGCTCGGCGATCGCGACGTCGACGAGGGCGAGGCCCTCGCGGGCCGCCTGCTTGGCGACCACCCGGGCCGCGTCCCAGGACAGCGCGGAGAGCCGCACCACCTCGGCGATCTGCTCGGCGGACCGGGACGCCTCGGGGTCGGCGTGGCTGGCGCCGTACAGCCGCAGCTCGCGGGCGATGTCGGCGAGGTTGTCGTCGTGCGCCAGCAGCAGGTCCGGTGGGCACCCGTCGAGCCGGATGACCACGGTGTCCACGTCGAGCCGCGGGTCCGGACGCGCCGTCCCGGACAGCCGGGGCGGGTGCGGGCCTTGCCGTCCGATCGCCGCCGCTCGACGAAGTCGGCCCAGACCCGGGTGCCGCCGGGCAGGTCGTCGATGCCCCAGCTGCTGGCCAGCGAGGAGACGATGAACAGTCCCCGGCCGGTCATCGACTCGAGGTCGAGGTCGAGGTCGTCGGGTCGTCGGGGTCGTGCGGCACGAGGTCGGCCCGCAGCGCGATCGACGCGGCGGACATGTCGCCGGTGTCGACGACCGCCACCCGGACGGCGCGCTGGTCCGAGCGCAGCTCGACGTCGAAGAAGTTGCTGCGGCTGTGCAGCGTCGCGTTGGTGGCGAGCTCGGTCACCGAGAGGCTGACGTCGTCGATCAGGTCGAGCCGGCCCCACGTCGTCAGCGCGTCGTCGACGAACCGTCGCACGGCCGGCACGCTCTCGGGCTGCGCGACCATGCGCACCCGGCTCTCCGCGACCTGTCCTCGACCAGACTGCACGTGAGTGATTATCGGCGGGGACCGGCCGGTTGTGAGGCAGAACACGCCGTGCGGTCAGTGCTCAGGCGACGACGGCCTCGGACTCCTCGATCGCGGCGTTCCACTCCTTCTTCGAGGCCCGCCAGCCCTCGTCGTCGACGCCGAGCCGCCAGTAGCCGGAGATCGAGAGCCGGTCGAGCCCGAGCGACCGGCTCGACCCGCAGGTAGCGCCGCAGCTCCTTGACCGCCGCGGCCTCGCCGTGGACGAACGCGTGCACGTCGTCCCCGGCCCAGGGCACGTCCCGCACCGCCTCCACCAGCCGGGTGCCGGGACGGGCGTCGCCCTGGTGCACCCAGGTCACCTCGACGCCGGCCGGGACCGGCCAGCGCGATCTCGTCGGCGGCGTCGTGCACCTCGACGACGGCGTGGCCCCGGGCGTCCGCCGGCAGCCGCTCCAGCGCGACCGCGATCGCCGGCAGGGCGCTGGCGTCCCCGGCGAGCAGGTGCCACCCGGCGGCCGGGTCCGGGCGCGTAGCCGCCGCCGGGCCCCATGAACGCGATCTCGTCGCCGGGACGAGCGGCCGCCGCCCACGGGCCGGCCAGCCCCTCGTCGCCGTGCACCACGAAGTCGAGGGTGAGCTCGCGGGCGGCTGCGTCGTACGCCCGGACGGTGTAGGACCGGGTGCGCGGCGCCTGCTCGGCCGGTCCGGCGTCGCGGATGCCGTCGACGTCGACCCGGCCGTCCTCGGCGCGCAGCAGCGGCCGCGGCACGTCCGGGTGCACGAACAGCACCTTGACGTAGGAGTCGGTGCACTCCGAGGGGGTGAAGCCCGTCCAGCCCGGGGCCGCCCACGACCAGGCGGACGAGCGAGGCGGACAGCCGCTCGGTGCGCAGCACGGTGGCGGCGAAGGCGGTACGACGACGGCGGGGCTCGGGCATGGGACTCCTCGACGGGGCGACAGGTAAGGCAAGCCTAAGTCACGCGGGCAAGGTCCGCGGCTCCGGTCGCAGCGGGGGGCTCTACCAGGAGCAGGTGGTGTCGGGGCCGGAGAGCAGCGAGCGCACGTCGAAGCGCGCGAGCATCGGCACGAGCGGGCGGTCGTCGCGCTGGTAGCTCCGGGCGCCGGACTCGAGGACCGCCCAGACCCGGCCACGACCGTCGAACGCGAGATCCTCGGCACCGGGGGCGAACGCCACGCGGCGGCCTGCCGGGGTCACGAGCATGCCGCAGGTCGACACCGAGGACGTCGACCACACTCCCCCGGGTCCGCGCGTGGTGCCCTGCACCCGGCGGACGGCCGGGGTGGTCCGCGTGGCACCGGCCTGGTCGGGACCCGCGGCCCGTCCGGCGACCAGGGTCGTGACGCCGTCGGCGAGGAGGTCGTCGAAGGAGTACCAGCGCGTCCGGCCGGCGCTCCGGTCCGAGAACGACACCAGCGCGATCTCCGAGCGCGACCCGTCGACCAGGGCCGAGCCGCGGACCGGGCGCTCGGTGCGCCACACCCGCAGCACCTCCTCGCCGGTGCCGACCTTCGCCGGGTCGACCAGCCACAACCGGTCGGCCTCGGCCAGCCAGAGCCCGTGCCGGTCCAGGGACAGCGCCCCACCGTGCCGGCAGAACGTCGGCCGGCGGTCCCCCACCGACCCGGTGAGCCGGTCGGCGGACGCGAGCAGCCGGCCGGTGCGCAGGTCGACGCGCAGCAGCCGGCAGGGGCGGTCGCCGTACGCCTGGCGCCAGCGGTACCCGCTCACCCAGGCCGTGCGCCCGTCCAGCGCCAACCCCTGCGGCACGAACCAGCGGTCGGCCGTCGGCAGCCAGAGCCCTCGGCACAGGGCCTGGTCGTTGGGGAACGACGCGAGAGGCGGGGAGGCGTACGACGGCACCGGACCGCGCACGTCGTCGAAGTGCAGTGCGGGGCACGACGAGGTGGGCCGCTCGGCCGACCGCGAGGACGCCGTGCAGGACACGAGCAGCAGCAGCGTGGCGAGCAGCGAGACGAGGCGGTGACCCGGCATCGGGCCATGGTGCCAGGCGTCCGGACCTCGGCGGTTCAGCGGCGCGGCGTCACTTCGCCGGGCCGGGTCGGCTGCGCCCGGAGTCCCGCGGGTCCGATCCACACCCACCACGAGCCGTCCTGGTCCCGGGACGCCTCGAACCCCTGACCGTTCCTGGTGGCCGCGACCAGGTCAGGTGTCGCGTGGCTGATCCGCCAGCCGTTGTCGGTCAGCGTGCCCCGGTAGCGGGCCGGCACGTCGACGTCCCCGTCCACCATCAGCTGGGTCGAGCACCCGTCGACCCCGGACGACCCGCCGCCGCTGAACGGGCCCGGGTGGTCCAGGTCGGCGAACCCGGTCTGCGCCGCCTGGACGACCGGGACGGCGGGGCCGGTCCGGAACCCGTCGGTGCACGACGGCAGGTCCGGGTAGGCGTCGAAGCTTCTGGTGCACGCCGAGCACGGCGCCGCCCGGCACCCCGACCAGCGTCACCACGACCGCGACCGCCGCGCCCACCGTCATCGCGCGGCGGCCGCGGGACCGGCGCGCGGCCACCACGACCCAGCCGGCGAGCCCGACCACCAGTCCGACGCCCATCCCCCAGTCGCGCAACGACCGTGCGGCGATGCGCCCGTCCGGGGCCGCGGTGTCGCCGTACTCGAGCGCCAGGCCGTAGGAGATGTCCACGACCAGCGACGCCAGCGCGACGGTGAGCACCAGCAGGACGACCGCCCCGGGGCGCACCCACGCCGGGGCGGGGAGGACTCGCGGGCGTGGGTCTCGGTCATGCTCGTCACTGTCCGCCACGGAGCCGGCGACCACATCCGCTCAGGTACTCACCCGCGGCGGGCGCACGCTCTGCGCCGGCGCTGACGTCTCCGCGTCGTAGGCCCAGGTGCTCGAGATCCTGTCAGTTCTGGACGACGAACCTGAAGGTGAACGCAGTGCCCTTGGCGTTGCGTGCGTGCAGGTGCATCACGCCCCGGGCGCGGGAGTAGCTTCCCGTGCCGCCGGTGATGGCGAGCACCGAGTCCCGGGTGTCGTAGAACGGGCCCTCGACGACCAGTGACCCGTGGGAGAGGCTGGTCGTGAAGGAGCACTGCCAGGCCTTCCCGACGACCGTGCGGACGCAGGATCCCTGATCGCGACCCACCTTGTGCGAGTTGGTCCCGTCGTACACCGGGTTGCCGAAGGCGAGCTGGTCGCCGATGCTGTCGCCCTGCGGCCCCAGGTCGACGAGGGTGTCACTGACAGCACGCTCGACCACCGTGATGCGGGGTGCCGCCCGGTTGGTCTGCGTCGTGGCGCTCGGGTCGCGCGTGTCCTGGTCTGCCTGGGCCGCACCGACAGCGAGCCCGGCCGCGACGACGACGGCTACCGAGGTGCTTGCGAATAGGGCTGTCCTGCGCATCTCACTCTCCCGCCTGTTGTGCGGAAGAGTGACCCCGCTCTGCGAGCAGTGACCCGGGTGCTGGCTCGCCGGCAGCGAGACTTCTCCCGCCTCGACCCCCTCGCCACACCGCCGGAGCGGCTCTGTCGTGGCTGACTTCACGCTAGCGCCAGTCGGGGTGGTCGAACAGTCGTGGTTACCGGTGGGTGGATGAGCTCGTCACGTGAAGACATCGTGCAGACCGTCTTCGGCTTGGGGGCACATGTTCGGTATGTAGCTTTCGGGCACGGGCAGGACTGACGTTGGCGCGACAGCGCGGGGACCTGGACTGCGGTGGCCTGAGGCACCTCGTCATCGCCTACGGGAACTTCACCCAGGTCGTTCTGCCGTTGCCCGACGGCACGGGGCACCTCTCCGTCTGCCTGGAGCGCGACGCCGACACGGACGCGGTTGCTGGCAGCTGGACGAGATCCTCCGGTCGATGTGGCGCGTGCCAGTGAGCGCCGGCCCTGCGAAACTCGGACGGTCAAAGGCCCTGCGCACTCTCCGCTCCACCAACGCGGGCGCAGGAGCCCAGCTACCACCTGGAGTCTTCCGTGACCCAACCCATGAAGCCGGTCGAGCTATCAGTCATCGACACGAACACCGCCGCGTGGGAGCTGTTCCCTGTCGAGTACATCAAGGCCAATCTGGAGCACGTCCCGCTGGTCGATGACCCGGAGACCGGGATGATGATTCTCAAGATGGTCTACCGGGCCGGCTTCACGAATCCCTGGCACAGCCACCCATGCGCCCACGGCGTCTACGTCCTCGAGGGCACTCTCAACACCCACCAGGGCCAGTACCCGGCCGGGAGCTTCGTGTGGTTCCCGGAGGGCGGGATCATGGAGCACGGCGCCACGCAGGACGCGGACTGCACGTTCCTGTTCATCACGAACAAGGCGTTCGCGATCCACTTCGTCGGGGACGAGAGCGACCCGGAGGCTCCGAAGGTCTAGGACTCGTTGACCCAGCGTTGGGGCGTTGGGCCCTGGAGCATTCCGTCAGGAGTAGCTGCGGCCGTCGGGCCCCGTCCAGAGGTACGTCGCATCAGCCCGTCGCCGGTAGGTCCAGCCGGTGAAGGTCTTCAGCCGGTGGTGCCGTCGACACAGACACGCGAGGTTCGCCGGCGAGGTCTGGCCCGGCGGACCACCGTCGTCCGGCGAGACGTAGGCCTCCACGTGGTCGAGGTCGCAGGCGCGGGCGTCCACGGGGCATCCCGGGAAGACGCACTGCTCGTCGCGGAGGACGACCAGCTCGCGCATCCAGCCGGGCGGATCGTGGACGTCGACGGCGTCGGCGCGATCGAGGTCGAGGACCGGTCGCACGGACACGGTGCGCATCCGGAGCAGCCAGTCCCGCAGCACCTGCAGGGTCGCGGCGCCGAGCCTCTCCACCGAACCGCCGCCCGAGGACGTCGGCCCGTGATTCGCCAGGTCCGCTGCGCTCACGTGCAGGTAGAGCGTGCCCCGCGAACCGTTCAGGCCCACGGGCAGTGCGTGATCGGCCGCGCCGGGGCGATCGGCCGCGCCGGGCGCGGTCCCGGCGACGAGGTCGAGCGCACGCTGCGGGTGGGCCAGCATCCCCAGCGCACCGGCCTGCCGGACGTCGAGCGGACGGGTGTCGCCGAGCTGTCCATCACGGTCGCCAGGTCCGCGACCGACTGCTGCAGGTCGAGCGCGTCCAACGTGTCGAGCCGGGCGGTGACCTGGGTGGTCGCGGTCGACTCCCGGTGGTCGAACCACACGCCGCGCCGCTCCAGGGCGAGCTGCTCGACGGCGTCGGCCTGGTCGGGGTCGCACTGCATGCGGGCCTCGTGGACGACGGCCTTCAGCAGCGGCAACCGGTTGCGCCGGCCCAGGGTCGCGACGTGCCTGTCCACGAAGGCCACCGCCTCGCGGGAGAGGTCGCTCGTCTCCCTTGCGACCAGCCTCGCCTTCCAGGCCTGGAGACGGCCGTCCTGCACGAGGGCCCACAGCCGCGGGAGGCGGAAGCACAGCTCGACCGCCTCCTCGCACAGCCGCAGTCCGGAGCGGTATGACATGCCGAGGGTCGCCGCGAGCTCCTCCACGGCGAACTCCGCGATGCCCGGCGTCCCGTCACCGGCCAGCCCCGGCCGGCCGTCAGGACCACCGAACAGCCCGGACTCGTGGTGCGGCGTCGCCGCGCGGTGCTGCTCGGTGACGGGGTGCAGGTCGACCCAGTGCACCGCCAGGTCCAGCAGTCGCGCCTCGGCCAGGTCGGCCGTGCGGCGCTCGCGCGTCACCGCGTCGAGGACCGCGGAAGCGTCGTACTCCCGCAGGTCGTCGAGGGTGTCGGTGGTGCTGGTCATGGTCTGAATCTAGGGGTGACCACCGACAGTTTCTGCTGCAGAACGGTGGGAATCCCTTTGTCCACAGGGGATTCTCCGGGTTCTCGCGTGGCGAGGTGGCGAGAGGCGAGCCGAGTGGTCTCGACGAGCTCGACCAACCGCCGGTGGCTGAGTGGTCTCGACGAGCTCGACCAGCCGGTGGCCGAGTGGTCTCGACGAGCTCGACCAACCGGGTGGCCGAGTGGTCTCGACAGGCTCGACCAACCGCGGTGGCTGAGTGGTCTCGACAGGCTCGACCAGCGCTCGACCCGTCAGGCCAGCGGGTCGGCGGCGGCGAACAGGACCCGGTAGCGGCCCTCGGGCAGCTGGACGTGGTAGCTGGTGCGGCCGCGCTTGACCACGCGCGCGATCCGGCCGTGCAGCGGCCCGGGGACCAGGAGCCGGACGGGCTGCCCGACCCCGGCCAGCCGCATCCGCCGACCGGAGCGCAGGCCCTCGAGCTCGTGCAGGTAGTTGGGGTGCATCACCGCCGGGCGGCCGTGCAGCGTCCACTCCAGCAGGTGCTCGGCGGAGAACGTGCGGCTGCACCGGGCGCACGACTGCACGCGCTCGGGCCGCCGGTGCCGCTCGGCGGTGTGCCCGGCGGGACAGACGCCCATCCAGGGGGCCGTCACGGTCGGGGCGTCGGACGGGACGCAGCGGCGGCCGTTGCCGCCGATGGCGCGGGCCTGCGCGACCCAGACCGCGTCGTGGCCGTGCCGCGGGCCGGCGAGCGCGTGCGCGACCTCGTGCAGGACCGTCTCGCGCACCTCGTCCGGCGCGTGCAGCCGGGTGAGCGGCGCCGAGAGCCCGATCACCCGGACGTCGTACCGGCAGACACCGGCCCGGCGCTTCGCGCCGTCGAAGGCCAGCGTCCAGCCGTCGAGGCCGTGGTGCCGCAGCAGCTCGGTGCCCATCCGGTAGGCGTCGCCCAGGTCCATGACCAGGACCGTAGCGACGCCTACCGACAGGGTCAGCCGGCGCCCTCGCAGGTGTAGTTGGCCGGCGCACCGGCGATCGGCTTGGAGTTCGCGCTGTTGCCCGAGTTCGTGACCAGCCCGAGGTCGTAGAACGCCGCGCTCTCCGCCGTCGCCACGTCCGTGCCCCCGGCGGCGGTCACGAGCGTGGACAGCAGGCTCTCCATGTCCGGGCTGCTCTGCCGCTGCACGTAGCCCGCGCCGTACGCGCCGTTGCAGACGAGGTACAGGTTGTGGTTGCCGACCCAGTCGACGAGCTGGTCCGACCCCGGCTGGCGTCCGGCGCCACCCTGGTCGGCCTGCATCGTGTCGGCACCCCAGCCGCCGTACGCGAGATCCGCGCCGTTGGTCGTGGACGCCTTGTCGTCGGTGTCCTCCGCACCCGCGACGGTGGCGTACGTCGACCAGTACGACGGCGCACCCGTCCCCGGCCGCTTCAGGTCGAGGTGGTCGTCGCCGTACCCGCCGAACAGCCGGTCGTGACCGGTGCCGCCCCACAGCGCGTCGTCGGCGTCACCGCCGAGCAGCACGTCGTCGTCCGGCGCCACCGTTGGCGAGGTCGCGGTCGGCACCGAGCCGGATCGTGTCGTTGCCGCCGTCACCGAAGGCCACGTCCGAGCCGCCGATGCCGACCAGCGCGGCCGGCACCGTGGTGACCGGCACGAGGGTCCCGGGCTGGAAGACGTCCTCCTGCACGAAGCTGCCGTTGGAGACCAGCCGCTTCGCGCCGGTCGCCGGCGTGGGCTGCACGACCCCGAGGTCACCGAGCAGGCTGTCCGCGTCGGGGCCGCCGTGCATCGTGTCGCCGGTGCCCAGGACCGTGCCCGTCGCGGGACGGGCGGTGTCGTCCATCTGGCCGTAGACGACGTCGTCGCCCTGGTCGCCCCAGAGGTCGTCGGAGCCGGACGTGGCACCGGCCGCGGTGTCGGCCATCGCCACCCCGCGGTAGGCGTGGCCGTGCTGTCGATGGTCCCGCCGGCCGGCCGGGTGATCCGGCCGTTGTCGCCGAGCAGCACGTCGTGCCCGGCGCCGCCGTGCGACCACGTCGCGCTCGTCGAGCAGCCCCGCGGCCGAGGGGTCGACCGCCGGGACCACCTGGGCGAGCCGGGTGGCGGTGGCACCGAGCGGCAGTCCGTCCGCCGCGGACGAGCCGCCGACCAGGTCGTCCTGGCCGTCGCCGCCGTTGATCGTGTCGGTGCCGCTGTTGCCCTCGACGTAGTCGTCGCCTCCGCCGCCGTTGAGCGCGTCGTCGCCGCCCTGGCCGAAGATCCGATCCTGGCCGCCGGCCGTCGCGACGCCGGCCGCGTCGCCGTACACCACGTCGTCGCCGTACGCCGCGGCCGGCACGATGGCCCCGGCCTTCTGCACGTCCTGGAGCCGCACGGCGTACGTCGATCCCGTCGTCCTGACCGGTGTCGCGTTGTCGCCCGTCACCAGGTCCCGCCCGACCTCGCCGTCGGGCCCGCCGTCGCCGTAGACCGTGTCCCGGCCGTCGGCGACACCGGCGGCGCTGCGGGTCACCGTCACGCGCGCGTCCGTCGTCGGGTCGACGGTGCTGCCGCCGACCACCACGTCGTCGCCGGCATCGCCGTACGCCGTGTCGTTGCCGCTGCTGCCCTCGACGACGTCGTCGCCCTGGCCACCGCGCACGAGGTCGTCGCCGCGGCGAGCCGAAGACCCAGTCGCAGTCGTAGCCGCCGTACAGCTCGTCGTAGAGCACCGGGCCGCCCGGCGAGGCGGTCGGCGTCCGCGTCTGCGCGCCACCGGCGAGCAGCGTGACCCAGCGGGTCGCCTCGGTCTGCGCGCCGCAGAGCACGGCGCTTCCGTCGAAGCGGGCCGAGCCCGCACCGGTGAGGACGGCGGCGGGCACGCCCGGCGCCGTCCTCCAGCCCGCCGCGGCCACCTGGGTCACCACGGACTGGGAGACGACCGAGCCGTTCTCGGCCACCAGGACGTCGGCGCCGCGGCCGCCGAGCTCGACGTCCTCGCCGTCCGTCGTCCCGGAGGTCTCGCCGCCGCCGACGAGGGTGTCGTCGCCCTCGTTCCCGCGCAGCCGGTCGTCGCCGCCGCCGCCGAGCAGGTGGTCGTCACCGACACCGCCGACCAGCACGTCCTGGTGCGGGCCGCCGAGCAGCACGTCCGTGCCGGCGTCGCCGAGCACCAGGTCGTTGCCGTCGCCGCCGTCGGCGAGGTCCGTGCCGTCGCCGCCACCGAGGTAGTCCGAACCCGCACCACCGGCGCAGACGGTCGTCTCCCTCACCACCGAGGACGCAGTCCCCGGCGGCGTTGGCCGGCGTCGTGCCCCGCATGGAGGCCAGCGCCACCGTGCCGGTGTCCGCGTCGGTCACCGTGCCGTCCCGGTCGAGGTCGACCCGACCGTCGATGACCACGGTCGTCGCCGCCGACCAGGCCGGTGAGCGCCGTGGTCGAGCCGAGGGCGCGGATCACGCCGCCGACGACGACGAGGCCCGCGAGGTCGCCGTCGTCCGGAGCGGTCCCGGTCGGGCCCGTGGGTCCGGCCAGCAGGTCGCCGTTCAGGTCGACGTACCCGTGCACCACCCGGGTGGCCGTCGCGCAGTCGACCAGGCGGTCGGCCAGCGACGGCGCAGGTCCGCCCGTGGCGACCGTCCCGGCGCCCTCGCCCGAGGCGACGTCGTCGCCCGGCGCCGCCGATCACGAGGTCGGAGCCGCCACCGCCGCTGAGCACGTCGTCGGCGTCACCGCCCTCGAGGTAGTCGTTCCCGGCACCCGCGGCGTCGCCGCCGAGCGAGCCGTCCAGCACCCGGCCGCCGCGAGCGCACGAGCGTGACGTCGTCGCCGAAGACCACGTCGCGGCCCGCGCCGGCCTCGACCCGGTCGCTGCCGAGGCCACCGCGCACGACGTCGTCGTAGCTCTCGTCCGGGTCCCGGGGCGGCGCCGTCCCCGGAGATCTGGTCGCGCCGTTGCGCCCGCAGATCTCGTCGGGACCGCTGCCGCCGTCGAGGTCGTCGGAGCCGTCGCCGCCGACGACCACGTCGGCCTCGTCACCACCGGTCACCAGGTCCCTGGCCCGTCGCACCGTCGACCAGGGTCCCGGACGCGCAGAGCCCGTCGAGCTGGGCCGCGCCGGGCACCGTGGCCGTGGTCACCGCCACCGGGGTGGCGACCGGGTTGGTGTGCGCCCCGGGTCAGCACGTTGGCCGACCGGCTGCCGGTCGTGGAACAGCGCGCTCGGCAGCGCCGGCGGTGAGGCCGGGGGCGTTGCCACCGACCACCACGTCGGAGCCGTCTCCGCCGTCGACCGAGTCCGCGCCCTCCCCGCCCACCAGCACGTCGCCGCTGTCGAAGCCGAGCCGCACCTGCTTCTCCACCTCGGCCGGGCCGAGGTCGACCAGCACGGCGCGTACGTCGCGGCCCGGTCCACCCACCAGGGAGTCGTCGCCGTCGCCACCCACGGCGCGGTCGGCACCCGGGCCACCTTGCGACCCGGTCGCTCGCCGGAGCCGCCGACGCAGGTCGTCGCTGCCGGCGCCACCGTCGAGGATGTCCTGGTCGTCGCCACCGTCGAGGCGGTCGTCGCCGAGTCCGGCCGTCAGGGTGTCGGTGCCGGCGCCTCCGCTGAGGCTGTCGGCACCGTCACCGGTGACGAGCAGGTCGGCGCCGGCACCACCCGTCGACCGTCACGGGCGTGGTGAAGTCCGTGCCCACGAAGGTGCCGTCGTCGGCGAAGGTCTCGCCCGCGGAGGAACGACAGCTTGTCGTCCTGTGCGCCGCCGTCGGCCAGGAAGTCCGGGAACGCCGCGTGGTCGCGCGTGGTCCTGCGACCTCCGTGGACACCGCCGTCGCGGTCTTGTAGACGCGTCACGTCGTAGCCGCCGCCCGACGACTCCTTCGCGACCACCACCCGCTGCACCCGGTTGAGCGCGGCCACCTCGTACGTCGTGGTGCCGCTGCCCTGCGCCCGTCGCCGGTGTCGAACTGGCGCACCTCGTAGTCGTCGGCGTTGGCGTCGGCGTTGTCCGAGGCCTGCGCGGACGCGCGCAGCGGGCTCTCGCTCCCGGACGTCAGCGTCAGCTTGCCGCTCGACGAGCTTCACCAGCGAGGGAAGGCGTGTCGGGGCAGCCGTACTCGAAGAGCGTGTACGGGCCGAGCCGGAGCAGGTCGAACTCCCAGCTCAGGGACGTGAACACGCAGCTCGATCTCGACGAACACCGCGATGAACGCCTCGATGGTCGCCTTCGCGTCGAAGACGCACGTCGCGTTGCCCGCGAACAGGTCGCGGATCTCGGCGGTCCGCAGCTTGCCGTCGTCGTTCGGGTCGTTGAGGTCGAGGTTGATCGTGAGCGTCACGCCGCCCTTGAGGCCGGCGGTGACGATGCCGATGCTGACGCCGGCCCCCGCCTCGAGCGTCGCGACGAGCTTGACCTCGGGGACGTCGACGCCCTCGCCGTCGAGGTCGTCGAGGTAGAAGCCCTCGGTGATGATCGCCGCCGTCGAAGCCGCCGTACGCGGCGATCGAGCCCGTCCACGTCGCCGGGGTGCGACAGGGACCGCGCGGCCAGGGTCTGCGGCATCGAGTCGAACCCGGCGGCCATGCGGCCCTCCACGGAGATCGACCCGCCCACGAACGGCTTGATCGGCACGGGACCGGCCATGATCGGCCCGAAGCTCTGGGTGTAGGCCACCTTGGCGACCAGGCTGCCGAAGTCGAGCCGGAAGTAGGACACCTCGCCCTCGCCGGTCAGGACGTCGACGAGCTGGTCCGGGTCGGCCAGGAACGGCAGCGAGAAGCCGGGAGCCGAGCCGGTGAGGGACTTCGTGGTCTGGGAGACGCTCTCCTTGACCCTCCGGGTGCCCTTGCGGCTTCTCGGCGGTCGTCTGGTCGCGGACGCCGGGCTTGGCCTGCTCCTCCGCGTCCGGCTCGCGGGCACGGGGACTTCGCCCTGGTCGAGGTGGTCGTCGACGCTCCGCCCGGGGGCGTGACCGTGGTGCTGGTCCGGACCGTCTCGCGTGCACGACGAGGAGAGCTCGACCTCGGACGGGTCGAGGGTGAGCAGCGCGCCGGACGCGGCGAGGTCCTCGAGGGGCACCTGCTGGCTTGGCGTACGGCGCGATGGCGCCGACGATCTGGGTGGCGCTGTCGATGAACGAGATGACCCGGTAGGCGAGCTCGAGTCGCTTGTCGGCACCGGAGAGGGTGTCGAGCAGGCTGAGCAGGGAGATCTCGTCACCACCGCCGAGCTCGGACAGGTCGGAGACCACCGGCATCGGGGTGCGGAGCACGTCGATCACGTCGCGGGCCGGCCCGAGGTAGGGGTCGACGACGTCGAAGGGCTTGGCCAGCGTGGCGATCAGCTCGCCGACGTCCAGCTTCACCTGGTCGTAGGTCACGTCGGCGAAGCCGTCGGCCGGGGTCCACGGCACGTGGATCGAGCCGAGCAGGTCGAAGGCGCCGGCGGACGGAGGACAGCGTCTCGAAGCCGAGCCGCAGTCCCGTCCTCGTCGTGCAGGGCGCCCTCGTCGGAGAAGCCGGGCACGGCCTTCAGGCTGCCGTCGTACAGGTCGAACAGGTCGTAGGCGCCGGCGGCCGGCTTCACGCGGACCCCGACGTCGACGGTCCCGTCGGCGCCGGTCGCGGTGAGCTTCGCCGGGAGGTAGCCGACGATCGCCTTGATGCAGTGCGTGCCGGTCGCACAGGCGCCGCCCGTGGGCAGCGCCGCGGACGCGTCCAGCGCGAGCGTGTCCCCGGCGTCCACCACGACACGCGGGCCGACACCGCGCTTGAGCTCGAGGGTGATCGGCAGCGTCCAGCTGGTGGAGGTGTCGACCTCCTTGTCGGAGGTGACGGAGAGCCCGTCCAGGCCGACCTCGAACTGGGTCTTCCCGGTCCGGGCGTCCCCGGTCAACGTGGTGTGGATCCGCACGGTGTCCCAGGCCTTCGGCCCGTCGGCGGCGCAGGACGTGGGGTTGCCGTCGGCGTCGTCCGGGCACGGGACGCAGTCCTTGCCCTGGGCGCAGGTCACCTCGGCGGTGGCACCGTCGCCCGAGACCCCGGGAGCCGTCCGGACGGCGGCGTCGGTCCGCGTCGCGAGGGCGTCCGCGAGGTCGGTCGCACTGGTCGCGGTGACGCCGGCGAGCTGGGTGCGCAGGGCGGAGGTGAGTCCGGTCAGGACGCCGCGGACGTTCGCCCCTGCGTCGAGGTCCGAGCCGATGAGCGGGGCCGAGACCGGTACGCCGCCGGGACCCGTGTTGCGCGGGGCCGCGCCGTCGAGGGCGTTGCCGACCGCGTCGGCGAGGCCGTCGAGGCCCTCGGCGAGGAACTTCACCTGCATCGCCTCGGGTGCCGGCTGGGCGGCGCCCGCGCCTCCCGAGGAGTCGGTCGCGAGGGCGGAGTAGACGATCGGCTGCGTCTCGCCGACCAGCGCGAGCCGGGCCGTGGCCGCCGTGGTGGAGCCGGCCGGCACGCCCGTGGTCGAGCGGCTCGTCTCCAGCTGCTCGGCGGTGCCGTCGTACGTCGTGTCGACGGCGACCTCGAGCGCGGCGCTGCTGCCGGAGGCCTGGGTGGTCCCCGCGCCGACGCCGGCGCGCAGCCGCTTGCCGGCGAAGGAGCGCCAGGTCGACGGTCGCGGTCGAGGACGTGCCGGTGCCGGCACTGGTCCGGGCGCGCGCGGTCGCGGTGTCCACGTCGATCGCCAGGGTCGTGGTCGAGGTCGTGCCGACGTCGACGGTGTCGTCGCTCTGCACCTGTCCCCGACCGTCGACCATGAACCGCAGCGGTGCCTTCAGGGTCGTCGCCGCAGCGGCCCCGAGGGAGACACCGAGCCGGTCGGTGCCGAGCGTGTAGGTGAGGCCGGTGCTGCCCGGGACCAGGCTGGACACGGCCGTGGCCATCTCCTGGGCGCTCGAGACGGGCGGCAGGCCGCCGCTTCGCGCCGGACTCGTCCTCGGTCGCCGCGTCGGCGAGGTCGGCGAGGCCGGTGCCGAGAGCGCCGCGCTCGCCGGCGAGCTGGGCGGGCGTGAGGTCGACCAGCGGGAGCGTGGAGGTGTACTGGTCGTCGGCGAGACCGTCGGCGGGGCGGTGGTCGCTGCCGAGGGTGTCGAAGGCGTTGAGGGTGCCGGCGAGTCCCTCGATCACGCCGTCGCGCAGGGCGAAGGGGTCGCCGAGCACGATCAGGTCGACGCTCCCGCCGTCCGCGACGGCGGCCGTGCCGTCGGGAGCCAGTCCCTCGCAGGTGAGGTGGTGGGCGTCGGTGACGGTGACGTTCTGGCAGGCGATGCCGGGGCCGATCATCCGCCGCGCGACCTCGACGCCCGGGGTGGCCGGGACACCCAGCGCGGCGTACAGGCTCGGCCCGCCGGTGGTGACGCTGACCTGTGTCCGGGGAGCCCGCCGTCACCGCCGCCGTACCGCTGAGGAAGGCGGCCGGGACCGGGTCGAAGAGGCGGAGCCTGCGGTAGCCGGTGGTGGTCGAGACCGACGGGACCCCGGTGGCTCCCCCAGTGCACGGTCGCCGAGCCGGAGGCGGGGCCATCCGCGCCGGAGGCGTACCTGTCACCGTCGAGCGACCTCTCGCGGGCGTCGAAGGAGACGTCCGCCGTCACGTGGGACTGCAGCCCGAGGACCCCGGGGGTCAGCGTGCCCTGGTCGGTGAGCAGCGAGCCCAGGCTCAGCGGGCCGGTGGCGCCACCGAGACGACGCAGCGAGGCCGCCGGGCCGCCCACGGCGTCGAGCCGACGTCGCCCAGGTCGACGTCGACCCCGAGGAAGCCGACCCGGGCCGGCAGCCCGGTGACGTTGCTCGGCGGGGTCGCGGAGACGTCCGCGACCTGGATCAGCGTCTCGTCGCGGGGCAGCAGCACGGTGCTGCGCTCCTGCCCGGCGGCCGGTGCGGCCGTGCCGATGCCGAAGCCCACGTCGAAGGACGCGTCGGTGCCGCGGGCGGTGGCCTGGGCCGTCGGCTCCCCCGGCCTCGAGACCGGTCAGGCCGACCAGGGCACCGAGCGTGCCCGGGTTGCCGACGCCGAGCGGCTTGCTCACGGCGGCGTCGCGCAGGTCGACGTCGACGTCGAGGCGGTGCGCCGGCGAGGTCGACGGTCGCGCCCGCCGTCGCGGTCGCCGTGGTCCCCGAGCTGCCGGATCCGGGACACGACGTCCTGGACGGTGCGCGGCATCGACCGGCGCCACCATCGTCCTGCCGCTCTTCAGGGTCAGCGTGACCACGACGTCGGGCTCGCCGTCGGAGCCGTCGATCTGCACGGTGCCCTGGGGGTGGACGCCGACGGCCTTCCGCTGGTCGGCGGCACCGGTGGTGGCCACGGTCCCGCCTCCCACGGTGGACCAGGTGGCACCGGTGATGGTGCCGAGGCCCTCGGCGGCGACCGCGTCGCAGTAGACGGTGTCGCCGGGGGCCGGTGTGCCGGTCGGGGGTGATCCGGGGCTCAGGCCGCACCGGATCTGGGCCACCGCGGACGTGGAGAGCAGGTCGAGGAGCTGGTCACCGGGCGCGAAGAGGTCACCGGTGCCGCCGCCGAGGTTCGGGAAGGGGACGTCCGCAGCGTCCTGCAGCGCCAGCGCCGCGCCGGTGTACTTCGACAGCGACGTGATGCCGTCGACCAGGGACAGCCCCGTCACCGCGGCCAGGGCGTCGCCGTAGCTGCGCGTGCCGTCGGCGGCCGGGTCCGGCCAGGCGGCGTCGCCGGAGGCCGGACCGGTCAGGGTGAACGTGCCCAGCCGGGCGTCCTCGCCGGACCCGTCGCCGGAGCCGTCCACGGCCACCGAGTCCGGCAGCCGCAGCCCGAAGCCGATGTCGACCCGGTCCTGGGTCGGGGTGATCCGGAACAGGTCGGGGAGCGTGGAGTACCGCAGGTCCTCGAGCGTCAGCAGCCCGCGGCCGTCCGGGTCCCGCAGGGTGATGTCCTCGGTGCGCCGGACCTGGTAGTGACCGCCGGTGACCCGGACGTCGGTGAACCCCTGGCGTGCGGTGAACGGCGCGACGTCGGGCTGCGCCACCGTGACGTCGAGGGTGAGCTCGGGCTGGCTGACGAGCGCGAACCTCAGCAGCGGGTCGGTCTGGGTCCGGTCGACGTGGACCACGAACGGTGTCCCGCCCACCGGGGTGGCCAGGCCGACGGTCAGGTCGCCCGCGCCCGCGTTGGCGCCGAAGCGCAGGTCTCCGTCGTCGTAGGCGAGCTCCAGCGGCACGGTCTCCGTGCTGGGCGTACCCGAACGTGATCGTGTCCCCGCCGTCGGTGACGGCGACGTCCCGGATGCCACGCACCGCGCCGAGCGCCGTCGCCAGGTCGGTGCCTGCGAGGGCCTCGGTCAGGTCGGAGGTGACCACGTCGTCGAGGCGCAGCACGTCGGCGACGGAGGTGCGGGTGAACGGCAGCGTGCCGGCGAGCTGCGGGGTCCGACCGACGGCGGCGATGGCACCGGCCAGGGCGAGCACCCCCACGCGCACGTCGGAGGACTCGGAGGCCGCGGGCCCGGGCGCGGCGGTCGCGGTGGACGGCGCGACGGTCAGGCCGGCGACGACCACGGAGAGCACCGCCACCAGTCCGGCGGCCCGCCGGCCGGGGTGTCGTGCGATGGCAGTGCGGTTGCCGGCGTAGACCGTCATCGACGACACATCCCCAGGGTCGCCCCGGTGCTCCCGGACTGGCAGATCGGTGAGCGCGCTCGCCCGGGTGGGGGCCACCGGTGAGGCTACGGTCCCGGACGGGGCGCGCGGAACGCCTGGAATCGGAGATTCCTCGCTAAGGTCCGTTAACCACCCAGTCGGGCTATGCGTGCGGTTCCCGACGGGCCCGGGAACCGGTCCGATCGGTCGATACCACCGGGCGTGCGACAGACTTCGTCGCAGGAGGAGTGCCGATGCTGAAGATGACGTGGCGGAACCTGCTCGCGCGCAAGGTCCGGCTGGCCCTCAGCGCGACCGCGGTGGTGCTCGGGGTCGCGTTCGTCGCGGGGTCGTTCATCTTCACCGACGCGATGGGCGACGCGTTCGACGGCATCATCGAGGGCTCGACCGCCGACGTGGAGGTCGCCTTCACCGGCGCCGGCGACTTCGGCTCGGAGCAGGACGCCCGCACGCTGCCGGTCTCGGTCGTCCACCGCCTCGACCAGCTGCCCGAGGTGGGGTCCGTGCACCCCAGCGTGCAGCTGGAGTCGGTCTACGTGATCGGCCGGAACAAGAAGGTCGTCGGCGGCAACGGCCCGCCCGGCCTGGCCTTCAACTACTCCGGCGCCCAGAACCTCGCCGGCAAGCCGATCATCACGCTGAGCAGCGGCGCGTTCCCGACGCGGGCCGGCCAGGTGGCGCTCGACGTCGACACCGCGCGCAAGGCGGGGTACGGCGTCGGGGACACCGTGACGCTCGTGACGCCGGGCGACCCGCCGACGCTGAAGGCGAAGGTCGTCGGCCTCGTCGAGTTCGGCTCCGGCGGCCTGAACGGCGCGACGCTGACGCTGTTCGACGTCCGCGCGATGCAGGACCTGTTCCTCGGCGGCAGGGACGTCTACTCGGCGGTGTCGCTGACCGCCGCGCCGGGGGTGACCCAGACGCAGCTCGCCGCGGCCGCCCAGAAGGTGCTGCCCGCCGACGTGGTGGCCCGCACCGGGGACGCGGTCGTGAAGAAGAACAAGGCCACGCTCGACACGATCCTGGGCTTCCTGAACACCTTCCTGCTGGTCTTCGCCGGCGTCGCGCTGGTGGTCGGGATCTACCTGATCATCAACACCTTCTCGATCCTGGTCGCCCAGCGCAGCCGCGACCTCGCGCTGCTCCGGGCGCTGGGCGCCTCGCGCGGGCAGGTGAACGTCTCGGTCCTCACCGAGGCGCTGGTCGTCGGCCTGTTCGGCTCGACGCTCGGGCTGGGTGCGGGCTACGTCCTGGCGCGCGGCCTGCAGCTGCTGTTCGGCGCGGTCGGCTTCGACCTGAGCCGCGCCACCTTCCCGGTCAACCTGCGCACGGTGGTGGCGTCGTACGGCGTGGGCGTGCTGGTCACGATGCTGGCGGCGTACCTGCCGGCCCGGCGTGCCTCCTCGATCCCGCCGGTCGCCGCGCTGCGGGACGACGTCGCGCTGCCGGAGGCGTCGCTGCGCCGCCGGGTGCTGGTCGGCTTCGTGCTGATCCTGCTCGGCGCCGCGAGCATGGTCTTCGGGTTCACCCGCGAGGGCAACCTCGGCCTCAGCCTGATCGGCGGCGGGATGCTCGCCATCCTGGTCGGCGTCTCGCTGCTCAGCCCCTGGGTCGGTCGCCCGCTGACCCGGCTCTTCGAGCTCGTCTACCGGCGCGCGTTCGGCACCGTCGGCACGCTGGCGGCGCAGAACTCCCTGCGCAACCCGAGGCGTACGGCGGCCACGGCCAGCGCCCTGATGATCGGGCTGACCCTGGTGGCCCTCATGTCGATCCTGGGGCAGTCCGCGACGGCCAGCACCGACGCCGCCGTGAAGCGCACGCTGACGTCGCAGTTCGTGGTGTCCAACGTGGTGGGCACGCCGTTCTCGACCAGCGTCGCGCGCGAGATCCGCCGCGTCGACGGGGTGCGCGACGTCGCGGAGTTCCGCACCGCGGGCGCCGACATCAAGGGCGACCGCGCGTTCGTCGGGGCGATCGACGCCCGGTCCCTCGGCCTCGCGCTCGCGCTGCCGGTCGAGCAGGGCTCGATGCTCGCCCTGCGGCCCGGCACGATCGCGGTCAACGAGCAGTCCGCGCAGCGCCGTGGCATCGGGCTCGGCGACGTCGTACCCGTGAAGTTCCAGGCCGCGACGCGTGCGGCTGAAGGTGGTCGCGACGTTCGGGGCCTCCGGGGTGCTGCCGACCAACTACATCGTCACGCCGGACACCTTCGTGAAGGGCGGCCTCAAGCCGCTGGACTCGCTGCTGTTCGTCACCAAGGACGACACCGCCGACGCGGCCGCCGTTCGTCGTCAGGTCGACAAGATCACCGCCGACCTGCCGACCGTGACGGTCAAGGACCCCGGCCAGTACGCCGAGGAGCAGCGCCAGCAGATCAACCTGTTCCTGGCCTTCATCTACGCCCTGCTCGGCCTGGCCGTGGTCATCGCCGTGCTCGGCATCATCAACACCCTCGCGCTGTCGGTGATCGAGCGGACCCGGGAGGTCGGCCTGCTCCGCGCCGTCGGCCTGTCGCGGCGCCAGCTGCGGCTGATGGTCCGGCTCGAGGCGGTGGTCGTCTCCGTGCTCGGGGCGGTGCTGGGCGTCACGATGGGTCTGGTGTTCGGGGTGGCGCTGCAGCGCGCGATCGCCGACCAGGGCATCGACGTGCTGTCGATCCCGTGGCTCCAGCTGGTGATCTTCGTCGCGCTCGCGGCGGTCGCCGGGGTGCTCGCCGCGGTGCTCCCCGCCCGGCGGGCGGCCCGCCTGGACGTGCTGACCGCCATCGGCGCGGACTAGGCCGTTTCGCGATCGATGCCCCTTTCGGGTTACGGTCTTCGGCGTCTTCCACTCCGCGGGGGCCACGTCATCACGTGTGCGGGGTGCCAAGTCCTCACCGGGAGACGGTGGGGCGGTCCGGCCCACGCCGAGGTCCCACCAGGGTGCCGGACGACACGAGCGACACATCGCATTTCTGGTGGGGCACGGACGACCCAGCACGGCGGCGCGACCCGGTCACGGGATCGCGTCTTGGGGTGAAGCCACCGCACCAGGTGGCCGGGCAAGCTCTTCGGTCCCGAATCCGACAGGTCATCGTTCGCAGGCGTCGCCGAAGGGTTTCACCATGTCCACGACTCTGCGTCGTTCCCTTGCCCGCGCCCTGATCCTCGTGGGCGCCGTGGCCGGATCCACCGCCCTGGCCCACCCGGCCGAAGCCATGTCGCACCAGGCGCGCGACCGCGTGGTCCACGTGGCCGCGTCCAAGGCCGGCACCCCCTACGTGTACGGCGCCGACGGCCCGCGGGCCTTCGACTGCTCGGGCTACACCAAGTGGGTCTTCTCCAAGATGGGCCGCCACCTGCCGCGCACGGCGAGCGCCCAGTCCGGCGCCGTGCGCCACGTCGGCCGCTCCGCGCGGCACCGCGGCGACCTGGTGTTCTTCCAGTCCGGCGGGCACGTCTACCACGTGGCCATCTACGCCGGTCACAACAGCGTGTGGCACTCCCCGCGTCCGGGCCAGCGCGTCAAGCGCGAGCACCTCTGGACCAACGCGGTCTCCTACGGCCGGGTGCGCTGACCCGACGTCACGAGCCGGCGCGCAGGATCTCCCAGTCCAGGGAGGCCTGCGTGCCGAGCGTCGGGCGCAGGTCCGGACGGTCGCGGTAGGCCAGCAGCAGGAAGGCCAGCGTCGCGGCGTCCTCGCTGAGGTAGCGGGTCTGCACCGCCAGCACGCCCTCGGGGGCCTTGACCTCCGAGCGCCACCCGGGCGGCGCGGTCCGGCCGCGCTCGGGACGCGCGCCGTCGCGCAGCACCACGGCCAGCGGCTCCTCGGGTACGACGCCCGCGACGTCGTCCCACGACACCCGCCACCAGGCGCCGTCCTTGACCGACGTCACGCCCTGCGCGGTGAGGTAGACGCCACCGGCCCGGACCCGTCCGAGCAGCACCGGCGCGAGCAGCGCCAGGAAGCCGGCGCCGAGCACCAGCAGGAGGACCGCCGGGCCGGTGTCGCCGCGACCGAACCCGACCAGGGCACCCGCGACCAGGCAGCCCGCGACCACCGCGAGGAAGCCGGCGCTGATCGCGGTGACCCAGCCGGCCCGGGGCAGCACGGTGGCGGGAGCCCCGTCCGGGGCGGTGCCCGTCACGGCGCCGTGCGCGGAGCGGCCGTGCGCCAGCTCGAGCAGGGTGGCCAGCAGCGACACCAGCCCGATGCCGAGCAGGAACGCCCCGAACACCGCGCCGTAGCCGCTGCCGTCGCCGAGCGCGGAGCCCAGGACCGAGCCGCCCACCGCCACGACGAGCAGCTGGCCCACGACGTACAGGCCGAGGGTGCCGGTGCTCCGCCGGCCGGTCGTCGCTGACGTCGCGTGCTGCTCGCTCACCTGGTCACTCCCGGTCGCTCCCTGTCACTGCTGCTGGTCCTGCTGGTCACCCGTGGGTCGGGCCCGCCCTAGTCGAACAGCCCGCCGATGGCGCCGCCGACGGCTCCGACGCCGTCCGCGATGGCGCCGCCGGTGTCCTGCACGGCGTCCCAGCCGGCCTCGGCCGCCTCACCGACGTCCGGGCCGTTCTCGAACAGCGAGTCGATGGCACCCGAGGTGAAGATACCCACCCCGGCGCCGATGATCGCGCCCGCGGCCGTGCCGACCCCGGGGATCGGCACGAACGAGCCGACGATCGCGCCGGTGGCCGCACCCGCGCCGACCGAGGCGAGGAAGCCGCCGGCGCCCGAGGCGACCGCCTGGGTCGGGTCCTTGCCGCTGTGGATGTCCCACAGGATGCCGGCCGCGGCGAGCGCTCCCCCGGCCTTGAGCGGCAGCGTCCTGCTGGACCGCTCGACGGTGGTGGCGGTCCTGGCCAGGTCGTCGGCCGAGGTCGACAGGGTCCGGGCGTGGTCGAGGTCCTGGTACCACCGGGTCCTGCCGACCGCGCCCGGGTCGGCCTTCAGCGCCCGGTCGAGGTCGCGCACCGCCTGGGCCTTGAAGGTCGCCGAGGTCTTCTTCAGCGCGCTGGCGTTGAACTCCAGCCGGGCGCCGGCCAGGCCGCCCGCGATGTCCCCGGCGGTGAGCACCCACTGCGGCCCGGACAGGCCGCGGTACTTCTCCGAGAGCCCGTCGGCGGCGGTCCTCAGGTCGGCGCGGACCGCCTGCCGCGTCGGTGACCGCCTTGTTCCAGGCCCGGATCTTGTCCTGGTGCGCGTCGTACGCCGCCACGGACGCGTCGTGGGCGTCGATCGCGCTCGGCGGGGTGTCCGTGGTGACGGTCATCGGCCCCGGCCGGGTCGGCCCCGGTCCCGGGTTCTCGATGACGGAGCCGTGCACGGTCAGGCCGGCACCGGAGGCGGCGTCGCGGATGTCGGCCATCCGGTCCTGCGCGCCGCGCAGCGAGCCGGCGTAGGTGTCCAGGCTGCGGGCGACCTCCCGGGCGGAGCCGTGCAGGTCGTCGGCCTTCGCCGACGCGCTGCGCATCGTCGCGGCGAAGGCGCTGCCGGCCTCGCCGTCCCAGTCGGACTGCGCGTCGCCGCGGGCGGAGTGGAGCGCGTCGGACGCCTTCGAGACGGACGGCGCCAGCGTGCCGGACAGCCAGTGCGCGGCCGACTCGATGGAGCCGGGGCTGCCGGGGACCTCGGTGTCGAGGGTCATCGCGTCACCGGGCCCTCTGCGAGCCGAGTCCCTCGGCGGAGCGGTCGTCGGAGCCGGCGTACGACGCGGAGGACGCGGCCACCTGCCCGCCGGCGGCGCTCAGGCCCTCGGACAGGCCGCCCGCGCTCTCGGTCACCTTGGCGATCAGCGAGGTGATCAGCGAGGAGAGGTCGCCGCCGTCGACGCTCGTGGGAGCCGCCCCGCCGCAGTCCTCGAGCCCGGCCGACGCGGTGGTCAGCGTGCGCCGGATCCGCTCCAGCGTGCCGAAGTCGACCTCGGTGCCGCTCACGACGACGCCTCGGCCCGGTGCGCGGTCTCCTCCTGGGCCGGGCGCGGACGCTGGTCCAGGAAGAGCAGCTGGTAGGGCTCCTGCTCGTGGGCGCGCTGCAGGTCCTCGACGCCCAGCAGCACCCACGGGGCACCGGCGCGGTAGAACTCGTGCAGCCGGTCGATCGCGGAGTACACGAACAGCGCCGTCCGGCCGTCGTTCGTGGCCACCATCTCCAGCCGTGGCCGGTCGTCGCCGGCCACCGTCGTCGTCGGTGCGTAGACCACGGGCGGGAAGCCGCGCTGCACGCGGTCCCGCTCCCCCGTATCCCCCATGTCGGTCCATCCCCTCGCAAAGTGCCTATGCCGACCGACTCGGATCCTAGCAAGCGTGGCTCCGCGGGCTACCGTGTCGCCGGGGCCGCACGTTGCGCCCCACGGGAGGGAGTCCTCGTGCTGTCCGACATCGAGATCGCCAACGCCGCGGCCATGGACCGCATCACCGACGTGGCCCGCGACCGGCTCGGGATCCCCGAGGACCAGCTGGTGCCCTACGGCCACCACAAGGCCAAGGTCGACCTGCGCTACCTCGCGACGCTGGCGGACCGGCCGCTGGGCAAGCTCGTGCTGATGACCGCGATCTCGCCGACCCCGGCCGGCGAGGGCAAGACCACCACCACGGTCGGGCTGACCGACGCGCTGCAAGGGCTCGGGCACCGCTCGATGGCCTGCCTGCGCGAGCCGTCGATGGGTCCGGTGTTCGGCATGAAGGGCGGCGCGGCCGGCGGCGGCTACGCCCAGGTCGTGCCGATGACCGACATCAACCTGCACTTCACCGGCGACTTCGCGGCCCTCGCCGCGGCGCACAACCTGCTCGCCGCGCTGATCGACAACCACGTGCACCACGGCAACGAGCTCGACATCGACGTCCGCTCGGTCACCTGGAAGCGGGTCATCGACCTCAACGACCGCGCCCTGCGCGACCTGGTGGTCGGGCTCGGCGGCGTCGGCAACGGCTACCCCCGCCAGGACGGCTTCGACATCGTGGTGGCCTCCGAGCTGATGGCGATCTTCTGCCTCACCGAGTCCTGGGCCGACCTCAAGCGCCGCATCGGCGACATCGTCATCGGCTACACCCGCACCAAGAAGCCGGTGACCGCCCGCGACCTCGAGGCGCACGGCGCGATGACCGTGCTGCTGCGCGACGCGCTCGCCCCCAACCTGGTGCAGACCCTCGAGCACGCACCGGCCTTCGTGCACGGCGGCCCCTTCGCCAACATCGCGCACGGCTGCTCGACGGTCGTGGCGACCCGCGCGGCCCTGCGGCTCGCCGACTACGTCGTCACCGAGGCCGGCTTCGGCGCCGACCTGGGCGCGGAGAAGTTCGTCGACATCAAGTGCCGCAAGTCCGGGCTGCGGCCGGACGCGGCGGTCGTGGTCGCGACGGTCCGGGCCCTGAAGTACCACGGCGGGGTCGACGTACCGGACCTGGCGAGCGAGGACCTCGGCGCGCTCGAGCTCGGCATGGCGAACCTGCGCCGGCACCTGCACAACATCCGCGAGGTGTACGGCATGCCGTGCGTCGTCGCGGTCAACCGGTTCCCCACCGACACCGACGCCGAGGTCGCGCGGATCGTCGAGCTGTGCGCCGACGAGGGCGTCCGCGCGTTCCCCGCCCGGCACTTCGCCGAGGGCGGCGTCGGGGCCGAGGACCTCGCCAAGGGCGTGCTCGAGCTGCTCGAGGAGCCCTCCCCCTACGAGTTCGGCTTCACCTACGACGACGACCTGTCGCTGACCGCCAAGGTCGAGGCGGTCGCGGGCCGGCTGTACGGCGCCCGCGAGGTGACCTGGGACGGCAAGGCGCGGCGCCGCCTGCAGCGCATCGAGGCGGACGGGTACGGCGCGCTGCCGGTGTGCATCGCCAAGACGCAGTACTCCTTCTCCACCGACGCGACGCTGCGGGGCGCCCCCTCCGGGCACGAGCTGCACGTCCGCGAGGTGCGGCTCTCGGCGGGCGCGGGCTTCGTGGTGATGGTCTGCGGCGACGTGATGACGATGCCCGGTCTCCCGAGGCGGCCGGCCTCCGACCACATCGACCTGACCGACGACGGCACCATCCTCGGGCTCTCCTGAGGAGCCGGCCGTCTCGGGCGGTCAGTCCCGCTCGCCCGGGTCCGGCGTCGGGGTCGGTTCCTCGCCCGGGGCCGCCCCCTGGTCCGGGGCCGGGGCCGGGGTCCCGTCGCCGTCGGGCCGCTGGCCGAAGCTCACCCGGACCCGCTGGAACCCCTTGTGGCGCTGGGCCTTGGCGTAGTCGGCGTAGGCCCGGCGGTCCGCCTCGGTCAGGTCGACGTCGTCGGTGAAGGGCGTCAGCAGCGCCCGCGGGTAGAGCCGGCGCGCCAGCACGACGTTCACCTCGACGCCGAGCACCCCCATCACCGCGGCGATGTAGATCAGCGCGAGCAGGCCGAGGACCACCGCGAAGATCGCGTTCATGTCGCTCGGCGCGCGAGACCACGCGGGAGACGTAGGCGCCGCCGAGGAGCTGGAGCGCCTGCCAGAGCACCGCGATCGTGATGCCACCGGGCAGCACCTGGCCCAGCGTCTCCCGCTGCGCGGTGGCCAGCCGCAGCATCAGGCTGATCACCACCGCGTTGAGCGCCACCGAGAGCCCGGTGAACAGCAGCCGCACGCCGCTGTTCGCGTCCGCGCCGAACATGCTGAGGTGGCTCGACGCGCTGGACAGCATCGCGACCAGCAGCACGGTGACGCCGGCCAGGACCATCAGCACGAAGCTGCGCAACCGGCTGACGAGCGGGTTGAGGCGGCTGTTGCGCGGGATCGCCCACGCGGTGTTGACGGCGTTCTGCGCGGCCTGGCCGAGCCCGAGGACGCCGTACAGCGCGGCGAGCGACCGATGACGACCGCGGACACGCTGCCCTGCAGGCCCTGGGGGGCGCCGAGCTGGGTGCCCACGATCGGGAACTGGCTGAGCGCCGAGGTGAGCACCGCCTGGCGCAGCTCGGCGTTGCCCTGCAGCAGCAGGCCGAGCACCGAGGAGGCGATCAGCAGCAGCGGGAAGATCGCGATGAACGCGTAGTAGGTCACGATCGCGGCGAGGTAGTTGCCCTGGTCGTCGAAGAACTTGTAGAGCGACCGCGAGCGGGAACCCGACGACCGGGTGCCGCTGCTGGAAGGCGTCGACCCGGTCGACCACTGCTGCCATGGACGGAACGCTACGGGGTGATCGCTCGGCCGATCAGCAGGCCGGACGGTCCGCGAGCGCCGGGGTCCGGGCCTTCTTCCGGGCCAGCGCGCGGGCCGCGGCCCTCTTGCGGGCCAGCGCCCGGGCCTTCGCGCCGGTGCGGCGGTGCGGCCGGTGGTTGACCTGCGGGCGACCGGGCCGTCGGCGGCCGCGGCGGGCGCGCACGCGCTGGACGCGGTGTCGCCGTTCAGCTGGGCCCACACGTCCTGGCCCAGGGACCGCGTCGAGGTCAGCAGCTGCGGGCCGGTCAGCACCAGGACCCCGGCCGTCGCCAGCGGCACCAGCACCTGGACCGTCCGGCGGACCACCGGCCGGTCCGGCCCGGTCGCTTCGTGGTCGGGTCGCCGGTCGTCGTCGTGGACGCGTCGAGGCCTGCAGCTCCTCCAGCGCCAGCCGGCCCGGCGGGAGAGCTCGGCCGCGGGCTCGGCAGGCGTCGGCCGGGGCACCGGGTCCGGCCGGCGACCGGCCCGGCGGACGCGGGTACGGCGACCGGTACGGCGACAGCCGACTCGTGTGCGGGCTCGTCCACGGGCTCGGGCTGGTTGACGAGCAGCGCGGTCGCCGCGGCCACCTCGTCGGGCGACAGCCGCACGGGTGCCTCGGTCAGGGCCGCGTACAGGGTCGTCGTGCTGCACACCCGGACCTCGCCGGCCCAGTCCGAGGAGCGCCGGGTCGTCGTCCACGCAGAGCACCGGGCAGACGGCGTCCAGGTACGCCCCGGCCAGACCGGCGACGATCACCGCGTAGTCCAGGCAGGTCTCGGTGTCGGCGGCGCGCGGGGAGCCGTCCAGGGTGAGGACCCGGTCGACGACCGCGACGTCCCCGTCCCAGGTGCGGGCGCTCACCACGAAGATGCCGCCCGGTCCCACCACGACGTCGGGGATGTCGGCGACCCGCTGCGCGGCAGCGTCGCCGTCGTCGTCCACCACGGTCCAGCCGCCGGGAGGGTCCGCAGCACGTCGAGCGCGCTGCTGCGTCCGCTGCCCGCCATCGCCGCCGCCTCGATCCGGCTCGATGTCCGAATTGCAACGATAGAGACCGATCTCAGCGGTGTCAGGCGATCGTCCGATGTCCCCCGGCACCCGTGCCTGGTGCCCGCGGCCGCGTGCCAGGCTCGGACCATGACCGAGCGCAACGTGCTGGGCGGCGAGCTCGAGCCCTGCGGCACCGACCCGATGACCGGCTTCTACCGCGACGGGTCGTGCGCCTGCGGGCCCGAGGACGTCGGGGTGCACGCGGTCTGCGCGGTGATGACCACGGAGTTCCTCGACCACCAGACCTCCGTCGGCAACGACCTCGCGACCCCGCGGCCGGAGTGGCGGTTCCCGGGGCTGCAGCCGGGCGACCGGTGGTGCGTGGTGGCCGCGCGGTGGCGGCAGGCCTACGAGGCCGGGGCGGTCGCGCCGGTGGTGCTGGCCTCCACCAACGAGCGTGCGCTCGAGGTGGTCCCGCTGGAGTGGCTGCGCGAGCACGCGGTCGACGTACCGGCGGACCCGGGGTGGCTCGCCGGGGACTAGCCGACCAGCGTCGTGGAGCCGTCCGCCCACACGACGACCCCGGTGCGTCCGGGGCGTCGCCAGTCCCCGGCTGGTCGCCCGTCCCCGGGTGGTCGAGCCTGTCGAGACCACTCCCTACGCTGGCGCCCATGCGAGCAGTGCGGTACTCCGCGTACGGCGAGACCCCCACCGTCGTCACGACGGCCGACCCGGCGTGTCCCGAGGACGGTGCGGTGATCCGGGTCGGGGCGACCGGGGTGTGCCGCTCGGACTGGCACGCCTGGAGCGGCCACGACCCGGTCGCGCTCCCCCACGTCCCGGGCCACGAGTTCGCCGGCACGGTCGCCGCGGTCGGCCCGCTGGTCACCCGGGTCCGGGTCGGCGACCGGGTCACGGTGCCCTTCGTCTGCGGCTGCGGGACCTGCTCGTTCTGCCTGGCCGGCGACGCCCAGGTGTGCCCGCAGCAGACCCAGCCGGGCTTCACCGGACCGGGCTCGTTCGCCGAGCTCGTCGCGGTCCGCGCCGCCGACCTGAACGTCGTACCGCTGCCGGACGCGCTGGACTTCGTCACCGCCGCCTCCCTGGGCTGCCGGTTCGCGACCGCCTACCGCGCCCTGACCACCCACGGGCGGGTCGGTCCCGGTGACTGGGTCGCGGTGCACGGCTGCGGCGGCGTCGGCCTGTCCGCCGTGATGCTCGCGGTCGCGCTCGGCGCCCGGGTCGTCGCCGTGGACGTCTCCCCCGCCGCGCTGGCGCTGGCCGTGGACCTGGGCGCCACCGTCACGGTCGACGGGGCCGGGGACGTGGCGGCCGGGATCGCGGCCCGCACCGACGGCGGCGCGCACGTCTCGCTGGACGCCGTGGGCTCCCCGGCGACGGCCGTCGCCTCCGTGCGCTGCCTGCGTCCCCGCGGCCGGCACGTCCAGGTCGGGCTGCTGCTCGGCCCGGACGCGACCCCGCCGCTGCCGATGGACCGGGTGGTGTCCCGCGAGCTGGAGATCCACGGCTCCCACGGCATGCCGGCCCACGACTACCCGGCGCTCCTGGCGCTGGTGACCTCGGGCGCCGTGCGCCCCGAGCGGCTGGTGTCCCGGGTGATCGGGCTCGACGAGGCGGGCGCGGCGCTGGCCGCGCTCAGCGACCCGCCGACGTCCGCCGGGATGACCGTCGTCCGGCTCTGAGGGCCGTCCCGGGGGCCGGTCACCGCGGCGGGGGGACGCGTCCGGCACCATGCAGGACATGACCAGCACCGCCCCCAGCCCGCTCGAGACGCTCGAGCGCGTGTTCGGGTACTCCTCGTTCCGCGGCGACCAGGCCGCCGTCATCGACACGGTCGTGGCCGGCGGCGACGCGCTCGTGCTGATGCCCACCGGAGCCGGCAAGTCGCTGTGCTACCAGGTCCCGGCCCTGGTGCGCGAGGGCACCGGCGTGGTCATCTCGCCGCTCATCGCGCTCATGCAGGACCAGGTCGACGCGATGGGCGCGCTGGGCGTCCGCGCGGCGTTCCTGAACTCCACGCAGGCCCCCGAGCAGCGCCGCGCCGTCGAGACCGCGTACGTCGCCGGCGAGCTGGACCTGCTCTACCTCGCGCCCGAGCGGCTCTCCGTGCCCTCGACGCTGCAGCTGCTCGACCGGGGACGCATCTCGCTGTTCGCGATCGACGAGGCGCACTGCGTCGCCTCGTGGGGCCACGACTTCCGGCCCGACTACCTGCAGCTCGCGGTCCTCGGCCAGCGCTGGCCGACCGTCCCCCGGGTGGCGCTCACGGCGACGGCGACCGCGGCCACCGCCGAGGAGATCGCGGTCCGGCTCGAGCTGACCGAGGCCCGCCGGTTCGTGGCGAGCTTCGACCGGCCGAACATCGAGTACCGCATCGTCCCCAAGGACAACCCGCGGGCCCAGCTGCTCGACCTGCTGCGCACCGAGCACCCCGGCGACGCCGGGATCGTCTACTGCCTGTCGCGCAAGTCGGTCGAGCAGACCGCCGCCTTCCTCACCAAGAACGGGATCGCGGCCCTGCCCTACCACGCGGGCCTCCCGGCCGAGGTCCGGTCGGCCAACCAGTCCCGGTTCCTGCGGGAGCCCGGTCTGGTGATGGTCGGCACCATCGCCTTCGGCATGGGCATCGACCACCCGTCGGTGCGCTGGGTCGCCCACCTGGACCTGCCGAAGTCGGTCGAGGGCTACTACCAGGAGACCGGCCGCGCCGGCCGGGACGGCGAGCCGGCGACCGCGTGGCTCGCCTACGGGCTCGCCGACGTCGTCCAGCAGCGCCGGATGATCGAGACCTCCGAGGGCGACGCCGCGCACCGGCGCCGGCTCGGGCAGCACCTCGACGCGATGCTGGCGCTGTGCGAGACGGTCGAGTGCCGGCGGGTGCAGCTGCTGGCGTACTTCGGCCAGGACTCCACCGCGTGCGGCAACTGCGACACCTGCACGGCCCCGCCGCAGACGTGGGACGGCACCGTGCCGGCCCAGAAGCTGCTCTCGGCCGTCGTACGCCTGGACCAGCGCCGGCAGCGGTACGGCGCCGGGCACGTCATCGACATCCTGCTGGGCAACGAGACCCCGCGGGTCAAGCAGCTCGACCACACGACGCTCACGGTCTTCGGGGTCGGCGCCGACCTGACCGAGGGCGAGTGGCGCGGGGTCGTCCGGCAGCTCCTCGCGCAGCGGCTGCTCGCGGTCGGCACGGACGGCTACGGCACCCTGGAGGTCACCGAGGGGTCCGCCGAGGTGCTGCGCGGCAACCGGACGGTCGCGCTGCGACGGGAGGCGCCCCGGTCACCCCGGTCGCGCCCGGCCCGCCGGTCCAAGGCCGCGGAGACGGTCCCGCTGGACGGCGCGGGCGAGGAGCGCTTCGAGCGGCTGCGCGCGTGGCGGTCCGCGACGGCGAAGGAGGCCGGCGTCCCGCCCTACGTCGTGTTCCACGACGCGACGCTGCGGCAGATCGCCGCGGAGGTGCCCCGCAGCCTGGACGCGCTGGCCGGCGTCTCGGGCGTCGGGGCCGGGAAGCTCGACAAGTGGGGCGCGGCCGTGCTCGAGACCGTCGCCGGCTGAGCGGCGCCGTCCGGGCCCTGCGGGAGGTCACGGTAAAGGACACGCTGAGATCTCCGGCGACTTGACCGGGACCCGGATATCCGGAGACTGGTCGCAGTCGACGAGGGGGACGGATCCCTCGCTGTGCAAGGGGGGCTTCACCATGATGAGCTACACGTGCGAGGGCTGCTACGGCGAGGTGAGTCTCGACCAGGCCTTCCTCCGCTCGATCAACCTGCGGACCCTGGCCTGGTGCCGGAGCTGCTGGCTCGAGCGGCACCCGGAGCTCGGGATCGTGCCGCAGCAGCGGCAGGCGCCGGCGTCGGAGACCGCGGCACGCCGGTGGAACCTGCGGCGCTGACCGCCGTCCTTCCGCCCGCACCGTGGGTCCGGCCCGGCTAGGGTCGGGCCCATGGGCCGCAGCGTGTACGTCGCCTCCTTCGAGGGTTACACCGGCAAGTCGACCGTCGCGCTGGGACTGCTCGAGCAGCTCTCCCGCCGGGTCGGCCGGGTCGGGGTGTTCCGGCCGGTGGTGCGCGCCGACGTCGCCGAGCACGCCGGCCGCGACTACGTCCTGGACCTGCTGGTCTCCCACGACGCCGTGACCCTGTCGTACGACGAGTGCGCCGGCGTCACCTACGACGACGTGCACCGCGACCCGACCGCGGCCCTCGACCGGATCGTCGAGCGCTACCACCAGGTGGCCGACCGCTGCGACGCGGTCGTGGTCGTGGGCAGCGACTACACCGACGTCAGCGCGCCCACCGAGTTCTCGTTCAACGCCCGCATCGCGGCCAACCTCGGCGCACCGGTGCTGCTCGTGCTCAACGGGTCGGGGCGCAGCCCCGCCGACCTCCGGGCGATGACGTCCATGGCCGTCGGCGAGCTCAAGGCCCAGCACGGCACGCTGTTCGCGGTGGTCGCCAACCGGGTCGACGAGGCGGCGGTGATCGAGGACGTCGAGGCGATCACGGTCCCCGGGGTGCTGGCCTACGCCCTGCCCGAGGAGCCGATCCTCAGCGCCCCGTCGGTCGCGGACCTGATGGTGGCCTGCGACGGCACGCTCGTCAGCGGCGACCCCTCGCTGCTCGCCCGGGAGGCGACCGGCTTCGTGGTCGCCGCGATGACCCTGCCGCACGTGCTGGACCGGCTGTTCGAGGGCGCGGTCGTGATCACGCCGGGCGACCGGCCCGAGATCGTGCTGGGCGTGCTGACCGCCCACGTGTCGGCGACGTTCCCGCAGAGCTCCGGCATCGTCCTGAACGGCGGCATCCCGCTCGCCCCGCAGGTGGCCCGGCTGCTCGAGGGCATCGGCGCCACCATGCCGATCGTCGCGACCGACCTGGGCACCCACGCCACGACGTCCGCGCTGAACGCCGTACGCGGGCGGCTGACGCGGGGCTCCGCCCGCAAGATCGCCACCGCCCAGGCCCTGTTCGACACGTACGTCGACGGGGACGCCCTGCTGGACCGCCTCGAGGTGGCCCGCACCGACGCGGTGACGCCGCTGATGTTCGAGCACCAGCTGATCGACCGTGCGGTGTCCGACCGGCGCCACGTCGTGCTGCCCGAGGGCGAGGAGGAGCGGATCCTGCGGGCCGCCGACATCCTGCTGCGCCGCGGGGTCGCGGACCTCACGCTGCTCGGCGACCCGCGCACGATCTCCGCCCGGGCGGCCGGTCTCGGGGTCGACCTGGCCGGGGCCCGGCTGGTCAGCCCGCACGACGAGGAGCTGGTGGAGCGGTTCGCGAAGGAGTACCACGCGCGGCGCCGGCACAAGGGCGTCGACCTCGACGAGGCCCGCGCGATCGTCACCGACGTGTCCTACTTCGGCACCCTGATGGTCGAGCTGGGCCTGGCCGACGGCATGGTGTCGGGCGCGGTGCACACCACCGCCCACACCATCCGGCCGGCGTTCGAGATCGTGAAGACCCTGCCGGGGGTCTCGGTCGTCTCCTCGGTGTTCTTCATGTGCCTGGAGCACCAGGTGCTGGTCTACGGCGACTGCGCGGTCAACCCCGACCCGACCGCCGAGCAGCTCGCCGACATCGCGATCTCCTCGGCCGCGACCGCCGCGGCGTTCGGCGTCGAGCCGCGGGTGGCGATGCTGTCCTACTCCACCGGCTCCTCGGGCAGCGGCACCGACGTGGAGAAGGTGTCCGCGGCGACCGCGCTGGTCCGGGAGCGGGCGCCCGGCCTGCTGGTCGAGGGCCCGATCCAGTACGACGCCGCCATCGACGCCGCCGTCGCGCTCACCAAGCTGCCGGACTCCCCGGTCGCCGGCCGGGCGACGGTGTTCGTGTTCCCCGACCTGAACACCGGCAACAACACCTACAAGGCGGTGCAGCGGTCCGCCGGTGCCGTCGCGGTGGGCCCGGTGCTCCAGGGCCTGCGCAAGCCGGTCAACGACCTGTCCCGCGGGGCGACGGTGCGCGACATCGTCAACACCGTGGCGATCACCGCGATCCAGGCCCAGCTGGCCGCGCATGGCTGACCTGGTGCTGGTCGTCAACGCCGGCTCGTCGTCGCTGAAGTACTCCCTGGTCGACGCCGGCTCCGGCACCGCGCTGGCCTCCGGCCTGGTCGAGCGGATCGGCGAGGGCGCGGGGCGGCTGACCCACCACGGCCCCGACGGCGACCACCGCGCCGAGGGCTCGTACGACGACCACGAGGCCGCCCTGCGCGCCGCGCTCGAGGCGTTCGAGACGCACGGCCCGGCGCTGTCCTCGGTGACCCTGCGGGCCGTCGGGCACCGCGTCGTGCACGGCGGCGCCGCGTTCTCCGCGCCGGCGCTCGTCGACGACGCGCTCGTCGCCGCGGTCGAGTCGCTGGTGCCGCTGGCCCCGCTGCACAACCCGGCGAACCTCGCGGGCATCACCACGGCCCGCCGGCTGTTCCCGTCCGTGCCGCAGGTGGCGGTCTTCGACACCGCGTTCCACCAGACGCTGGCGCCGCACGCCTACACCTACGCCCTGCCGCACGCCTGGGTCGAGGAGCACCGGATCCGCCGCTACGGCTTCCACGGCACCTCCTACTCCTTCGTCGCGGGGGCGGCCGCCGACCTGCTCGGGCGCCCGCTCGCCGACCTGAACCTGGTCGTGCTGCACCTGGGCAACGGCGCCTCGGCCGCCGCGATCCGCGCCGGCGAGTCCGTGGACACCTCGATGGGGATGACCCCGCTGGAGGGCCTGGTGATGGGGACCCGCTCCGGCGACGTCGACCCGGCCCTGCACGCCCACCTGCACCGCGAGCTCGGCTGGTCGGTGGAGCAGGTCGACGGGCTGCTCAACCGGGAGTCCGGCCTCAAGGGGCTGGCCGGCGACAACGACTTCCGCGAGCTCGACCGGCGGCGCGCGGACGGCGACCCGGCGGCCCGGCTGGCGTTCGACGTCTACTGCCACCGGATCCGCAAGTACGTCGGCGCCTACTACGCCGTGCTCGGCACCGTCGACGCCGTCGTGTTCACCGCCGGCGTCGGGGAGAACGCCGCCTCCGTGCGCGCCGGCGTCGCTGTCCGGCCTGGAGCGGCTCGGCATCGCGGTCGACCCCGGCCGCAACGCCGGCGGCTCCGGGCCGCGGGTGGTCTCCCCCGACGGCAGCGACGTCGCCGTGCTCGTCGTACCCACCGACGAGGAGTGGGAGATCGCCCGGCAGGCGGTCGAGGTGGTCTCGGCGGCCGGGGAATAGCGCCGACCCTCCCCCGGTTGGGACGTCTGTCGGTCCGGTTCATGCCCCCGGGTCTCACCCTTCGCCGCTGCGAGCGGCCACACGCCGAGAGGCGGCTGACGGACCGACGTACGACGCGGAGCGGCCACCCGTACGCCGGGTGGCCGCTTCGTGGCTCCACCGCCCCACCGTCGACGCGAACGAGGTGCCCCCCGTGACCGAGCAGCCCGCACTCCCCCTGTCCGTGCTGGACTTCGTCGGCATCGAGCACGGCGAGCCGGCCTCGGCCGCGATGGCCGGAGCGGTCGACGTCGCACGGGCCGCCGAGGACGCGGGCTACCGGCGCTACTGGGTCTCCGAGCACCACAACATGCACAGCCTCGCCTGCAGCGCCCCCGAGCTGCTGACCGCGCACATCGGCGCGCACACCGACCGGATCCGGGTCGGCGCCGCCGGGATCATGCTGCCCAACCACGCCCCGTTCAAGGTCGCGGAGATGTTCCGCACGCTGCTGGCGATGTACCCGGGCCGGGTCGACCTCGCGCTGGGCCGCGCGCCCGGCACCGACCCGCTGACCGCGCACGTGCTGCGCCGCGGCGTCGCGGCCGACGTGCAGCGCGACTTCCCCGGCCAGGTGGCCGAGCTGCTCGCGTTCCTCGGCGACGGCTTCCCCGAGGGCCACCCCTACGCGCCGCTGGTCGCCGCGCCGGTCGTCGACGAGCGCCCGGAGATCTTCCTGCTCGGCTCCAGCGCCTACGGCCCGTCCTTCGCGGCCGTGAACGGGCTGAGCGCGGTGTTCGCGCACCACCAGAGCCCGGACCTCGCCGTCGACGTGCTGCGGGAGTACCGCCGGGAGTTCCGCCCGGTCCGCGAGGGCGACCGGCCCTACTCCGCGATGTCGGTGCTCGCCTTCGGCAGCGAGGACGAGGACGCCGTCCTGGAGTTCGAGGCCGCCTGGGCGCTGACCATGCAGAACCTCGCCCGCAACAAGCGCGAGCCGCTGCGCCCCGAGGAGGTCGTCGACGTTCGCCCGGTCCTCGGAGTTCCGGGGCCGCCGGCGCGACCGCGACCCGCGGATGGCGACCGGCCCGGCCAAGCAGGTCGTGGAGCGGCTGCAGGAGCTCCGGGAGCAGGCCCAGGTCGACGAGATCGTCGTGGTCACCCCGTCGCTGGACCGCGCGCGCCGGATCGGCAGCTACCGCGAGATCGCCGCAGCCTGGGGTGAGTCGAGCTGACCACCGTCGTACCTGAAGGATGGGCGCCATGACGTTGCGACTCGTGGCCCTCGGAGACAGCACCGTCGAGGGTCTGATGGACCACGGACCCGACGGCACGTACGTCGGCTGGGCCGACCGGTTCGCCCGGATCCTGGCGGGGACGCACCCGGGCCTGACCTACGCCAACCTCGCGGTGCGCGGCCAGACCACGCACGAGGTGCTCGAGACCCAGCTCGGCCCGGCGCTCGCGATGCGTCCCGACGTCGCGCTGGTGGTGGCCGGCGTCAACGACCTGCTGCGGCCGCGCTTCGACGGCGCCGGGCTGCGCGACAACCTGCTGACCACGCACCGCCGGCTCAACGAGGCCGGCGTGCGGGTGCTCGCGTTCACGATGCCGGACATGAGCCGGGTCGCGCCGCTGACCCGGTTCCTGCGCTCCCGGCTGCTGTTCTTCGACGAGGTGGTCCGGGAGGCCGCCGCGACGTACGGCTCGACGATCGTCGACTTCGCGCCCGTCCCGGTCGCCGGCCACCCGGCGCTGTGGGACGACGACCGGCTGCACGTGAACAGCGAGGGCCACCGGCGGATCGCCGCCGCGCTGGCCGAGGCGTACGGCGTCGAGCACGAGGACTGGCGCACCGAGCCGGAGGGCGCGGTCACCACCGGCACGCTCCGGGTCGTCGCCCGCGAGCTCAGCTGGATCGTCACGCACATGGCGCCCTGGGTCTGGGGACGCCTGCGGGGTCACGAGTTCGCCACCGCCGGCGTCTGCAAGCGCCCCCACCTCCTCCCCCTGGCCCCGGACGCACCGGACCCGACCCACCCCTGACCGGCCCCGGGTTCAGCGGAACCGGCTGATGACCTCCGGGTCGGACTCCTCCCACCCCTGGTCCGCGATCAGCCCCCAGCAGTCGGGGCGCGACCCGTCGGCGTCGGTGACGTCGTACGCGTCGGCCAGCTGGCGGGCCGTCAGCACCTGGCCCGCGAACCGCCGGTGACCGGCGTCGGCAGCCAGGGCCGCCACCCCGCGGGCCACGTAGACGGGCGACTCCGAGATCGCGAAGCCGGGCTCGCGCCGGCACGCCTCTCGCCAGGTGTCCTCGGTGACGCCGAAGTTCTCCAGCATGCGCTCGGAGCGGAGCCACCCCGGCGTCACGCCGAGCGCGGTGACCGGCTGGTCGGCGAGCTCGACGGCGAAGTTCTTGACCAGCCGGTCGACGCTCGCCTTGACGAAGTCGTAGTAGAACCCCACGCCGCGGCGCACGTCGCCGTTGACGGCGCTCGTCCCGTCGGTCATCTCCACCAGCAGGCCGGCTCCCGTCTCGAGCATCAGGGGCAGCGCGAGGGCACTGGTGACGACGTGTGTCTCCACGCCCATGCGCAGCATCCGCAGCCCGCCGGTCAGGTCGTGCTCCCACAGCGGCCGGTCCCACTGCGCGTACCGGTCGCCGCCGAAGATGTCGTTGACCAGCACGTCGAGACGGCCGTGGTCCGCGCGGACGCGTGCGACGAGGTCGCGCACCGCCTCGGCGTCCAGGTGGTCCACCCGGAGCGCGACGCCGTCCCCACCCACCGCCGCCATCAGGTCGCCGGTCTCCTCGATCGTCTCCGGCCGCTCCATGTCGGAGGGGCCGTCGACACGGCTGCTGCGACCGGTCGCGTACACGAACGCGCCGGCCCGCGCGAGCTCCACGGCGATGGCCCGGCCGGCACCGCGCGTCGCCCCGGCGACGAGCGCCACCCGCCCGGAGAGGTCACCGGCCACGGTGTGCGACGTCGCCAGGTCACCGAAGGCGCCGAGGTCCACCCTCGGCAGTCTGGCACGCGGAGGGCCGTCGCCGAAGCATCGTGCTGCCGTCACCTGGACGTCGCCCGCGCGACACCCGCCCCCGCCACGCTCGCCGCGTGACCCTCCTCGGACACCGACCCGCCGACCGTCCCCGTCAACGCACCCGGCCCGCCGTCGTGGCGCACCGCGGCGCGAGCGTCCTCGCCCCCGAGAACACCCTGGCGGCCTTCCGGCGCGCGATCGCCCTGGGCGCCGGCGCCGTGGAGATCGACGTCCGGCGCACCCGCGACGGCGCGCTCGTCGTGCTGCACGATGCCACCCTCTCCCGCACCACCGACGCCCAGCACCGGCTGCCCGGACGTGACCCGTGGCGCGTCGCGGACCTGACGTACGACGAGGTGGCGGGCCTGGATGCCGGCTCCTGGCACGACCGGGCCTACGCCGGCGAGCGGGTGCCGCTGCTCCGCGAGGTGCTCGACCTGCTGCACGGCACCGGCACCGGGCTGCTCCTCGAGGTCAAGGCGCCGGCGTCCGCGCCCGGCATCGAGGCCGACCTGCACGCCGAGCTCCGGTCCGCCACGGGGTACCTCGGCGACGCGCTGTGGGAGCAGCGGCTGGTCGTCCAGTCGTTCGACCACGACAGCATGCGCCGGTTCAAGGAGCAGGCGCCCGACGTACCCGTCGGCCTGCTGGGCTCCCCGCCCCGGCGCCGGCTGCCCAGCTCGCGACCTGGGCCGACCAGGTCAACCCGCGGCACCGCTCGCTGCGCGCGTCGTACGTCGACGCGGTGCACGACGCGGGTCTCGCCTGCCAGGTGTGGACCGTCGACCGGGCCACCGACATGCTCCGGGCGGCGGCGCTCGGGGTGGACGGCGTGATCACCAACCGCCCCGACGTGCTGCACGGGCTGCTGCGCTCCCCGGTCTCCAGCGCCGCCTGACCGGGCACCGCCGCGGCGGGGCTACCGGCGGGTGCTACCGGTGGGTCACTTCTTCGTGGCGTTTGCCATGATGAGGGGACCCACGCAACCGGAGGTACGTCGATGCAGCTCGAGCTGTCCGCCGAGGACGCCGCGTTCCGCGAGGAGATGCGGACCTTCTTCACGACCCAGGTCCCCCAGGAGATCCGGGACGCCGTCGCGGAGCGTCGTGAGCTCACCAAGGAGCAGGTCGTCGAGTCCCAGCGGGTGCTGAACGCCGCCGGTCTCGCCGTACCGCACTGGCCCGAGGAGTGGGGCGGCCGCGGCTGGTCGCCGCTGCGCCGGCACATCTGGCACGAGGAGATGCAGCGCGCCTGCGTGCCCGACCCCGCTGGCGTTCAACGCCTCGATGGTCGGCCCGGTGATCGCGGCGTTCGGCTCGCAGGAGCAGAAGGAGCGCTTCCTGCCGAAGACCGCGAACCTCGACATCTGGTGGAGCCAGGGCTTCTCCGAGCCCGACGCCGGCTCCGACCTCGCCTCGCTGCGCACCACCGCGGTCCGCGACGGGGACGAGTTCGTCGTCAACGGCCAGAAGACGTGGACGACGCTCGGGCAGCACGGCGACTGGATCTTCAACCTGGTCCGCACCGACCCCGAGGCCAAGAAGCAGGCCGGCATCTCCTTCCTGCTCATCGACATGACCGAGCCCCGGGCGTGACGGTCCGCCCGATCGAGCTGATCGACGGCGGCCACGAGGTCAACGAGGTGTGGTTCGAGGACGTCCGCGTCCCGGCCGAGAACCTCGTCGGCGAGCTCAACAAGGGCTGGGACTACGCGAAGTTCCTGCTCGGCAACGAGCGCGTCGGCGTCGCGCCGGTGGGGTCGACCAAGCGGGTGCTGGCGCAGGCCAAGGACTACGCGCGCTCGGTGACCGTCGCCGGCGGCCTCACCCTGCTCGACGACCCGCTCACCGCCGCCCGGATCGCCGAGCTGGAGAACGAGCTGCTCGCCCTGGAGCTGACCGCGCTGCGCGTGGTGGCGCACTCGGCCGACGGCAAGCCGCACCCCGCCTCCTCGGTGCTCAAGCTCAAGGGCACCGAGCTGCAGCAGGCGGTCAGCGAGCTGGTCGTCGACCTGGCCGGGCCGGCGTCGCTGGCCTCCGGCGCGCGGTGACGAGGACTCGGACCTGGCCGGCCTGGGCCCGGCACGCGACCCCGGTCTACCTGAACCTGCGCAAGGCGTCGATCTACGGGGGGTCCAACGAGATCCAGCGGCAGATCATCGCGAAGACGATCCTGGGACTCTGAGAGGCGACTGGCATGGACTTCACCTATGACGAGGAGCAGCAGGCGCTGCGCGAGGCCGTCCGCGGGCTCGTCGGCAAGTCGTACTCCGACTTCGAGACCCGCCGCCGCACGGTGGCCGACGAGCCCGGCTTCGACGAGAAGCTCTGGACCCGGCTGGCCGAGATGGGCGTGCTCGGTCTGCCCTTCGACGAGGCGTACGGCGGCATGGGCGCCGGCCCGGTCGAGGTCGGCATCGTCGCGCAGGAGATCGGCCGGGTCCTCGCACCCGAGCCGTTCCTGACGTCGGTGGTGCTCGCCGGCGGCGTCGTCGCGCTCGCCGGCACCGAGGAGCAGAAGGCGTCGCTGCTGGAGGCGCTCGGCTCCGGGCGAGACCGTGCTGGCCTTCGCCCACGCCGAGCCCGGCACCCGCTGGGGCAGCACGGCCGCGGCCGTGACGGCGTCCGGCTCCGGCGACGGAGTGGACGCTCACCGGCGTCAAGGAGCCGGTGCCCTTCGGGGCCCGCGCCGACCGGCTCGTGGTCAGCGCCCGGCTCGAGGACGGCGGCACCGGCGCTGTTCCTGGTCGCCGGCGACGCCGCCGGGGCTGACCCGGTCCGGCTACGCCACCTTCGACGGTGGCCGCGCCGCCCGGGTCGCGCTGGACGGCACCCCCGCCACTCCCCTGGGCTCGGCCACCGACGCGTCCGCGCACATCGCCCGGGCGCTCGACGGCGCCCGGATCGCGGCCTGCAACGAGGCGATCGGCGCCATGCAGTTCGCCCTGACCGCCACCTCGGAGTACCTCAGGAGCCGCAAGCAGTTCGGCGTGCCGCTCAAGACCTTCCAGGCGCTGACGTTCCGGGCCGCCGACATGTACGTCTCGCTCGAGCTCGCGACCAGCGTCGCGACCTGGGCGACGATGGTGCTCGCGTCCGGCACCGACGCGGAGGTCGCCGAGGCGGCGGCGCGCGCCGGGCTGCAGGTCAGCCGGGCGTCGCGGCACGTCGGCCAGGAGGCGATCCAGCTGCACGGCGGCATCGCGATGACCGCGGAGTACAGCGTGGGCAGCTACACCAGCCACCTCACCGCGCTGGACCACCTGCTTCGGCGACGGCCAGCTGCACCTCTCCGACGCTGTCCGCGGCGATCGGCGACCACGACGAGGTCGACCCGCTCCCCTGATCCGCCCGAGGGCCGACAGAGGACTACAGCCCTGCCGACAGCTCCCGCCACCGGGGGTCGTCGCGCAGGGCTGCCTCGTGCGCGGCCGCGATCGCGTCGAGCCGGGCGAGCCGGGTGCGGCCCTGGCGGGACAGGTGCACGGCCACCTTGCGGCCGTCGGCGTCGGAGACCCGGCGGTAGACCAGCGCCCGGTCGACGAGGCCGTCGACGACCCGGGTCAGGGTCGGCTGCGCGAGCAGCAGCTCCGCGGCGACCTCGCCCATCAGGTGGCCCTCGCCGTCGGCCAGGACCCGCAGCACCCGCCACTGGTCGAGCGTGCAGCCGTCCTCGGCGAGCAGCCGGGAGAGTCCCTGCGCGGCGTACCTCTGCGCGCGGGTGAGCCGCTCCACGAGCGAGGTCGCGGCGTCCACCGAGTGACCCAAGACGCTCGCCTCCCTCCGTGACCGATGCGCTGGAGCATACTCGTGCCGGTGAGGATCGAGGCGCGGCTGTGCGACCCGCTGGAGGCACGGCTCGTGCCCCGCGACGGCAGCGGGCTGCGCATCGGCCTGGTGGTGCCGCAGTCCGGCCCGCTCGGCATGATCGGCCCGTCCGCCGTCGACGCCGCCCTGCTGGCCGTGCACGAGGTCAACGTCGCCGGCGGGGTGCACGGTGCGTACGTCGACCTGGTGCTCGTCGACGGCGGGGCCCGGCCGGACGTGGTCGCGCGCGAGGTCGCCGGGCTCGTCGACGCCGGTGCCGTCGATGCCCTGGTCGGCTTCCACACCAGCGACGTGCACCGCGCGATCGAGCGCACGGTGGCAGGCCGGACGCCGTACGTCTTCACGCCGCCGCACGAGGGAGGCGACCGCCGCCCGGGCGTGGTGTGCATCGGCGCGGACCCGACCCAGCAGCTGAGCGCCGCGGTGCGCTGGCTGACCCGCGAGCACGGGCTGCGCCGCTGGGCGCTGGTCGGCAACGACTACATCTGGCCCCAGGCGGTGCACGCGAGCGCCCGGTCGCTGGTGGCCTCGGCCGGGTCGCAGGTCGTGCTCGACGAGCTGGTGCCGCTGGGCGGCGTCGCGGCGCGGGTCGACCGGCTGACCGACGAGCTGCGCCGCACCCGTGCGGACGCGGTGCTGCTGAGCCTGGTCGGCCGCGACCTGGTGACCTTCCACCGCGCGCTGCGGCAGGCCGACCTCGACCGCCGGCTGGTCCGGCTCTCGGGCGCGCTGGAGGAGAACGGCCTGCTGGCGGGCGACGGCGAGCGCACCGGCACGTTGTTCGCGGCGATGTCGTCGTTCGTGTCGATGACCGACGAGCGGCACCTCCGGCTGGCCGAGCGGCACGCCTCGCTGCTCGGGCCGCAGGCCCCGGTGCTCGACAGCTACGCCGAGGGCGTGTACGACGGCCTGCACCTCGTCGCACGACTCGCGGCCGAGGGCTCGCTGCGTCCCGAGGGACTGGCGTCGGCCACCGCCCGGGTCGTCGACGTGGACCGGACGCGGCGCGTGCACGTCGCGCGAGCCGAGGGCCTCGGGCTGACCGTCGTACCCGGCGTCGCGTAAGTACTTCCATCTGGAACTAAATGCTCGTACGCTCTCCCCGACCACCGCCCGGCGCGACGATCGAGGGGCCATGAGCGACTCCACCCGGCACGACATCGAGCAGTACGGCTACACCCAGGAGCTGCACCGCTCCCTCAGCTTCAGCGACCTGCTGGTCTACGGACTGGTGTTCATGGTGCCGATCGCGCCGTTCGGCATCTTCGGCGGCGTGTTCCAGGGCTCCGGCGGCATGGTCGCACTGGCCTACGCGATCGGCATGGTCGCGATGATGTTCACCGCCCTGTCGTACTCCCAGATGTCGCAGGCCTTCCCGATGGCCGGGTCGGTCTACACCTACGCCGGCCGCGGCATCGCCGCCCCGGTGGGCTTCCTGTCCGGCTGGATGATCCTGCTCGACTACATCCTGATCCCCAGCCTGCTCTACCTGATCGCCGGCATCGCGATGAACACCCTGGTGTCCGCGGTCCCGGTGTGGATCTGGATCGTCGTCTTCGTGGTGCTGAACACCCTCGTCAACTACGCCGGCATCGAGCTGACCGCCAAGGTCAACAAGGTGATGCTGGTCGGCGAGCTGATCGTCCTCGCGATCTTCATCGTGATCGGCATCGTGGCGCTCGCCCAGGGCAAGGGCCACGGCTTCGACCTCACCCCGATCTACAACGCCGACACGTTCTCGCTGCCCCTGGTCTTCGGGGCGGTCTCGATCGCGGTGCTGTCGTTCCTGGGCTTCGACGGCATCTCCACGCTGGCCGAGGAGAGTCGCGAGTCCAGCAAGGCCATCGGGCGCTCGATGATCGCCGCCCTGCTGCTCGCCGGCGTGCTGTTCATCGTGCAGACCTGGGTCGCCGCCCTGCTGGTGCCGGACCCCGCCGGCCTGATCGCCAACGGCGACCCCGGCGGCACCGCGTTCTACGACGCCGCCGACGTGGCCGGCGGCGCCTGGCTGGCCAAGCTCACCGCGCTCGCGACCGCCATCGCCTGGGGCTTCGCCAACTCGCTGGTGGCGCAGGCCGCCACCTCCCGGCTGCTCTACGCGATGGCCCGGGACCGGCAGCTGCCGTCCTTCCTGGCGAAGATCCACCCCACCAAGGGCGTCCCGGTCAACGCCACGCTGCTGGTGGCGGTGGTGTCGCTGGTCGTCGGCCTCGGCATGGCCGCCCGGGACGACGGCATCACCGTGCTGGGCACCCTGGTGAACTTCGGTGCGCTGACCGCGTTCCTGGTGCTCAACGTCTCGGTGGTGTGGCACTACGTCGTGCGCCAGGGCAGCCGCGACTACCTGCGGCATCTGGTGGTCCCGGTCGTCGGCTTCGCGATCCTCGCGTTCGTCGTCGTCAACGCCAACGTGGCCGCCCAGGAGCTGGGCTTCATCTGGCTGGCCATCGGTGTGGTGATCCTGGCCTTCCTGCTGCTGACCGGTCGCAAGCCCGAGCTGTCCCTCGTCGAGCAGGACAGCACCGCCCAGGCCGGGGAGGCCCGATGACCGACGTCCGCACCCTGCACCCGACCACCGAGCAGTACGCCTTCGCGTTCGGCGGCCGCGAGCCTCTGCTCACCGTCGCACCCGGCACCATCGTCGAGCTGTCCACCGAGGACTGCTTCGCCGGCAAGGTGCGCAGCGTCGACGACCTGCCCAGCGCGGTCTGCGAGTTCCCCTACCTCAACCCGGTCACCGGCCCGATCGCCGTCGAGGGCGCGGAGGTCGGCGACACCCTCGCCGTGCACTTCGTGGAGATCACCCCGTCCCGCGACTGGGCCGCGTCGAGCACGTTCCCGCACTTCGGTGCGCTGACCACCACGCACGCGACGGCGATGCTGCACGAGGCGCTCGAGGAGCGGGTCTGGATCTACGAGCTCGACGTCGCCGCCGGCGTGTGCCGGTTCCGCGCCCGTCGTACGGACTTCTCGGTCGAGCTGCCCCTCGACCCGATGCACGGCACCGTCGGGGTCGCCCCGGCGGCGGGCGAGGTGCTGATGAGCATCACCCCCGCCGCGCACGGCGGCAACATGGACACCCCGGAGATGCGCGCCGGCGTCACGGCGTACTTCCCGGTCAACGTCCCCGGCGGCATGCTGTCGATCGGTGACGGGCACGCCCGCCAGGGCGAGGGCGAGGTCTGCGGTACCGCGGTCGAGGCGGCGATGAACACCGTCGTGGTCGTCGATCTCGTCAAGGGCGGCGCCCCGGTCTCGCCGCGGATCGAGAGCGACGGGTTCCTGATGACCACCGGCTCCGCGCGCCCGCTCGAGGACGCCTACCGGATGAGCCAGCACGACCTCGTCGGCTGGACCGGCTCCCTGCTCGGCCTCGAGCAGCTCGACGCCTACCAGCTCGTCAGCCAGGCCGGTCTCGCGCCGGCGGGCAACGTCGTGGACACCAACTACACGATGGTCGCCAAGCTGCCCAAGTCGCTGCTCGGCGCGGCCGCTGCGTACGACGGCCTCCACGACCGGCTCCGCGCCGTGGCCGCCGACTACCTGACGCACCGCTGAGGTCGCCCTAGCGGGCCACCGTCGCGGCGTAGTGGAACACCTCGGTGCCGTGGGCCTCCTCGCCGTTGTCCGGCGCGGCCCACAGGTCGAGGTCTCTGCCGTGCGCGGCGAGCTTCAGCGGGTTGCGGGTCATCACGTGCCCCGCCGACGACCACTGCTGGAACGGTGTCTCGCGCAGCACCTCGTGCGTGCGCAGGTCGACCATCGCCATCCCGCCGAGCTCGTACGTCGCCGCGGCACCACCGGCCGACGGGGTCTGGGGCAGGTTCGTGACGCCGCCGCAGATCATCTTCGCGGCGGGGACGTACTGGCAGTCCTGGTAGTCGACGAAGAAGCTGCGGTTGCTCCAGGCATCGGTCTGCCGCCCGTCGGGACGCCACTCGTAGAACTTCCGCGAGCCCCAGGTGTTGCCGACCAGACGTCCCGTGGTCCGGTCGAGCACGATGCCGCCGACGTGGTCGTCGACGTCGAACTGCCGGTGCACCTCCAGCGACGTGGCGTCGACGCGGTAGATCGATCGCGGAGCTGTCGGGGCGGTACTCCGCGACGGGGACCCAGATGTTCGTGCCGTCGAAGTCGATGCCGCCGGGGTGGTAGCGGTCCCCCTCCCCCAGCACGATGTCCTTCTGCAGGTGGCCCTGCCGGTCCGTCACGAACAGGTGGCCGACCCCCTTGCCGGGCGGTCCGGTCGTAGCCTCCGACGGGCGAGGGGTACTTCTGCGTCGGCTCCAGGATCTCCACCGCGGACAGGAACAGGTGGTCCGGCGTCACGGCCAGCCCCTCGGTGTGGAAGGTCGCGAAGTCCAGGTGGAGCGTGTCGGCCAGCTTCCACGCGGTGTTCCGGTCGACCCTCGAGAAGTCGCGGGCGAGGTCCCCGTCGTGGCGTGTCCGACGTGGCCGCCGTACTGGTGGGCAGGGCCGGGGCTGCGACACCTCCGGCGGTGAGCAGCAGGGCGATGCCGGCGGCGGTGAGCGCGGGCAGGGTGGGTCGTCTCATGGGTCTCCTCCGAGCGGGACTGGACGTCCGGACCGTAGGGACCCGAGGTGAACGACGGGCAGGCTGACGCCAACGCACGGTGAACCGTGCGCCTCCGGGTCGGGTGGTCTCGACCGCCTCGACCGACCGCTTGCCGCAATGCGTTAGTCACCGCTAACGTATTTCTCGTGACCGACGCCTTCTCCGCAGCAGCAGAGCCGACCCGGCGGCGCATCCTGCACCTGCTCGCGGCGCGGCCCCGCACGGTCAGCGAGATCGCCGCCGAGTTCCCGGTGACCCGGTCGGCGATCTCCCAGCACCTGCTGGTGCTGGCCGACGCCGGGCTGGTCGACGCGGAGAAGGTCGGCCGCCAACGGATCTACCGCGTCCTCCCCCAGGGGCTGCGGAACGCTGCAGGCCGAGATCGACAAGTTCTGGACCGACGAGCTCGACCTGCTCGTCGCCGACGCCCACCGACAACAGGAGCAATCGCCATGAGCTTCACCAAGACCGCCGTCCTCCCCGTCCCTCCCGACGAGGCGTTCGCCCTGATCACCCAGCCCGAGCGGCTGCGCCGCTGGCAGACGGTGTCGGCGTACGTCGACCTGCGTGCGGGCGGCGACTGGCGCTGGACCGTCACGCCCGGGCACGTCGCCTCGGGCACCTTCCGCGAGGTCGAGCCGGGCCGCCGCGTCGTGTTCGGGTGGGGCTGGGAGGGCGGCGGCGACCTGGCGCCGGACGCGTCGACCGTCACCGTCACCGTCGAGCCCGCCGAGGGCGGCTCGCTCGTCACGCTGGTCCACGAGGGCCTCACCGACGAGCAGGCCGCGATGCACGCCGAGGGCTGGAACCACTACTTCGAGCGCCTCGAGCGGCTGGCCACCACCGGCGACGCCGGCCAGGACGAGTGGGCGTGGGCGCCCGAGCAGCTCGACCCGCTCACCGCGGCCGACGCCGTCCTCGCCGCGCTCCAGCCGATGCTGCGCAGCCTGACCGCCGAGGACCGTCCCAAGCAGACGCCCTGCGCGGACTTCACCTGCCACGACGTGGCCGAGCACCTGTTCGGCTCCCTCACCCAGCTCGGCGCGATGGCCGGCGCGACGGTGGTGAACCCCGAGGAGGGCTCCCTCGAGAACCGCATCTCCGTGATGGCCGACCAGACCATCGTCGCCTGGCGCGGCGTCGACCTCGACGGCACCGTCCCCGGACCTGGTGGCCACGAGATGCCCGCCGCGTTCGGCGCGAGCCTGATCTCGATCGAGCTGCTGCTGCACGGCTGGGACATCGCCCAGGGCGCCGGCCGCGAGCTGCGCGTCTCGGACGAGGTCGTGGCCTACGTGTCCACGCTGGCGGAGCCCGTCGTACCCGGTGGTCGCGCTCGCGGCTCCTTCGCCGACGAGGTGAGCCCGCTCGACGGCGCCTCCGCGCTCGACCGGCTCGCGGCGTACGCCGGACGCACGCCGGTCGCCGTCCACGTCGGCTGAGCCGAAGCACACCCGCACACCCGCAGATCCCCACCCACACAAGGAGAACCGTCATGACCAAGTTCCTTTTCCTCTACCACGCCCCGATGACCCCGGCCGAGGCAATGCCCCCGACGCCCGAGCAGATGGAAGCCGTCATGGGTGCGTGGACCGCCTGGGCCGGACGCGTCGGCGCCGGCCTGCTCGACTTCGGCACCCCGCTCGACGGCGGCGTGCGCGTCGCGGCCGACGGCTCGACGTCGCCGAGCACCCGCGAGGTCGCGGGCTACTCGCTGATCGAGGCGGCCGACATGGCCGCGGCGCTCGAGCTCGCGAAGGGCCACCCGCACCTCGAACATGCCCGGGGGCTGCGAGATCGAGGTCCACGAGTCGTTGCCGGTCCCCGGCATGTGATCCCGCCGTGCACCGCTGGATTCCTGCGGTGACGACAGGGATCTACCACCCCGGCTACGACCTGCACTTCATCCACGCGAAGCACCTGGGGCGCACGCCGTGGGGGTGGCGCGCGGGCACCGTGTCCGAGGTCCGGGAGGACGGCGTGAGCGTGGACTACCTCCTGGAGCCCGGACACGTCCAGGTGTGGCACCACGACCGCCCTGCCGGTGGTGGTCGGTACGCCGGTCCGCGTGCACGAGCAGTACCACGGGTCGACGTCGACGGCGCCTGGCTCAACGTCCGCCTCACCGGTGGCCTGGGTGCCGTGCCCGACCGGTCGAACCGGGGATCTGGGCCGACGAGGCCCAGGCCGCGGTCGTCGTCGACCTCGCCCGCGGTGAGGCGGTCGTCCCCATCCCGGTCGACGTCACCGACCGCTGAGCCGGACGGAAGCCGCGGTCAGCCGCGCTCGCGCAGGCCGCTGGCCCGGGCGATCGGGCGCTGCACCGCGGCCGCCAGCGCCTCGGCCGTGCCGACGATGCGCACGTGCTCCTTGGCGCGGGTGATCGCGGTGTAGAGCAGCTCGCGGGTCAGCAGCGGCGAGTCCGCCGGCGGCAGCACCAGCGTCACCCGGGCGAACTGGCTGCCCTGGCTGCGGTGCACCGACATCGCGTGCACGGTCTGCACCTCCGAGAGCCGGCTGACCGGCAGCAGGTCGACGACGTTGTCCCGGCGGAACGCCGCCCGGACCCCGGCCCCGTCCTGGACGACCACGCCGGTGTCGCCGTTGAACAGCCGCAGCTGGTAGTCGTTGGAGGTGACCATCAGCGGCCGGCCGACGTACCAGCGGCCCTCCCGGGCGTACCCGTCGACCGCGTCGCGCAGCCACTCCTCCATCAGCAGGCTCCACCGCCGCACGCCGTAGGCGCCCTCCCGGTGCGCGCACAGCACCCGGTGCCGGTCGAGCCGCTCGAGGGACGCCGTCGCGTCGCCGGACCGCGCGGCGCGCACCAGCTCCTCGCCCGCCGCGACCGTGTCCGCGCGGACGCCGCGCAGCTCGCTCGTCCGCGACGGCCGCGTCGAGGTCGACGTGCTCGACGGCGTCCCCTCCGCGGGCGAGCACGTCGAGGACGTCGTCGGCGCGACCCGAGCGCACCGCCTCGGCCAGGTCCAGGATGTCGCCGGAGAACCGGTGCACGTGGGACAGCCGGACCACGCCGTCGTGCAGCGCGGCGTGCTGCTCGGTGTCGGTGAGGTCGCCCAGGTCCCGGGTCACCAGCTCCTCGAGCCCGGCCGGCTGCACCCCGGGCGCAGCCGCCTCCCGGGCCACCAGGTCGCCCAGCACCGCGCCGGCCTCGACCGAGGCGAGCTGGTCGGGGTCGCCGACCAGCACCAGCCGGCAGTCGTCCCGCAGCGCCTCGGCGAGCCGGGCCATCAGGGTCAGCGACACCATCGACGCCTCGTCGACGACCACGACGTCGTAGGGCAGCCGGTTGGACCGGTCGTGCCGGAACCGTCCGCGGGCCCCGGGCTTGCCAGCCCAGCAGCCGGTGCAGCGTCGAGGCCGTCAGGGTGCCGAGCCGGTCCCGGTCGCCGGCGTCCATGCCGCGACGTCACGCCGGCCACCGCCTCGGTCAGCCGGGCCGCGGCCTTGCCGGTCGGCGCGGCCATCGCCACCCGCAGCGGGTCGCCGGCCTGGTCGGCCAGCACCGCGAGCAGCTTCGCGACGGTGGTGGTCTTGCCGGTGCCGGGGCCGCCGGCCAGCACGCTGACCCACCGGTGGGCCGCCACCACCGCCGCCAGCCGCTGCCGGTCGGAGTCCTCGGCCGGGAACAGCCGGGCGACGGCGTCCGCGACCCGGTCGGGGTCCACCGTCGGGCTGGGGCCGTGCGGCGGCCCGGTCGAGCATGTCGGCGATGCACCGCTCCTGGCGCCAGTAGCGGTCGAGGTAGAGCAGCCCGCCCACCCTGCGCAGCGGGCGGTCCGCGGCACCGTCGGCACCCACCGCGACCAGCGGGCTGCGCTCGAGGGCGGCGGCCCAGGCGGTCGGCTCGGGCCACGGCAGCGCCGCGACCACGGCCCGGTCCACGCCCTCCACCGCGGTGACCTGCGCGACCGTGGCGAGGTCGAGGCACACCGACCCGTGCCGGAGCGCGCGCACCGTGAGGGCGACCGCGAGCAGCACGCGCTCGTCGGTCTCCGGGCCGAGGCGTCCGAGCCGGGTGGCGACGTGCACGTCGGCGGCACCGAGCACGCCGACGCGGTTGAAGTCGGCGAGCAGTCCGGTCGCCCGTCGTACCTGCTGGGGACCGAAGAGGTCGAGCGCGATGGCCGGCTGGGTCTCGGTCGTCATGGCGCACCTCGGTCCAGGAGGTCGGAGAGGTCGGTGACCAGCGCGGCGGGCGGCGACCAGGAGAAGACGCCGCACGGCATCGCGTCGACCACCGGCGTCGCCGGTCCGCACATGCCCCGCAGGAAGAGGTAGAGCACGCCGCCGAGGTGGGCCTCCGGGTCGTAGCCCGGCTGCCGCCAGCGCAGGAACCGGTGCAGCGCGACGGAGTAGAGCAGCGCCTGCAGGGGGTAGTGCGCCTCGCGCATCCCGCGCGCCATCGCCGTGGGCGTGTAGTCGGCGGCGGTCAGCGTCTCCCCGCCGAGCCAGTTGGTCTTGTAGTCGACCACCAGGTGCCGCGGCGTGCCCTGCGCGTCGCGGACCCGCAGCACCAGGTCGATGCTGCCGCCGAGGAAGCCGCGCAGCGACCGGTCGGCCAGCAGCGGGGTGGCCAGGTCGTCGGCGAACGCCGTGCAGCAGGTCGTCGGCCGGCAGGTGCCGGCGCAGCAGCCCGGCGATCTGGCCGACGGTGGCCTCACCGGTCGGGGTCTCACCGCCCGAGCAGCGGCAGCTCGAAGTCCAGCTCGTCGAGCCGGTCCGCGCGCCCGAGGTCGGCCAGCCGCAGGCCGCCCGCGAGCGGCCCGAGCGGGGTGAGCAGCACCGGGAGCAGCGCGTCGGCCAGCTCGGTGGCCGGGATGCCGGCGTGGCTCTGGGAGCGCGCGGCCTCGCACTCGCGCGACCAGCTCGGCGCGCAGGTCCGGCGCGGTGAAGTCGGTGTTCTCCAGCACCCCGTGCACCAGGGTGCCGAACGCCGCGCCCTTCGGCAGGGCGGCCATCGGCGACGGCAGGTCGCTCCCCGGGCCGACCTCCCGGGTGGTCGAGCCGGTCGGGACCACTCCCTCCGCCTCCGGCTCGTCGACGGTGCCCGGCCGCTCGGTCTCGCTGGCCACCCCGCGCTCCGGCGGCGCGTCGTGCAGGCCGGCGGTGAGCCCGGAGTACGACGTGCGCACCCAGGCCGCGTCGACGGTCCGGTCGAACCGCCGCACGTCCAGCGCGCGGGTCGGCGGTCATCGGCTGCTGCCAGGACGGCCCGGCTGCGCTGACGGCCGACGCCACGGAGATCGTCCCGCCGGACCGGGCGGCGAGGTCGTCGAGCCGGCGCCGCACCGACCCGTCGTCGCCGACGGTCGCCCAGTCCGGGCACCTGGCCCTGCTCGCCGCGGGCCCCGAGCAGCAGCCGGTGCAGCGGCGCGGCGCGGGTGTTGCCGGTGGGCGCCCAGTGCGCCACCACCTGGCAGCGGGCCCGGGTCAGCGCGACGTACGCGAGCCGGAGCGACTCCCCCGCGTCCTCGGCGACGTGCAGCGCCGCGGCGCGCGTCGTAGCCCGCCCCGCCGGCGCCGCCGACGTCGAGCACCCGCTGTCCCGCGGGGTCGTGCAGCCGCAGCGGGTCGGGCTTCTCGAACACGTGCTTGTCCCACAGGAACGGCGCGTAGACGATCGGGAACTCCAGGCCCTTGCTGCGGTGCACGGTGATGACCTGTACGGCGGCGGCGTCGGAGTCGAGCCGGCGGCTGCGCTCCTCGGTCACGTCGTCGCGGGCCTCGGCGATCCGCCGCTGCAGCCACTCCACCAGCGACGCGACGCCGAGCGCGCCCTCGGTGGCGGCGGCGTGCAGGCTCTGGCCGACGTGCCGCAGGTCGGTCAGCCGGCGCTCGCCGAGCTCGGTGGCCAGCACCCGCTCGACCAGCCCGGAGCCGACCAGCACCTCGAACAGCGCGGCGACCCCGCGCTCGACCAGGACCTCGGTCCACGCGTGCAGCCGGGCCCCGAGCTCGTCGAAGGCCGCGTCGTCGTCGGCCGCGAGCCGGGCGGCGTCCCAGCCCACGAAGTCGGTCAGCGCCGCGGCCCGCGCGAGCCCGGGCCGCTGCGGCTTCTCGAGCGCCTCGAGCAGGGTCAGCCAGTCCTCGGCCGCGCCGGAGAGGAACACGCTGGTGGTGCTGGTCAGGACGACGGGTACGCCGACGGCGGCCAGCATGTCGCGGACCGTGGCGCCGTCGTCGTTGCGCTGCACGAGCACGGCCACGTCGGCCGGGCGCACCGGGCCGCTCCGTCGGTCGCCGTCGCAGAGCACCGCCCCCGAGGACAGCAGCCGGACGATGTCGGCGGCGACGTCACGCGCGACGTACGGGCGGACGTCCTTGACCGCCAGCACGTCGGTGCGTCCGGGCCGCAGCTCGGTGCGGTCGACGACCCGCAGCCGGACGCGGGGTGTCGTCGGGCGCGCCGCGCAGCCGGCGTCCGCGCGTGGGCCGCCTCGACCGGGTGGACGGTGATCCGCTCGTCGCCGAGCGCCGCGCCGCCGAGGACGTGCGACAGGCCCTGGACCAGGGGCGCGTCGCTGCGCCAGTTGGTGCCGAGGGTCTCGGTCACCGCGGCGGTGCCGGTGGCGTGCAGGTAGGTGACGACGTCGGCGCCGCGGAACGCGTAGATCGCCTGCTTCGGGTCGCCGATCAGCACCAGCGTGCGGTGGCCGTGGAACGCGCTCTCGAGGATCTCCCACTGCACCGGGTCGGTGTCCTGGAACTCGTCGACCAGCACGACCGCGGTAGCGGCTGCGCACCCGCGAGCGGGCGTCGGCGCCGGTGCTCGGGTCCACCAGGGCGTCGCGCAGGTGGACGAGCAGGTCGTCGTAGTCCATCACCCGGCGGCTGCGCTTGCGCTGCTCGACCTCGGTGCGCACCGCGGTCGGCCAGCCGCCGCCGGACGTCGGCCTCGGTGTCCGGGTCGGCGGCGACCGGTTCGAGCCGGGCCTGCCGGTCCCCGACGGCGGCGTTCGCCACCGAGAGCGCCTGCGCGTAGCTGATCGGCGGCGGCGCGCTGCCGGGGCGGGCGTAGGCGCGGAGGTACAGGTCACCGGCCACCTCGGCCACCACCTCCGACGCCGTCTCGGTGAAGGTCAGGTCGCCGTCGACGTCGGCCGCGACCCCGAGTCCCGCGAGCATCTGGTGGCAGAAGCCGTGGGTGGTGGCGATGGTGGCCGCGTCGAAGTTCGCGACGGCGTGCGCCAACCTCTCCCGTCGTACGTCGACCACGTCGGCCGGCCCGGTCGCGAGATGGCGCTCGACCTCGTCGGCCGACGCGCGGGCGGCCTCCGGGTCGGCCAGCGCGGCCGCCGTGCCGACGAGGCGCTCGCGCACGCGTTCGCGCAGCTCGACCGTCGCGGCGCGGCCGAAGGTGACCAGCATCAGCTCGTCGATGCGGGCCACGCCCTCGGCGACGTACCGGGCGGCGAGCGCCGCGATGGTGTGCGTCTTGCCGGTGCCGGCACTGGCCTCGAGGACCGTGGTGCCGGTGGGCAGCTCGCCGGTGAGGTCGAAGACGTCGCTCATGCCGTCACGATCCGCTCGTGCGAGAGCAGCGGCTCCCAGACGATCCGGGCGAGCTGTCCGAACAGCGTGCCCTCCTCGGCCCAGGCCAGGTCGGGGCGTGCGGGGGCGACCAGCAGCGCGTCCAGCGGACGGTCGCCCCAGACCCGCAGGTGCTCGGGGTCGCCGAACTCGCCGATCTCCCGGCCCTGGTAGTTGCGCCGCCACTCGCCCTCGGCCTTCAGCCGTGCTGGCGGCGACCGGCGACCCGCCGTGCCGCTTCTCCGCGTAGACGCCGGACGTCTTGGGCGCCAGCGGCAGCGGGGACTCCAGCCCGGCCCGGTAGACCGCGACGAGCTCGGCCAGCCGGGCGGCCGCGTCCGCGGGCGACGGCGACGACCAGCAGGGACATGGTGGGCCCGTTGCGCCACTGCCACGGCCCACGGTGGCCGCGCTCCAGTCGCGGCCCTCGTGCGCGGCGACGACGAGCAGCAGCTGCGCCCAGGCCCGCAGCCGGTGCTTGGCCCCCAGCTTGGAGTAGACGACCCGCACCAGCCGGTCGCCGTACGCCCCGGGCACGGTGCCGGCGACCCGGGTGCCGTCCGGCAGCGTGACGGTCGCGTCGAGGACCACCGGGCCACCGGCGCGCAGGCCCTCGGTCTGGGTCACCAGGGCGTCGACCTCGTCGGCGAGCGGGTCGACGACGGTCTGCCCGAGCGGCCCCGGCGGGAGGTCGCCGCGCAGCCACTCGGCCCGCACGACCTGCTCGCGCGGGACCCCGGCGAGCCGGTGCTCCAGCAGCCGGTCGCCGACTGCCACTCCTCGAGGGCGTCGAGCTCGATCGGGCACGCGCCTCGGCCAGGATCGTCGTCGTCGGAGAACGGTGCTGAGCCCCAGCCGCTGGCGCAGGAACGACTTCACCGGGCGCCTCCAGGAAGCGGACCAGGTCGTCGAGCTCCACGACCTGCGCCGACCGCGGCCGGGGGCAGCGGCCGGTCCAGGAACGCGGTCGGCGGCGTGCCGGGGCCCGCGCAGCGCCCGCGCCCCGTCGTACGACGCGGCGTCGAAGCTGAACGGACCCGGGCGCGCCGAGGTCGCCGTCGACGAAGTTGCGCGCGTCGAACGGCTGCAGCGGGTGCCGGACCAGCACCGACCCCCGCCGGCCACCATCCGGTCCAGCACGTCGAGCAGCTCGCCCAGGGGTACGGCGGGCGGGCGGACCGCGCCGGTGCGCTCGTCGGCGCCGGTGTAGAGCACGACCAGCGTCTCGCGCGGCGGCGAGGACCGCGTCGAGGAACAGCTGCCGGTCCTCGGAGCGCGACGTCGCGCTCCCCCACCCGCGGCGACCGGGCCAGCACGTCGTCGCCGTCGGCGTGCGTGCCGCGCGGGAACACGCCGTCGTTGACGCCGAGCAGGCAGACCACGCGGTGCGGCACCGACCGCATCGGCACCATCGTGCACATCGTCAGCTGCGCCGGTGCGGAAGTTCGCGCGCGTGGGCCGCCCGCGCAGCCGGCCGCGCCAGCAGCGCGCGCACGTCGGCCAGCCCGAGCAGCGCCGCGGCGGCACCGTCGCCGGCCGAGGTCAGCACGTCGGTGAGCTCGCGCCGCGCCTCGGCGGTCTGCCAGGCGTCGACGGGCGGCGTCCAGGTCAGGTCGTCGACCGCGGTCACCAGCGTGTCCACCCAGGCGTCCAGCGACTGGGGCGAGCGCAGCGCCTCGACGGTCAGCGCCAGCCGGTCGACGAGCTCGGCGAACCGGCCGGCGAGGTCGGCCTCGTTGCTGTCCACGTCGTCGAGCGGCAGCGCGAGCCCGACGGTGCGCAGCTCCTCCTCGTCCATCGTGACGCCGACCAGGACCCGGTCGAGCCCGGTCTGCCAGGTGTTCTGCGGGCACGCCGTCGAGGTGGTACGGCGCCCGGTCGGCCGCGTCCAGCCCCCACCGGACCCCGGCCCGCCGGACCCAGTCGCCGACCCGCTCCAGCTCGTCGTCGTCGAAGTCGAACCGGGCGCGCACCGCCGGCTGCGCGGCCAGGTCGAGGACCTCGGGGCCGGTCGAGCCGGGCGTCGGCGAGGTCGAGCAGCCGGGCGACGACCGTGAGCACCGGGTTGGTCTGCTTCAGGGCCCGGTCGGCCAGCCGCACCCGGAGCCGGTGCCCGGGGTGGCTGGTGGACGGGCGGCCGGCCTCGTCGAGGGTGTCGACGTCGAGCCCGAAGGCCGCGGTGATCAGCGGGGCGTACGACTCGATGTCCGGGCACATCACGATCACGTCGCGCGGCTCCAGGGTGGGGTCGTCCTCGAGCATGCCGAGCAGCACCTCGCGGAGCACCTCGACCTCGCGCTGCCGGCCGTGGCAGGCGTGCACCTGCAGCGACCGGTCGCCGTCGCGCAGGTCGTGCCGGCTCGGCTCCCGGTCCAGCCGGAGGTCCTCCTGCAGCGCGCCCAGCAAGGACCCGCCCGGCCGGTCGGGACGACTCCCCCACCGGCAGGTACTCGTCCACCGCGGGCACCCCGCCCGCGGCCGCCAGCCGGACCTGCATCTCCCGCGCGTCGCGCCCGCACGACCCGATCAACGGGTGCCGCGGCAGCGCGGCCGCCGGGTCGTCGCGCCGACGGGTCACCGCCGGGGCGCTCCGCGCCACCCGGTCCCACAGCGCGTGCGAGGGGTGCGGACAGCCACAGGTGCACGTCGCGGTGCTCGCCGAGCGCCGCGAGGACCTGCACCTGGTCGCTGGTCAGCCGGGTCGGGCCGAAGACCGAGAACCGCTCGGGCAGGTCCACCAGCGACGGCTCGTCGCGCAGCCGCCGGCAGGCCGCGTCGACCCGCTCGGCCGGGCTGTCCACCCCGACCGACGCGCGCAGCCGTCGCCACAGCTCCGCCTGCCAGGCCAGGTCCTCGTCGAGGGGGCGGCCGTCGCCGTCGGTGTCCGCGCCGGCCGCCCACTCCCGCAGCAGGGACGGGCCGCTGGACGCCGTACGCGGTGAACAGGCCGGCCAGCTTCTGCGCGGTCGCGACCCGGCGTCCCCGATCACCCGCCCGTCACCCGCACCGTCACCCGCACCGTCGACGAGGCCGAGGTGCCGGCCGAGGGTGCGGCACCACGGCTCGGTGGCGCAGCGGTCGACGACGTCGAGGAGGTGCCAGGTCAGCCGCTCCTCGCGCCAGGGGTCCTGGTCCGGGTCGACGCCGGACGCGACGGCGACCGCGTCCGCGACGAGGCGGGACGGGTTCGGGAACAGCACGTTGGCGCAGATGCCGTCGGCGGCACCGGCCGCGGTGCCGAGCGAGGTGGACAGCGTCTGCGCGATCCAGCGCTCGACGCCCAGCGAGGGCACCGCCACCAGGTCGGGGGTGAACGGGTCGGCGGGAACGCTCGCGAGCAGCCCGCCCAGCCCCCGGACCAGCGCGTCCGCGCGGTCGGAGCGGTGGATGCTCAGCGTCACGTGTCTCCCCTCGTCGGCCGACGTCGGACCCGACCCTAGGCCACCGCGCCGACGGTTCCGCGCACGGCCGGCCGGGCCCGGACCGGCCACCGGTCAGGAGAACGGCAGCCGCAGGATCCGGTCGTCCCCGGCCCGCGGCGTGCCCCGGCCGTCCCGGTTCGACGTACCCACCCACAGGGAGCCGTCCGGCGCCGCCGCGACCGCCCGGATCCGGCCGTGGCCCTCGACGTGCCGGCGGATCCGGCCGCGGTCCGCGCCGCCCAGCACCACGGAGTACACGCACTCGCCGCGCAGCGCGCCGAGCCACGCCCGTCCGTGCAGGATCGCGATCCCGCTCGGCGAGCAGGCGTCGGTGGGCCAGGTGGCGAGCGGGTCGCGGTACCCACCGGGCCCGTCCGGACCCTCGACCGCCGGCCAGCCGTAGTTGCCGCCCCGCTCGATGCGGTTCAGCTCGTCCAGGGCCTGGTCGCCGAACTCGCTGGCCCACAGCTGTCCCTGGCCGTCGAACGCGAGGCCCTCGACGTTGCGGTGCCCGTAGCTCCACACCGGGTTCCCGAACGGGTTGCCGGACGGCGTCCGTGCCGGTGTCGGTGACCCGGAGGATCTTGCCGTTCAGCGAGGCCCGGTCCTGCGCGCTCGCCGACGTCTCGGCGTCGCCGGTGGAGACGAACAGGTGCCCGTCCGGACCGAACGCGAGTCCCCCGCCGTTGTGGTGCACCGAGGTCCTGATCCCGTCCAGCACGAGCCGCGGCCGGCCGAGCCGGCCGGCGCGGTAGCGCATCCGGACGACGCGGTTGTCGCTGCTCGTGGAGTGGTAGGCGTAGACCCAGGGCTCCGCGGCGAAGCGCGGGTGCAGCGCCAGGCCGAGCAGGCCGCCCTCACCGCCCTGGTCGACGCTGCTGACCACCCCGGGCACGGTCGTGACCACGCTCGTGCGGCCGGTGCCGGTGACGCGCAGGATCCGGCCGGTGTCCCGGGAGGACACCAGCGCGTCCCCGCCGGGCAGGAACACGATGTTCCACGGCACCTCGATGCCGGTGACCAGCGTGCGGGGCGACCCGGGGCTGCGTCGTACGGCGGAGGGGCCGGCCGTCGCGGACGGGGCGGACCCGCTCGCGGACCGGGTCGGCGTGGCTGTGGGCGCGGGCGTCGGCGCGGTGTCCGGGGCCGAGGACTCGCAGGCCGCGAGCAGGGCGGCCACCGGCGCCACCGCGGCCCCCTGCAGCACGGCGCGCCGGGTCGGGTGGGGGTCTTCGCGTGGCAGCGCAGGCATGTCTCCATGGGACCTCACCGGACCAAACCGCGCCGGCGCCGTCAGGGCCCGGCCGTAGGCTGATCGTCCGCCGGCGAGAGGAACACCGTGGCACTGGAGCACCTGGGCACGCCCGAGGCACCGACGTTCGGGCTGGACACGTTCGGCGACCGCGGCACCGGCCCGGACGGCCGCCAGGTCACGCACGCCGAGGCGATCCGCCAGGTGGTGGCCGAGGGGGTGCTGGCCGACGAGCTCGGCCTGGACTACTTCGGCGTCGGCGAGCACCACCGCGACGACTTCGCGGTCTCGGCGCCCGACGTGGTGCTCGCGGCGATCGCGGGCCGCACGTCCCGCATCCGGCTCGGCACCAGCGTGACGGTGCTCAGCTCCGACGACCCGATCCGGGTGTTCGAGCGGTTCTCCACCGTCGACGCGCTCTCGGACGGCCGGGCCGAGGTCACCCTGGGCCGCGGGTCGTTCACCGAGTCCTTCCCGCTGTTCGGACTGCGCCTGGAGGACTACGAGGTGCTGTTCTCCGAGAAGCTCGACCTGTTCGCCGAGGTGCTCAAGGAGCAGCCGGTGACCTGGACCGGCACGATCCGCCCGCCGCTGGAGAACCAGGTCGTCTACCCGCCCACCGGGTCCGGCCGGCTGCCCGCGTGGGTCGGCGTCGGCGGCACCCCGCAGTCGGTGGTGCGGGCCGCGCACTACGGCCTGCCGCTGGTGCTCGCGGTGATCGGCGGCTCCCCCGGCCAGTTCGTGCCGCTGGCCGACCTCTACCGCCAGGCGCTCACCGAGTTCGGCCACGAGCCGCTGCCGATCAGCATGCACAGCCCCGGGCACGTCGCGGAGACCGACGAGCTCGCCGTGGAGCAGATGTACCCCCACCAGCGCGACGCGTTCACCAAGATCGGCCGCGAGCGTGGCTGGGCGCCGTACACGCGGGAGGGGTTCGACGCGATGACCGGCCCGACCGGCGCGCTGTTCGTCGGCTCGCCCGAGACGGTCGCGCGCAAGATCGCCTGGGCGGTGAAGACGCTGGGGCTGTCCCGCTTCCAGCTGAAGTACTCCGTGGGCACCCAGCCGAACACCGACCGGCTCTCCTCGATCCGGTTGTACGCCGAGCAGGTGGTGCCCCGGGTGCGGGAGCTGCTCGCCGACCCGACGGGCTGAGCCTCACCCGCCGGGGTCGCGCCGGTGCCGCTCGTAGGTCCGGATCTTGTCGATCACGATCACGGACAGCGGCGAGTCGAGCTCCCGGTGCTCCCACGCCGTCTCCTTCAGGTCGTCGACCAGCGCGCGCAGTCCCTCGAGCTCCTGCCGCTCGCGCGGCGCGAGGGTCTGCCCGGCACCCGTCATGGCGACCACCCGGAAGACGAGCCAGGTCAGCCCGAGGACCAGCAGCACCGCGATGAAACCGCCTGGCACCATGTCGTGCTCCCTCCAGTCCCCCACCTGCCTCCAGGCTAGGCCGCGGCCGGGGCCCGGCGAAGGGCACGAAGGCCCCGGTTCCCGGGTGCCGTCAGGGCCACCGCTCCACACTGGAGGCATGCCGGGGCTCTCCGTCTGCCTGCTGCTCGACGAGCGCGCCGACCGCGCTGTCCGCGGCCTGTGGCGCCGGCTCGAGCAGGACGGGGTGCGCACGCTCGCGACGTACACGCACGGGCGGCACGTCCCGCACCTGACGCTGGCGTCCCTGGGCGGCGACGCCGGGGTGCCGGAGGACGCGTTGGCCGCCCTCGCGTCCGCCCTGCCGCTGGACGTCGACCTGCACGCCCTCGGCGTGTTCACCCGCAGCCGCTGCTGGCTGCTGCCGACCGTGAGCGTCGACCTGCTCCGGCTGCACGAGTCGGTGGCACGCACGCTCGACGGCCGGGACGTGCACCGGCACTACCGGCCCGGCGCCTGGCAGCCGCACGTGACGCTGGCGCCGCGGATGCCGGCCGACGCGCTGCCGCTGGTGGCGGGCCGGGTCTACGAGGTGCTGCCGCTGCCGGCCCGGCTCACCCGGATGGTGCTGGTCGACACCGGCACGGGCGAGGTGCACGGCCTGCCGGACGGGCCGTGACCGGCCTACCCTCGGAGCATGCGGGGTGACCGGGTGGAGGTCGTCGTGGACGCGGGCAACGAGGTCCGCACCTACGACATCGTCGCCACGCGCAACGGACGGCGCGTCGAGGTGAGCACCGGCCGCGGCGTCGTCGAGGTCGTCGAGGTGACCCGCAGCGGCACGCCGGTGCGCACCGCCCGGTTCATGGCGAGCCGGATCCTGGCGCTGGTCGAGCACCCGGCCGGGGACGGGACCGGAGGCACCGCCCCGCAGCCGTGACCCGTCAGCGCTCCACGACCGACTCCCGCGCGACGACGTGCTGCACCGGGACGTCGTACCGCTCCCGGGCGTCGGCGACCACGCCGTGCCGCAGCCAGGTCGACCGGTCCTCGGGATGGGTGGAGATCACCACGTGGTCGGGGCGGAAGTCGCGCATCGCCTTGTCCAGCGCGACGAGCGGCCGGTAGTCGCCGAGCTCGCCGTCCACGGTCAGGCCCTGGCTGCGCAGCGTCTCCAGGGTCTGGTCGAGGCGCTCCGTGGCACTGCGGGCGGCGGCCTCCCACACGAACGCCGCGCCCTCCCGCTCCGCGTCGCCGGTGTCCACCGGGTTGGCCGGCACCACGACGAAGTACTCCGCCTTCTCGCTGCCGTCGATCCGGTGCAGCGCCTCGTGCAGCGCGCTGTCCTCGATGGTCTGGTTGGCCAGCACGACGATGCGCTGCGCCCGGGTGGTGTCCTCGAGCTCCTCCGGCGACACCGAGCCGCCCTGCCAGCGGGTGACGGCGTACAGCGCCAGCACCACGCCCCAGGACAGCAGGCTGAGCAGCAGCTGCGAGCGGGTCTCGCTCTTCACGCCGAGCTGCACCAGGACCGCGACGATCCCGACGGCCGCGAGGATGGTGAGGTACGGGAAGCCCCACATCTTCACCTTGAGGTCGGCGTCCGGCGTGCGCCGGCGCAGCACGAACTCGGAGAGCGCGATCAGCAGGTAGACGAACAGGATCACCGCGCCCGACGAGTTCAGCAGGAAGGTGAACACGGTGTCCGGCGAGACGTACGCCGCGATCACGCTCAGGAACCCGACCACGGTGGAGAACAGGATCGCCCAGACCGGCACGCCCCGGCGGTTCACCGTGATCAGCCGCATCGGTGCCTCGCGACGGGCGGCCAGCACGAACAGCATCCGCGAGGCGGTGTAGAGCCCGGAGTTCAGGCAGGACAGCACCGCGGTCAGCACGACCGCGTTCATGACCTGGTCGGCGTACGGGATGCCCATCTCGGTGAAGGCCGCGACGTACGGCGAGGCGCCGAGCTCGGTGTCGTTCCACGGCACGATGCACACCAGCAGGAACATCGACCCGACGAAGAAGGTCGCCACCCGCAGGATCACCGACTGGGTGGCCTTCGCGATCGCCTTCTCCGGGTCGTGCGACTCGGCGGCCGCGACGGTGGCGATCTCGGCGCCGACCATCGAGAACACCACGACGACGATGCTGGAGAAGATCGCGCTGACACCGTTCGGGAAGAACCCGCCGTGGCTGGTCAGGTTGCTGACGTCGAAGCCGTGGTTCGGCCAGATCCCGACGACGTACAGGGTGCCGAGGACCAGGAACGCGACGATCGCGAACACCTTGATCCCGGCGAACCAGTACTCGAACTCGCCGTACGACCGGACCGACACCAGGTTGGTCGCGGTCATCAGGACCATCAGGCCCAGCGACAGCAGCCACAGCGGCGCGTCGAACCAGAAGGTGATGATCTTCGCGCCGGCGACGGCCTCGAAGCCGACCACGATCACCCAGAAGTACCAGTAGAGCCAGGCCACCGAGAAGCCCGCCCAGCCGCCGAGCGCCTTGCGGGCGTAGTCCGCGAACGAGCCGGTCGTCGGGTTCGCGGTGGCCATCTCGCCGAGCATCCGCATCACCAGGATGATCAGCACGCCGGTGACCAGGTAGCTCAGGAACGCCGCCGGCCCGGTCTCGTTGATCACCACCCCGGACCCGACGAAGAGGCCCGCCCCGATGACGCCGCCGATCGCGATCATCGTCAGGTGTCGTTGCTTGAGGCCCCGTCTGGAGCTCGGTGGGCTGGAGCTCGGTGGATTCGGTCATCACGCGCCCGCTTTCTGGAGAGCTGCCGCAGCCGGTCGGTCCACTATTACCCGAGTTGCGCCCCGCTGCCACCCCCTCTGCCACGATGAGCCGCATGGACTGGGTCTGCGAGCACTGCGGCACCGAGGGCGAGTCCTCCGCGCCCGTCGACGAGGTCCAGTGCCCGGCCTGCGGGGAGCCGGTCACGCCCCGGTGACGTCGTGACCCTGGCCTGACCCGGCTCAGCGGCCCCGCAGGTGCCGCAGCACCGCCGCTCCCCCGACCTCCTCCACGAACGCCGGGTCGCCCACCACGACGAGCTGGTCGCGGGCCCGGGACAGACCGACGTACAGGCGCTCCCGGGACCGCTCGGCCGGCTCGGTCTCGTTCAGCGCCAGGATCACCGCCGGCCGCTCGAGCCCCTTGAAGCCGAGGACGTGGCCGTAGAAGACCTGCTCCTGGTCCCAGAACGTGTCCCAGTACTGCGTCGGCCCCGCCGCCTGCCGCGCCTTCTGCTCCGGGTGCCGGCTGCCGGTGGTGAGCAGGGCGACGTCCTCGGGCCGCCAGCCCGCCTCGAGGAGTACGTCGACCTGGTCCTCGGCCACGTCGAGCGCCTCGCTCGCGGAGCACTCGACGAAGGTGATCTCCGGCCCGTCGACGTCGCCGAGCCGCATCCGGATCGGCGCCAGCGTCGAGAAGCTCGCCGCGATCTGCCGGGTGTTGCGGAGGTTCTGGTCCAGCACGAGCGGCACCAGACCGGCCGGCGGACCCCCGAAGCGGGAGAACACGCGCTGCCCCTCGTCGGAGAACACGTAGAGCCCGCCGGCGTCCTCGTCCTTCAGCGCCGCCAGCGCGGCCGGCCACCACAGGTCGGCGAAGTCCTGCGCCTCGTCGACGACGACGGCGTCGAACAGCTTCCCGACCGGCTGCTGGGCCCCGAGCCCGACCATCCGCTCGGGCAGCTCGACCTCCCAGAAGTTGCTGTCGTCCTCCCGGCCCGTCGGCGCTCCCCACTCGACACCGAGGTTGTGGAACGTCCCGACGTACGCCGGCCGCTCCTTGCGAGGCAGGGCGGCGACCCGTCGCTCGAGCCAGGCGGCGAGACCCCGCGAGTAGCAGGTGAGCGCGACCCGCTGGCCCTCCCGGCTGAGCCGGCGGGCCTGCTCGACCGCGAGCCAGGTCTTGCCGCTGCCGGCGCCGCCGCGGACCTCGACGCGGTTGAGCTGGCGGGCGGCGGCGAGGATCACGGACTGCTCGGCGCTGAGCCGCTCGACCGTGTCCTCGTGCTCGGCGGCCTCGCCGATCAGGTCGCGTTGCGGGAGCCCACGCCCGTTGAGGGCGTCCACGAGCGCGTACAGGTCGTCGTGGTCGAGCAGCCGCTTGTTGTTCGTCTGGCGGGCCACGACCTCGCGCAGGAACGTCGCCAGCTGCGGGAGGTCGGCGCGGCCGGCGACCTGCCAGCGCTGCGCGTCCAGCAGCGCGAAGTCCGTCGTCGACGTCGGTGTAGGGCAGCACGACCGCGTGCCCCCAGCGCAGGTCGGTGCGCCGCCCCCAGCGCGGGTCGCGGTCGAGCCACTCCCGCAGGGCGTACTGCGCCTCGCGGGCCTGCTTCACCGGGTGGATCCGGTCTTCGTGCCCCGGCGGTCGATCCACCAGTCGCCGTCCTCGCACCACACCTGGCTGCCCTTGACCTCGGCGATCACGATCCCGCCGTCGGCGAAGGCGATGCCGATGTCGATCTCGTGGTCCTTGTCGCGGGAGGAGATCCGCTGGCCGCTGAACAGCACGTCGTCCGGGCCGAGCTGGTCGCGCAGCATCTCCCAGACCTTGCCCTCACTGATCGTGGTGAAGGTCGGCTGCGGCGGCAGCAACGTCGGGCTCACTGGTCGAACAACCCGGGCTCGCGGGCGTCGAGCCCCGGCAGGACGTCGTCCCGCATGCGCCGCCGTGGCGGCTCGGCCGCCGGCGTCCGTCGTACGCGGACCGCTCGAGCAGCCGGTCCGCCTCCTGCTCGACCACCAGGCGCAGGGCCCGCCGCAGCACGGTCGTCATCCGCGCCGCGGCCCGGCACTCGGCCTCGCACACGTCGGCGAGGCCCTCGGGGTCGCCCTCGGCGAGCAGCTCCTCGCGGGTGAGGTCCCAGGTCCGCTCGCGCTCGTTGCTCCAGGTGACCAGCTCCAGGATCAGCTCCCGGTCGAGGTCGCAGACGGCCGCCGCCATCTCCGGGGTCACCGATCCGGGTGCCTCGGCGTCGATCTCGATCAGCGTCTGCAGCGCCGGGTGCGCGTCCTCGTCGAGGTCCGGCTCCGGCGTCCGCCTCCTCCGGCGTCTCGCTGCCGAACGCCGGGACCCGCCCACGCGGGTGGCGAGGTCCTTGTCGATCCGGTTCACGGTGCGGCACATCAGGTCGAGCATCGCGCGGAGGTGGAGTGGCGCGAACGGCAGCGCGGGCACGTACAGGTAGGCCATCACGGTGTCGTCGAGCAGCAGGAACTTCAGGAACTGCAGGTCCCGGTTGAGCACGGCCACCTCGAACGCCGCTCGCTCGAGGTCGGTGACGTCGTGGACCAGCGCCGAGAAGAGCTGCACGACCGGCGCGTTCTCCAGGACCCGGACCCAGACCATGCCGCCGCCGTTGACGACCGGCACGTCGTCGTCCGAGTCGTGCTCGGGCAGGCCGCCGAAGAGCGGGACCAGCGCCGCGTCGACCAGCGCCCGCAGGTGGTCGGCGTCGTCGGGCTCGACCGCGAGCAGCTCGTCCACCTCGGCGTCCCCCTCCACCGTGGGGCGAGGAGCGTCCGTGGTCGGGAGATCGTCGGAGGACAGGAACGCGGGGTGCGGCACCCCGAAGACCTCCCGGAAGGCCCGGACCGTCATCACCGCCAGCCGGTCGGCCTCGATGCGCTCGGCGTCGAGGTAGAAGTTCGTCGACCCGGAGCCGGCCTCCTCCTCGGGACCGTGCGTCGGGGGGTTCCAGCCCAGCGCCACGAGCGCGGCCACCTGGTCCTCGTCGAGCAGGTGGGCCGCCGCGAGGTAGGCGTTGCTGGTCAGCTCGCACCGCACGAGGTCCTCACCCCAGGCGCAGAACTGGACGTACGGCGCGGCGCCCGGGTCCCCGTCCTCGACCGGCGACTCCGCCTCGACGAGGACGACCTCGTCGTCCTGCATCGCCGCGACGTGGTCGGCCAGCCGGCCCCGGAAGGCGCTCCAGGCCAGCGCCGTACTCCGGTCCAGCTCGGACTCTGCGAACTCACTCATGGTGTCCCCCGTGCTCTCGACCCCTCACCAACCACCTCAAGGTATCGGCGAGCACCGACAGTTTTCGGTGATCCACGACACCACTGCGACCGACCACCCGTGATCAGGGACGGCGGCCGGTGTCGTACGTTGGCGACATGGCTGACTGGAACCTGGTGACCCCCGCGCACGTGCTCACAGCCCTCGAGGAATGCGACCGGTTGGGATCGCGGGACTTCGTCAGCCGCTACGGGTTCCGGAACGCGCACGCCTACCGGCTGTGGCACCGCGGCGCTGAGTACGACGCGACCGCTGTCCTGGGCGTGGCCTACCTCCACGCAACCGGACATCCCGCCACCTGGGAGGACTTCACCGACGGCCAGGACGGCGCCGCGAAGCTGCTCACCGAGCTCGGCTTCGACGTGGTCGTCGAGGAGCAGAGCGTCGCAACGACCCGCTCCCGCGCCGCGGCTCCCGCGAAGCGCGTCGCCAAGCCGGAGCGGGTCTTCAAGATCTGCCCGCGCTGCCAGATGGCGCTGCCGTCCACCGGGATCTGCGACAACTGCGACTGACACAGTCGGCCTCCCGGCCTTCCGTTCTACGCTGAGCCCATGCGGGATCCAGCCAGCGAGATGACTCTCGACGCAATTCGGGACGAAATCGAAGCGATGGGCAACTTCCACGGCCAGGTCGGTCATTCGCGCGAACTCGAACGGCGCGGACGTGGCCTCCCCGTGCGGCGGCGGCCCCAGGGCTCAGGTCGAATCACGTCGGCCGTCGAGCGAAACAACCGGCGCGAGATTCTGGGCGGGTCGGCGGCGACGTCGGGTACGCGCAGCCGCATCTCGGTCGATCACCAACTCATAAGGAAGCGGTGGGCGGTCGACGTACCTCGCATCGGCAGGACGTAGCACGCACTCGGAGACGCTGTTGTCCAGCACGACAATCGCATACAGCTCCTTGTTGTCACGCCGACATCCCACCACCATCCCCTGCAGGACGTGGTCGAAGGTGAAGCCGGTAAACCGCTTATCCGGAAGGCGAGCCGCGATCGCTCCTGGCTTGAGGAAGTGCTCGACCAGGTAGCCGAGCCAGCGCGTCGGGTCGTAGAACTTCTCGTGGCCGTTGAACGCCAGACAGCACCCGTCCCAGCACGGCGTCCAGTTGCACCACAACCCTGGCTGGCCAGGAGCGCAACGGTTGTAGGCGTCCTGGTCAAGGTCGCTCCACTCCTCCGCCCGGGGATTCCCCGGCACCTCGTAGGGCCCGCCTGCGCGCGCGAAACGACGTGACTCGGCGAAGGCGCTGAGATAAGCGATCTCTTGGTGGTTGAGGCTCGGCTCGATGTCGATGTGCCCGATGAAGTCGGTGGTGTATCCCATGTTGACCTCCTGCCGATGAGCCTCGCCCACGCGGACCCCGAGACGACAGCCCGATGTCGGAGCCTGTGGATGACCGCTGACACGAGGACAGGGATCGGCCACACACTGGTCCGATGCTGCTGAACGCCTATGAGTTCCGGAGTCCGGCCGCCCTCATGCGTCGGATCGACCAGCGCGTACGACTGGAGGTCGGCACCGTGCACGTCGCCCTGGTGCACCGACCTTCCACGGACCAACGCCTGGTCGACATCCGTCGCCTGGAAACACCCGCCCTGATCGACGCGTACGACGAGGCCTGCGCCGAGCTAGGTGGGGTGGTCGCCGACCTAGCGATCCCACGGACTGCCGGCCCGCCCGAGCATGCAGTGATGACCGTCGTCGCCCGTTCCGGCCTGTGCGTGTTCGGACCGAACGAATCTCACTGGTTCCAGGCATGGCGCTACAGCAACCACTTGGCGCCCCTCATCACCGGGGACGTCATCGTGATCACCGAGCACGGGTGGACGGACTTCATGACGCAACTCGCGGGACACACACCGGCACTCGCATCATGAACTGACTGGTCAGCCTGTCCGCTCGGTGAGCTTGCCGTTGACGTCGAGCAGGGCGAGCTCAGCGGCCGCGAGACCGGCTCGCCAACCGTCGTGGCTGCCGATCTTGGTGGACCTGGCGACCGTGTGCGGGACCATCGCCTCGAACGCCGCAGACACCCGACCCGCGTGGTCCTGCAGGACCGGCAAGCTCTGCCCCGGGACCACGGCGACCGCGGCCTCGCGGGTCGCTTCCCGAAGCCGTTCTCCAATCCGAGTGGCGTAGGCCAGCAGGAACGACTGCCGGAACGAACGGGTGCGTGACCTCCCGTCGCGATCGAGGACACGGCCGTGTCGCAGCATCGTCGTGTCCGCCTGGACCAACAGGGACGTGACCAGTAGCTCAACCGCGTCAATGTCGGCGCGTGCACCGACCACGACGGTGAAGCCGAGCGCATCGGCGCTCGCCGTCTGGCACCGGTTGGCGGAAGCTACCGCGTGGACCAAGGACGCCTTGGCGCGGGTGTACGGAGCATCAAGCCAGATCCTTCGAACGATCGGCACGCTGACGTGGTGGTCGTTGGAACCCTCGACAAGACGTCCCAGGGCGTACCGGCTGATCAGCTCCTGGGCCTTGGAGGTCAGCGACTCCGCCTCTTCGTCGTACTCCGTGGACTCGGCCTTCGCCAGCAGAGCACGCGCTTGAGCGAGCTTGGGATGCTCATCGTGCGCCGCTTTCGCCGGATCGGCTGCGACGTCACCGGCAAGGAGCGGAGCCGTGCAGAGCCGGGCCGCAACCGCCAACCCGGAGCTCAGGAGCTCGAGGGTGCCGAAGCGGAGTCTCGCCGGATCCTCGAGCGCGGTGCGCAGCACCGGGAGATGACGCTCGCCGGCATTGCGCAGCACCAACTGCTGAAGGTCCGCGCAGCCCCAGCCGCCCTGCCGGACCTCCTGGGCCAACTGGGAGACCAGGTCCGCGAGCACCACCTCGACCACCTCCCGGGGGGGTGCGGCCAGGCGGTTCGCAGGAGGGACTCCGTGCGAGCGAGGAGGTCGGTGTCGTCGATCTTGCCTCGAGCTAACCGACGGACCGCAGCGGTTACCCTCAGCTCGACGAGTGCGAAGGCGGCCTCGTCGGCGCCCCCTTCGTTGCCAGGGGCACGGCTGCCGCGGGCCTGACTCCGGCTCTCGGCGTTCGCGCGTTGCTGCCTGTCCTGCTTGCGCTGCTTTGCAGCCCGTCGCTTCCTGTTGTTGATGCCCATACCCCTCCTCCTTGCTCGTCGTCCGCGGCCTAGGTCCGTCGGCTGAACCGGACCCTTCCGTCGGGGAGTCGTCGCATGTCGTAGTGCTCGGGGTGGTCGGCCATCCGGTGGTGGGCCGGGCACAACGAGATCCCGTTCCTGGCGTCGGTCGCGCCGCCGCGGCTCCAGGGGTCCTCGTGGTGGTACTCGACCCAGGCCGGCGGCCGGTCGCAGTTGTGCGCGGCGCAGCCGTGGTAGCGCTGGTTGATCGCGTGCTTCTGGTAGCGGTCGAAGAGCCGCCTCTCGCGGCCCACGTCCAGCGGCATCGAGTCGCCGTCCAGGACCATCGGGACGATCCCGGCCCGGCAGGCCAGCCGGCGTGCCTCGCCGGCGGAGATCCGGTGCCCGGTGTCCGGCGCCGCCACCCCGAGGCCGGACATCAGCGCGTCGAGCGCCGATGGTGACCACCAGGGTGAACGGGGAGCCGTTCTGGCTCGGCAGCGCGCTCAGGTGGTTCTCGAGCAGCTCCATCAGCCCGTGACCGAGCAGGGTGGTGTGCGGGAGCTTCTTCCCGGTCTCGGGGTCGAGCCGGCCCTCGCCGATCCGCCGCGGACTGGTGAGCGCCTCGAGCGCCTTCTTCAACAGCTGCGCGTGCAGGGTGGGCAGCCGGAACCGTCCCTCGCTGGTGCCGTCGCCGTTGTCGTGGAGCGAGAGGTGCGCGAGCGCGCGGGCCCGGGCCTCTTCCTTCTCGAGCTTCTCGCCCTCGGCGGCGTCGGCCGCCTCGGGGCAGACCACCTCGAACAGCCGCTTGCCCAGCCTCCGCAGCGTGGGGGCGTCGAAGACCTGGGCCTGCTCGAGCAGGTGCGCCTCGGCCCGGACCTCGGTGCCGGCCGGCAGGTCGTCGTACTCCGCCGTCAGCCGCTCCACGGCGTCGGTGACGATGCCCGCCTTCTCCACGTCGATCACGCCGGCCGCGAGCGCGGCCCGGGTCTGGCCGAACCGGCTCGTCGAGCTTGGCCGCGAGGTGCAGGTCGCGGTGACAGCTCGCGGTGCTGGTCCTGGTCGCATGCGCCAGCCAGGCCGGGGTGCTGACGGCTCCGGAGTCGGCGCCGACGTCGTCGCGGTCGGCCTGCACCAGCACCCGCAGCTCGAGCTCCGGAGCCGGTTCCGCTGCCGGCGCAGCTCCACCAGCGCCTCCCGCTGCTCCGCTCGGGTCATCGACCAGGTCGGCACCTCGGCGAGCCGGTCCAGCGCACCCGACAGCGAGGCGGTGAACCGCACCACCGCATGACCCGCGGGCGGTTGCCCGACGGGAGGCGGAGGAGGTGCGGTCACCGAGGTCATGCACCCACGCTAGGAGCCCGAGCACGCCCTGCGCTCGAACGAGTTGTCGACCTGTGGAGAGGTCAGGATCCCCTGCAGCTGTGGACGAAACCTGGCCGCGCCCGGAGACCCGACGACGCCGCTCCCCCGGGTCCAGGGGGCGGCGTCGCCAGGCCGCCTCAGTACCGGTCCGCCACGACGGCCTGCTGGTCGACGGGCGCACCCCGCTGGATGGTCCAGGCGAGCCGCACCAGTCCCGCGTGCGACCAGGTCAGCGGGGTGGCCGAGCGGGTGCCCTCACCGGCCGGGCAGCACGCCTTGCCCGTCGGCGGCCGGTTGTCCCAGACCTGCTCCGCGAGCATGTCGGCCTGCCCGGTCGCGCGCGCCATCGCCTTGAGGTACGGCGTCCCGGAGCCGCCGGCGGTGACGGTGTACTCGCCACGCTCCCCGGCCAGCAGCGGCCACGCGCGCCCGAGCGTCGTACCCGTGCCCGGGTCGGTGATCCGCCACTCGCCGCCGGTGCGCGTCTCGCCGTACCCGTCGTAGGAGTAGCGGCGCCAGAACGGCCCGTTCGGCGTGCTCACCTTGAGCTCCTTGTCGATCACGGGCAGCGAGGACAGCACGGCCGGGTCCTTCGGCGACTCGATGCCGTACCTCACGAGGTCGAGGAAGCTCGCGTCCACGACCGACCGCTGGTCGGCCTTCGCGGGACCGCCGTCACCGACGCCGTACGTCGTGCCCGCGTTGGGGTTGCCGTCCTTGGTGAGCCGCAGGAAGTACGGCTGGCTCGACAGCGGGCCGTTCGTGGTCACGGTCCAGCCCTGCACCTTGGACGCCCACTCGTCCGCCAGCGCGAGCCACTTGGTCGAGGAGGCGGTGTCACCGTTCGCACGGGCGATCGCGGCGGCGCACACGAGCCCGTTGATCTGCGCCGCGATGGAGTTCGGCGAGTAGCCGCCCTGGTTCTCCCAGCGCTCCTGCGGCGAGTACGGCGCCGCGAGGCCGGTGTCCTTGTCCTTGTACGACGCGAGGAAGTCGGCGGACTTCTTCACGTGCGCGTACGTCGCCGCGTCGGTCTTGCCGGTCAGCTGCGCGAGCACGATCGGCAGCGCGACCTCGTCGAGCTGGAGGTTGGTCCACACCGGCTTGCCGGTGACGTCGGAGTTCTGCGGGAAGGAGCCGTCGGCCTTCTGCTGCTTGGTGAACAGCCAGTCGACGATCCGCCGCGCGGCCGCCTTGTCGCCGTCGGCCCACAGCGCGGTGCCGAACTGGTAGGCGTCGCGCGACCACACCTCGTGGTAGGCGCCCGACGGCTTCGAGAGCCCGTCGATGTTGTCGCCCCAGACCCACGGCGCGCTCGGGCGAGGCGACGAACGCCCCCGGGTGCAGCTTGTCCTCGGCGGCGGCGAGCACGAGGGCGGAGGCGAGGTACTGCCGCTTGACGTCCGCCGCGCTCGCCGGGACGCCGCGGATGCTGCCGAGGTAGGAGTGCCAGCCGGCGTCGTAGCGACGAGCCGTGGTGGCGTACGACGTCCCGGCCGACGTGGCCGCCGTACGCTTCGCGACCGCCGGCGTCCCACCGAAGCCGAGGGCCAGCGTCGCGGTGCGGTGGCCCTGCCGTTCCGGTCACGCCGGCGACCCGGCCGACCTGGACGACGTTGCCCGGCCCGGCGTCGGCGTAGGTCTTGCTGATCCGGTGGTGGGCCTCGAGGTCGCGCCAGCCGTCGCTGGCCGTGCCGTACGTAGCCGCTGGAGGTGCGGTCGAACCCGGGACGCGACACCAGCGCGCTGCCGGTGGATCCGTCCCGCGCGACGAGCGCGTCGCCGGAGGTGCGGGCGCGGTCGTCCTCGCCGTCGTTGCCGAGGGCCGGGTCGTGCAGCGCGTAGAGGTGGTACTTCCTCCCGTCCAGCGACACCAGCCGCACCCGCAGCACGACGCTGTCGCGGCGCGGGTCGGTCACGATGCTCTTGACGATCCGGTAGTGGCCGCCCTTGTCGGTGTTGGTCTGCGTGAACCGCAGGCTGCCGGCGTCCGGCCGCGCGACGCCGTGCCGCATGTCGGTCGACTCGCGGTCGGTGAACGAGCGGCCGTCGGTGACCACCAGCTCGAGGTTGCGCGTGCTCGGGGTGGAGAGGTCGGGGTAGAACACCTCGCTGATCCGGCCCTGCTGGAGGGTGAACCAGACGTTGCTCCCCCGCGCCCGCGCCGTCCCGAAGCCGGCCTTGTCGGCCTCGCTCCAGACGGTCTTCGTGCCGGGGCTGCCCGGCGCCGCCCCGGTTGGTTGAGCTTGTCGAAACCCCGGTGCGGCCTGGGTCGGGAGAGCGCCTCCGGCCAGGACGCCGGTGGCGGCGAGGCTGAGGGCGGCGAGCAGGGCGGGTGTGCGTCGGGACATGGGTGGACCTCCGAGTCGGCTTCGCCCCGGTTACCCCGTGACCCGGGTCACAAACCGCCGAGGACACGCGTCAGCCGTCAACGAACAACTCAGGTCCGTCCAACGCACGCATGGACCCAACCGGTCGTCAGCAGCGGGCTGGCCCCACGGGGCGCACCGACGCCGGAGCCTCCTCGCACCGGTGGGCGTCGAGGACGTGCCCGGCGGCGCGGAACATCGCCGCGGCCTGACCGGTCAGCGCGACTGCCTCGTCGTCCCGACCCTCCGCAGACGCCAGGTGGGCCCTCGCCTCCAACAGCGCGGCCGGCCACGCCGCGCCCTCCCACATCGCCGCGGACTCCTCGGCCGTCCGCAGATGACGCCGAGCTTCCTCCAGGTCGCCGACGTCGGCGCAGGCGATCGCAGCCGGCACGGCGAGCATCAGCGCGCAGAACATGCACCGGTCGCTGGTACCCATCGCCGCCTCGGCCCGGTCGACGACGAGGCGGGCCTCCTCGGCGTCGCCGGCGGCGGTGATCATCGTCCCGTAGATGCGCTGCAGCAGGTGTCGCGCGATCACCGACCAGCGGGCGAGCGGCAGTGCCTGCGCAAGCAGCCGGCGCGCCTCCTCGCGGTTGCCCTGGAACAGTCGGAGCTCGGCGAGCCGCTGCAGGCTGTGCGCCTCACCGGCGGGCGCGTCGATGTCGCGGTGCAAGTCGACCGCCTCGACGAGCTCACGCTCGGCGCGTTCGAGGTCACCGGACAGCAGAGCCGCCTCCCCGATCAGCGTGGCGGCGAACGCGACCCCCCGCAGCGCCCCGGCCCGGGTCGCGCGTCGGCGCAGCTCCTCCGCCTCAGCGATCACCTCGGCGTACGGCACGGGTCCGTAGAGCAGGTACTCCGCCACGCAGAGGTGGGCGTCGAAGACCGCGGTGGCCAGCCGTTGCTTGCCCTGGCTGCGTCGCAGCTCATGGCGGAACCGGTCGAACCACTCGCCGCGTTGGTGCGCGATCAGGCCCTGCAGCGCCACGAGGTCGGCGACGTACCACGGGTCGTCGGTGACCTGGAGCAGGTCGCGGACCTCGTCGACCGCCTGCCAGGCGGCGGCGAAGTCGCCGGTGAAGTACGCGACGTGGCCGCGGGCCAGCAGGATCGGGGCGTCCGCGGCATCGCCCGCGAGGGACAGGCCGGCCAGGGCGCTGCGCGCGGTGTCGAAGTCGTTCGCGAACGCCGCGGCGCGGGCGAGCATGGCGCGCACCAGCCGGTGGTCGGTGCCGGTGGTGAGCGGGACGGCCTCCGTGTACGCAGCAACCGCCTCCGGGTCACCGAGCGCGAGAAGCAGGTCGCCACGCCTGGCCAGCAGCCGGGGCAGGTCCTCGGGGCCCGCGTGCGGGCGGACCGCGTCGACCAGCGCGAGCGCGTCGCGGTACGCACCGAGCGCTCCGGCCGACTCGACCGCTCGGACCGCGAACGGCACCGCACGTCCCGGGAGCCCGGCGGCGAGGAAGTGGTGCGCGACCCGGCCGGGTGGACCCGGCAGCGCGGCGAGCGCCTCGGCCACGCCGCGCCGGTTCGCGCCGAGCTCCGCGGGGGTCATCGCGCCGATCAGGGCCTCGCGCACCAGCGCGTGCCGGAATCGGTAGCCGAGGTCGGCGGGCTCGACGACTTGCTCGGACAGCCCGTCGTCGAGGTGCCGGTAGGTGTCCTCCTCGCTCGCACCGGACACGGCGAGCAGCTCGTCGGTGGTGAACGTGCTGCCGAGCAGAGCCACCCGCTCGAAGGTGCGCAGGACCGCTGGCGGGAGGGCAGGCAGCACGGTCGCTGCGCCGTTGGCAGGCTGGCGCGCGAGCTCGAGGGCCAGGAAGGGGATACCGCGGCTGACCTCCACGATGCGGTCGGTGTCCGGCCCGGGCAGGTCCGGGAACCGCTCCTCCAGCAGGCGCCTCGTCGTGCTCGCGGACAGCGGCTCCAGCTCGAGGCGGCTGCCGTTGCCCCGGGCGACCAGGCTGTCCACGGCCCGCCGGGCGACGGTGCCGACGAGCGGGCGGTGGGCGACCACGACCAGGACCGGCTCGCGGGCCGCGCTGCGCGCGAGGTAGTGCAGCAGCCGCATGGAGGCCTCGTCGGCCTCGTGCAGGTCGTCGACGACCAGCATCACGCCGTGCCCGGCAGCAGCGAGGCGGATCAGCTCGGTGGCGGCGACGAACAGCCGCTGGTGGCCGGACCCGCCGGTCCAGGTGACGTCCCGCCCCGCGAGGGCTCGTTCGATCTCGGACCGGTACTCGTCGGCCAGGCCGTCGAGGAGCGCGGGGTGCTTGCGGCACAGCTCGCTCAACGCCTCGAGCACCGGCGCGTACGGCCACGGTCCCTCGACCGCTGCGGCGTCCCCTCGACCAGTGCGCCAGCCGCGGGCGCGGGCCCGGCTCTCGGCCATCTCGAGCACCGCCGACTTGCCGACGCCCGCCTGTCCGCTGAGCACCAGGCAGCCGCCCCGGCCCGCCTCGGCCTCGTCGAGCCGACGGCGCAGCTCGTCGCCGACCGCGCGCCGGCCGAAGAGCCGTCGCCTCTCACGGGCCGGGACGCGGGTGCCGTCCTGCAACCGAGCCTCGAGCGAGGCGCGGAGCGCGGCGGCCTCCGGGCTCGGGGTGGTGCCGAGCTCGAGTCGCATCGCCTGCTCGAGCCGCTCGAACTGGCGGAGCCCTCCGCGGACGTCGTCCTGCGCGACGCTGGCGCGGATCATCGCCAGGTGGGCCTGCTCGTCGGCCGGCTCCTCGTGCAGCAGCTCCTCCCACCGCTCGGCGAGCCGGAGCAGCTCGAGGCGCAGCAGCCGCAGCTCGTCGCGCGGGCGCTCGCTCCACGGCTCGTAGAGGTCGTCGGGCAGCAGTCCCCCGTCGTACGCGTCGAGCAGGCTGGCGGCGAGAGCCGCATCATGGTCGGCCAGCGCGCTCCGCCCGGCACGACCGAGCTCGTCCACGTCCACGACCACGTCGTCGGGGGCCGACAGCAGCACCATGTCGTTGCGCAGCTGCAGGGCACCGGGCGCGGCGCGCAGCGTGCGTCGGGCGTAGTGCGCGGCCTTGTGCAGCCGCGGCCCCACGGCATCGAGCGGCACGGTGGGCCAGAGGGCCTCGACGACCTGGTCGCGGTGCAGCCGGTGACCGGGCGCCAGCGACAGCACCTTGACGAGAGCGGCGGCCTGACGACGCGACCATCCCTCAGCGGCCACCGGGACTCCGTCCACGGCGACCTCGAAGCCCCCCAGCATCCGCACCTGGATCGTCACAGCGGGCCTGACCTCTCGACCGTGCCCACGCTAGTCAGGGGTCGCGGCGGTGACCATGGGGACAGGCCGGGACAGACCGGGTGCCACACGACGTTCCGGCAACCGCTGGAGGTGCTCCACCTCGTCGCTCATCGCCGAGCTCACCTGCCGCATCAGCGAGTCGAGCTCGTCCCTGCCCCACTCGTACGTCGCGACCGCCTCCGTCGCGTCCATCAACCGGCGCGAGAGCCGGTCACGGGTCGCCTGGTAGCGGGTCAGTGCGACGGCCTCCGGCACCGCACCGGCCAGCACGCCGACCGCCTCGTCGGCGAGGAGCTCGGCGTCCCGCAACGCGTCGGTGATGCCGTGGGTGGTGATCGGGTCCTTGAAGTAGCCGGCGTCCCCGACCAACGCCCAGCCCGGCCCGCCCGAGCGGCGGACGAACCCCGGGTGCGCCGCCCAACCGTGGAGGCGCGACACGGGCCGCGCGGCGGCGATCCGGTCTGTGAGCGCGGGAGCGGCCCGATCGAGCAGTGTGGCGAAGGCCTGGTGGGTGCCGAGACGACGTTGCTCTCGCATCCGGGCGGCCGTGGTGCTCACGAAGACGCAGGTCTCCCCGTCATTGGTCGGGATGACACCCGCAGCGGCGGCGTCGCCGTACGCCCACTCGTAGCCCTCCGCCGGGAAGTCGGCGAGGTATCGGTACAGGACCGCGGACGCGGCCTCACCCCGGCGTACGACGTCGGCCCGGGCGCCGGCGGCCACGACGGAGCCGATGCCGTCCGCACCGATGGTGATCCGCGCCCGGAGCGTCCGGTGCAGGCCCTGCCGCGACACGAGCCGCACACCCGCGACGCGACCCTTGTCGTGCACGAGGTCGGTCACGGTCGTCGACGCGAAGAGCTCGGCACCGGCCTCGACGGCGGCATCCAGGAGCAGCCGGTCCAGCACCGTCCGGCGCGGGGCGTAGAGCGCGTCCACGCCCGCGCTGCGGCGGATCGAGACCCGGGTGGAGGGGCCGCCCCGGTAGTGGAACAGCGTGCTCCGCACCGGCGGCGTCCCGGCCGCGACGACCTCGTCGAGCAGGCCCCACCGCGAGAGCTGGAGGACGCCCGCGCGCATGAGCGCGTGCGTGGACGGGGTGTCACTGCCGTACGCCGCGCGCTCGACCAGCGCGACCCGGAGTCCGGCCCGGGCCAGCAGCATGGCGGTCGAGGCTCCGGCCACCCGCGCACCGACGACGACGACGTCGTACTCCGTCATCACACGGCCTGCTCTGTGAGGGCCTCGACGACCAGCGGCCTGGACCCGACGATGTGGGCGACCACGTCGGCCGCGCCGAACCTGGCGCCGTCGATGGTCGCCGAGTCTCGCCGGTGCTGGAACCGCTGTCCGACGACGTACAGGCCGGGAGCCGGCGTCACGCCGCGGCGCTGCCGGACGGCCCCGCCCACGGTGAGGACCGGAACGCGCAGCCACGGGAAGTGTGGCCGCTGGCCGGTTGCGAGCACCACCGCACCGATCCCCTCGGCGCGCAGGTCGAGATGCTCCGGCGCGGGCGGGAGCTCCACGGGCGCCGGTCGGTCCGCGCCCCAGACGTGATGGACGACGCCGCCCCGCTCCACGTGCGCGTCGACCTCGTCGAGGAAGCGCCGCATCGCGGCGTCCGCCGCCGCGACGGTGTCCGGCAGGTCGGGCCGGAAACGGGCCACCGACCCGTCGACGCCCTGCAGTCGCCCGACGACGCGCACGCCTGTTGCCGCGAGGACGCCGAGGTCGAGGTCGGCCACCGAGCGTTCGAGCTCGCTGCCCCCGACGAGCTGCGGCGAGGGCTCGCGGCGGGCGGCGGCCGGATCGACCACGGCGTCGATGGTCCGGGCCAGCCGTCCGGTCTGCTCCATCCAGAAGTAGGCGTCGACGCCGCGGTAGCGCCGCGGCATCCGGGTGTGCCGGCCGACCGCGATGGTCACGTCCCGGCCGGCACGGCGCAGCTCGTCGGCGATCTGCACGCCAGAGGCCGAGGCGCCGACGACGAGCACGCCGCCGGACGCCAACGTCTCCGGGTTGCGGTAGCTGCTGGCCGGGACCACCGGGACGTCAAGACGCAGTCCGGTCGGGACGTTCGGGAGCTCGTACGGGCCGGTGGCGACCACGACGTTCGCCGCCCGCCACGTGCCACGGTCGCTGCGGACCCGGAAGCGGGTCCCACCCGGGCCGGGTGCGTGCTCGACGGACAGGACGGTCGTGCGGTCGAGCACCGGCGCGCAGAACGACCGCGCGTACCCGTCGAGATGGCGGACGAAGCCGCCGGCGCTGAGGTACGAGTCCGGTGCGGACCCGGCGTACGGCATCCCGGGCAGCCGGAGCATCCAGCTCGGGCTGATCAGGTGGACCGAGTCCCAGCGCTCGGTGCGCCAGCGCTCGGCGACGCGGCCGCGCTCGAGCACGACGTGGTCGCGGCCCGCGTCCGAGAGCAGCCGGCTCACGGCCAGGCCTGCGTGGCCGGCGCCGACCACGACGGTCTCGACGGTCTCGGTGGTGCTCATGTCAGGTGTCCTCTCTCGGGTCGCGGCCGGCCCGACGGATGGGCCGGCCGCGCTGGCGCCGTGACTCAGCCGGTGACGACGTGGATGGATACGGGTGTGGGGTTGGTCAGGGCGTCGTAGACCGCCGAGCGGCGCCGCGACTGCTCGACGATCGCGCGCAGGGTCTCGTCGTCGGCGTCGCCCTCGACGTGGAAGGTGACGTCGATCTGCTCGTAGCCGTTGCGCACCGACCCGTCGGAGAGCCCGAGGATGCCGAGCAGGTCTACGTCGCCGGTGACCTCCGACGAGACGTGGGTCAGCTCGACGCCGCGAACGGCGGCGATGTTGACGATGCCGGCGGTGAGGCAGGCGGCGATGGCGTGCAGCAGGTACTCGACCGGCGTGGGTGCGGCGTCGCCACCCACGAGCACGGCCGGGTGGTCGGACTCGACGATGGTCTCGTGCTCGTGCTGCATCTCCTGCATCGCGCCGTAGAAGCCGGAGTAGCGGCTGCGGCTGTGCACCCCGTCGACCCAGGAGTTGGTGGCCCGGAACTGGAACTTCGCGATCTCGTTCGTGCCCTTGACGGCGTCGAGGGTGGCGAACAGCGTCGGGACGTCCACGCCGTTGCGACGGTGGCTCTCGGTGGTGACACTCATGGTGGTTCCTCCTGTTGGTGTGGCGCCGTGCTCGGCACCGGTTCCGTGTTGATGTGCTGGACGCTAGGAAGGACGCCTTCCCGCGGCCTTCCTCGCGACCTCCGTGGCCACGACCGGGTCGCGCCAGACGACGACGCTGCCGTCCAGGACGACGACGCCGTCCTGGTTGGTGATGGTCGTGTCGAGGCCGTAGACCGGCTTGTCCTCGCGAACGCTCGTGACTGTCGCTGTGGCGGTGATCTCGTCGCCGGGACGCGCGGGCGCCCGAAACCGCCACGAGACCTCGAGGAAGACGCTGCCCGGGCCGGGCAGCTGCTCGGCGACCAGCGCGTTGAGCAGCCCCGAGGTCACCCCGCCCTGCACGACGACCCCGCCGAACCGCGACCGCGCGGCCAGCTCGTCGTCGTAGTGGATCGGGTTGCGGTCACCGGTGATGGCGGTGAACAGCTCGATGTCGCGACGGGTGATGCGGCGGGCACGGCGGGCGACGTCGCCGGGCTTGATCGGCGTGGATGACATGCCGGGAGCGTCGGTCAGGAACCTTCCGGCGACCTTCCCTCAGGGCCTCGGCTGCTCCGCGAACGAGGCAGCCCGCGGGAAGGGCGTACGTCGACTCTCGGTGTCACCGCGGCGGGAGCTGTCCGCCGCACGAATCGAGGAGCTACCCCATGTACAACAACTTGTCCGGCGACCTGGCCCGCAGCCGCGACCGGCAGCTCGACCGCGAGAGCCGCAGCCCGGAGCGTCGGAACGCCGAGGAGCTGCACCAGCAGCGCAAGAGCCGGCGCCGCCGGCGTTCGATGCGGTGACGCAGCGGCAGCAGCCGGCTGTGCGGGTCGAACTGGCTGACGGCGGCACGGCGACGCTCCGTCCGCTGCGCCACGGAGAGGTGGCGCCGGTGCTCGAGGTGTTCGCCGGGATGTCGGAGCTGTCGCGATCGCGTCGGTTCCTCACTGGCATGGCCCGGTTGCCCGCCATGATGCTGACCGCGCTCACCGACGTCGACGGCTGCGACCGCGTCGCTTGGGTGGCGTCGGTCGACGGTTGCGCGGTCGGCATCGGACGTTACGCGCGCACCGATCCGGACACCGTCGAGATCGCGCTCGAGGTGGTCGACGCCCACCAGGGCCGGGGCCTCGGTTGGGTGCTGGCCGACGTGATCGCGACGCTGGCCTGCTCGAACGGCGCCACCCGGATCTCGGCGACCGTCGCACCCGACAACACCCGCTCGCTCCGCGTCCTGCGAGCCCTCGGGCTCACCCCCCATCTCGACGACGGGCTGCTCGAGGGCACGGGGCGGTTGCGCCTGCCCGAGCCGGCCCGGGTCCGGCGCAGCACCCTGATCGCTCGGGCGCGCCGGGAGATCTATCCGCCGTCCGCGAGCACGTCCTGCGCCTGACGATTGCTCGGCACGTCCTCGACGGCCCGATCACCACGAATCACTCGCCGCGATCTGGCGCAGCGACCGTCACCCTCGGCACACTGAGGCCAGGAGGGCCGACATGCTGGTGCGGGTGCTCGGCGCAGTGTCGCTGATGGTCCATGGCACACCGCTCCCCGTACGCGGGACGCGGCAGCCGGCCCTTCTGGCCGCGCTGGCGTCCCGGGCGGGGGAGGTGGTCAGCGTCGACCGGCTGGTCGACCTGCTGTGGCAGGACCACCCGCCCGAGAACCCCGCCGCAGCGCTGCACAGCGCCGTGTTCAAACTGCGTGCGCAGCTGGCCGAGGCGAGCGGCCGGGAGGTGCTGCAGACGCAGGAGCGCGGCTACGTGCTGGAGCTGCGCCCCGGAGACGTGGACGCCGAGATGTTCGTCTCGCTGGTCCAGGACGCCAGGGACCAGCCGCCCGCGCAAGCGGCAGACACCCTCCTCGCGGCGCTGGAGCTGTGGCACGGACGCGCGTACGACGGCTTCGCCGACAGCGATCTCGCCCGGCTGGAGGCAATCCGGCTCGAGGAGCTGAGGCAGGTCGCGGTCGAGCGGTACGGCGCCGCCTTGCAGGCGGCGGCACGGCACGAGGACGCGGTCGCGCTGCTCCAGCCGTTCGTCGCCGAGCACCGGCTCCGGGAGGGTGCCCGCATCACGCTGATGCAGGCGCTGCACGCGCAAGGTCGGACCGCGGAGGCGCTCGACCAGTTCCAGGAGCACCGTCGTGAGCTCGCCGACGAGCTCGGCCTCGAGCCGTCCCCGGCGCTCCAAGATGCCCAGCGACTCGTGCTCCAGTCCCCGGAACGCCAGGTGCCCGCAGAGACCCCGGTCGCCGTAAGGCGTGGGCTGCCCGGGATGCAGGTGCGCTACCTGCGGACGGACGCGGGTCAGGTCATCGCCTACGGGAGCTCCGGCACCGGGCCGCCGCTCGTGGTGCTGCTCGGCTGGGTCTCAGGACTGGACGTGATCGCCTCCGGCCGCGATCCCCGCTCCGCGCTGCTGGAGCGGCTCACCGACCGGCTGACGCTGACGCTCTTCGACCGCGCCGGCACCGGCCTCTCACCGGGGCCCGTGCATGACTACTCGTTGGCCGCGAACGTCGCCGAGCTCGAGGAGGTGGTCAGGGCGGTGGGTCCGCCCGTCTCGCTGATGGCGATGTCGTCCGCCGGGCCGATCGCGCTGAGGATGGCGCACCGGCGACCCGACTGGGTGACGTCGATGGTGTTGTGGGGCACCTTCGCGGACGGACCCGGCACGTTCACCGCGGTGTCCCTGCGCGACCAGGTCGTCGACATCACCCGCTCGCACTGGCGCATCGGCTCGAAGATGCTTGCCGACCTCTACCGTCCCGGCATCGGTGACGAGGCCGCTTGGCACCTCGCCGAGGTGTTCCGCGACTCCGCATCCGCCGAGGTGGCGGCGTCGTACCTGGAGCACATGTACCCGCAGGACGTCACCGCCCTCCTGCCCGAGATCGAGACGCCGACGTTGGTGCTGCACTATCGCGGAGACCGGCTGATCCCGTTCAGCGGCGGCCAGGACCTCGCGTCCGGGCTCCCCCATGCCAGGTTGGTGCCGCTGGAGGGAGTGGTCCACTTGCCCGACGCGCGCGACGTCGACATCATCGAGAGAGCCGTCGTGGACCACGTGCTGCGTCACGCCTGATGCGACCTCGCACGACGTGCGCTGTCTCGCGAGGCGGCGTCGACCGGATGGTCGAACTTGTCGGAGCCACGCGCGTAGCCTCAGCCCGGGGGACGTCGTACGAACGGGGTGACGGCCATGCGACTCGAAGAGCTCTGCGTGCTGGAGCTGCACTACACCAGCGACTTCCACTACGTCAGCCCCTACGAGGGACAGTCCGGCAAGGGCTGGGGGCTCGGTGAAGGTACGGCGACCGGCGAGCGGCTCAACGGCACGGTGCAGTGGTCGAACCACCCGAACGGCCGCGGTGACGGCGCGATGCAGCCGGCGACCCGTGGCGTGATCAGCACGTCCGACGGCGCGGCGGTGATGTTCGACTTCACCGGTCGGACGCTGTTCGTCGAACGGGACGGCGAGACGGTCGGCCGGCAGCTGCTGATGACGCTGTTCGAGTCCGACCACGACGCCTACCGGTGGCTCAACGACACCGTCTGCATGACCGAGGGCGCGATCGACCCGGTGCAGAAGGTGATGCGGGCGCAGGTGTACCTCTGCGTGCCCGAGCTCACCTGAGCCCGGCTCCAGGACCGCCCGGGACTTCCTCACGCACCGCTGATCGCGAACATGTAGCAGCCGTAAGCGATGTTCCGGCTGTGCACGAGCACCACGTCGGAGCCGGCGAAGATCTCGGCGATCACGGCCTCGGGGTCGGTGCCGTCGTGGAGACGCGTCGCCGGATGGATGAACCCTCGTCCGTCGTACGCCCGGAGCACCTGCGGCCGACCACGCCACTCCGCGGGGTAACCGCTGGACGGTTCAGGTGCGCCGGGGCAGTCCTCGGCGTCTGCGTGCGCGAACACCGCGCCGGTCTCCTGGTAGGGGCTCGATGCGGGCAGCGGCGGCCGGTAGTTGAACAGCAGGCAGCGCTCCCCTGCTACGGCGTCTCGCAGACAGCAGCGAAGCGGCTCGCCACCGCTCGCCACCATCCGCTGTGCGTCATCGGACGGGTTCGTTGTGTCGGTCGCGGCCTGGGCTCGGGCGACCGCGAGCACGTCGGACGGCAGTGCGTGGATGAGGTAGGAGGTGGTGGCGGTCGGGGTCGGATCGGTGGTCATGCCTGACATCCTGGCCACCGCGGATGCACCGTGCTGGCGGGAAACGGACACGGGCGTAGAGCGCAGCGCACTACGCCTGCTCGCCGATGTCCTCGTTCCACAGCTCGGGGTTCGCCGCGATGAAGTCCTGCATCATGGCCACGCACTCGGCGTCGTCGAGCACCACGACCTCCACCCCGCGCGCACGCAGGTAGTCCTCTCCCCCGTAGAACGTGCTGTTCTCCCCGACCACCACGCGCGGGATGCCGTACAGCAGGATCGCGCCGGTGCACATGTCGCACGGCGAGAGCGTGGTGACCATCGTGGACGCGGCGTACACCGTCGCGGGCAGGCGGCCGACGTTCTCCAGGCAGTCCGTCTCACCGTGCCGGATCGCGCTGCCGAGCTGGACGCGCCGGTTGTGCCCGACGCCCAGGACCTTCCCGTCGTGCACGAGGGCGGCGCCGATCGGGATCCCGCCCTCCGCCAGGCCGGCGCGGGCCTCCGCCACAGCCAGGGCGAGCATCTCGTGGTCGTTCATGGGGTTCCCTTCTGGTCAGGCACGTCGGTAGGCCTTGAGGTACGACGCGGGGTACTGGACCTTGCGGCCGGCGATGGCCAGGGCGACGATCACGGCGAGGTACGGCAGCGCCAGCATCAGCTCGCGCGGCACGAACGCGAAGGTCGTCGTGATCGCGAGCTGCAGCTGCAACGCGTCGGTGGCCGCGAACACCAGCGCGCCGAGCACCGCCTTCCAGACCCGCCAGCGGGCGAAGATCACCAGCGCGATGCAGACCCAGCCGCGGCCGCTGACGATGTCGAGGGTGAAGTTGCCGAGCACCGCAGAGGGTCAGGAACGCTCCGCCGATCGCCATCAGCGCGCTGCCCACCATCAGCGCCACGTAGCGGGTCGCGGTCACGGAGATCCCCGCGACGTCGGCGGCCTCGAAGTTCTCGCCGACGGCGTGCAGCCGGTAGCCGAGCCCGGTCGAGCGCAGCACCCACCAGGCCCCCGGCGCGAGCACCAGGAAGCCGACATAGGTGAGCCAGTGCTGGTCGAGGACCTGCACCCCGCGGAACCACACGTGGAACTTGGCGTCCAGCGCCGGCCGCTCGCCGGTGAACATCACCCGGAAGCTGAACTCGCACAGTGCGATCAGGAGCAGCGTGATGCCGAGACCGGAGACGTGCTGGTTGAGTCCCCAGGTGACGGTCAGCAGGCCCATCAACGCGCCCGTCAGGACCCCGGCGAGTACGGCGGTGAGCAGACCGAGCCACGGCGAGCCACTGCGGAACGCGACGAGGAACCCGACGAACGCCCCGACGTACATCGTGCCCTCGATGCCCAGGTTCAGCACGCCGGTCTTCTCGATGATCACCTCGCCGATCGACGCCCACACCAGCGGCGTCGCGATGGTCAGGGTGGCGGAGATCAGCGCCAGCAGGTTGATGCTCATCAGGTCTCCCCCGTCCGGTTCGCCGGGGACGGGCGTACGGCGTCCGGACCACTGCACCTTGTACTTCCGCAGGCTCATCGCCGAGAGCACCGTCAGCATCAGCAGCGCGCTGAAGACGCCACCGAGCTGTGGCGGCACCTGGAGGACCAGCGAGACGCTGTCCGCGCCGACCGCGATGTCGCCGAGCAGCACCGCGACGAGGAAGACACCGACCGCGCTCAGACCACCCAGCGTGGCCACGATGATGCCGGTGTAGCCGTAGTTGTTCGAGATCCCCTGGGTCAGCTGGTGCTGGACGCCCATCACCTGCGACGCGCCGCCCAGTCCCGGCGATGGCGCCGGAGACCAGCGCCGCGCGGAACCGCAGCCGGCCCACCTCGATGCCGCTGAACGCCGCTGCCTTGGGCGACTGACCCGCGGCGCGGATCCGCAGCCCGGTCGGGGTGCGGGCCATCACGTAGCCGGTCACCACGATGATCAGCAGCGCGACGCCGAAGCCCCAGTGCACGCGGCTGTCGGGCACCAGCGCCGGCAGGTCGTACCCGGTGCCGAACCGGTCGGAGTCGGTGAAACCGCTGCTCGAGTTGCGCCAGGGTCCGTTGAGCAGGCCCTGGACGACCAGCAGGGCCACCGGGTTGAGCAGCAGCGTCGTCACGACCTCGTCGATCTCGGCGTGCCGCTTGAGCCAGGCCGGCAGTAAGGCCCACGCCAGCCCACCCACGGCCCCGGCCGCGAAGCCGAGCGGCAGCGCGACCACGGCAGGCAGGTCCGGCAGGCCCAGCGCCAGCGCCGTGGTGGCGACGGCACCGACGAGGAACTGGCCCTCGGCGCCGATGTTCCAGTAGCCGGCCCGGAACGCGATCGCCACCGCGATGCCCGTGAACATCAACGGCGTCGCGGTCAGCAGCACCTCGTAGATGCCCGCGGTCGTGGTCAGCGGCGTGATCAGGTAGCGCTCGAAGGCCGCGGGCGGGTTCGCGCCGGCGAGCCGGATCGGGATCGCCGTGAGCGCCAGCGTCACCAACCCCGCGGCGACGACCGCCAGCGGAGCGACCCATCGCGGCTCGTGTCCGCGCAGCACCAGTCTCACGCCGGCACCGCCTCGCCGGTCATCATCGCGCCCAGCTGGTCACTGGTGGCGTCGGCCGCATCGAGTACGTCGACCAGCGACCCGCGGAACAGCACGCCGATCCGGTCGCACAGCGCGTGCAGCTCGTCGAGGTCCTCGGAGATCAGCAGCACGCCGGTGCCGGTGTCGCGGAGCTCGGCCAGCTGCGCGTGGACGTACTGGTAGGCGCCGATGTCGAGCCCCCGGGTCGGGTGCGCCACCACCAGCGCACGCGGCTGCCGCGCGAGCGCCCGCGCCAGCAGCACCTTCTGCATGTTGCCGCCCGAGAGCGACGAGACCGGGTCGGTCGGCCGGGCGCGGATCGCGAACTGCTCGATCAGCTGCTCGGCGTGGGCCCGGATCGCGGCGCGGTCCAGCCGGCCGCGACGGCTGAACGAGTCGAGGTCCTCGAGGACGAGGTTCTGCTCCACGCTGAGCGACGCCACCACGCTGCCTCTGCGGTCCTCGGTGAGCCGACCGAGGCCCGCCGCGAGGCGTGCGGCGACCGGGGCGTCGGTGATGTCGGTGTCACCCACCCGGACCCGCCCGGCGCTCGCCGGCCGAGTGCCGGCGAGGACGTCCATCAGCTCGGTCTGGCCGTTGCCGCTGATGCCGGCGATCCCGACGATCTCCCCTGCCCGCACGGTCAGGCTCAGGTCGTCGAGCACGGACCTGTCGGCTTCGGTCACGGTGACGCCGGCCAGCTCCAGGACCACGCGCTCGTCGCCGGTCGACCGGTCGGGTGCCGGATCCGGTGCGGCGCCTCCGGGCGACAACCCCACCGCAGCTGCCGTCTCCTCGTCGGTCGGCCGAGCGGCGACCGATCCCATCATCAGCCCCGCCAGCTCCTCGGCCCGGACCTCGGACGTGACCCGCTCCCCCACCAGCCGACCGCGCCGCAGCACCACGACACGGTCGGAGATCTCGGCCACCTCACGCAGCTTGTGGGAGACGAGCAGCACGCCCAGCCCGGCACCACGGAGCCGCTCGACGGTGGCGAAGAGCGCGCGCACGTCCTGAGGGGTGAGCACCGCGGTCGGCTCGTCCAGGATCAGCACCCGGCAGTCGTGGAACAGCGCCTTGACGATCTCGACCCGCTGCCGCTCCCCGATCGACAGGGTGGACACGAGCCGGTCGGGCTCGATGTGCACACCCAGCCGATCCATGGCGTCCATGACGCGCTGCCGGTTCCCTCGTACGTCGACCCGCCCGAGGCCCACCGAGGACAGCGCGACGTTCTCGGCGACCGTCATGGTCTCCACGAGCGAGAACTCCTGCGTCACCATCCCGATCCCGGCGGCCATGGCGTCGCGTGGTGACGCGATGTCGACCGGCCGGCCGTCGACGGCGATCGTGCCGGCGTCCGGCCGGACGAGGCCGTAGACGACCTTCATCAACGTCGACTTGCCGGCTCCGTTCTCGCCGAGCATCGCCACGACCTCGCCGGGTGCGACGGTGAGGTCGACCGTGTCAACGGCGAGCAGGTCGCCGTACCGCTTGGTGATCCCGGCGAGCTCGAGCAGGGGCGGTGCGGCTGCTGTCACTGCTTGGAGACATCGATCGATCCGGCCGGCGCCGACTCGTCGACGGGGGTCGTGGACGAGCCGTCCATGATCGCCGCCTCCTTGGCCTCGACCTTCTGGACGAGGTCGTCAGGCACGCCGCCGACGACGTCGGTGTTGATCTCCGCGAGCTCGCTGCCCTTCTCCTTCATGAAGGAGAACTTGCCGAGGTCCTCCGCCTTCGGCGACGAGTTGGCCTGGGCCACGACCGCCTCGACGGTCGGCAGCATGTGCCACACCAGGGAGGTGACGACGTTCTTCGGCGCCTCCGCCTTCTGGTCGACCATCATCCCGATCACCGGCACGTCGGCCTCCTTGGCCGCGGCGATCACGCCGTCGCGCTCGGCGAACAGGACGTCGGCTCCTGCGGAGAGCTGCGCCTGGGCGGCCTGCTTGGCGGTCGCCGGGTCGAAGAAGCTGTTGATGAACGACACCTTGACCGTGGCCTTCGGGTTGGTCTCCTTCGCCCCCTGCACGAAGGCGTTGACGATCCGGTTGACCTCCGGGATCGGCATCGCGCCGACCACGCCGATGGTGTTCGACTTCGTCAGCCCGCCCGCGAGCATCCCGGAGAGGTACGCCGGGTCCTGCAGCCAGTTGTCGAAGACGCTGAGGTTCGGCGACTGCGGCTTCTCGCCCGACCCGAACGCGAACGGGATCTTCGGGAACTCCGCCGCCACCTTGCGGACCGCCTCCTCCGCGGCGAACGCGTCGCCGATGATCGCGTCGGGCTTCTCGTTGGTGGCGATGTCCCGCAACCCTCGCTCCATCGCGTCGGCGGTGGCGAGGTTGTCGACATGCTTGTACTCGATGTCGCCGTTCGCGGCGGCCTGGTTCAGCGCTGCATGGATCGCGCCGTCCCACGGCTCCTCGAGCGGAGTGGCGAAGACGCCGTACACCAGCGGCTTGTCGCCGCCTCCGGAGCTCGCGCCCCCGGCGGACGGCTCCTCGCCCGTCGTACCTCCGCAGGCGGCGAGGAAGAGCGCGAGCACCGCGCGCTGTGACGGCCAGCAGGACGCTGCGTGAGCTGTGGCGGGAGCGAAGACTCGGAACCATCGTGCACCTCCGGGAGACGAAGCCGTCGTGGGCACCACGCTCTGTCACACGC
>CAWERI010000010.1:0-95014 GCA_963811515.1 uncultured Actinomycetota bacterium
GTTCGCCCCCGAGGTGCTGGGTCCCACGGTGGACCGGCTGGCCGGGCTCGCGGGCGACGGGCGGGCGCTCGAGCTGGCGATCGGCACCGGGCGGGTGGCCGTCCCGCTGGCCGGGCGCGGCGTCCCGTCGCCGGGATCGAGCTGTCCGTCCCGATGGTCGAGCAGCTGCGCACCAAGGTCGACGAGGCGCGATGCCGGTGGTCGTGGGGGACATGGCCACCACGCGGGTGCCCGGCGAGTACTCACTGGTCTACCTGGTGTTCAACACCATCTCGAACCTGCTGACCCAGGCCGAGCAGGTCGCCTGCTTCCGCAACGCCGCGGACCACCTCGGCGCCGGCGGCCGGTTCGTCGTCGAGCTGTGGGTGCCCGAGCTGCGCGCGCTGCCGCCGGGGCGGGCGGCCACCGTGGGGCACAGCGAGCCCGGCTACATCCTGCTGGACACCTACGACGTGCTGCACCAGCAGGTGGTCTCCCACCACTTCCGCTTCGACGAGACGCCGGCAGGCCCGGCTCTTCCGGAGCCCGCACCGCTACGTCTGGCCGGCCGAGCTGGACCTGATGGCCCGGCTGGCCGGCCTCGAGCTGGAGACCCGGCACGCCGACTGGTCCGGCTCCGAGTTCACCGCGGAGTCCCCCTCGCACGTGTCGGTCTACCGGAAGCCGGCCTAGGGCCAGGACCGGACAGCAGCGAGCTGCGGAACGAACCCGGGCCTCCGCAGGGTGCTGGAGGCCGGTTCCGTTCCGCAGCTCGTGGAGCGTGCCGTCTCAGGTCAGGCCGGGGTGTCCACCAGCTCCTGGGCGGCCCGGTCGGAGTCGGCCGCGGGAGCCGAGCCCCACAGGTGCCGGCCGTTGGACTCCCGGGTGAAGTAGATCGACACCGCGCCGACGACCCCGGTCGCGATCAGGTAGTACGCCGGCCAGTTCAGGTCGCCGGTCGCGCTCACCAGCGAGCCGACCACCACGGACGTCGTACCTCCGAAGAGCGACACCGAGATGTTGAACGCGATCGACAGCGCACCGCCCCGGACCCGGGTCGGGAACAGCGACGGCAGCGTGGAGGGCATCGTCGCGCTGAAGCAGATCAGCAGGATGCCCATGATCAGCAGGCCGAGGAAGATCGACACGCCGGTCTGCGCACGGATCAGCAGGACCGCGGGCAGCGACAGCACGATCAGGCCGATCGAGCCGAACCACACGATCGGCTTGCGGCCGATCCGGTCCGAGACCCGGCCGAGCAGCGGGATCGTGACCAGGGCCACGGCCATCACCACGATCTGCAGGATCTGCGAGGTGGTCGCCGAGACGCTCGAGCCGCCCTGCATGTCCGGCAGCGTCGTGGTGACGTACGTCGGCATGTAGGAGGTCAGCATGTAGTTGGTGACGTTCCAGGCGAGCACCAGGCCGATGCAGACGAGCATGAACGGCCACAGGTGGGCGATCTTCTTCAGCTCGCCGCCGTTCTCGCGGCGCAGCTCCTTCTCGCGCTCCTCGGACTCCTTCTCCAGGGCGAGGAACGCCGGGGTGTCCGCGAGCCGGGTGCGCAGGTAGACGCCGACCAGGCCCAGCGGGAGGGCGACGAAGAACGGGATGCGCCAGCCCCACGACAGCAGCTGGTCGTCGGTGAGCGCGGCCCCGGCGACGGTGACGATGATCGCGCCCATGATGTAGCCGGTGAACGTGCCGAACTCGAGCCAGCTGCCGAGGAAGCCGCGCTTGCGGTCCGGTGCGTACTCCGCGATGAACGTCATCGCGTTGCCGTACTCACCACCGGTCGAGAAGCCCTGCACGAGCCGCGCGACGAGCAGCAGGATCGGGGCGAGGATGCCGATCGAGCTCTGGCTGGGGATGCAGCCGATGGCGAAGGTGCCCAGCGCCATCAGGATCATCGTGGTCGCGAGCACCTTGTTGCGGCCGATGCGGTCCGCGAGCGGGCCGAAGAACAGCCCGCCGAACGGCCGGACCAGGAACGCGACCGCGAACAGCGCGAACGTCGCGATCGTGCCCATGGTGTCGGGCAGGTCGGCGAAGAAGACCTCCTTGATCGTGGGCTCGAAGTAGGCGTAGACGCCGAAGTCGTACCACTCGGTGACGTTGCCGATGGCGGCTGCGCTGATCGCGCGCCTGATGACGCTCGGCTCGGTGACCGTCACCTCGTCGACGGTCCAGTCGCGTGGTGGTTCCTGCGGGCTGAGCACGTGCACAGGTAAGGCCTTTCAGTGGTTGACGGTTTTCCCCGGTCGGCCACGGTGCCCCGGACCACCGCCGGTCAAACAACCACAAACGTCGTACGACGGGCAGACAGCGGGGACCGCGCGCGAGTCTCGGCGGTCCGGAACCCACCCCGGACGGGGTGAGGAAGACCACGCCTGCGCAGCCGGCTCGCCGGTTGGCGGCGACCCCGGTCCGCGCCGTCACACTGGTCGCGCGATGGCGGACAGCGGAGAGACGGTCAAGGACACCGGCAGGGACCTGTCACGGGAGCAGAGCCGGGACATCTACAAGACCCTCGACCTGGGCCTGCGGATCGGTGAGGTGCTGCTGTCCTCGGGCGCCGGCGCGGCCGACGTCGGCGCGACCATGCTGAACGTCGCGCACGGCTGCGGGCTCCGCGGCGCGACGGCCGACGTGACGTTCACCGAGCTGGCGATGAGCCACCAGACCAGCTTCGACGAGCCGGCGATGATCCAGATCCGGCAGGTCCGGCACCGCGAGATCGACTACGAGGACCTGACCCTGGTCGACCACCTGGTCCGCGACCTGATCGGCGGCGCGATCGACCGCGACGAGGCCCGCAGCCAGCTCGCGCGGATCGTGTCCTCCGGCCACCGGCTGCCCCGCTGGGCGGTCACGCTCGGCCTGGGCGTGATGGGCGCCGGCGTCGGTCTGCTGGTCGGCGGTGACTGGGTGGTGACGCTGATCGCGTTCGTCGCCGCGGTCGGCGTCGACCTGCTCCAGCGGCAGATGTCGCGCCGACGGCTCCCGGGCTTCTACCAGCAGGTCGCCGGTGGCCTGCTGGCCACGCTGATCGCGGTCGGCACGGTGGCCGCCGGCGTGGACGTCGACCCGTCCCGCGTGGTCACCGCCGGGATCATCCTGCTGCTCGCGGGCATCAACTTCATGGGCGCCATCCAGGACGCCCTGACCGGGTTCCCGCTCACGGCCGGCGCCCGGATCCTCGAGGCGATCCTGGCGACCGCCGGCGTGATCGCCGGGGTCAGCGGCGGGCTCACGGTGGGCCGGATGCTCGGGGTGGACCTGGGCCGCCTCGACCCCGGCTTCACGTCGTTCAGCGACCTGCCGGTGATGACGCTCGGTGCCGCGATCACCGCGAGCGCGTTCGCGTTCGCGGCCTACGCGCCGCCGCGCTGCCTGGTGCCGATCGCGCTGATCGGCGGCGTCGCGGAGGTGGTGTTCTACTCGACCTTCGACCGCGGCCTCGGGGTCGCCTGGTCCTCGGCGATGGCCTCGGTGCTGATCGGCCTGGTGAGCTACGCGGTCGCCGCCCGGGTCCGGGTGCCCCCGCTGGTGATCGTGGTGTCCTCGATCGTGCCGCTGCTGCCCGGTCTGTCGATCTACCGCGGGCTGTACCTGCTGTCCGAGGGCGGCAACGGCCTGCTGTCGATGATCAACGCGGCCGCGATCGCGATCGCGCTGGCCGCCGGCGTGATCTTCGGCGAGTACGTCGCCCAGCCGCTCAAGCGCGAGGCCCGGCGTCTCGAGGGCCGGCTGTCCGGCCCCCGGCTGGTCGGCCCGCTGCGCGCGCGCTCCGTCAAGCGCCGCACGGCCGCGACGACCGACCCGCGCTAGCGGACCTCGAAGCCGGCGGCCCCTGCGGGCGGCACGTCGCGTACGTCGACCCGCTCGACCCGTCGCGTGCGGCGGGCCCTGCTGCAGCCACGCCACCATCGCTCGACGGCCTCGGCCTCGCCCTCGAGGTGCGCGCGCACGGTGCCGTCGGCGGCGTTCGACACCCAGCCGCGCACGCCCAGGGCCTGGGCCTCGCCTGGCACGAGGCGCGGAAGAACACGCCCTGCACCCGGCCGTGCACGACGGCGAGCCGGGCCACGACCTCGCTCACGAGCCCTCGGGCGACCGGCCACGGCGTCGAGGGCCTCGAACCAGGCCCGCGGCAGCACTCCGTCGTACGGCGGCCGGGCGGACGCTGACGGCGTCGTGCACCTGCGTCGCAGGACGTCACGGCGAGCCGGACCAGGTCGGAGGGGTAGGCGTAGCGCACCCGGTGCGCGGCGAACTCGTCCTCGTCGTCGACCCAGACCCGGCCGGTCCAGCCGCGCACGACGTCGAGGTCGAGGTCGACGGCCGTGACGGCGTCCGGGGTCCAGACCGGGACGGTGGTGATGTCGACGTACACGTCGCAGTGCGCCGTGCCGCCCCGCTCGTAGAAGGTCGCCACGTAGGCGCCCTCGTGGGGCACCAGCGTGACCTGCGCGCTGGTCGGTGCGGAAGGCCGCGCCGGGCCGGCTCATCGCGGTGCCGACCGGGGCGCCGAGCCACACGCCGAGGTCGTCCTCGCCGAGCAGGACCGCGTCGTGCTCCCAGTGCGGGCGGTCGGGCCACTTGCGGGCGACGACGCGGACCGGGCTCCGGGGACGTGCCGCTCACGCCGGCTCGGCGGGCGTGGAGAGCCGGCAGTCCTGCCAGTCCTCGGACTCGGGCGCGCAGTTGAACCAGTAGGGGCCGACGCGCAGCGCGTGGAACCTCGGGTAGGCGACCCGCTTGCTCGGGACCAGGTCGAGGATCCGGCGCAGTCGGACCGGGTCGTGGTGGCGCCAGGTGCAGCTCGGCGTCGTCGTCGAGCACCAGCGTGAGCCGCATGCCGTCGAGGATCACGTTCGCGACCGGCCGCGACGGCGAGTGCACCGCTCGGCCTGGTGCCGGTAGTGGATCTGGTGGCCGGGGGAGTAGAGGTCGCAGGAGCCGTCCCGCTGTGCAGGCGGCAGCGGCCCGCCGTACGACGGACTCGGGTCGAGCGAGTACCTGGACATGTTCTGGACCCTCCCCTGGGTCTGCCGCCCACGATAGCGGCTGCCCGGAGGGAGAATGGCGGGGTGCCCCTGGTGGAACGTGCCCTCACGGCCCTGGACGACGTGACCGTCGCCCGGGTCCGTCCGGCGCTGGCGTGGCTGCACGAGCAGACGCCGGGCGTCGCCGCGGACCCCGACGTCCTGGTCCTGCGGCGGTTCCTGTGGCGCGAGCTGCCGGCGACCTGGCCGGTCGAGCACCACGAGCAGCACGAGGTCGCCTGGGCGCTCGGCGAGCTGTTCGAGACGGCCGGGCTGGGCGACCAGGCGGCCCTGTGCCGGGCCACGGTGACCCACGAGATCCTCTCGGTCTGGCGCTGGACCCGGTCGTTCCCCGACGTACCGGCGGCGTTCTGGACGCCGGCGCTGTCCCGGCTCGGCCCGCGCCCCGGGCCGCCGGCCAAGGTGGGGCTGTCCCTGGCGAGCGTGCGGGGGCTGCTGGAGGCGGTGGGCGACGGGATCGCGCTGACCGTCGAGGGTCACCTGCCGGGCGCCACGGTGCTCGCGCTCGACGACCGGTTCCGGTGGACCGAGGAGTTCCCGTGGATGCGACCCGCGGGGGAGTGGGACATCCCGCCGCTGCGGTTCCTGCACCAGCACCTCGCGGCCCAGGGGCTGCTGGCCCGCGACGGCTCCCGGCTCGCGGTGACCGACCTGGGCCGGGCGGGGCTGGCCGACGCCGGACGGCTGTGGTCCGCCGTCGTGGAGCCCGCCCCGCGGTGGACCCAGGAGTTCGACCGGGACGTGCTCGGGGTGATGGCGGCCACCCTGCTGCGCCGGGGCTCGTTCACGCCCGGCCGGATGACCGAGGAGATCGCCGGGGTGCTGGCGGCCAAGTGGCGGCCGGCCCGCGGGGACGGGCGGGGCAGCGTGTTCGACGGGGCCTCGGTGGTGGTCCAGGAGTGGTACCAGCTCGGCGTGCCGCTGGGCTGGTGGGACACCGGCCGCGGCCCCGCGGACCGGCACCCCAACGTGTTCGGGGCGGCGGCCGCGGCGGCGGTGTTCCGGTCGTCTACGGGGCGAGGCGGCGCGCGGCCAGCGTGAACACCCGCTGGTAGCGGGCGCCGACGAGCCGCACGAACAGGTCGAGCAGCTTGGCGTCGGCCCCGACGACGACCCGCGGCTTGTTCGCCAGCACGCCGTCGAGGATGATCTCCGCGGCCCGGTCCGGCGTCATCCGCGCCATCTTGGTGTCGAAGTGCTTCGCGACGTGCGCCTGGTCGTGGGAGCCGGTGACCCGGGCGTTGCGGACGATGGCGGTCTTGATCCCGCCGGGGTGCACGCAGGTGACCTGCACCGGGTGCTTGGCCAGGATCATCTCCTGGCGCAGCGCCTCGGTGAAGCCGCGCACCGCGAACTTCGCCGAGTTGTACGCCGTCTGGCCCGGCATCCCGAGCAGCCCGAAGAGGCTGGACACGTTGACGACGTGACCGTCGCCGGACTCGATCAGGTGCGGCAGGAACTCCTTGGTGCCCTGCACGACGCCCCAGAAGTCCACGTCCATGACCCACTCGAAGTCCTCGTAGGAGGTCTCCTCGAAGTCGCCGTGCAGCGCCACGCCGGCGTTGTTCACGAGGACGTTGACCCGGCCGAGCTCCTCGCGCACGGACGCGGCGTAGGCCGCCACCGCGGCGCGGTCGCGCACGTCGATCTTGTCGGTGCGGACCACCTGGTGGGTGCTGGTCTGCACCTGCTGGGCGGTCTCGACCAGACCGACCTCGTCCCAGTCGGAGATCGCCAGGATCGCGCCCTGCCGGGCGGCCCGCAGCGCGAGGGCCCGGCCGATGCCGGACCCGGCGCCGGTGATCACGACCACCTTGCCGTCGAGAGTCAACATGCGGTGACCTTCCTGTCGGTGCTGGGGGCGGGGACCGCGGTGTAGGCCGCGGGGTCGAAGCGGGCGGTGAGCCGCCGGAACGTGTACGTCGTCCGCGGCCAGAGCGTCACGTTGCGGCCGTGGGCGTCGAGGTACCAGCTCGAGCATCCCCCGGAGCTCCACACGGTGCGTCGCATCCGGCGCTGCAGGTCGTCGTTCCAGTCCTGCTGCGCCTGCGCGGCCGGCTCGACGGCGCCGACGCCCTGGCTGCGCATCGTCCGCAGCGCGTCGACGGCGTAGGCGACCTGCGCCTCGATCATCAGCACCATGCTCGAGTGCCCGAGGCCGGTGTTCGGGCCGACGACGAAGAACAGGTTCGGGAAGCCGTGGACGGTGGCGCCCTTGTAGGCCTGCATGCCGTGCTCGCGGAAGTGCTCGGCCAGGGTGACCCCGTCGCGGCCCCGGATGTGCCGGGCGATGGGGAGGTCGGTGGCCAGGAACCCGGTCGCCACGACCAGCACGTCGATCTCGCGCTCGGTGCCGTCCGCGGTGACGATGCCGCGCGGGGTGATCTTCTCGATCCGGTCGGTGACCAGGTCGACGTCGTCACGGGCGAGGGCGGGGTACCAGTCGTTGGAGATCAGCACCCGCTTGCAGCCGAGCTCGAAGTGCGGGGTCACCTTCTCGCGCAGCGCCGGGTCGGAGATGCCCCGCTCGATGTTCAGCTGCGCGGCCTTGCGGGCCGGTGCGGCGATCCGGGAGTCCCAGACGAACGCCGGCACGAAGCTCTCGCGGGCCCAGTAGATCGCCGTCCGGTAGGCCTTCTGGACGCCGGGGACCTTCGCGAAGGCGGCCTTCTCCAGGGCGGTGTAGGCCCGGTCGCGGCGCGGGATGACGTGCGGCGCCGTGCGCTGGTAGACGTCGAGGTGGGCGACCCGCCCGGCGATCTCCGGCACCAGCTGGACGGCCGAGGCGCCGGTGCCGATGACCGCCACCCGCCGGCCGGTGAGGTCGTGGTCGTGGCGCCACTGCGAGGAGTGGAAGACCTCGCCGGCGAACGAGTCGATGCCGTCGATGTCGGGGAGCTTGGCGTCCGACAGCGCACCGGCGGCGCTCACCAGCACGTCCGCGGTCAGGCTGCCGGTCGTCGTACGCACGTGCCAGAGCTGGGCGTCGTCGTCCCAGGCGGCGTCCTCGAGCGCGCAGCCGAACCGGAACCGGTCCAGCACGCCGGACGTCTCGGCGACCCGCTGGAGGTAGGCCTGGATCTCGGGCTGCGGGGAGAAGGAGCGCGACCAGTGCGGGTTGGGCGCGAAGGAGAACGAGTAGAGCTGCGAGGGCACGTCGCACGCGGCGCCGGGGTAGGTGTTGTCGCGCCAGGTGCCGCCGACGTCGTCGCCGCGCTCGGCGACCAGGAAGTCGCGCTCGCCGGCCTCGTCGAGCTTGATCGCCGTGCACAGGCCGGCGAACCCGGCACCGACGACGAGCGTGTGCACGTGCGCGGGCAGGCCGGTCGTGCGACCGGTCGTCTCGGGGGTCGAGGGCATGCGCCCGAACATACCGACGGTATTGAACGAGCGTCAATAGCGCTGCTGAACGAAGTTCAGTAGGATGGGTCACATGGCCACCGCCCCGACCGGCCGCGTCCGGATGGACCCCGGCAGCCGCCGCGAGCAGCTGCTCGAGCTGGGCGTGCGGCTGCTCTCCACGCGGTCCCTGGACGAGCTGTCGATCGAGATGCTGGCCGAGGAGGCCGGGATCTCCCGCGGCCTGCTCTACCACTACTTCGGCAACAAGCAGGACTTCCACCGGGCCGTCGTGCGCAAGGCGGCCGACGACCTGATCCGGGTCACGGCGCCGGTCCGCGAGGGCGAGCCGCTGGAGCGGCTGGCCAGGTCGCTGGACGCCTACGTCGACTACGTGAGCGCCAACTACGCCGGCTACGTCTCGCTGGTGCGCGGCGCGGCCAGCGGCAACGAGGACCTCCTGCAGATCTACGACGAGGCGCGGGCCGCGCTGACCGACCGGATCTTCGACCCCGCCGGCGCCGGCGGGGTGCTCTCCGCGTTCACGCTCGAGGACACCCCGGCGGTCCGGCTGATGGTCCGGGGCTGGAGCGCGATGGCCGAGGACGTGGTGATCGCCTGGGTGCGCGACGGCCGCGGCGTCTCCCGCGAGGACCTGCTCACCATGCTCGCCGCCGCCCTCCCGGGCGTGCTGTCCGGCACGCCCTGACCCGTGCAACCGATGCGGTCGGGCTGCGGGACGTCCACCGCCTCGTGCAGGACGACCGGCTCGACCTGCCCGAGTGACAGGTCCAGCCGGTCGTCCGCGTGGCGTGGTGACAGATCGGGTGGATCCGTGGAGCCGTGTGCTGGTGGAGCTACCTGAGGATGCTGTAGCCGCCGGGGCCGATGATCAGGCCCAGGACGATCAGGACGATGCCGATGAGCAGGCCGCCGCGGACGATCTGCACGATGCCGGCAACAACCAGGACGATCGCGATGATGAGTGCAATGAGGTACATGTCTCCCTCCCTTCCGACGAAGAAGTGCCCCGTCCCGGCCCCCTTCAAACGCGGAGGTGGCCTAGCGACCTCGACGAGTTGTCAACCCGACACAATATGCTGGCGTGGTGGCGTCCCCGAGCAGGCAACCGGTGCAGCACGTCACCGTCGACGTCGTGGTCCTGACGGTACGCGCGGGTGAGCTGTGCGCGCTCGTGGTGCGGCGCGGGGAGGCGCCGTACAAGGGGAGGTGGGGGCTTCCCGGCGGCGTCGTGGCCGACGGCGAGGACCTCGTCGACGCGGCCCGCCGCGAGCTGGTCGAGGAGACCTCGGTCAGTCCCGGGTCCGTCCGGCTCGAGCAGCTCGCGACGTACGGCGCCCCGGGTCGTGACCCACGCCGCCGTACGGTCAGCGTGGCCTGGCTGGCCGTCCTGCCGCGTCCTGCCGTGCCCGAGGGCGGCACCGACAGGTCCCGGGCCTCCTGGCGCCCGACCGAGTGGCTGCTCGGGCGCGGACGGCTGGCCTTCGACCACCGGACGATCCTCCGGGACGGTGTCGAGCGGGCGCGCGCCAAGCTGGAGTACACCAACATCGCCACCGCGTTCCTCGAGCCGGAGTTCACCATCGCGCAGCTGCGTGAGGTCTACGAGGTGGTCTGGGGGCACGCGCTGGACGCCGGCAACTTCCACCGCAAGGTCACCAAGACCGACGGGTTCGTGGCGCCCACCGGCCGCCGGCAGTCCGCGGGGCGCGGCCGTCCCGCGGAGCTGTTCACCGTGGGCACCGAGGAGTCCCTGTACCCGCCCCTGACCCGCCGCTCCCTCACCTAGCCCGAACCCACCTCCCAGCACCCGCTGGTCCCGACCGGCACGCGCTGAGCGCCAACCGACGCATTGTCCTGACAAGGCCCGGGCCCGTCCTCCAGACTTGCTGACTGTGACTCGGGGGAACGTCGCCACGGCGGTAGTGGGCTACTGGGCGTCCCCGGACACGAGACGTGCCGTCCGGGTCGGGACGCTGGTCGGCATCTGGATCGCCAGCACGTGCATCGCAGCGATGTGGATCGTCTTCGATCTTCGCGCAGGACAGGTCGGCGTCGACGCCCACGCGTACTGGCTTGCCGGGCGGGTCACCCACCCGTACGGGCGCGCAGCCGGTGAGGTCGATGCCTACCTGTACTCGCCGCTGTTCGCGCAGCTGATGCGTCCGCTGTCCGTCCTTCCCTGGCACCTGTTCCTGAGCCTCTGGATGGTGGCTGAGAGTGCTGCCTTCTACTGGGTGTTGCGTCCCCTCCCGTGGGCGTGGCGGATCCCGATGGCGCTGCTGGCCGTCTGCGAGATCCTGATGGGCAACATCTACGGCTTCTTGGCGGTCGCCGTGGTCCTGGGGTCGCGCAGCTCGCTCGCGTGGACATTTCCCCTGCTGACGAAGATCACGGTGGCGATCCCGGGGCTTGTCTGGTTCGCGCTGCGGGGCGAGTGGGTTCAGGTCGCGCGAGCCGCAGCGCTGACCCTCACGCTGGTCGCGGTCTCCGCCACCATCGATCCCCATCTCTGGCAGGAGTGGTTCCGGTTCTTGCACGCCAACGGTGGGCAGATGGGGTTCTCCACCTGGGTCCGACTCTGCGCCGGCATGGCCGTTGCCGCCTTCGCCGCCAGGCGGGACCGGCCCTCGGCACTGCCGTTGGCCTGCCTGTTGTCAGTCCCGACCTGGAGTGGGCAGAGCAAGGACCTGGCCCTGCTCCTGGCAACGCCTCGGCTCAGCCTCAGGAGCCGGGCCGCGAAGGCAGGGCGCGACCCGGACACGGCGTACGTCAGTGACCGGGCGTGACGCGGTAGCCGTTCGTGTGGGGGTCGGTCCAGAGGTAGTCGCCGTCGGGCAGCCGCTGGTAGGTCCAGGCGGTGAAGGTCTTGAGCCGGTGGTGCCGTCGGCACAGGCAGGCAAGGTTCGCCGGTGTGGTCTGACCCGGTGGGCCGCCGTCGTCGGGTGGGACGTAGGGGGCGAGGTGGTCCAGGTCGCAGGAGCGGGCGTCGATCGGGCAGCCGGGGAACACGCAGTGCCCGTCGCGCTGGACCACGGTCTCGCGCATCCAGCCGGGCGGGTCGTGGGCGTCGACGGCGTCGGGGCGGGCGAGGTCGAGCACCGGCCGGACGGTGACTGATCTGGTGCGGGTGAGCCAGTCCCGGAGCAGGTCGAGGGTGGCCGGTCCGAGCTTCTCCACCCTCCCGCCGCCGGCGTCGCGGGTGGTGGGGTCGAGGTCGGCGGCGGTGACGTGCAGGAACAGGGTGGCGCGGGCCCCGTTCAGGACCGGCGTGGTCGTCCGGGGTCGACTCGCCTGTCGCGCGCGTCGGGGTGGGCGCGGTGGGCGAGGTCGAGGCTGCGTTGCGGGTGGGCGAGCAGGCCCGAGGGCGGTGGCCTGGCGTTGGTCGAGGGGTCGGGCGTCGCCGAGGCGGGCGAGGATGCCGGCGAGGTCGGCGAGGGTGGTCTGCAGGTCGAGGGCGTCGAGGGTGTCGAGGCGGGCGGTGAGGTCGGTGGTGGCGGTCGAGGCGCGGTGGTCGAACCAGACGCCGCGGGCGTCCAGGGCGGCCTGTTCGACGCCGGCGGCCTGGTCGGGGTCGCAGCGCAGCATGGCCTCGTGGACCAGCTCGTTGAGCCTGCCCGGCGTCAGGGTCCGGTTGCGGGTGGCGATCACCGCGAGGTGCCGGTCCACGAAGTCCACCGCGGCCCGGGACAAGGTGGTGGTGTGTCGGGGGCGACCTGGCGGGCCTTCCAGGCCTGCAGCCGGCCGTCGTGCACCAGGGCCCACAGCCGCGGGAGCCGGAAGCAGAGCTCGACGGCCTCGCCGACCAGCCGCAGGGTCGCGGCGTGGGAGAGGGCCAAGGGTGGCGGCGAGGGCCTCCAGGGCGTGCTCGGCGATCCCGGGAGTGCCGTCCCCGCCCAGCCGCTGCCTGCTGTCGACCTGCGGGCCCGGGCCCGCGGACAGGGCCGTGACCGGGACGATGGTCGAGGCGGTGGTGGAATCGGTGAGCGGGGTGCAGGTCGACCCAGTGCACGGCCAGTCGCGAGCAGCCGGGCCTCCTCGCGGTCCGCGGCCCGGCGGCGGCTCGGCGACCGCGGCGAGGACCTCGGCGGGCGTGAGGTCACGCAGCTCGAGGTCGTCCTGGACGGTGCTGGTCATGACCCCAACCTAGGGGTCACCACCGACAGTTTCCGGGCCAGAATCCCGTTGTCCACAAGGGGAAACGCGAACCTTCTGGAGCGAACCTGACGTCCCGATCCACACGAGAGGGAAGCCCGGCCGGGCTCCTCCAAAGCCCGGGTCGGACTCACGCGAGGCCCGGGTCAACCTTCTCTGAGTCCCGGGTCGACGTCACCCGAGGCACGGGTCGGCCTCTGCTGAGCGACCCAGCCAGTGCCCCCGTCTGCGGTTGGTCTCTGCCCTTTCCTCATGCGGCGGCGGCTGGGCGGACGAAGACCCACAGGCGCATCGCGACGAAGCGCATCACGGTCACGAACAGGTTCGCCAGGGTCAGCACGGCCATCTCGGTGAACCGGCCGGGCGCGGGCGTGGTCGCGTGCAGCAGCCACAGCGAGCCGGTGGTCACCGCGAGCCCGACGGCGAAGATCGCCAGGCCCTGCAGCTGGTGGCGTACGGCGCCCGCCCGGCCGCGCACGCCGAAGGTGAACCGCCGGTTCGCCGCGGTGTTGGCGACCGCCGTCACCACCAGGGCCGTCGCGTTCGCCCAGAACGGCGTGAGCAGCGCACGGAACACCAGGTAGAGCACGGCGTACGCGAGGGTCGAGAAGACCCCGATCACCGCGAACAGCGCGACCTGCGTGCCGACCGCCCCGTCCGCGCCGGCGGCGGTCTTGCGGTTCAGCCGCTCGGTCACCTCGGCCAGCGGCATCGACCCGCGCAGCAGCGCGCGTGCCGAGACGGGCGATGCCGCGGACGTCGTCGCGGGCGGTGCGCCAGATGTCGACCCGGCTGTCGGGGTCGTCGGTCCAGTCGACCGGCACCTCGTGGATGCGCAGCTCGGCCCGCTCGGCGAGGACGAGCAGCTCGGTGTCGAAGAACCAGCTGGTGTCCTCGACGAGCGGCAGCAGCTCGCGGGCGACGTCGGAGCGGATCGCCTTGAAGCCGCACTGCGCGTCGGAGAAGCCGGCCCGCAGCGTGCCGCGCAGCAGCAGGTTGTAGCCGCGGGAGATGATCTCGCGCTTCGGCCCGCGCAGCGTCCGGGCGCCCCGGGTCAGCCGGCTGCCGATCGCGAGGTCGGAGTGGCCCGAGAGCAGCGGCGCGACCAGCGGCAGGAACGCGTTGAGGTCCGTGGACAGGTCGACGTCCATGTAGACGAGCACCTGCGAGCCGGACGCGGACCACACCTGCTTGAGCGCACGGCCCCGGCCCTTCTCCGCGAGGTAGACCGCGCGGACCTCGTCGTACTCGTGGGTGAGCCGGTGCGCGACGAGCGCGGTGCCGTCGGTGCTCGCGTTGTCGGCGATGGTGATCCGGAAGGAGTACGGCAGCGTCGAGAGGTGCTCGTGCACCCGGGCGACCGAGCCGGCGAGCGCCATCTCCTCGTTGTGCACGGGGATCACCACGTCGAGGGCCGGGGCGTCCAGGTCGGTGACGGGGAGGCCGTCGGGCCTCGGGTCCGCCGCCGCGGTCACTGGACGCCGCCGGAGAGGTCGTACAGCGTGACGCCGTCGACGGTGGTGGCGGTGAAGCGGGCGGCCACCCAGGTCGAGATCTCCGTGCTGGTGCTGCCGCTCGCGTTCATCCCGCCGCGTCCGCCGCCGTCGCCGCCGCTCGCGATGAAGTAGTGGATGTCGCCGTCGGCGACGTACGCCTTGAACTGCGCGAGCGTCGGGCTGGGGTCGCTGCCGTTGAAGCCGCCGATCGGCATCACCGACTCCTCGCTGGCCAGCTGGTAGCCGGCCGCGGAGTTGGAGCCGATCGCGGCCGCCGCCCAGGTGTAGGAGTCGGCGTCGGTCTGCAGCAGCGCGGTGATCGCCGCCGAGGACTGGCTGCCCTCGAGCAGGCCGCCGGTGGTGGCCCCGCCCTGGGTCGGTGCGCCGGGCGGGGTGCCCCGCATGCCGCCGCGGGCTGCCGCCGCATGCCGCCGATGCCGCCGGGGCCGCCCGTCCCGCCGCTGCTCGGGCCGGCGGTCGGGATCGAGCCGGTGTGCGCGCTGCCGCCGGTGGTGACGGCGTACGCCGTGGGGGCGGCCAGGCCGGCGACCAGGGCCGCGCCGGCCACGCCGAGGGCGATGCCGCGCGGCAGGTGCCGGACGCCGACCAGGAGCAGGGCGGCCACGACGCCGACGACGCCGACGACCCACTTGAGCCAGGGCAGGTAGTCGCTGGTCCGGTCGAGGAGCACGAAGCCGAACGCGGTGGTGAACGCGATGGTGACCGACAGGACCAGGGCGGCGGCGTACGTCGTCGCGGCGCTGCCACAGCTGGGTGGCGCCGATGCCGACCAGCGCACCGATCGCCGGGGCGAGGGCCACCGTGTAGTAGGCGTGGAAGATGCCGGCCATGAAGCTGAAGCAGAGCGCGGTGACGAGCAGCCAGGTGCCCCAGACGACCAGCCCGGCGCGGACCAGGTCGGTGCGCGCGGCGCGGCGGGTGAACCACAGGCCGGCGACCAGCAGGATCAGGGAGGCGGGCAGCAGCCAGGCGATCTGGCCGCCGATCTCGGAGCTGAACATCCGCAGGAGGCCGGTCTCGCCCCACATCCCGGTGCCCGTGCCACCGCCGCCGCCGCCGACCGAGCCGACCTCGTTGCCGGTGATCCGGCCGAGGCCGTTGTAGCCCAGGGTGAGCTCGAGGATCGAGTTGTCCTGCGACCCGCCGATGTAGGGGCGCGAGGAGGCCGGCCAGAGCTCGACGATCGCGATCCACCAGCCGGCGGCCAGGACCATCGTGCCGAAGGCGACCAGCAGGTGCCCGATCCGCTTGCCGATCGGCGTGTGCGCGCAGAGCAGGTAGACCAGCGCCAGGGCCGGCAGCACCAGGAACGCCTGCAGCATCTTGGTGAGGAACGCGAAGCCGACCAGGGCGCCGCCGAGCGCCAGCCACCGGACCGGGTGGGCGCCGACGCCCTCGGCGCGCAGCCGGGAGGACTCCAGGGCCCGGACGGTCGAGGCGACGGCGCCGATCAGCAGCAGCACCAGCAGCGCGTCGGGGTTGTTGAACTTGAACATCAGCACCGCGACGGGCGTGAGCGCGAGCACCGCGCCGGCGATCAGGCCGGCCGCCGCCGACCTCGTCGTACGACGCACGGTGGCGTGCAGCAGGGCCACCGACGCCACGCCCATCAGCGCCTCGGGCACCAGGATGCTCCACGAGGAGAGCCCGAAGAGCTTCACCGACAGGGCCATGAACCACAGCGCCATCGGCGGCTTGTCGACGGTGATCGAGCCGGCGGCGTCGGAGGCGCCGAAGAAGAACGCCTTCCAGGAGTCCGACCCGGCCTGGGCGGCCGCGGAGTAGAAGGAGTTCGCCCAGCCGGACGCCCCGAGGCCCCACAGGTACAGCAGGGCGGTGGCGGCCAGCAGGCCGAGGAGCGCCGGGCGGGCCCAGCGCCGGGTCCTCGTCGCGGTGCGGGAGCGCGGGGGACGGACGGTGTCCTGGCCGGCCGGCTGGTCGGACTTCGGTGGCGTGAGGGTGGAGGTCTGGAGGCTCATGGACCCGACTGTGTCGGCTGTGCCTGGTGCGACCGTGTGGTGTGTCTGTCCGCTACCTGTGAGCGAGCGCGCCGGCCGTCGCGGGCAGCCGCACCTCGAACCGGGTGCGTCCGGGGGCCGAGTCGACCGACACCCGGCCGCCGTGCGCGTGCGAGATCGCCTGCACCAGCGACAGCCCCAGCCCGGCGCCGCCGGACTGCGCGGGTGCGGGCCGAGTCGCCGCGCGTGAAGCGCTCGAACGCCTTGCCGTCCAGCTGCGGCGGCAGGCCCGGCCCGTCGTCCTCGACGGAGAGCACCACCTCCTGCGCGGCGGGGTCCTCGGCGACGCCGACGGTGACCGACGTGCCCGGGGGCGTGTGCCGGCGGGCGTTGTTGAGCAGGTTGGTCAGCACCTGGTGCAGCCGCTGCTCGTCGCCGGGGGCGACCACCGGCTCGTCGGGCAGGTCGAGCTGCCACCGGTGGTCCGGGCCGACGACGCGGGCGTCGCCCACGGCCTCGAGGGCCAGCCGGGTCAGGTCGACCTCGTCGCGGGCCAGCGGACGGCCCGCGTCCAGGCGGGCGAGCAGCAGCAGGTCCTCGACCAGGCTGGACATCCGGGTCGCCTCGGCCTCGACCTTGCTCATCGCGAGCGTGAGCTGCTGCGGGGTCGGGCGGGCTGGTGCGCCGGCTCAGCTCGGCGTACCCGTGGATCGTGGTCAGCGGCGTGCGCAGCTCGTGGGAGGCGTCGGCGACGAACTGTCGCACCTGCTGCTCGCTGCGGTGCCGCTCGTCGAGGGCGTGCTCGACGTGCTCGAGCATCGTGTTCAGCGCCGAGCCGACCTGGCCGACCTCGGTGCGCTCGTCGGTGAGCGCGTCGGGCACCCGGACCGTCGTACCGATCTCGCCGCTGGACAGCGGCAGGGTGCGCACCGTCGTGCGCGGTCTCCGCCACGGACCGCAGCGGACGCAGCTGGCGACGCACCAGGACCGTCCCGACCCCGGCGGCGATGCCGACCCCGACCAGCAGCAGCAGCGACTCGTAGCCGACCAGGCTGGCGACGGTGGCGTCGATCTCGTTCGGTCGGCAGGCCGGCCACGACGGTCCCGGCGCGGCGTGCTCACGGCCTCCACGCGGTAGGACCCGAACGTCGGCAGGGTGACCGCGTGCACGTGCCCGTCGACCGGCACGTCCCTCGAACGTGCTCATCGCGGACGCCGGGAGCGTGCGGCCGACGAGGTCGCTGGACAGCACGCCGCCGGCGCTGCCGAAGCTGCCGTAGACGGCCGATGAGCGTGCCGGTCTCCTGCCCGGCGCCCGAACCGCGCCTCGGGACCGTCCCCGTCGCCGCCGTCCCCGTCGTCGTCGGAGCGCGGGGGCGGCAGCGTGCCGCCGAGCAGCCGGTGCTCCCACTCGTTCGCCGCTCGGCCCGTGGACTGCTGGACCCGGGTGTCGAGCTGGCCGGTGAGGTAGGTGCGCATCGCGAGCGAACGTGAGCGCGGCGGTGAGCACGCTGACCACGGCCACCAGCGCCACGGCGGTGACCACCAGCCGCGCGGTCAGCGAGGTGGGAACGGCGCGGGACAGCCTCATCGTCCTCACTCGACGGGCTTGAGGACGTAGCCGGCGCCGCGCATGGTGTGGATCATCGCCGGCCGGCCGGCGTCGACCTTCTTGCGGAGGTAGGAGATGTAGAGCTCGACGACGTTGGCCTGGCCGCCGAAGTCGTAGTTCCACACGCGGTCGAGGATCTGCGGCTTGGACAGCACCCGGCGCGGGTTGCGCATCAGGAACCGGAGCAGCTCGAACTCGGTGGCGGTCAGGTGGATCTCGTCGTCGCCGCGGAACACCTCGTGGCTGTCCTCGTCGAGGCGCAGGTCGCCGACGGTGAGCAGCGAGGACTCGCGCCGGTCGGTGGCACCGGAGCGGCGCATCAGCGCGCGCAGCCGGGCGATGACCTCCTCGAGGCTGAACGGCTTGGTGACGTAGTCGTCGCCGCCCGCGGTCAGACCGGACACCCGGTCCTCGACGGAGTCCCGGGCGGTCAGGAACAGCACGGGTACGTCGGGGTGCTGGCTGCGCATCCGCCGCAGCACCTCCATGCCGTCGAAGTCCGGCAGCATCACGTCGAGCACGACGGCGTCGGGCCGCAGGTCCTTGGCGGTGCTGACCGCCTTGCTGCCGGTGTGCGCGACGCTGGGCTCCCAGCCCTCGTAGCGGACCGCCATGCTGATCAGCTCGGCGATGTTCACCTCGTCGTCGACGACCAGCACGCGCAGGGGAGACCCGTCGGGACGGGTCAGGGTGGGGGCGGAGTTCGCGAGCGGCATGTCCTCAGCATCCAACAGGCAGGTGCGGGAACTCTAGGAGAACCCTGTGCGCACCCTGTGAAGGCGCAGCGGCGGGTCGCAGCGGACCGCCAGCCGGTTCACAGGTCGGGCACAGCGGCCGGGTCTTGGCTGGGTGCCATGAACGACGAGAGCACCCTCCCCGAGCCGGGCCCGTCCTCCGGCACCCTGCGGCCCTCCCGCGTCGGCCGGGTCTGGCGGCTGCGCACCGTCGCCGCGGTGGCGATCACCACGGTGGCGCTCAGCGGCGCCGGCGGTGCCGCCCTGGCTGCGGCGAGCGACGGGGGCTCCACCGGAGGTCCCGGCGGCCGGGGTGGCTTCGGCCCGCCCGGGCGGATGACCGGCCCGCCCCAGGGGCGGCACCCGCAGACGTCCGGGGTGCCCGGCCAGCTGCCGCCGGCGACCGTCCCGGGGAACGGCACCAGCGACAGCTGAGCGACGGGCGGGGCAGGCTCAGGCCTGCGCGGTGATGCTGAACTCGACGCCGCCGTTGTCGTCGACGCGGGCGTCGAGGACCATGTCGTCGAGGGTCTCGGCGGCGGTCTCCTCGAGGAACACCCGGGCACCGTCCTCCTCGAGGACCTGGTCGCCGGGCTGCGGGGCCTCGGTGGCCATCACGTGCAGGGCGGGGGAGTCGACGGCGTCCTGGCTGATCCGCAGACCCGCCTCGGCGGGTCCGGACTGCTCGACGATGGTCTTGACGACGGTGCTGGCGTTCTCGGTCAGGGTGAGCACGGTGGGTGCGCCTCCTCGTGTGTTCGCTGGCGTTCGGTCAGCGGTCCACCCTGCAAGGTCGGGCCGTCCCGATCAACCCGGCCGCCGGGTCCCGGGCGTGTCGGCAACCCGGTTGCCACGGCTCTCTAGACTTCACTGGTCATGTCTGGAGCCGGCCCGCAGGAGCGTCGTACGACGAGACGCCGGCCCTCGCGCAGACGGTCCGGCGCCCGTCGTACCGACCGTCGACCCCGCACCCTGAGCCCGGCCGAGGTCGAGCGGCGCAGCGCCCTGGTGCCGCGGGTCAGCTACCCCGAGGAGCTGCCGGTCAGCGGCCGCCGCGCGGACATCGCGGCCGCCATCCGCGACCACCAGGTGGTGATCGTGGCCGGGGAGACCGGCTCGGGCAAGACCACCCAGATCCCGAAGATCTGCCTGGAGCTCGGCCGCGGCGTGCACGGCCTGATCGGGCACACCCAGCCCCGCCGGATCGCGGCCCGCAGCGTCGCCGAGCGGATCGCGGAGGAGATCGGCACGCCGCTGGGGGAGACCGTGGGCTACCAGGTGCGGTTCACCGACCACTCCTCGCGCGACACCCTCGTCAAGCTGATGACCGACGGCATCCTGCTCGCCGAGCTGCAGCACGACCGGCTGCTCTCGGCCTACGACACGCTGATCATCGACGAGGCCCACGAGCGCAGCCTGAACATCGACTTCATCCTCGGCTACCTGCGCCAGCTGCTGCCGCAGCGGCCGGACCTCAAGGTGATCATCACCTCCGCGACCATCGACCCGCGAGCGGTTCGCGGAGCACTTCGCGGAGCCCGACGGGACGCCCGCGCCGATCGTCGAGGTGTCCGGGCGCACCTACCCCGTGGAGGTCCGCTACCGCCCGCTGGTCGAGGAGTCCTACGACGACGAGGAGGGCGAGCCGCTGGTCCGCGACCAGACCGAGGCGATCGTCGACGCGGTCCAGGAGCTGGTCCGCGAGGGGCCCGGCGACATCCTGGTGTTCCTGCCCGGTGAGCGGGAGATCCGCGACACCGCCGACGTGCTGACCAGGCTCGCCACCCGACCGGCCGACTCCTTCGACGTGGTGCCGCTGTACGCCCGGCTGTCGTCGGCCGAGCAGCACAAGGTCTTCGAGCGGCACTGCCGCCGCCGGGTGGTGCTGTCGACCAACGTCGCCGAGACGTCGCTGACCGTGCCCGGCATCCGGTACGTCGTCGACGCCGGCCTGGCCCGCATCTCGCGGTACTCCGTGCGCACCAAGGTGCAGCGGCTGCCGATCGAGCCGGTCAGCCAGGCGTCGGCCAACCAGCGCTCGGGCCGCTGCGGCCGGGTGGAGGCCGGCATCGCGATCCGGCTCTACAGCGAGGAGGACTTCGAGTCGCGCCCGGAGTTCACCGAGCCGGAGATCCTGCGCACGAACCTCGCCTCGGTGATCCTGCAGATGACCGCGCTCGGGCTCGGCGACGTCGGCCGGTTCCCGTTCGTCGACCCGCCGGACTCCCGCAACGTCAAGGCCGGCATCCAGCTGCTCGAGGAGCTCGGCGCGCTCGCCGGCGCCGACCGCGGCCACCGGCTCACCCCGCTGGGCCGCCAGCTGGTCGCGCTGCCGGTGGACCCGCGGCTGGCCCGGATGGTCGTCGAGGCCGAGCAGCGGGGCTGCCTGCGCGAGGTGCTGGTGATCACCGCGGCGCTGTCCCTGCAGGACCCGCGCGAGCGTCCCGCCGAGCAGCAGGCCCAGGCCGACCAGAAGCACGCCCGCTTCAAGGACGAGACCTCGGACTTCCTGACCTGGCTGAACCTGTGGCGCTACGTGCGCACCCAGCAGCGCGAGCTGTCCTCCAGCGCGTTCCGGCGGATGTGCCGCGCGGAGTACCTCAACTACCTGCGGATCCGCGAGTGGCAGTCCCTGGAGGCGCAGCTGCGCGACACCGCCAAGCAGCTCGGGCTGAGCATCGGCGCGGCCGCCGACGAGCCGGACGGGGACGGCATCCACCAGGCGATGCTCTCCGGCCTGCTCTCGCACATCGGGCTGCGCGACCCCGAGAAGCGCGACTACCTCGGCGCCCGCAACGCGCGGTTCTCGATCTTCCCCGGCTCCGGCCTGTTCCGGAAGCAGCCCCAGTTCGTGATGTCCGCCGAGCTCGTGGAGACCTCCAAGCTGTGGGGCCGGGTGAACGCCGCGATCAAGCCGGAGTGGGCCGAGGAGCTCGGCGCGCACCTGGTCAAGCGCACCTACTCCGAGCCGCACTGGTCCAAGAAGCGGGCCGCGGTGATGGCCTACGAGCGGGTCACCCTGTACGGCGTCCCGCTGGTCGTCGAGCGTCCGGTGTCCTACGGCAAGGTCGACGTCGCGGTCAGCCGCGAGCTGTTCATCCGGCACGCCCTGGTCTACGGCGAGTGGTCGACCCGGCAGCGGTTCATGGCCCGCAACCGGGAGCTGCTCGACGAGGTCGTCGAGCTCGAGCACCGGGCCCGGCGCCGCGACATCCTGGTCGACGAGCACACGCTGTTCGACTTCTACGACGCCCGCGTCGGCGCCGAGGTGGTCTCCGGCGCGCACTTCGACACCTGGTGGAAGGACGCCCGCCACGAGGACCCCGAGCTGCTCACGTTCGACCCGCGGATGCTGGTCAACGACACCGCCGAGGAGGTCACCGAGCAGGACTACCCCGACCTGTGGCGCGAGGGCGACCTGGCGCTGCCGCTGACCTACCAGTTCGAGCCGGGCGCGGCCGCGGACGGGGTGACGGTCGACGTACCGGTGGCGACGCTGAACCAGGTCGAGCCGTCCCCGTTCACCTGGCAGGTGCCCGGCCTGCGGCAGGACCTGGTGGTCGCGCTGCTGCGGTCGCTGCCGAAGGCGCTGCGGGTCAACTTCGTGCCGGCGCCGAACTTCGCCCGCGACTTCCTGGCCGCCGCGTCGCCGGGCGAGGAGTCGCTGCTCGACGCCCTGGAGCGGTTCCTGCGCGGGGCGACCGGCGTCGTCGTGCCCCGGGACGCCTGGGACTGGGCCAAGGTGCCCGAGCACCTGCGGCCGACGTTCCGGGTGGTCGGCGAGGACGGCGGCGTCGTCGCGCAGGGCAAGGACCTCGAGGAGCTCAAGGCGCCGCTGCGCCCGAAGTTCGCCGAGGCGATGGCCGAGGCCGCCTCCGCGTCCGGCCTCGACGTCACCGGCGAGACCACGTGGACGTTCGGCACGATCGAGCGGACGTTCACCCAGACCCGCGCCGGGCACGAGGTCCGCGGCTTCCCCGCGATGGTCGACGAGGGCACGACGGTGGGGCTGCGGGTGTTCGGCTCCGAGGCCGAGCAGGACGCCTCGCACCGGCGGGGCCTGCGCCGGCTGCTGGTGCTGCGGCTGCCGTCGCCGGCCAAGGCGGTCGCCGACGGGCTCTCCAACGCCGACAAGCTCGGGCTGGCCGGGTCGCCCTACGGCTCGGTGACCGAGCTGCTCGAGGACTGCGTGGCCGCCGCCGTGGACGTGCTCGTCGCCCGGCACGGTCTGGTCTGGGACGAGTCGTCGTTCGACGGTCTGGCGGCCGCCGTACGAGCGGGGCTGGAGGAGACCACCCGGCTCGTCGTCCACGACGTGGTGCGGGTGCTCGCCGCGTGGCGCGAGGTCGACAAGCTGCTCAGCGGGTCGGCGGACATGACGATGCTGCCCGCGCTGGCCGACATGAAGGCGCAGGTCGGCCGGCTCGTGCACCGCGGGTTCGTCTCCGACGTCGGCGCCGAGCAGCTGCGGCACCTGCCGCGGTACCTCGGCGCGGTCCGCACCCGGCGCGAGCGGCTCGGCGCCGCCCTCGGCAAGGACCGGCTGCTGATGGACCAGGTCGCGCACCTCCAGGCGGCGTACCTGCACCGTCTCGACGCGCTGCCCGACGGCCGCCCGCCCAGCGCCGGCCTGGTCACGGTGCGCTGGATGCTCGAGGAGTTCCGGGTCAGCCTCTGGGACCAGTCCCGCGGCACCGCCCGCCCCGTCTCGGACACCCGGATCCGCAAGGCCCTCGACGCCCTCTGACCCGACGCCCGCCCGCCGCCTGCCTGTGCTGGGTTTCCTCCGACATCGGGGTGCTTGTCAGTGACCCAGGGGTCACTGACAACCACCCGATATCGGATGCCTGGGAGTGACCCCGGGTCACGTTTCGTCACCGTTGTCGGAGGGGTTTCCACAGGGGCGGGTACGACGGGCTCGGCGCGGCGAGCGCTAGAGCGCGTGGTGCTCCCGGGCGGCCTCGACGACGGCGTCGAACACGGCGCGGTCGATCGCGGCGCCCTCGCGGCGCACCTCGGACTCCGCGAGCCGGAGCAGCCGGTCGAGCCGCACCTCGCTCTCGCGGCGCTCGCGGTCCCAGCCGCCGCGTGCCGACGTCCATCCAGTACCGCCCGTAGCGCGCCTCGTCCTCGGCGTCGCGGTCGTGGTCCTTGCTGGTCAGCTGCAGCCCGACGAGCTCGGTCCCCGTCGCGGCCGACCAGCAGCACCGGCCGGTCCTTGCCCTGGGCCGGGTCGTCCTCGTAGGGGACCCAGGCCCAGACCACCTCGCCCGGGTCCGGTCGGCCGTCCTGGTCGGGTGCGTAGGAGGTCTCCATGAGCGATCACCCTAGGCTCTGCGGCCATGACCGGGCTGCGCGTCGCGACGTACAACCTCTACCTCGGCGCGGACGTCGCCCTGCTCTTCGGCGCCGCCGACCTCGACCAGCTCGCCGCCCGGGTGCACGTGGTCCGCGCGCAGCTCGCGGCCACCCGCTTCGAGGAGCGCGCCCGGGCGGTCGCGGCGATCCTGGCCCGCGAGCGCGTCGACCTGGTCGGCCTCCAGGAGGTGTCCCGCTGGGCGACGACGCCGCCCGACGGCGAGGAGCAGGTGCTCGTCGACTTCCTGCCCACGCTGCTCGCGGAGCTGGACGCGGCCGGTGCGCCGTACGACGCGCACGCGGTCAACCCGAACTTCGGCGGCACGCTGCCGGTCGACGGCGAGGGCGTGTTCACGCTGTCCGGCGCGAACGTCACGCTGGTGCGCCGCGGCGGCCCGGTCGAGGTCGTCGCCGAGACCACCGGGACGTACGACGCGGGGCTCGACGTCCCCACCGGCATCGACGGCGTCACGTTCCCGGTGGTGCGCGGCTGGGGCCGTGTCGACGTGCGGGTCGCGGGGCGGCCGCTGCGGTTCGTGAACACCCACACCGAGGCGTACGACGGACCGGTCCGCGACGCGCAGCGCGACGAGGTGCTGGCCGCGAACGCCGACACCGACGCACCGGTGGTCCTGGTGGGCGACTTCAACGCCCGGCCGGACGTGGTCGGCATGCCCGGCGGACTGGACGGACGCCTGGACCCGGGGCGAGGGCGACGGCCCACCTGCGGGCAGGCAGCGGACCTCGCCAACGGGGTGAGCACGCTGCGCGAGCGGATCGACTACGTGTGGGTGCGGGGCGCCGGGGTGCTCGGGGCCCGCACCGTCGGCGACCGCGCGGCGGACCGCACCGCCCCGCACGGGTTGTGGCCCTCGGACCACGCCGGCGTCGTGGCCGACCTGGAGGTTGGCTGACGACCACGCCAGCGGTCATGGAACGCCACGAGGGGCGGACCCAGCGGGCCCGCCCCTCGTGATCTGTGGTGCCTGGTGGTCAGCGACCCACCGTCACGGTGAACCGGTGCGACCGGTAGGTGCCGTGAGCGGTCGTGACGGTCGCGAACATCGTGACCTTGGTGCCCGGCTTGTAGTGCTGCGCGAGGACCGAGGAGATGCGACCGGCGCTGTCCAGGTGGCTGTTCAGCACGAGCTTCGCGCCGGACTTCGTGACGCGGTACACCTTGACGGGAGCGTGGGAAGCGCGGGCCACCGTGTCGACGGTTGCGCGGACCCGGTGCTGCGTCGCCTTCGCCAGCGTGGGCTGGACACGAGTGTCGTCGTTGACGATGGTGCCCGTCGCGGTGGCGTGCGCCACGGTGACGTTGCTGCTCGGCGACGACAGACGGACGGTCATGCTGCTCATTGCGCCTCACGGACCATGTCGGAGACGACCGGGACGCTCGCGACACCGGTGGTGCCGCCCGCCGGGATGGTGACGGTGCCGGTCGTGGCGCGGAAGTCGCTGCCCGGCGTGGCGGTGCCGTACGAGGTGGCGTAGCGCACGGTCACCGGGCGTGGTGGCCTTCTGGCTCAGCGTCACCGGGAACGTAAGGGTGGCGCCGTGGTTGCCCTCCGAGACCTTCGTGTCGTTGATCGAGAGGGTCGGCTGACGGCCGGCCGCCGGTCGGCGTGGTGCCGCCGGTCGGCGTGGTGCCGCCGGTCGCGGGTCGGGGCCACCGCGGTGGGCTCGAGGTCGAAGGCCGAAGCGGTGTTCGAGGAGCCCGTGCCGTGTCGACCTTGCCGATGGTGATGTCGTCGAGGAAGTACTCGCCGTTCAGCTGGGTCGCGCCGGCGCCGCCGACGAGGAAGGCCACGCCGCCGTTGGGCTGCGTCGGGGCGGTGCTGTCAGCGTTCTGGACGATCGTGGCGTCCGGGTGGCTCACCACGTAGTCCTGCAGCGTGAAGGTGTCGGCAGCGCCGGTGTCACCGCCGAGGCTCCACTTGCCGGACGTCCCTGCGTCCCAGCTCTGCCAGGTGCTCTGGGCGACGTCACCGTTGTTGGCGGGGAAGTAGTACAGGGTGGAGTCGACCCCACCGGTGCCGTCCTCGCTCACGCTGAGACGGAGGTAGGCCGGCTGCTGGGGGGTGGTGTTGCCCGCGTCGGCGCGCTGGAAGGTGCTGAACTTCACCGCGCGCAGGTCGCGCAGGCGGGTGCCGTCGTACTGCGGGGTGCGGAACAGCTCGACCCGACGGGGGTTGGTGTCGCTGTCGAGCTTGAAGCGCAGGCTGCCCTTGCCGGCCGGCGGGGTGCGCCGGGCCAGAGACGAAGGTCTGGTTGGAGCTCAGGTAGACGTCGTCGTCGTAGGCCTGCTTGGCCCAGCCGCGAGCGTGGTCCGGGTCGACGGTGACAGCGGTGGTGGCGCCGCGGGTCTCGTTGTCGCCACCGAAGTCGAACAGGGTGTTCTGGCCGTTCTTGCCGACGACGACCCGGTCGACGTAGTACTCGCCGCTGGCCTGAGGGTCGGTGCTGCCACCGTCCGCGCCGCCGGTGACGAGCGCGATCGCGCCACCGTCGTGATAGGCGTCGAACGCGGTTGTTGACCAGCTTGGCATCCGGGTGCGCGTCAACGTAGGTCGGCCAGCGACATCTGGCCGCCGTTGTCGCCGTCGACGTCGATCTTGCCACCGGTGACGTCCCAGCTCTGCCACTGCGCCGTTCACGACCGGGCCGTTGTTGGCCGGGAAGAAGTAGACAGGCTGTGCGTCCATGTGGTCGTGCGTTGTGGGGTCGGTGTCGACGTTCAGCCGCAGGAACGTGGGCTGACGGTCGGCGCCGGGGCCGGTGTGGCGAGCGAACGTGGAGTACCCGAGGCGCGTGAGGTCGGACAGGGCGACGCCGTCGTACGCGTCGGTGCGGTAGAGCTCCGTCTGGACGGTGGACTCGCCGATCGTCATCTTGTGGCTGCTGGTCCCGAACGGAGCCCGCTGCGGACCGGTCTCGTCCTTCTGCTGCGGCGTCAGGTAGACACCGGTGGGGGTGTTGTCGTACGCCTGGGCGTACCAGCGGCGGAGCCGGTGACGACGGCGGCGGTGCTGGGCTGAGCCACGGCCATGGCGCCGTTAGCGCCCAGGCCGGACAGGACGATGGAGCCGGCGGCGAGCACGCCGAAGCGGCTCCGACGGAGTGAGTGCATGGATTCCCTGAGACTTTCGGTAGGTGCGTCCGAGATGACTGCTGAGACGCGCGAGGGCGACGCAGAGCCCCCGTGCATCCCGGACCCTACGGCCGGAAAACAGGGCAAACTCTTCAAAAGATGCACTCTGCATATGACGTGGTCCGAAAAGCGGCCAGGATGCACCCGAACAGGCTAGATCGAGACTAGTCCATCGGAGGCCCGGCCGCCTAGTCCTTCCCTAGTCCGCCGGGCGCCGCCGCAGCGCCTTGGTCTCGCCGCGCCGCTTCTTGCCCGCGAGCCGGCGTTCCTTGGAGCCCCGGGTCGGTCGGGTCGGCCGGCGCTTGGGGGCCGGCGGCGCGCTGGCCTCGGTGAGCAGGTCGGCGAGCCGGGCCCGGGCCGCCTCGCGGTTGCGGTGCTGCGAGCGGTACTCCGAGGCCGCGATGGTCAGCACGCCGTCGACGAGGCGGTGCGCGAGCCGGGCCAGCAGCCGGGCGCGCAGCGTGTCCGGCAGCGAGGGGGAGCGGGCCACGTCGAAGCTCAGCTCGACGCGGGAGTCGGCGGTGTTCACCGACTGGCCGCCGGGTCCGCTGGAGCGGCTGAACCGCCAGGCGAGCTCGCCCGCCGGGACCTCGACGCCGCGGAACGCCAGCGGGCCGTTCACGACCCGACGTCCTCGGTCTGTGGCTCGGGCTGGGCGCCGCGCACGGCGACGCACCGCGCGGCGGCGCGCATGGCGAGGTCCGGGCCCCCGACGAGGTAGCCGGCGGCCAGCGCGTCCCCGGCCCCGGTCACGTCGACGACCGGCCCGGCGTCCGGGGCGCGCTCGTCGGCGTCGTCCTCGAAGACGAAGGAGGCACCGCGGGCGCCGTGCTTGAGCACCAGCACCGCGGTCTCGCGGGCGCCGAACGTGCCCGGGCTGGTCGCCCACTCGGTGTCGGTCGCGAACACCACGGCCGGGCGCAGCGCCCGGCACAGCTCGGAGAACCGGTCGGCGCCGAACTCCGCGACCATCGCCGCCGACGACAGGTCGACCGCGATCCGGGTGCCGTGCGCCCGGGCGACGGCGGCGGTCTCCACGACGCGCTGCGGGTCGGGCGTGCGCAGCAGCGCGTAGCCGGAGATGAACAGCCAGTCCGCCCCGTCCAGCCAGGGCCCGGACCGCACGTCGTCGAGCCAGCTGAGGTCGCCGGGGTCCGAGGCCATCGACCGGGTGCCACCGGTGACCAGCGACACGACGGACCCGGTGCGGCCGGTGGGCGTGCCCCAGACCTCGACCCCGAGGCCGGTCAGCGCCCGCTCCACCAGGTGCCCGGAGCCGGTGTCCGCGCGGGGACCGAACACCCGGGCGCGCCCGCCCAGGGCGACGACCCAGGTGGCGACGTTGGCGGCCTGGCCGCCGGCGGCGAACGTGATCCGCGCCGGGGTGTCGTCGTCGTCGCACCAGCGCGCCCGACGTCTCGACGATCACGTCGAGCATCACGTCTCCCAGACACGCGACCAGCACGCCCTCACCCTCCCGGTGCCGCTCCCTCGTGCAGAATCCCCCTCATGACGACACGGGATCCGGCACTGCGTCTCGCCATCTCCGACGAGGTGTCCGACGCTATTGCATCGGGACGCGGCATCGTGGCATTGGAGTCCACGATCATCAGCCACGGCCTGCCGACCGCGACGAGCGCCGCGACCGCACGGCAGATCGAGGACGCCGTACGGCGCGGGGGAGCGGTGCCCGCGACGGTCGCGGTCGTCGACGGCACGGTCCGGGTCGGGCTCACCGACGACGCGCTGGTGCGGGTCGCCGAGGACGAGGGCGTCGTGAAGACCAGCGTCCGCGACCTGGGGCCGGTCGTCGCGCGCCGGCTGACCGGCGCGACCACGGTCGCCGCCACGGCGTACGTCGCCCGGCTCGGCCGGCATCCGGGTGTTCGCGACCGGCGGGCTCGGCGGCGTGCACCGGGGTGCCCGCGACACCTGGGACGAGTCGGCCGACCTGGCCGCGCTGGCGGCGGCGCCGGTGACCGTGGTGTGTGCCGGGGTGAAGTCGATCCTGGACGTGGCCGCGACCCTCGAGCGGCTGGAGACGCTGTCCGTGCCGGTGCTGGGCTACCGCACGGACGCGATGCCGGGCTTCTACGTCCGCGACGCGGGCGCTGCCGGTGCCGTGGCGGGTCGAGTCGGCCGACGAGGTCGCCGAGGTGATGCGGGCCCGCGACGCGCTGGGGCTGCCGCAGGGGATGCTCGTGGCGCAGCCGGTCGACGCCGCCGAGGAGATGGACCTCGGGCTGCACGAGCGGACCCTGGCCGAGGGCCTGGCCGAGGCGGGCCGCCGCGGGATCAGCGGCAAGGACGTCACGCCGTTCCTGCTGGGCTGGTTCCACGAGCACACCGACGGCGCGAGCCTGGCCGCGAACGTCGCCCTGGTGCTGGCGAACGCGGGGCTGGCGGCGGAGATCGCCGCGGACTTCGCGAAGGAGTAGTGCGCCGGACCGGGAGCGCCTCACGGCGCGTGGCCGCTCGTAGCGGCTTATTTTGGGACCCGGGGCTGCCACGGCCCGGCGCACTCACCAGTGTACAAGCCGGGCAACCGGACCGTCCCGGACCCGCCGGCAAAATCAGGCCAGCAGGCCCTCGACCTCGAGGCCGGCGGCCTGCTCGAGCTGGTCGGAGAGCGTCAGCAGCCGGGCCGCCGACAGGTCCGAGTCGTACGGCGTCAGGGCGTGGCTCGCGCCGACGTGGGCCCGCCCGGCCGCGACGACCCGGGCGAACGCCGCGGCGCGGTAGAGGGTGTCGGCGAAGTCACCCTGGACCACCCCGCGCAGCACCAGGTCGGTGAGCCGGCGCACCTCGTCCGGCCCGGGCGGGTCGACCACGCCGGCGACCACCTCGTGCACCGGGGTGTGCGGCCGTCCCGCGTCGAACTCGCGGGCGGCGGACGCCGGGTCGGCGTACACCCAGGAGCGCAGCAGGTAGAGCCGCCACAGGCAGCCGGCCAGCGAGTCGGCGGGCGACCCGGACCACAGGTCGGCCAGCGTGTCGAGGCCCTCGGTCTCGGCGAGGTGCACGACCCGGGCGACCACCTGCTCGTCGGCGGTGTCCCGGGCGCCGCGCACCAGCAGCGTGGCGCAGCGGTCGGCCGCCTCGCTGCGCGGCGGCCGGGTCGACGTCGCCGACGATCGCCTCGAAGTGCCCGGCCCCGGGCAGCATCGGGCGGTGGTGGCGGTGGCGCGGTTGCTCGGACATCGTCGTCACCCTACGACCGCCGTCTACAGCCGGGGAGGCGGAAGCGCGTCGGTCGCCTCGAGCACGTCCATCCCGGTGATCTGCAGCAGGTCCACGATGATCGAGCGGATCTGGGCGAGCACGACGTCCGCGGACAGGTCGGCCACCCGCTCGACCTCGGGCGGTGCCCTCGCCGACCCGCAGCAGCGCCCGCTGCACCTCGCCGGACGACCCGGCCATCTCGCCGGCCGCGAGCTCGGCGGCCATCGTGTCGGCGGCCGCGGCCAGGTCCTCGCACAGCAGCACGTAGGAGCCGGGCAGCGGCACGTGGTGGTAGCTGGTCAGCGCGATCCGCCGGACCAGCACCCGGGTGTTGCGCAGCGCCCGGTCCAGCGGCTCGACGAGCTCGACCATCCGCCGGACGTGGCCGACGTGCCGGCGCCGGAACGGGGAGGACGCCAGCACCGACAGGCCCTCGTCCGCGGCGTCCTGCAGCTCCCGGATCAGCCGGTCGGTGCTGCGTGCGTCGGCGAGCACCTGCAGGCCCCGCTCGACGTCCCCGTCCTGGCGCTCTGCGCCCCGGCCCGCAGCAGCTGCGCGATCCGTCGTACGACGAGCGCGGCCTGCTCGCGGGGACGGCGCAACGGCGCGCGGGGCACGACGGCCGCCGCGACCAGCGCCACGGCGCCACCGATCAGGGCGTCCAGCCAGCGGGTCAGGGCGTAGCCGGGGGCGGCCGCGAAGGTCACCACGACGATGCCCTGGACGGCCGCCTGGGTGACGAACAGCGTGCCGGCGTTGAGCAGCAGCGTGATCGACATCGCCAGCGCGACCAGCACGGTGACCTGCCAGGCGCCGGTGCCGATCAGCAGCAGCAGCAGGTCGGCGAGGAAGACGCCGATGGCCACGCCGATGGTGACCTCGGCCACCCGGCGCAGCCGCTGGCCGTAGGACGTGCCGAGGCAGACGACCGCGACGATCGGGGCGAAGAACGGCTTGGGGTGCCCGAACACGTCGTGGGCGAGGTACCACGCGAGCCCGGCGGCGACCGAGCACTGGCCGATGTGCCAGGCCTTGCTGCGCAGCCGGGCGCGCCGGGCCCGGAACGAGACCCGGCCGTGGTCCCACATCCGGTCGAGGGGGCTGGCGGCGCTCACGCGTCAGACGCTAGTGCACGACGCCCCGCTGCGACCGGAGCCGGTCAGCCCAGCCTGCCCGCGGCCCGCTGCACGGCGGCGACCATCGGCTCCTGGCCGGGCTCGTAGTTGTAGTCCTGGCCGGCCAGCACCATCTCCACCATCGCGATCCGGGTGCCCACCACCGCCAGGCCCTGGGCGTCGAAGAAGGCCGCGTCGGGGTCACCGGTGACCGGGCCGTAGGTGAGGAGGTACCAGCCGCCGGTGCCGCCGGCCACGCTCACGTCCTGGAGGGCGCCGACCTCGGAGGTCGTCGAAGCGCCTCGAGCTGGTCGGCGCACTGGGCGCGCCACGCCTTGAGCACCGCGAACGCGCGCCGGGCGGTGGTGGAGTCGGGGAACTCCGCGACCAGCTCGGAGGCGCGGTCCTGGGTGCCGCCGGTGGCGGGCAGGTAGTCGCGGACGGCGACGTCGGTGGCGCCGATCGAGGTCATCGCGAAGCGCTGGCAGGTGCCGAACGGCGTCCGCGGCTCGCGCGAGCGGGTGCGGCCCTCGGTCCAGCGGTAGTCGTCGTTGAAGCCCGGGACGTCGCCGCGGCCAGCAGCCGGGAGCGCAGCGCCGCCGGTGCCCGCGGGGGCGCTGCTGGTCGGCGCGCTCGGCGACGGGGCGGCCGACGACGTGGCCGCGACGTGGTCTCGCGTGGGCGTCGCCGGGGCCGGGCTCTCGGCGGTGTCGTCGGTCGTGGTGGCCGGCCGTCGGCGCGGAGCTCGTCGTGCTCGGCAGCCGGCTGCGTCGCCGTGTCGGTCGCGTCGTTGCAGCCGGTCAGGGCCACCGCCGCGAGAGCGGCGAAGGCGGCCAGGGCCACGGTCGGACGTGCAGACGCACGGGGCAGGTTCACGGTGTTCCTCACTGTCAGCGGGTTGCCCGCCCAGCGTAGGGTTGGCCACTTCGACTCGCCGACACCTGCGGTGGCGTGTCCCGATACGGTGTCAGCGTCGGTCCGGGGACCTGGTGCGGCCGACCATCTCGATGCAAGGAGGGCGAAGCGGTGTCCGCACGGCCACGACGGGACCGTCGTACCCGCGATCGCCCGGTCCGTGTCGCGGTCGGTGCCTGGCCCTGCTGCTCTGTCTGGGCGCGGCCGCCTGCACCTCCGTCGGCCGACCCGGAGCCCTCCGCCGGCACGTCGTCCGCGAGCCCGTCGGCGAGCTCGGCGAGCCCGGAGCCGGTCACCCTGCGCTTCGCGGTGTACGGCGACCCGGTGCGTCGTCGCGGCCTACCGCAGGCTGGCGAAGGCCTACACCGCCGAGCACCCCGAGGTCACCGTCAAGGTGGAGGCCAGCGCCGACGCCGTCACCTCCGCGGACAACGTGGACCGCGGCTTCGACGCGGGCACGCCGCCGGACGTCTTCCTGACCCGCGCAGACGTCGATGCCCGGCGCTCGTGGCCCAGGGCCGCGCTGCAGCCCGTCGACCAGCTGCTGGAGAAGCGCGGCGTGCAGTTCGGCGACAACTACCAGCGGATCGGGCTCGAGGCGTTCGCCGCGCGACGCCGCGCTGCAGTGCATGCCCAACGACGTGTCGCCCTACGTCGTCTTCTACAACAAGCGCCTGCTGGTGCCGCGCACCCTGGCGCTGCCGGGGGAGACCCCGCCGAGCCCGGAGCGGGGCTGGACCTGGGAGCAGTTCGTCGCCGGCGCCCGGGCGATGTCCAAGGACGGCGTCAAGGGCGTCTACCTCGCGCCCCGGCTCACCACGCTGCTGCCGCTGGTGCGGTCGGCCGGTGCCGACCTCGTCGACGACGCGCGCAAGCCCACCACGCTGACCTTCGCCGACGAGCTCCGCGCGCAGCGCGCTCGAGGAGATCCTCACCGTCGCCCGCGACCCGAGCATCACCCCGAACGCCCGGCAGCTGTCCCGTCAGGACGCGGTGACCCGCTTCGAGAACGGCCGGCTCGGCATGCTGGTCGGCACCCGCGCCCTGGTGCCGCGGCTGCGCGACAAGCCCGACCTGCACTTCGACGTGTTCCCGCTGCCGAACCTCGGCCGGTTCCGCACGGTCGCGGACATCACCGGCTACTGCCTGTCCAAGGACACCGAGAACGTCGACGCGGCGGCCGACTTCATGGCCTTCGCCAGCGGCGACGAGGGCGTCGCGAGATCCTGGCGGAGACCGGCTCGATCGTGCCGGCCAACATCGAGGCGCTGCACTCGCCGCAGTTCACCGAGCCGGGCCTGTTCCCGCGCAACAGCGGGGTCTTCGACCAGGTGATCCGGCGCGCCGACCCGATGCCGTCGACGCCCGGCTGGCCCGACGTGGTGAGCCAGACCCAGCCCTACCTCGACCGGCTGTTCTACGCCCCGGTGCTCGACCTGGACACGCTGCTGCCGCGCATCGACGAGGTGTCCGCCGGCCTGCTGGTCGAGCCGACGCCGTCGGCCTCGCCGAGCTCCTGAGCGCTGCGGCTCAGGACGAGGGTACGGCGGTCTCGGGGACGTCCTCGGGGGACAGGATCGCGTCGCTGAGCAGGTCGCGGGTGAGCTCGACCTGCCAGGGCCGGGCGCCGAGCGCCGGCGAGCCGCTCGGCGACCAGGCCGGGCATCTCGGCGTCCTCGCCGTGCGGCGGCTCCCACATCACCCGGCGCACGTAGTCCGGGGTGAGCAGGTTCTCGACCGGGAGGCCGTGCTCGTCGGCGAGCGCCTTGAGCCGGGTCGCGGGCCGTCGCCAGCCGCGCGGCCGCCACCGGGTCACGGTCGGCCCAGGCGCGGGGCGGCGGCGGTCCGTCGTACCGTGCGGCGACGGGGGGCAGCTCGTCGTCGGGCATCGTGCGGGCGACGCGCAGCGCCTCGACCCACTGGTTCGCGTAGCGCTCGGCGCCGCGGCCGCGGAAGCCCTTGGTGGACAGCAGGGACGCCTTGTCGCGGGGCATCGCGTTGGCGGCCTCGACGATCGCCGAGTCCGGGATGATCCGGCCGGGGGTCACGTCGCGGCGGGCGGCGATCTCGTCGCGGGTCTCCCACAGCTCGCTGACGGCGGCCAGGGCGCGGCGGCCGCGGGCCCGGTGCATGCCCGAGGTGCGGCGCCACGGGTCCTGGCGGGGGCCGTGCGGCTCGGCGCTGACGAGGTGCTCGAACTCCTGGCGGGCCCACTCGGCCTTGCCGGTCTCCTCGAGCTCGCGGCCGAGCGCCTCGCGCAGCTCGACGAGCGCCTCGACGTCGAGGGCGGCGTACTCCAGCCACGGCTCGGGCAGCGGCCGGGTCGACCAGTCGACCGCGGAGTGCTCCTTGCGCAGGCGGCGGCCGACGATGGTCTCGACCAGCGTGGCCAGGCCGACCCGGGGGTAGCCGAGCAGCCGGCCGGCGAGCTCGGTGTCGAACAGGGTGGTGGGCCGCAGGCCGACCTCGGCGAGGCAGGCGAGGTCCTGGGTGGCGGCGTGCAGGATCCACTCGGTGTCGCCGAGCGCCTCGTCGCAGGTCCTCGAGGTCGTCGAAGGCGATCGGGTCGACCAGCGCGGTGCCGGAGCCCTCGCGGCGCAGCTGCACGAGGTAGGCGCGCGCGGAGTAGCGGTAGCCGGACGCCCGCTCGGCGTCGATCGCCACGGGGCCGGTGCCGGCGGCGAACGCGCTGAGCACGGCGTCGAGCGCGGGCGGGTGTCGACGACCGGCGGCAGGCCGTCGCGCAGCTCCAGCAGGGGAGCGGGCTCGGGGGTCGCCTCGGCGGGTGCGCCGGGTCCGTCCTGCGGTCTCGGGGGTGCTGCCGCCCATCAGCCTCGGCCGCGCTGTCCGCGTCGGCTCGGCAGCGGCGCGACGCCCTCGGGCACCGGCGGCAGCCCGGACGCGGTGCACAGCAGCTCGCCCCAGGCCTCGACGTGCGGGCCGAGGTCGAGCAGGCCGTCGCCGTCGGGTCGCTGACCGGGGTCCAGGACGCCCGGATCTCCAGCTGGGCGCTGGGCTCCTCGTCGGCCATGCTGCCGAAGCTCTCCGAGGACACCTTGGTGACGGTGCCCGACGGGGCGACGTACGTCGCGCCGTGCGCGTCGAGCGCCTCGCTCAGCCAGGACCAGCCGACCTCGGCGAGCAGCGGGTCGTTGGCCATCTCGGGGTCGATCTCGGCGCGGGCGTAGGCCACGCAGCGGAAGGTGCCCTCCCAGGCGTCGTTGCCGGCGGGGTCGTGCAGCAGCACGATGCGGCCGGTGCCGACGTCCTCGCCGTCGACGGTGACGTCGGCGGAGAGCGCGGAGGCGAACGGCGCGATCCGCTGCGGCGCGGGCATCTCCTCGCAGAAGACCTCCGGGCGCAGCCGGGCAGCGCGCAGCTGCGCGACTGCGACCCGGAACTCCTCGGGGAGAGCGGAGGGGTCCACACGGGGCTCCTGACGTGCGGCCATGAGGTCAGACTAGGCCGAGTTCGGTGATCCTGCTCATCCGACACGCTGTCCGCCGCCGGCCCGCCCACCGGCCACCTGGGAGGATGACGCCGTGCCGTCTGCCGCCTCGACCGACCCCCGTGTCCACGACTCCGCCTTCCTCCGCGCCGCCCGGTCCGAGCCGGTGCCGCACACCCCGGTGTGGTTCATGCGCCAGGCCGGCCGGTCGCTGCCGGAGTACCGCAAGCTCCGCGAGGGCGTCGCGATGCTCGAGTCCTGCATGCGCCCCGACCTGGTCGTCGAGATCACCCTGCAGCCGGTGCGCCGGTACGGCGTCGACGCCGCGATCTTCTTCTCCGACATCGTGCTGCCGCTCAAGGCGGTCGGCGTCGACCTCGACATCAAGCCCGGCGTCGGCCCGGTCGTCGCCAAGCCGGTGCGAGACCCTCGCCGACGTCGCGGCGATCCCCGACCTGACCCCCGAGCACGTCCCGTTCATCACCGAGTCCGTGCAGACGCTGGTCGGCGAGCTCGGCGCGACCCCGCTGATCGGGTTCGCCGGCGCGCCGTTCACCGTGGCGTCGTACCTCGTCGAGGGCGGGCCGTCCAAGGAGCACGCCAAGACCAAGGCGATGATGTTCGGCGCCCCCGACGTCTGGGACGCGCTGATGCGCAAGATCGCCGGCATCTCCGCGGCGTACCTCGCGGTGCAGGTCGACGCCGGCGCCTCCGCGGTCCAGCTGTTCGACTCGTGGGCCGGCGCCACTGTCGCCCGGCGACTACCGGCGCTACGTGATGCCGTACTCCGCCGAGGTGCTCGCGGCCGCCGGCGAGCTCGGCGTGCCGCGGATCCACTTCGGCGTCGGCACCGGCGAGCTGCTCGGCCTGATGGGCGAGGCCGGCGCCGACGTGGTCGGCGTCGACTGGCGGGTGCCGCTGGCCGACGGCGTACGCCGGGTCGGGCGGCCGGGCCGTGCAGGGCAACCTCGACCCGTCGCTGGTGTTCGCGCCGACCGAGGTGATGCTGGCGCGCGCCGCCGAGGTCCTCGAGGCCGGCCGGGCCGCCCCGGGGCACATCTTCAACCTGGGCCACGGCGTGCTGCCCTCCACCGACCCCGACCAGCTCGCCCGGCTGACCGACCTCGTGCACGCGCTCGCCCGCTGAGCCCGGGACGACCCGTCCGGCGTCAGGGCACGGTCTGCGGGGCTGGGGGACCGGAGCGGCGGTAGCGGCGCCCGCAGCCCGATCCAGGCCGGCAGCCCGACCAGCGCGCCGACCAGCAGAACGGCAGCACCGCGCCCACGACGGTCAGCGCCACCACGACCACGTCGCTGAGCGCGTCCCAGCCCGCCTTCAGCCCGGTGAGGAAGCCGGCGTCCTGCAGGGCGTCCGGCGGCGGGACGTACTTCTCGGGCGTGGACAGGTGCACGGTGATCGTCGCCAGCGAGGTCTGGTCGGCGAGGTAGGCCTGCTGCGCCTTCAGCGACTGGAGCTCGGCCTGCCGCTGCGGTGATCTGCTCCTCGAAGTCCACAGGTCGTTCACGTCCCGGGCGCCGCGCTGGAAGCGCTGCAGGCGTCGAGGCTGTTCTGCTGCGTCTGCACCCGCGCGTCGACGTCGATGACCTCGCTGGTGACGTCCTTGGTGACTCGTCGGACGTCTCGAGCTTCCCCATCCCCATCAGCGCCTTCTTGGTCGCCGCGAACCGGTCGACCGGCACCCGCAGCACGAGCGTCGAGCTCTCGACCCGGCCCTTCCGGTCGTGCGTGGTCTGCTCGTTCCGATCGAGCCGCCGACCGCCGCGAGCAGGCTGTCGACGTCCGCCCGGACGGCCCCGAGGTCCTTGGCGGTGATCGACAGCTCGGCGGTGCGGATCACCGACGGGGTCCGCACCACGGCGCGCGTCGGCGCCCGGCGCGGCCTTCACGGTCGTCCTCGCCGTCCGAGGCGGGCGCCGGCGCGGCCCGGTCCGCGCTCGACCGACCCGCCCGACCGCGACATCGCGTCGCTGCTGCTGCCGCCGCCGCCGCTGCACCCCGCGAGCGCGCCGAGCGCGAGCAGCGCGCCCGCCGCCACGAGCCGTCTGACCGACCTGTTGCGCCCATGACGTGCCCCGTCCCGTTGCTGGCGGCGGGAACCGCCGCGCGACTGCCCCTGTGACGCAGCCCGCGGCCCGCCGGGTTCCACCCGGCTGACGGCCGTGCCCAGGGCTTTGCGAACCTGTGACCGTGACCTCCTCCTCCCGAACCCGTGGCGCCGTGGCGCCGCCGCCGCGCGTGGTCGTGGTCGGCGCCGGCATCGCCGGGCTCGCGGCGGCGGCGGCCGTCCGTCGACGGCGCCCGGCGTGGAGGTCGTGGTGCTCGAGGCCGCACCCAGCCATCGGCGGCAAGCTCGCGCTCGCCGAGGTCGGCGGCGTCACCGTCGACGTCGGCGCCGAGGCGATGCTCAACCGCCGGCCCGAGGCCGTCGACCTGGCCCGGGCCGCCGGCTGGGGGACCGCATCGTGCACCCGGCCACCACGACCGCGAACCTCTGGTCGCGCGGGCGGCTGCGGCCGATGCCGCGCACGCTGATGGGCGTGCCGGCCGACGCCCGCGCGCTCGCCGACAGCGGCGTGCTGTCCGCCTCGGGCCTGGCCCGGGCCGCGATGGACGCGGGCTGCCGGCGACCCGCTCGACGGCCAGGACGTCAGCGTCGGCTGGCTGGTCGAGGAGCGGTTCGGCCGCGAGGTCGTCGACCGGCTCGTCGAGCCGCTGCTCGGCGGCGTCTACGCCGGCCACGCCCGCGAGATCTCCGCCCGCGCCGCGGTGCCGCAGGTCGTCGCGCTGCTCGACCGGGACCGCTCGCTGATGCGGGCGGCCGCCGACGCGCTGAAGCAGACCTCCGACGTGCCCGTGTTCGCCGGCCTCGTCGGCGGCGTCGGCCGGCTGCCGCGGCGCCGTGGCCGCCTCGGCGGGCCTCGACGTGCGCACCGGGGCGACCGTGCGCGACCTGGCCCGCGCCGCCGAGGGCGGCTGGAACCTCGTGGTGGGCTCGACGCGCGACGCCGAGGTGCTGCACGCCGACGCCGTGGTGCTCGCGACCCCGGCCCGCGCGACCGCGCGGCTGCTGGCCGACGTCGTGCCGGACGCGGCGCTGGAGCTGGCCCGCATCGAGTACGCCTCGATGGCGATCGTCACGCTCGCGTTCCGGGCCGCGCGACTTCCCCGACACCCCGGGCTCGGGGTTCCTGGTGCCGCCGGTCGACAAGCGCTCGGTCAAGGCCGCGACGTACTCGTTCGCCAAGTGGGACTGGGTCCGCGACGGCCGGGGCGGCCGACGACGTGGTGGTGATGCGCTGCTCGCTCGGCCGGCACCGCGAGGAGGAGCTGCTCCAGCGCCCCGACGACGAGCTCGTCGCGCTGGCCCTGGCCGACCTCGCCGACGCCGTGGGGCTGTCGGTCGCGGCCGTCGACGCGCACGTGCAGCGGTGGGGCGGCGCCCTGCCGCAGTACGCCGTCGGCCACCTCGACCGGGTCCGGCGCATCCGCTCCGCGGTGGCGTCGGCCGGCGGCCTCGCGGTCTGCGGCGCGGCGTACGACGGGCTGGGGATCCCGGCCTGCATCGCGTCCGCGGAGGCCGCGGCGCGACCCAGGTGCGTCGCCGGCGCTTGGGGCTCGCGGGAGAATGAGGCGCATGACCGAGTCGAAGCGCCCGAACCAGGGCAAGGTCGCCAAGGACCTCAACGACACCATCCGCTACACGATGTGGTCGGTGTTCCAGCTGCGCGACGTCGCTCGGGCGAGAGCGACCGGGCCAGCGAGGCCGCGCGAGGTCGAGAAGCTCTTCGACGAGCTCGGCGACGCCGACGTCACGGTCCGCGGGCTCTACGACGTCGCCGGCCTGCGCGCCGACGCCGACCTGATGGTGTGGTGGCACGCGGCGACCGCCGACGAGCTGCAGGACGCCTACCACCGCTTCCGCCGTACGGCGTTCGGCGCCCGGCTCGACCCGGTGTGGTCGCAGATGGCGCTGCACCGGCCCGCGGAGTTCAACAAGAGCCACGTCCCGGCGTTCCTGGCCGACGAGGAGGCGCGCGCCTACGTCTGCGTCTACCCGTTCGTGCGCTCCTACGAGTGGTACCTCCTCGAGGACGAGCGAGCGCCGCCGGCTGCTGCCGAGCACGGCAAGATGGCGCGCGACTACCCCGACGTGCGGGCCAACACGGTGTCGTCCTTCGCGCTCGGCGACTACGAGTGGATGCTGGCGTTCGAGGCCGACGAGCTGGACCGGATCGTCGACCTGATGCGGCACCTGCGCGGCTCGGAGACCCGGCGCCACGTGCGCGAGGAGATGCCGTTCTACACCGGGCGCCGCCGCACGCCGACCGAGCTGATCACCGACCTGCCCTGACCTCGCCGGTGCCCGATGCCGAGGCGGTCGGCTCAGCCTCGGACGGCGCTGCTCGCCGGCTCGAGGGTCAGGCTGATCGAGTTGATGCAGTAGCGCTGGTCGGTCGGGGTGCCGTAGCCCTCGCCTCGAAGACGTGGCCCAGGTGCGAGCCGCAGTTCGCGCAGCGCACCTCGACCCGCTTCATGCCCATGGAGCGTGTCCTCGATGTACTCGACCCGGTCCTCGGCCAGCGGCGCGTAGAACGACGGCCAGCCGCAGTGCGAGTCGAACTTGGTCTCGGACTGGAACAGCTCGGCCTGGCAGGCCCGGCAGCGGTAGACGCCGTCGGTCTTGGTGTCGGTGTACTCCCCGGTGAACGCCCGCTCGGTGCCGGCCTTGCGCAGCACGGCGTACTCGTCACGGGAGAGCTGCTCGCGCCACTCCTCGTCGGTCTTCTGCACCTCGTAACCCATGCCTCCACGCTACTTTCACGCTCAGCCGCCCCGGGTCGGCTTCAGCCACGTGCTCAGGCTGCCGCCATGGCCAGCCCAGCGGCCGAGGTCGACGCCGGCGGACGCGCGGTCCGGGTGTCCAGCCCGGACCGGGTGATCTACGAGGCCACCGAGCACACCGCCGAGGTCACCAAGCTGATGGTGGTGGAGTACTACCTCTCCGTCGACGACGGCATCATGCGGGCGCTGCGCGAGCGGCCGACGGCGCTGGAGCGCTGGCCCAAGGGCGTGCGCGAGGGCATCGAGCTCAGCACGGGGTACGGCGACAAGGCCGACGCGTTCTACCAGAAGCGGGTGCCCAAGGGCGCGCCCGACGTACCTCGAGACCGCCGACATCACCTTCCCCTCCGGCCGCACCGCCGACGAGATCTGCCCGACCGAGCTCGCGGTGCCGGCCTGGGCCGCGCAGATGGGCACGCTGACCTTCCACCCCTGGCCGGTACGTCGCAGCGACTCGACCTCCCCGACGAGCTGCGGATCGACCTCGACCCGCACGGCGACACCGGGTTCGGCGACGCGGTCCGGGTCGCCGGCGGTCGCGCGCGACGCTGCTCGCGGAGCTCGGCCTGGTCGGGTTCCCGAAGACCAGCGGCAACCGCGGCGTGCACGTCTACGTCCGGATCGAGCCGCGGTGGGACTTCGTCGACGTGCGGCACGCCGCCATCGCGTTCGGGCGCGAGCTCGAGCGCCGTACCACCGGGGTGACCACCACGTGGTGGAAGGAGGAGCGCGGCGACGCGATCTTCGTCGACTACAACCAGAACTGCCGCGACCGGACGATCGCCTCGGCCTACAGCCTGCGGCCCAAGCCCGGCGCGCCGGTGTCCACGCCGATGGAGTGGGACGAGCTCGCCGAGGTCGAGGACCCGCGGGCGCTCAACCTGTTCACCGTGCCCGGAGCGGCTCGCCGAGCGCGGCGACGTGCACGCGGCCATCGACGACGTGCACGGCGACCTCAAGCCGCTGCTGCGACCTGTTCGTCGAGCAGGGCTCGGTGGAGCTGACCTACCCGCCCGACTACCCGAAGATGCCGGGCGAGCCGCCCCGCGTGCAGCCCAGCAAGAAGGTCGCGGCGCACTGGGAGGACGAGGCCTGAGCGACCCGAACGGGTCATTGACCGTGCTCCGCGTGCCGGACCACGCTGGTGGGACGCCGTTGTCCGGGGGGATGTCGGCGGGCACGACGGCAGGGGGTGGGCGGGATGGCTCCACGGTTCAGGACGAAGTGCTTCGTCGACGGCTGCGGGTTCGCGCCGGTGGCGCACGGCTACTGCCGCGGCCACTACACGCAGCTCTACCGGCACGGGCGCATCACGGGACTGCTGCGGTCCCGCGACGACAAGGCGGGCTGACGGCCCGGAGGACTCAGTAGCCGCCGCTGGCCCGAGGACGTCGACGGCGTCGCCGACGAGCCGGGCTTCACCGGCTGCCCGGCCGGCGACACGGCGTACCAGACGCCGCCGAAGTTCTTCACGCCCTCGCCCGTCACGTCCCCGGGGGACGAGTCCTGGACGAAGGTGTAGACCGGCCAGCCGCCGACGGTCACCGTCGAGCCGCCACCGGCGACCTTCGCGGTGCCGACCGGCGCGGAGACCCCGGGCGGCGGCTTGGTCGAGGACGCCGGTGCCACGGACGGCCAGTAGGCCAGGCACTGCGCGGTGCAGCTGGAGTGGCCGGGCGAGTCCGCGGTGAGCAGGTAGACGGTGCGGCCGGCGTGGTCCACGAGGACCGTGCCCAGCGTGGTGTGGGCGGGAGCGAGCACCGCACCGGTGGCCGCGGCGGAGGATCCGCCGGAGCTGGTGGTGCCGGACGTCGGAGGAGCCGCCGCAGGCGCTGAGGCCGGCTGCCAGGACGGCGCCGAGGGCGAGGAGCTTGATCATGAGAGACCTCCTGGGGGACACCAGGAAAGACGGCTGCGGAGGCCGCCGGGTTCACCCCGTACGGTGCGGGCATGACGCGAGTTCCCCGAGCCGGGCGGAGGTACGGCGGACAGCGCGGTGCTGTTCTCCCGCTACCTCGAGTTCTACCGGCAGACCGTGGCCCGCAAGGTCACCTCCCTGCCGGACGCCGAGCAGCGCACGTCCCGGCTGCCGTCGGGCTGGTCGCCGCTCGAGCTGCTGGTGCACCTCGCGCACATGGAGCGCCGCTGGTTCGTCTGGGGGTTCCTCGGCGAGCCGGTCGAGGACCCGTGGGGCGACGACCTGGACGGCCGGTGGCACGTGCCGGCCGACGTGACCGCCGTACAGGCGGTGGCGCTGCTGCGGGAGGTGGGGGAGCGGACCACCGCGGTGCTGGCCTCGCACGCGCTCGACGAGCAGGCCCCACCCGGCCCGCGCTTCGACGGCGAGCCGGCGACTCTGGCGTGGATCTGCTTCCACGTGCTGCAGGAGTACGCCCGGCACGCGGGACACCTCGACATCGCGGTCGAGCTCGCCGGCGGTGACGTCGGCGGAGTGAGGCTCAGAAGCCGGTGACGCCCTCGCCGCCGTAGTGCTCGGCCTGCTCGTCGAAGTTCTCGTGCTCGAGCAGGTGCAGGATCGGGACGCCGATCTTGCGGCGGGCGCGCGAGGTCCAGTCGACGTGGAAGAACTCCGCGATGACGTGCTTGCGGGTCAGGATGATCGCCTCGGCGGCCTGCACCTCGGCGACCTTGGCGGCGAGCGCCTCGATCGGCTCGGCGCTGACCACCTCGCCGGACACGTCGGCGCCCTGGCCCTTCAGCTTGCTCACGCAGCCGTCGCAGTCGGTGCGGGCCTGCGCGAGCAGCTCGCGCTGGACCTCCGCGATGTCCTCGCTGTCCATCACCAGGGCGGGGGAGGCGAGGACCTCGCTGGCCGCGATCGACCCCATGGCGGACTCGACGCGGGCCGCGGCGTCCTCGACGGGCAGCAGCACGTGGTAGCGGACCGGGTCCTCCACGTCCCGTGCAGGCTCCGGACCTGGGCGGCATCCTCGGCAGACAGCGGCTGCTCGACCAGCAGCACCACGTCGTAGGTCGTCGGCTCGCTCATGCTCACAGCGTAGTCCTGCCGGGTGCGCCGGGACCGCTCAGCCCCCGAGCACCTCGGCCAGGTCGTAGCTCACGACCTCCTCGAGCTGCTCGTAGCCGCAGGACTCCGGGTCGCGGTCCGGGCGCCAGCGCTTGAACTGCGCGGTGTGCCGGAACCGGTTGCCCTCCATGTGGTCGTAGCCGACCTCGACGACCCGCTCGGGACGCAGCGGCGTGAACGACAGGTCCTTGCCGGCGCTCCACCGGCTCTGCGTGCCCGGCACCCGGTCGGGGTTCGCGATGGCCCACTCGCTCCACTCGCCCCACGGGTGCTCGGAGAGGTCCTCGCACACCAGGGGCTGCGAGCTCCTCGACAGCTCGGCGCGGCGCGCGGCGGTGAACGACGCCGACACCCCGATGTGCTGCAGCCTCCCGTCGGCGTACAGCCCGAGCAGCAGCGAGCCGAGCAGCGGCCGCTCCGGCGTCGAGGTCTTGTGCAGCCGGTAGCCGGCGACCACGACGTCGGCGGTGCGCTCGTGCTTGATCTTCAGCATCGTGCGGCCGTTGGGGGTGTACGGCGCCCCGAGCGGCTTGGCCACCACGCCGTCGAGCCCGGCGCCCTCGAACGAGCTGAACCACTGCTCGGCCTCGGCCGGGTCGCTCGTCGTCCGGGTCAGGTGGATCGGGGGTACGACGCCGGCGAGCGCCTCCTCGAGCCGGGCCCGGCGCACCTCGAACGGCTGGTCCAGCAGCGACTCGTCGCCGAGCGCGAGCAGGTCGAACGCCACGAAGCCGGCCGGCGTCTTCTCCGCGAGCATCCGCACCCGGGAGTCGGCGGGGTGGATCCGCTCCTGGAGCCGCTCGAACTCGAGCCGGTCGCCGAGTGCCACGAAGATCTCGCCGTCGACGACGCAGCGCTCGGGCAGCGACGCCTTCACCGCCTCGACCACCTCGGGGAAGTAGCGGGTCAGCGGCTTGGTGTTGCGGCTGGCCAGCTCGACCTCGTCGCCGTCGCGGAACACCAGGCACCGGAACCCGTCCCACTTGGGCTCGAACAGCAGGCCGCCGTGCTTGGCCGGGTCGGGGATGCCCTTGACGGACTTGGCGAGCATCGGCTGGACCGGAGGCATCACAGGGAGATCCACCCCGTCATCGTAGGCTGACGCGATGCCGATCCACCTGACCGAGCGAGACCCTCGCGTGCCCGCGGACCGGCTGGTCGCCGAGCTGGTGCCGCCGCCCCGGTTCGCCGACGTGAGCTTCGACACGTACCGCCCCGACCCGGGCCAGCCGAGCCAGGCGCAGGCCGTCGACGTGCTCCGGGCGTTCGCCGGGACGGTCGGGGAGCGGCCGCGCAAGCGGCCGCTGGGGCCGAAGGCCAAGGACGGAGGCGGGCTCCGGCGGGGTCTACCTCGACGGCGGCTACGGCGTCGGCAAGACCCACCTGCTCGCGTCGCTGTGGCACACCGCGCCCGGGCCCAAGCTGTTCGCGCACCTTCGTCGAGCTGACCCACCTGGTCGGCGCGCTCGGCTTCCACGACGCGGTCGCCGCCCTCTCGTCCTACACCCTGCTGTGCGTCGACGAGTTCGAGCTCGACGACCCGGGCGACACCGTGCTGGTCTCCACGCTGCTCGACCCGGCTGCGCGAGGCGGGCGTCCGGCTGGCCGCCACCTCCAACACGCTGCCGGGCAAGCTCGGCGAGGGCCGCTTCGCCACCGACGACTTCCTGCGCGAGATCCAGGGGCTCGTCCGCGCACTTCGAGTCCGTGCGCATCGACGGGGAGGACTACCGCCACCGCGGGCTGCCCGAGGCGCCGGCCGCGCCGGACCTGCGAGGCGGTGCGCCGGGCCGCGGAGGCGCGACGGCGCGAGCCTCGACCACTTCGTCGACCTCAGCCGGCACCTCGCGCAGGTGCACCCCAGCAAGTACGGCGCCCTGCTCGACGGCGTGCGCCTGGTGTGCCTCGAGGACGTCCGCACCGTCGACGACCAGGCCGTCGCGCTGCGGCTGGTGGTGCTCGCCGACCGGATGTACGACCGGGACCTGCCGGTGGTGGCCAGCGGCGTCACCTTCGACGAGCTGTTCGCGCCGCAGCTGCTGGAGGGCGGCTACCGCAAGAAGTACTTCCGGGCGATCAGCCGGCTGGTGGCGCTGGCCCGCGAGGGCGCGGACGTCGAGGCCTGAACCGTCGCGCCGCTGGGCACACTGCTGCCATGGCGAAGTCGAGGAACAAGCAGCCGACCACCACCGAGGCGCTGACCGTCCCGCGCGGGCCCGTCGACCTGTCGACGTACGACCCGCACGGCGAAGCCCGGCTTCGACGGGTCCAAGAAGAAGGGCAAGGCCGCGCTGTACGCGCTCGGCGAGGAGCTCTCCGACCTGCAGGAGCGGCTGTTCGCCGAGGGGGTCAGCGGCGGCAACCGCCGGGTGCTGCTGGTGCTCCAGGGCATGGACACCTCCGGCAAGGGCGGCATCCTGCGGCACGCGCTGGGGCTGGTCGACCCGCAGGGCCTGCACATCAAGTCGTTCAAGGCGCCGACCGCGGCCGAGCTGCGCCACGACTTCCTGTGGCGCGTGGAGCGGGAGGTGCCCGCGGCCCGGGATGATCGGGGTCTTCGACCGCTCGCACTACGAGGACGTGCTGATCGCGCGGGTCCGCAAGCTGGTGCCCCGGCGGGAGATCGCCGCGCGCTACCGGCAGATCAACGCCTTCGAGAAGCGCCTGGTCGACGAGGGCACCGTGGTGCGTCAAGTGCATGCTGCACATCTCCGCCGAGGAGCAGAGGGAGCGGCTGCTGGCCCGGCTCGACGAGCCCACCAAGCTCTGGAAGTTCAACCCCGGCGACGTCGACGAGCGGCAGCGGTGGGGGTCCTACCAGGAGGCCTACGAGGTCGCCCTGGAGAAGACCAACACCGACCACGCGCCCTGGCTCGTCGTGCCCAGCGACCGCAAGTGGTACCGCGACCTGGCCGTCGCCGACATCCTGCGCGAGACGCTGACCGCGATGGACCCGAGCTGGCCGGGCCCGGACTTCGACGTCGCGCACGAGCGGGCCCGGCTGACCGGCGAGGCGTCGGCGAGCGCACCGGTAGTCTCGCGCCGTGATCCGCACCGTCTCCGCGACCCGCTACGTCGCGCCCCTGCGCGAGGGCGGCTCGCTGCCCGGCATCGTCGAGGCCGACGACCTCGGCACCTACGTCTGCAAGTTCCGCGGCGCCGGCCAGGGCCTCAAGGTGCTGGTCGCCGAGGTGGTCGTCGGCGAGCTGGCCCGCGCCCTCGGCCTGCGCACCCCGGACCTGGTGGCGGTCGACCTCGAGGCCGCGATCGGGAAGTACGAGGCCGACGAGGAGGTCCAGGACCTGCTCACCGCCAGCATCGGGCTGAACCTCGGCGTGGACTTCCTGCCGGGCTCGTTCGGGTACGACGCGGGCTACACCCCCGACGGCACGGTCGCCGCCTCGATCCTGTGGCTCGACGCGCTGACCGCCAACGTCGACCGCAGCTGGCGCAACCCGAACCTGCTGGTCTGGCACGGCGACCTGTGGGCGATCGACCACGGCGCCTGCCTGTACTTCCACCACGGCTGGTCCGGCGGGGTCGGCTCGGCCGAGCGGTTCGCCCGCCAGCCCTACGACGCCTCCGACCACGTGCTCGCGGCGCACCGCGTCCGCGGTGCCCGACGTCGACGCGACGCTGGCGCCCCGGGTCACCGCCGACCTGCTGCACGACGTGCTCGCGCTGGTGCCCGACGAGTGGCTCGAGCCGGTCCCCGGCGCGGCCTCGGCGGCGGACCTGCGGGCGTCGTACGTCGAGTTCCTGCTGGCCCGGGTGAGCGGCGACCGCTCCTGGCTGCCGGTCGAGGACGCCGCATGAGCGCGCCGGATGCCGTTCCAGTACGTCGTGCTGCGCTGCGTGCCGCGCGTGGACCGCGAGGAGTTCGTCAACGTCGGCGTGGTCGTCTACTGCCAGCAGGCCGAGGTGCTCGAGGCCCGCTGCCACGTCGACCGGGACCGCCTGGTCGCGCTCAGCCCGGACGTGGACGTCGACGCGGTGTGCTCGGCGCTCGCCGCCATCGAGGCGGTCTGCCGCGGCGACGAGTCGGCCGGTGCGGCGGGCCGGGCCGCGATGGGCACCCGCTTCGGGTTCGTGAAGGCGCCGCGCAGCACCGTCGTGCAGCCCGGGCCGGTGCACGGCGGCACCACCGACGACCCGTCCGCCGAGCTCGACCACCTGCTCGACCGCCTGGTCCGCTGACTTGTCCGGCGCTCACGTCGCTCGGGCGGCCTGAGCGCCTGACACTCGGTCAGAGGTTGATCATGTGGCCGGCGATGCCCTCGATGGCCTCCTTGACGGCCTCGGACAGCGTCGGGTGCGCGAACACGTTGCGGGCGACCTCGTCGGCGGTGAGGTCCCAGCGCTGCGCCAGCGTCAGCGCGGGCAGCAGCTCGGTGACGTCGGGGCCGATCAGGTGGGCGCCGAGGATCTCGTTGTACTTCGCGTCGGCGACGATCTTGACGAAGCCGACCGCGTCGCCGAGGCCCTGGGCCTTGCCGTTGGCGGAGAACGGGAACTTCGCGACCTTGACGTCGTAGCCCTTGTCCTTGGCCTGCTCCTCGGAGTAGCCGAAGGACGCGATCTGCGGCTGGCAGTACGTCGCCCGCGGGATGAAGTCGAACGCGACCGGCATCGTCTCGGCGCCGGCGATCGTCTCGGCGGCCACGATGCCCATCGCCTCGGCGGTGTGCGCCAGCATCAGCTTGCCGGTGCAGTCGCCGATCGCGTAGACGCCCTCGACGTTGGTGCGGCCGAACTCGTCGATCGCCACCGCGCCGCGGTCGGTCAGCTCGCACGCCGGCGGCCTCGAGGCCGAAGCCCTCGACGCGCGGCGCGAAGCCGATCGCCTGGAGCACCTTGTCGGTCTCGATGACCTGGGTCTCGCCGCCGTCGGCGGGGGAGACCTTCACCTTGACCTTGTCGCCCGAGTCGTCGATCGACTCGACCTTGGTCTTGAGCATGCACCTTCACGCCGAGCTTCTTGTAGTGCTTGAGGAGCTCCTTGGAGACGTCGGCGTCCTCGGTCGGCACCATCCGGTCGAGGAACTCCACGATCGTCACGTCGACGCCGAAGTTCTTCATCACGTAGGCGAACTCGACACCGATGGCGCCGGAGCCGGCGATCAGGATGGAGGCGGGCAGGTCGGCGTCGAGGATCTGCTCCTCGTAGGTCACCACGCGCTCGGACAGCGAGGTGCCGGGGATCAGCCGGGTCGTCGCGCCGGTGGCGATGATCAGGCTGTCGCAGGTCAGCTGCTCGGTGGAGCCGTCCTTCTTCTTCACGTCGATGGACGTCGGGCCGGTCAGCGTGCCCCAGCCGTCCACCTCGGTGATCTTGTTCTTCTTCATCAGGAAGTGGACGCCCTTGACGATGCCCTCGGACACCGTGCGGCTGCGGGCGTGCGTCGGGCCGAAGTCCATCGACGCGTCGCCGGTGATCCCGAACTTGTCCTTCTCGTGGGTCAGGATGTGCGCCAGCTCGGCGTTGCGCAGCAGGGCCTTGGAGGGGATGCAGCCCACGTTGAGGCAGACACCGCCCCAGTACTTGTCCTCCACGACGGCGACGCTCTTGCCGAGCTGGGAGGCGCGAATGGCAGCGACGTACCCACCGGGGCCGGCACCGAGGACGACGACGTCGTAGTGAGAGCTCATGCCCGAGAGCCTAGGGGGTGCCGCGACCCGACCGCGAGGACGGTGCCGGACATCACGTCAGGACGCCGGTCGGTGCCCGGCACCCCGGCGGGCCGCTCAGACCGGGACGAGCTCGACGGCGCCGACGGCGTAGCGCGCGAGGATCGTCCGGGCCACCTCCGGGTCGGCGCCCAGCGGCTCCGACACGGCGACGGCACCGGCCTCGACGGCCAGCTCGGCGGCCCGGTCCGGCAGCGTGCCCGGGCGCCAGGAACAGCGAGCCCACGGCGATGTGCCGGCGGCCCTCGGCCCGGAACTGCCGGACGGCCTCGCCGGTGGCCGGGGGAGCGGCCGAGGCGAACGCGGCGACGGTGGGCAGCTTGTGCTTGGCGCCCCACATGCGGGCGAGCCGGGCGACGGCCTGGTTGGCGAGCTGGTCCGAGGAGCCGGCCGCGGCCAGCACCAGGGCGTCGAGCTCGCGGATCCGGGCGTCGCTGAGCGCGGTGCGCAGCCGACGGTCGAGGACCTCGAGGAACACCGACTCCAGGCCGAGCACGTGCGTGGCCCGGATGCGGAGGTTCTCGTGGCGGGCGGTGGCCGCGGCGATCGCCTCGGGCACGTCGACCTTGGCGTGGTAGGCCTCGGTGAGCAGCAGCGGGACGACGACGATCTCGTCGTACCCCGCCTTCACGAGCCGGTCGACGACCTGGGCGAAGGACGGCTTGGCCAGCTCGAGGAAGGCCGGCTCGACGCGCAGGTCCGGGCGCATGGCGCGGACCTCGTCGACGAGGGCCTTGATCGTCCGGGCCGAGCGGGGGTCGCGGCTGCCGTGGGCGAGTGCCACGAGGGCGGGTGCGGTCATGGGAGGGGCCTCCTGTCGGTGACGGGCCCGACAACGCTGTCGGTGGTGTGGTCGGGGGTGCGGCTCACTGGTGGATCCCGCACTCGGTCTTGCCGGTGCCGGCCCAGCGGCCGCTGCGCGGGTCCTCGCCGGGCGCCACGCGGCGGGTGCACGGCCAGCAGCCGATCGACGGGTAGCCGTCGTACTGCAGCGGGTTCACCAGCACGTTGTTCTCGGCGATGTAGCGGTCCACGTCGTCGCCCGTCCAGCGGGCCAGCGGGGAGACCTTCACCTTGCGCTTCTTCTCGTCCCAGCCGATGACCGGCGCGATCACCCGGTTGTGGGTCTCGTCGCGGCGCAGGCCGGTGGCCCACGCGTCGTACGACGCCAGCGCGTCCTGGAGCGGCTTGACCTTGCGCAGCGCGCAGCACAGGTCGGGGTCCCGGGCGAACAGGTCCTTGCCGTACGTCGCGTCCTGCTCGGCCACCGACTGGACGGGGGTGATGTTGATCAGGTTCACCGGCAGCGTCGCGGCGACGGCGTCGCGCGTGCCGACGGTCTCCGCGAAGTGGTAGCCGGTGTCGAGGAACACCACGTCGACGCCCGGGGCGACCCGGCCGGCGACGTGCGCGAGCACCGCGTCCCCCATGGAGGAGGTGATCGCGAAGCGCGCGCCGAACGTCGCGACGGCCCACTCGATGATCACCTCGGCCGGGGCCAGCTCGAGCTCGGCGCCGGCGTGCCGGACGAGCTGCTGGAGCTCGGCCTCGGAGCGTCCCGCGGTGCTCGTGCCCTTGAAGGCACGGGCCGCTTCGGTGGTGGCAGTGGTCATCTCGGAACCTCGGTCCGGGTGGGGCGGTCGATCATGCCGAGCATCTTGAGCGAGAACGCGCGCAGGCAGGCGTGGCACTCCCAGGCGGCGCCCTGGCCGCCGGAGCCCTCCTCGCTGGGGCGGAGGTTCTCGTCGCCGCAGTAGGGGCAGTGGAACGGGATCCCGTGGCTCACGAGACGACCTCCAGCTCGCGGTGGCCGACCTCGCCGCGCAGCGCGGCGTCCTCGGCGCGGCCGACCCAGGTGGCGAACCGCTCGCCCTCGGTGCGCTGCTCGAGGAACGCGCTGACCACGTTGGTGACGTAGTCGTCGAGCCCGGTGCTGGTGACCTTGTGGGCGCGCAGCTTCTTGCCGAACTGCGGCTCGAGGCCGAGCCCGCCGCCGAGGTGCACCTGGAAGCCCTCGACCTGGTTGCCGTCGGCGTCCAGGACCAGCTGGCCCTTCAGGCCGATGTCGGCGACCTGGGTGCGGGCGCAGGCGTTGGGGCAGCCGTTGACGTTGACGGTGATCGGGGTGTCCAGGCCGGGGAAGCGCTGCTCGAGCTCGGCGATCAGGTCGGCCGCGCGCTGCTTGGTCTCGACGATCGCGAGCTTGCAGAACTCGATGCCGGTGCAGGCCATGGTGCTCCGTCGCCAGTTGGACGGGCGGGCGGACAGCCCGATCTCGTCCAGGGCCGCGACCAGGCTCTCCGTGCGGTCCTCGGGGACGTCGAGCACGAGCAGCTTCTGGTACGGCGTCGTGCGGATCCGTCCCGAGCCGTGCTCCTCGGCGATCTCGGCGAGGCGGACCAGCGTCGTACCGTCCACGCGGCCGACGGTGGGCGCCACGCCGACGTAGAACAGGCCGTCCTTCTGCCGGGTCACGCCGATGTGGTCACCGGTGCGCTCGGGCACGGGCGGGGAGTCGCAGTCGACGAGCGCGTGGTCGAGGTACTTCTCCTCCAGCACCTGGCGGAACTTCTCCACGCCCCAGTCCTGGACCAGGAACTTCAGCCGGGCGCGCGAGCGGAGCCGCCGGTAGCCGTAGTCGCGGAACACCGAGATCACGCCCTCCCAGACGTCGGCCACCTCGTCGAGCGGGATCCAGACGCCGAGCTTCTGGGCGAGCATCGGGTTGGTGGACAGGCCGCCACCGACCCACAGGTCGAAGCCGGGGCCGTGCTCGGGGTGCGTGGTGCCGACGAACGACACGTCGTTGACCTCGGGGGCGACGTCCTGGCTGGGGTGGCCGCTGATCGAGGTCTTGAACTTGCGCGGCAGGTTGGCGTACTCGGGGTCGCCGATGTAGCGGCGCTTGATCTCGTCCAGGGCGGGCGTCCCGTCGAGGATCTCGTCCTCGGCGATGCCGGCGACCGGCGAGCCGAGGATGACGCGGGGCGAGTCGCCGCAGGCCTCCAGGGTGTCCAGGCCGACGCCCTCGAGCGCCGCCCAGATCGCCGGCACGTCCTCGATGCGGATCCAGTGGAACTGCACGTTCTGCCGGTCGGTGATGTCCGCGGTGCCGCGGGCGTAGGTCTCGCTGACCTCGCCGATCACCCGCATCTGCGCGGTGGTGCAGCCGGCCGCCGTCGATGCGGACCCGGAGCATGAAGTACGAGTCGTCGAGCTCCTCGGGCGCCAGGGCGCCGGTCTTGCCGCCGTCCAGCCCGGGCTTGCGCTGGGTGTAGAGGCCGAACCAGCGGAACCGGCCGCGCAGGTCGCCGCCGTCGATGGAGGCGAACCCGCGGTGCGCGTAGATGTTCTCGATGCGCGCCCGCACGTTGAGCGGGTTGTCGTCCTTCTTGGACTGCTCGTTGGGGTTCAGCGGCTCCCGGTAGCCGAGGGCCCACTGGCCCTCGCCGCGCTTGGGGCGGGTGCGCCCGGACCGGCCGGGGCCGGTGGAGGCGGGGGTGCTGGCGGGGGTGCTGGCGGGGGTGGGTGTCACGGGGCTGCGCTCCTGGGGGAGAGAGACGCACGACGCACGCAGGCAGCCTCCGACTTCGTTGTCGAGAGGGTGTCCCGGCGACCGCGCGCCCGGCTGGAAGGCTGGGCGGTCAGGCGGTGGGCCAGGACAGACAGATCATGCTGCGCGTGCGACCGAGGTCCACGTGGAGTCGTCCCACGAGGTGCGTCGTCGTTGCGGAGCTGATCATGGGGGCAAGTCTCACGGCTCGGACGTCGGTCCCACAAACCGCGATCTTATGATGTGAGACGCATGTCCAGGATGTGAAACAGTGCCCGGCCTCTCGTGCCCCGCGCGGGCCGTCACTAGGCTGTCACCATGACGGAGTCGAACGCTGCCCAGTCGTCCCCCGCAGGCCCCGCCGACCGGTCCCCGGACCAGGAGAGCCTCGCCAAGACCGCCAGCACCGCGTACGACGCGATGCTCGAGGTGATCGCGTCGGTCGAGCCCCGTGTGGCGGAGGCCACACGCGCCGAGCTGCGCGACCAGCGGTCCTCGCTCAAGCTGATCGCCAGCGAGAACTACGCCTCGCCGGCCGTGCTGATGACGATGGGCACCTGGTTCAGCGACAAGTACGCCGAGGGCACGATCGGCCACCGGTTCTACGCCGGCTGCCAGAACGTCGACACCGTCGAGTCGCTGGCCGCCGAGCACGCGCGCGAGCTGTTCGGGGCGCCGTACGCCTACGCCCAGCCGCACTCCGGCATCGACGCCAACCTGGTCGCGTTCTGGTCGATCCTGGCCCACCGCGTGGAGTCGCCGGCGCTGGAGAAGCACGCCGCGAAGAACGTCAACGACCTCAGCGACGAGGACTGGGAGGCGCTGCGCAAGGACCTCGGCAACCAGCGGATGCTCGGCATGTCGCTGGACTCCGGCGGCCACCTCACGCACGGCTTCCGGCCGAACATCAGCGGCAAGATGTTCAACCAGCGCTCCTACGGCACCGACCCGGAGACCGGGCTGCTCGACTACGCCAAGGTCCGCGCCGCCGCGCAGGAGTTCAAGCCCCTGGTGCTGATCGCCGGCTACTCCGCCTACCCGCGCCGGGTGAACTTCGCCAAGATGCGCGAGATCGCCGACGAGGTCGGCGCCACGCTGATGGTCGACATGGCGCACTTCGCCGGCCTGGTCGCGGGCAAGGTGTTCACCGGCGAGGAGAACCCGGTGCCCTACGCCCACATCACCACCACCACGACCCACAAGTCGCTGCGCGGCCCGCGCGGCGGCCTGGTGCTGGCCACCGAGGAGTACGCCGACTCCGTCGACCGCGGCTGCCCGATGGTGCTCGGCGGCCCGCTCTCGCACGTGATGGCCGCCAAGGCGGTCGCGCTCGCCGAGGCCCGTCAGCCGTCGTTCCAGACCTACGCCCAGAACATCGCCGACAACGCCAAGTCGCTGGCCGACGGGTTCATGTCCCGCGGCGCCAAGCTGGTCACCGACGGCACCGACAACCACATCGTGCTGCTCGACGTGTCGGCCTACGGCCTGACCGGCCGGCAGGCCGAGTCGGCGCTGCTCGACGCCGGCGTCGTCACCAACCGCAACTCGGTCCCCGCGGACCCGAACGGCGCCTGGTACACCTCGGGCATCCGGTTCGGCACCCCGGCGCTGACCACCCGCGGCTTCGGCCACGACGAGTTCGACCGGGTGGCCGAGCTCGTGGTCGACGTACTCGCGGAGACGCACGCCGGGCAGCACCAAGGCCGGCACGCCGTCCAAGGCGTCCTACGTCCTCGCCGACGGCGTCGCGGACCGCACCAAGGACGCGTCGGCCGAGCTGCTCGACAAGCACCCGCTCTACCCGGGCCTCGAGCTGCGCTGAGACCCATCCGGGGGCGCACCACCGGCGAACCACCGGTGTGCGCCCCTACCTCTCGGAGTTCCTCGGAGCGTTCTTCCTCGTCTTCACCTTCCTGAGCACGTCGACGGCCTCGTCCGAGCTGGCCGCCGTCGCGGTGGCGGCCGTCATGGTGGCCGCCGTGTGGGCCGGCGCGCACCTCTCCGGGGGGCACTTCAACCCGGCGGTCACGCTCGCGACGTACCTGCGGCACCAGCTGTCGCTGGCCGACCTCTGGTCCTACTGGGCCGCGCAGCTCGCCGGCGCGTTCGCCGCGGCGCTGCTCGCGATGACCGCGTTCCCGCAGCACCTCGACGGCACGGACGTGACCGGGAGCGCGGCCGCTGCCGGCCCTGCTCGTCGAGTTCCTGTTCACGTTCGCGATCGTGTACGTCGTGCTCTCGGTCGGCGTCTCGCCGTTCCAGGAGGCCAACGTCTTCTACGGCGTCGCCGTCGGCGTGGTGGTGCTGGTCGGGTCGCTGACGGTCGGGCGGCGTCTCGGGGGCCGCGTTCAACCCGGCGGTCGCCTTCGGGATGACCGTCGACGGCGGGTTCGCCTGGCCGGGCATCTGGGTCTACCTCGTCGCGGAGACGGGCGGCGCCGTCGCGGCCGCGGCCGTTCGCGTCCCTCGCCGTGCCCGCCTCGCAGCGCTCCGCCCAACCCCGCTGACCCGGCGCGTCTGGCGGCGGGTGGGTGCCGACCCGGCGCGTCTGGCGGCCGATTGGGTGCTGACCCGGCGCGTCTGGCGGCCGATTGGGTGCTGACCCGGCGCGTTTGGCGACGGGCTGCCCGCCAGAGTCGCCGGGTGGGCGGGGTTCGGGCCGCCAGAGTCGCCGGGTGTTCGCGCGGTCAGGCGAGGGGGGTGGTCCGGGTGACGATGCTCGCGAGGTCGGTGCCGCGGGGGAGCGTGCCGAGCGTGCCGCCGTACTCCGTGCCGAGCCGGGTGGCGCAGAACGCGTCGGCGACGGCGGCGGGCGCGTGCTGCAGGAGCAGGGCGCCCTGCAGGCAGGCGGCCATCTGCCCGGCCAGCCGGCGGGCGCCGACCTCCATCTCGGAGGTGTCGGCCAGCGACTCGAGGACCGAGGTGATCGCCCGGTCCAGGTGCGGCGTTCTCGCCGCTCGCCCGGCCGACCTCGACGATCCACGCGTTCAGCGCCTCGGGCTCGCGGGACAGCGCGCGCAGCACGTCGAGGGCGTTGACGTTGCCGGAGCCCTCCCACACCGAGTTCAGCGGCGACTCGCGGAACAGCAGCGGCATGCCGGACTCCTCGACGTACCCGTTGCCGCCCAGGCACTCCAGGGCCTCCGCGACCATCATCGGGGTGCGCTTGCAGACCCAGTACTTCGCCAGCGGCAGCGCGATCCGGCGCAGCGCCGCCTCGTGCGGGTCGTGGGCGTCGTCGACCGCCGCGGCCAGCCGCATGCCGAGCACGGTGGCGGCCTCGGACTCGACGGCCAGGTCGGCGATGACGTTCTGCATCAGCGGCTTGTCGCCGAGCAGGCCGCCGAAGGCCGAGCGGTGCGCGACGTGCCAGGACGCCTCGGCCAGGGCGCGGCGCATCAGCGACGCCGAGCCGAGCACGCAGTCCAGCCGGGTGGCGGCGACCATCTCGATGATCGTGCGGACGCCCCGGCCCTCGTCGCCGAGCCGCCGCGCCCAGGTCCCGCGGAACTCCAGCTCGGAGGACGCGTTCGACCGGTTGCCGAGCTTGTCCTTGAGGCGTACGACGTCCAGGCGGTTGCGGCTGCCGTCGGCGAGGACGCGGGGCACCAGGAAGCAGCTGAGGCCGTCGGCGGCCTGGGCCAGCACCAGGAACACGTCGTTCATGGGCGCGGAGGTGAACCACTTGTGCCCGTCGAGGGTGTACTCCCCGTCGGTCGAGGTCGGCGTCGCGGTCGTCACGTTGGCGCGGACGTCGGAGCCGCCCTGCTTCTCGGTCATCCCCATGCCGGCCAGCGCGCCGGCCTTGTCCGCGACGGGACGCAGGCCGAAGTCGTAGGACGTGGACGCCAGCCGGGGCGTCCACTCCTTGGCGATCGCGTCGTCGGCCCGCAACGCCGGCACCGCGGCGTACGTCATGGAGATCGGGCAGCCGTGGCCCGGCTCGGTCTGGGACCAGGCGAAGAAGCCGGCCGCGCGCCGGACGTGGGCGTGCGGGTCGTCGGAGGTCCAGGGCGCGGCCTGCAGGCCGTAGCCGACGCCGCGCTCCATCAGCCAGTGCCACGACGGGTGGAACCGGACCTCGTCGACGCGGTTGCCGTAGCGGTCGTAGGGCACCAGCTCGGGCTCGTGGGTGTTCGCGAGCATCCCGTGCTCGCGGGCCTCGGCCGAGCTCGCCACCGCGCCCAGCTCCGCGAGGTCCGCGACGACGTCCGCGGACGCGTGCCGGGTGACGGCGTCCACGAGGGCGGTGTCCGAGGTCACGGTGTTGTGGTCGACGAGTGGCGGGGCCTGGTTCGCGCTTGCCCGGATGTCAGCGTCCATGTCGATACCGTAGGGCCATGTCGGCGAAGGCGGAGAGTGCACCCACGGCTGCCGTCGACCCGTCTCGTGCGGTGGCGCGACACGCTGTGGCGGCTGGTCGTCTCGACCGTCGGCACCTGCTTCCGCGGCCGGGTGACCGGGCTCGCCGCCGAGGCCGCCTTCTTCGCGCTGCTCTCGCTGCCGCCGCTGCTGTTCGGGCTCGCGGGGTCGATCGGCTACGTGTTCGACAGCATCAACCCCGCGCAGGTCGAGCAGGTCCGCCGCTCGATCCTGGAGGTGTGCTCGCGGGCGCTGACCCCGCAGACGGTCGACGCGATCGTCCGCCCGACGCTGAACGACGTGTTCAAGGGCGGCCGCTTCGACGTGATCTCGGTCGGCTTCATCCTGGCGCTGTGGTCCGGCTCGCGCGCGCTGAACGTCTTCGTGGACACCATCACGATCATGTACGGCCTCGGCGGCCACCGCGGCATCGTGAAGACCCGGATCCTGTCGTTCTCGCTCTACGTCCTGGGCCTGGTCACCGGCGTGGTCACGCTGCCCGCTGGTGGTGGCCGGACCGCGGCTCGTCGACCGGGTGATCCCGGACCGGCTGGACTTCCTCAACGAGGTCTACTGGCCGATCGTCGTGGTGCTCTCGGTCTGCTTCCTGGCGACGCTCTACCACGTGTCCGTGCCGGTGCGGACCTCGTGGCGCTTCAACCTCCCGGGCGCCGCGCTGACCATGACGATCTGGGTCTTCGGCTCCTACCTGCTGCGCTGGGTGCTCACCGGTACGGCGAAGGGGTCGACGTCGATCTACGGCCCGCTGGCGGCGCCGATCGTGGTGATGCTGTGGCTCTACCTGCTCTCCATCGCGGTGCTGATCGGGGCGGCCCTCAACGCCGCGTTCGACCGGCTCTGGCCCGAGAAGGAGACCGCCCGCGCCCGGATGGAGATCGTCCGCAGGCTCCGCCTCCAGGCGATGGTCCCGCGGCTGCGGCGCGACGAGGAGGAGCAGGCCCGGTTCCCCGACGCGGCCGACATGGGGGACGAGCCGACGATCCAGGTGCCACGGACCCGGCCCTGAAAATGCGCGTGCGACGGTCCGGCCGACCGCCGTACATTTCCGGGTGTGCTGGAGACGATCGGCTACGAACCCGAGATGGACCGGTGGGCCACGGCCGCCGACGCCCGTCTGGGCCGGGTCGTGCGCGTCGACCGGGGTCTGGCCTCGGTGCTCACCGAGACCGGGCCGCACCGCGCAGGGGTCGGCGGCGCGCTGCTGTCCCGGATGGCGTCGGACCCGACCGAGGGGCCGTGCACCGGCGACTGGTGCGTGCTGCGCGAGTGGCCCGACCACCGGATCACCCTGGAGCGCCTCCTCCCACGGCGTACGGCGGTCGTGCGCGCGACCGCGGGGGAGCAGAGCCACGGCCAGGTGCTGTGCGCCAACGTCGACGTGGCGGCCGTCGTGGTCGCGCTGCAGCCGGAGCCGGCCCTGGCCAAGGTCGAGCGGCTGGTGACGCTGGCCTGGGAGAGCGGCGCACGACCGCTGGTCGTGCTCACCAAGGCGGACCTGGCCGGGGACGCGGACCTGGTGGCCGACGACGTGGCCGAGGCGGTTCCGGGCGTCGAGGTGCTGGTCGTCAGCGTGGTCAGCGGCCGCGGCGTCGACGCGCTGCGCGAGCGGCTCGAGGGCCGGCTGACGATGGCGCTGCTCGGGTCCTCCGGGCACGGCAAGTCCTCGCTGACCAACGCGCTGGTCGGGGCCGAGGTGCTGACCACCCGCACGATCCGCGAGGACGGCCGCGGGCCGGCACACCTCCGTGCGCCGGGAGCTCGTGCCGCTGCCCGGCGGCGGCGCGGTGATCGACACGCCGGGCCTGCGGGGCGTCGGGCTGTTCGACGCCGACGAGGGCATCGCCCACACGTTCGCCGACGTCGAGGCGCTGGCCGCCCGGTGCCGGTTCAACGACTGCGCCCACCAGGGGGAGCCGGGCTGCGCGGTCGCGGCCGCCCTGGAGGACGGCACGCTGCCGGTGCGCCGGTTCGAGAGCTGGCAGCACCTGCAGCGCGAGCTGCGCTGGATCGCCTCCCGGTCCGACGCACGGCTGCGCGCCGAGCGGGTCAAGGAGTCCAAGCGCCGGGCCCGCGAGGCGGGGGAGGGCCGCACGCCAACGCTGACCCGCGGTCGGGGCGCGCCGGCCGGACCAGTAGGTTGGTGCGCCATGGGAAACGTCAACCTGCCCACGCCGGTGGCTCTCGCCGGCGGCGCGATCTGCCTGCTCGGCGGCTACCTCGTCGGCGTCCTCGCCGGGCCGGAGACCGCCAGCCGCGCCACCGCGACCGTCGCGAGCTACGACACCGGCACCGGCCGGCTGTGCCTCGGCGGCGACGGCGTGCAGGGCCAGGACGGCCTCGACGAGGAGGGCGAGCTGTGCGGGACGTGGCGTCGCGCCGGGTCCTCCAGCACGCCGCGCGAGGGCGAGAAGTTCCGGTTCGTGACCGTCAGCGCCGGCGGGACCGGGGACTCCGGGAGCGGCGACGGACCGGTCACCGTGATCTACGGCGACGTCCTGCGGTGAGCGGACGTCCGCGTGCCGTAGGTTCTGACCGTGCCTGACGTCGTCGCCGAGGAGACCCGTGGAGTCGTCCGCCTCCCGGCGATCGTCCGGTCGCCGGTCTGGGAGCTCTCCCGCCGCATCCTGCTGGCGCTGGCGCTCCTCGGGTTCACCGTCGCGCTGGTCTACTTCGACCGGGCCGGCTACCGCGACAACGCCGACCCGACGCGCCACGTCGACCTGGTCGACGCGATCTACTACACGACCGTCACGCTGAGCACGACCGGCTACGGCGACATCGCGCCGGTCCTGCCGCACACCCGGCTCATCAACGCCTTCGTCCTCACGCCGCTGCGCATCGGGTTCCTGGTGCTGCTGATCGGTACGACGCTCGAGGTGCTCGCCACCCAGGGACGCGAGAGCTTCCGGATCTCCCGCTGGAGGAAGACCATGGACGACCACGTCATCGTCATCGGCTACGGCACCAAGGGCCGCAGCGCCGTCGAGACCCTGGTCAACAACGGGGTCGACAAGGAGCGGATCGTCGTCGTCGACCCGAGCACCACCGCGCTCGGCGAGGCGCACGCCGACGGGCTCGCCGTCGTGACCGGCGACGCCACCCGCCGCGAGGTGCTGCGCCGCGCCGGCGTCGCGCAGGCCAAGCAGGTGATCATCACCACCGACCGCGACGACTCGACGGTGCTGGCCACCCTGAACGTCCGGCAGCTCAACCCCGACACGTACGTCGTGGCCGCGGTGCGGGAGGCCGACAACGTCCAGCTGGTCCGGCAGAGCGGGGCCGACTCGGTCGTCACCTCCTCCGACGCCGTGGGCCGGCTGCTCGGCCTGTCGTCGCTGAGCCCGACCCTGGGCAGCGTGATGGAGGACCTGCTGACCTACGGCGAGGGCCTCGAGGTGGCCGAGCGCGAGCTGCTCGTCCAGGAGGTCGGCAAGCAGCCGCAGTCGTTGCCGGACCAGGTGATCGCCGTCGTCCGCGACGGGGTGGTGCACCGCTACTTCGACCCGTCCGTGACCCAGCTGGCCCGCGGCGACCGGCTGGTCGTCGTACGCCCGGCCGAGGAGCTGCCGTGGGCGCCGCGCCCGGGCACCCACGGCGAGGCGCTCTCGGACGAGGACGACTGAGGCCTGCTCAGCCGGCGGCGCGGCGCGTCGAGCAGCCCGGCCGTCGCGAGCAGCGATCGTGCGCGGGAGGGCTCGTCGCGGACCGCCAGGGTGCGGCCGTCGGCCCGGAGGTCGCGCCGGACCCGCACGAGCGCCTCGACGCCGCACGGCTCGAGCCGGCAGATCCCGGCGAGGTCGATGACCACAGGTCCTGCCGGGGCGCGTGCGCGAGCACCCAGGCCAGCCCGTCGTCGAGGTGCTCGACCGTGCGCTCGTCGAGCGCACCCGCGATTTCCGGAGGCCCGGGCCGCTGCTTGACCGGAGGCACTCGATGTCGTGCGTCTCCGGGACGGGGCCGCCCCGATGGCGGTCGCTCCGTGCCCGGCGCCCGTGACGCTACGCGCGGCCCGATGTGTTGTCCATCACATCGGCGGGTGTCAGTCGGTGTCGGCGAGAGCCTGCTCGTGGGTGTCGTAGATGTGCAGCAGCTGGTCGAGGCCGAGCACCCGGATCAGCTTGCGGGTCTGCGGTGTGGGGTGCACGACGGCGAACCGGGCGCCGACGGTCTCGGCGGCCCGGTGGGACTTGACCAGCATCCCGAGACCGGTGGAGTCGATGAAGGTCACGCGCGCGAAGTCGAGCAGGACCTGCTGGTAGCCGTCGGCGAGGGCGCCGGTGACGGCGTCGGCGACGGTGTCCGCGGTGGCCGCGTCGATCTCGCCGGCGGCCGTGACGACGGCGTGGTCGGCGCGATCCTCGATGTCAACGCGCAGGAGCATGTAGGTAGTTCCTCGTTCGGCGGCCGGGTCGCCCGTCTGTTCGCTGTCCGGACGCACTGTTTGATCCGGTGCCGCGGCGGTGGCCGCGCGATGCACCAGCCTAGCGGAACCGAGCGCGGCGGGCGCGGGATCCGCCGGTTCGGGCGGGATCGAACACCTGTTCGCAAACATGTCATGCTTCCTCCATGGCGGCAGGCGGCATGGGCGGACGGCGCGGCATCCCGATGTCCGAGCGCGTCCGGCCGGCCCCGACGACGTACGACGACTGCCCGGCCCGGCACTGCTGGGTCGCCGACGCGCTCGACGGCCACGGGGTGAAGCGGCCGGGCCTGCTGGTGGAGTGGCGACAGGTCGCGGACGCCTGGGAGGGCCGCGTGGTGTACGTCGCCTGCCCGCGCCCCGGCCGGTGGGTGCTGGTCGAGGAGTGGGTGGCCGCGGCGCTGCTACTCGCCGCCGTGACACCGGATGGCCGTCCGGTCCGGTGAATGATTCCTCGCTCGCTGGGCACGCCCACGGGACGCGGCATCCGTCGTGGGGTCAAGCAGCTGGCTCCGTGCGCCGCGCATTGAGAAGGGCGGGCCCTTCCTGCGGTGCTCGTGACCGTGGGAGGGGCCCTGCCTGTGCCGTGGGCACGGCTATCCGTCCCCGGACGGTCGCGGTATCTTTCCTTCGGCCCGGGCACACGGGCCGGGGGTCGTGCAGGACGAGACGCGGGGGACCAGGGGCGACGATGGCGAGCGGGCAGAGGGCCACCGCCGAGGCGCTGGGCGTGGGGCAGCCGCAACGGATCGGGCGGTACTCCTACTCCGTCTCCGACGACACGTGGTGGTGGTCGGACACCTTCTTCCGGATCCTCGGCTTCGAGCCGGGCGAGGTCCGGCCGTCCCCGTCCGTGCTCGCCTCGCACCTGCGGCCCGACGGCATGGACCAGGGGATCGACGCGGTGGACGCGGCGTTCGAGACCGGTGAGCCGTTCAGCTTCCACACCCAGATCGTCGACGGCCACGGCCGTCACCGCACGGTCCTGCTCGCCGGGCACGGGGAGGCCGGCGACGGCGGCGCGGGTCGACCGGGTGCAGGGCTACCTCGTCGACCTCACCGACGCGCGCCGGGACGCCAGCCGCGACGACGTGCAGGAGGCGCTGGCGGGGGTGCTCGACCACCGGGCGGTCATCGAGCAGGCCAAGGGCGTGCTGATGCTGGCGCACGGCGTGGACGCGGACGAGTCCTTCGCACTGCTGCGGGCCTACTCCCAGGACCACAACGTGAAGGTCCGGGACCTGGCCGACCGCCTGGTGGAGCTCGTCGCGAAGGACGGTCGCCCCGACGAGGGCTTCCTGCGCAAGGTGCTGCAGATCTTCGACGTCGACTGATCCGGCGAGCGCGGGTGGGCTGCAACGGAGCGCCCCGCCGGACCTGGGGGATTGAGACGGGGCGCTCCTGGGAGGGGCAGCTGCGTGAACCCTCCGTAGGCACGGTCTACCCGTTCGACCCGCCGGCAAAAGCCTTGTCTGGACAACCTTGCGAGACCAAGGGGTAGTCGGCCCGCGCCCGACATGAGGGCTGTCTGCTCAACCCAGGACCCCGACGCGGGCCGACAACGGCGTCTGCGGCCGCTGTCCACGCACGGGGTCCGGATGCGGTGACTCGCCGAGCGTACGCCGTCCGGCGCGGGTGCCCCGCCGAGGAACAGAACGGCCCCGGATGTGCGGGCCTGATAGCCCAACCGGACTATGTCTGCGGAGCCCCGTCGCTGGCAGACTCGTCCTCGAGCAGGACCGGACCCGAGACCGGTCCTGTTTCCATGTCCGGACCAGGTGGGTCCCGGCGCAGCGCGTGCGTCAGTGCGACGACATCGCCGGCCGCTGCCCGGTGTCGTCGCCCATGTCGGTGGAGTGCTGCGCCAGCATCGCCTCGTTCATCGCCTGCAGGGACGCGGCGGTGGCCTCCGAGGGCCTGCCCGAGCGGGTGATGTCGATGATGCCCATCATCCCGCCGTCCTCGTGGGCGAGGATGTGGCAGTGGAAGACGGTGGCTCCCACGAAGCGCTTGAAGTGCATGCGGATCCGCACCACCCCCCGCGACGGCAGCGGTACGACGTCCTGCTCGCTGCGCGCGTGGTACGCCCTGCCGTCGACCGACATGACCTCGAAGTCGTTCACGTGGATGTGGAAGGGGTGCTCCTCCCGCGAGGTGTTCGTGATCACCCACTCCTCGGTGGTGCCCAGCTTGGCCACGTAGTTCACGTGCTGGGCGTCGAACTGCCGGCCGTTGATGAAGAACTGGTTGGTCTTCGTGTCCTCGCTGAACACCAGGTGCCGGGTCCGGTCGACGTGGTCGGTCCCCAACGCCGAGACCGGGCCCAGCGACGTCGGCCACGCGACGCTCGCGACCCGGGAGCCGCCGACCACGAAGGTCGCCAGCCGCCGGGCGGGGTAGTGGTCGCCGTCCGGTCCTGTGCTGTACCTCAGGGTGCGCAGCGCGAAGGTTCCCGCCCGGGGCCACCGGACCAGCACGTCGTACCTCTTGCCGGGCGGCAGCACGAGCTGGTCGGCCGCCCAGACCCGGGCCACCGGGTTGGAGTCCTCGGCGATCACGTGGAACCGCGCACCGTCGAGCGTAGTCGGTACCAGATGTCGGCCCCGATGTTCGCCAGGCGCAGGAGCTCGGTCCGGTTGGTGCGCGCGCGCAGGACCGGGTCGACCTGACCGTTCACGGTCCGGGTCGTCGGTGCGTTGGAGTCGATGCCGTGCCGGACGATGGCGCCCCGCTCGACCTGCAGGTCCTTGAGCGCCAGGAGGCGGTCGGGGACGTCGCGCAGCGCCGGAGGCAGCCGGCGCTGGAGCCCCTCGACGACGAGGACTCCGGACAGGCCGGCGAAGACCTGCTCCTCGGTCAGTCCGTGCAGGTGGGTGTGGTACCAGTACGTGCCCGGGTCGACGCTGCGCGGCAGCTCGAGGACGAAGTCGTTGTTGCTGTGGGCCTTCATGGTGCGCAGCACGTTGTCCGAGATCCCGATCGGCGACACGTACATCCCGTGGCTGTGCAGGTTGGTGGGCTCCCCGAGCTGGTTGCGCAGGTGGATCCGCACGGTGTCACCGGGCCGGACCCGGAGCGTGGGGCCCATGAACCCGCCCTGGTAGGCGAGCCCGCGCACCTGCTTCCCCGCCACGCGGAAGGTCGTCGGTCGGACCGTGAACGTCGTCTCCAGCACGCCGTGCGCGGAGCGGAGGACCGGCGGGGGAGAGTACGGCCGGTGCTGCCGGGTCGGGAAGGTGGTGGGGACCCGCGCGACGCTGGTCCGGGCGGATCTCTCCGGCGGCCCGGAGGACGGGTGCTGCCGGTCCACGACCACCCCCGCGGCGGCGACGAGGCCGATCACGGCGGCGGTCTGGCCGAGCCTGAACCATGCTGATCGCATCAGGAACCCCCCGGTTCTGGTTTCCGATCTCCCGTCACCGTAGGCCGGGGGCGCGGCACGCGACAGGCACCGCCCGGGCCAGTTCCGGCTAGGGCGTCCGGGGGAGGGCAAGAGCCCGTCGGGGTCGTCCGGAAACAGGAAAGAGGCCCCCGGAGGAGCCTCTGACCTGTGGTTCTCTGGTGGGCGATACTGGGTTTGAACCAGTGACCTCTTCCGTGTCAAGGAAGCGCGCTACCACTGCGCCAATCGCCCGTAACAACCCGGGACTCCACCGAAGTGGAGTCCGAGTCATCGAGGTGGAGACGGGATTTGAACCCGTGTAGACGGATTTGCAGTCCGTTGCCTCGCCTCTCGGCCACTCCACCACGGAGGCTGCTGACCATCTTCTCCGAGCGGACGACGAGACTCGAACTCGCGACCTCAACCTTGGCAAGGTTGCGCTCTACCAACTGAGCTACGTCCGCTTGACCACCCGGTTCGGAACCCGAACCCGGCGTGCGGTCAGAACTTTATAGGACAACGAGCAGATGACAAATTCGGGTGCTTTCAGGCGTGTTCCCGGGCCGGTCGTGGAGCGCGCGCAGTCCTAGGCTCGGCGCATGCACGCCTGGGTGAACGGCCGACTTCTCGACGATCCGCACGCTCCCGCCATCACGGTGAGCGACCACGGGCTGACGGTGGGGGACGGGGTGTTCGAGGCGGTGAAGGTGGTCGACGGGCAGCCGTTCGCGCTGACCCGCCACCTCGCGCCGGCTGGGCCGGTCCGCCGCCGGCCTGGGGCTGCCGGCGTTCGACCGCGGACGACGTCCGCGCGGGCATCGAGGCGGTGCTCGCCGCGGAGCACCTGCCGCTGGGGCGGCTGCGGATCACCTACACCGGGGGAGTGGCGCCGCTCGGCTCCGGCCGCGGCGACAGCCCGCCCACGCTGGTCGTCGTCGCCGACACCCTGAAGCCGGCGGCCGCCACCACGTCGGTCGTCACCGTGCCGTGGCCGCGCAACGAGCGGGGCGCGCTGGCCGGGCTGAAGACCACGTCGTACGCCGAGAACGTCGTCGCGCTGGCCTACGCCGCCGAGCGGGGCGCCACCGAGGCGGTCTTCGCGAACACCGCGGGCCACCTGTGCGAGGGCACCGGGTCGAACGTCTTCTACGTCGTCGACGGCGAGCTGCGCACGCCGACGCTGGCGGCCGGCTGCCTGGCCGGGATCAGCCGCGAGCTGCTCCTGGAGTGGTACGGCGGCCGGGAGGTCGACGAGCCGGTCGACGTGCTCGCCGCGGCCGAGGAGATCTTCCTGGTCTCCACGACCCGCGACGTGCAGGCCGTGACGCGCTGCGACGACCGCGAGCTGGTCGGCCCCGGGCCGGTCACCCGGGCGTGCCAGGAGGTCTGGGCGGCCCGGGAGGCCGCCGACGTCGACCCGTGAGCCGGTCAGGACGCGGAGGCGCGCTGACGCTCGCGGTAGGCCGCGACGTGCAGGCGGTTGCCGCAGGTGCGCGCGTCGCAGTAGCGCTTGGAGCGGTTGCGGGAGAGGTCGACGAGGACCTGCTCGCAGTCCGGCGCCTCGCAGCGGCGCAGCCGCTCGCGCTCCCCGGAGGCCACGACGTGGGCCAGCGCCATGCCGCAGTCGACGCTGAGGTGGTCGGCCAGGGAGGCGCCGGGGGTGAAGTAGTGGACGTGCCAGTCGTAGCCGTCGTGGTCGGTCAGGCGCGGGGTCACGGTGGCCTGGGACACCAGGGTGTTGACCGCCTGCGGCCGCGGACCGGTCGTCGGCCGCGTCGAACACGGCGGCCACCAGGTCGCGCAGCGCCTGCACGCCCCGGAGGTCGCGGGTGGTCAGCTCGCCGACGTCGCTGACGTCGTGCCGGACCACGAACGCCGCGAGGGCCCCGACGTCGCCGAGGAGCTCCTCGGTGCCGGTCGAGGGCGCGGAGTTGACCAGGTCGACGATGCACGCGAGCGAGCGCTCCGTGTCGTGGCTGAACAGCACCGGTGACCCCCTGGGCCGACCCCCGAGGGATCTAGTCGTCGAGGTGTTGGTCCTCCCAGCCAACACTGCCACACGGCCGGGTCGGGTCAGGCGGCCTCGGCCGCGAAGATCGCGGCGATGGTGCTGTCGACGTCGACGTGCGCGGACTCCTCGCCCGGCTGCACGGCGCGGCCCATCCGCTCGACGAAGGAGCTCAGGTCGGTGGTCCGGGCCTGCACGAGCGCCTCGCCGTCCGGCGAGCACAGCTCGATGATCACGACGGCGCGACCCTCGGAGTCCAGGCACGGCCAGACGTGGACGTCGCCGTCGCCGGACGGCTCGTAGAGCCCGTCGCTGAGCAGCTGGCGGCCGAACGTCCAGCGCACGGTGGACGTCCCGGTGATGAACACGGTCGTGACGGCGTACGGGTCGCGCGGGTCGTAGTGCAGCTCGGCGTCGATCGGGGTGACCGCCCCGGTCTGGTCGATCAGCTCGAGCGTCAGCGACTGCGTGACGGTGAGTGGTGCGGTGTTCATCGAAAAGTCCATCATGGCTGTGTGCCTTCCTCCCAGGTCGTCCCCTCGGACGTGACAAGGAGACGGTCTTGGGTTGGCCGTATGACGGGAAACGAAACAGATTGCTCTGAGTTTTTTTCCGTCCCCGCAGGTCAGCGCGGGGATGTGTCCGTCTTTGGTGCCAAATCCACCGGTTGACCAGACCGGTCGGCCGGTGTGACGCGCGGTGACACCCACCCCGCGACGCCGCGGCCCGGACGGCATGCGCTAGTCTTTCCGGCGCACCGACCACCGGCACGTCCGTGGTCGTGGAGGGGCGATTGGCGCAGTGGTAGCGCGCTTCGTTCACACCGAAGAGGTCACTGGTTCGAGCCCAGTATCGCCCACCCTCAGCACCGCGGCCGTCTCCGTCGGGGCGGCCGTTCGTCATGCCGGGTGCCGTGCCGAAACCCGGGCGCACCGGACCGGGTCGCGCGGATACGATCGAGCCGTCCACCTCGCCGCCTGTGTACGACGGGCGGCGCCACCGTCCCAGAGGAGTCGAGTCCCGTGTCCGACATCAACGTCACCGTCCTGAACGCAGCCGAGTCCGGCGAGCGCGCGGTGACGACGGGCACCAAGGCGTGGGAGCTGTTCGCCGACGACCCGCAGGTGATCGCCGCCCGGGTCGGCGGCGAGCTGCGCGACCTGGCCCACGAGCTCGCCGACGGCGACGAGGTCGAGGGCGTCGCGATCGACTCGCCGGACGGCCGCGACATCCTGCGGCACTCGACCGCGCACGTGATGGCGCAGGCGGTCCAGGAGCTGTTCCCCGAGGCCAAGCTCGGCATCGGCCCGCCGATCACCGACGGCTTCTACTACGACTTCGACGTGCCCGACCCGTTCGTCCCCGAGGACCTCGAGAAGATCGAGTCGCGGATGCGCAAGATCGTCAAGGAGGGCCAGAAGTTCTCCCGCCGGCCGATCTCCGACGGCGACGCGATCAGCGAGCTGGCCGACGAGCCCTACAAGCTCGAGCTGATCGGCCTCAAGGGCGGCGCGTCCGACGTGGCCGACGCCGCCGAGGGCGCCGGCGTCGAGGTGGGCGGCGCCGAGCTGACCATCTACGACAACCTCAAGCGCGACGGGTCGCTGGCCTGGAAGCGACCTGTGCCGCGGCCCGCACCTGCCGACCACCAAGCGCATCCCGGCGTTCAAGCTGATGCGGTCGGCCGCGGCGTACTGGCGCGGCGACGAGAAGAACAAGCAGCTGCAGCGGATCTACGGCACCGCCTGGGAGTCCAAGGAGGCGCTCGAGGAGCACCTGCACCGGATCGAGGAGGCCGAGCGGCGCGACCACCGCAAGCTCGGCCGCGACCTCGACCTCTACTCCTTCCCCGACGAGATCGGCTCCGGGCTGCCGGTGTTCCACCCCAAGGGCGGGGTGATCAAGCGGGAGATGGAGGACTACGTCCGCCAGCCGGCACATCGAGGAGGGCTTCGAGTACGTCGGCACCCCGCACATCGCCAAGGAGGGGCTGTTCCACACCTCCGGGCACCTGCCGTACTACGGCGACGGGATGTTCCCGCCGATGGACGATCGAGGGCATGGACTACCGCCTCAAGGCGATGAACTGCCCGATGCACAACCTGATCTTCCGCTCGCGCGGCAGCGGTCCTACCGCGAGCTGCCGCTGCGGCTGTTCGAGTTCGGCTCGGTCTACCGGAACGAGAAGTCCGGCGTCGTGCACGGCCTGACCCGGGTCCGCGGCATCGACCCAGGACGACTCGCACTCCTACGTCACCACGGAGCAGGCGCCGGCGGAGATCAAGCACCTGCTCGACTTCTGCCTCGGCCTGTTCCGGGACTTCGGCCTCGACGACTTCTACCTCGAGCTGTCCACCCGCGACGACTCCAAGCCGGACAAGTTCATCGGCTCCGACGAGGAGTGGGCGGAGGCGACCGCGGTGCTGGAGAAGGTGGCCACCGAGTCCGGCCTCGAGCTGGTGCCCGACCCGGGCGGCGCGGCCTACTACGGTCCGAAGATCTCGGTGCAGGCCCGCGACGCGATCGGCCGCACCTGGCAGATGTCGACCATCCAGTACGACTTCAACCAGCCGTCACCCGAGCGCTTCGAGCTGGAGTACCAGGCCGCCGACGGCACCCGCCAGCAGCCGGTGATGATCCACTCCGCGAAGTTCGGCTCCATCGAGCGGTTCATCGGCGTGCTCGTCGAGCACTACGCCGGCGCCTTCCCGCCCTGGCTCGCGCCGGTGCAGGTGCAGGCCATCCCGATCGCCGAGCGGCACAACGACTACCTGTACGAGGTCGCCGCGCGGCTCAAGAAGCACGGGATCCGGGTGGAGGTCGACGAGTCCGACGACCGGATGCAGAAGAAGATCCGCAACGCGCAGCTGCAGAAGGTGCCGTTCATGCTGATCGCCGGCGACAACGACCTGGAGGCCGGTGCGGTCAGCTTCCGCTACCGCGACGGGCACCAGGAGAACGGCGTCTCGGTCGAGGACGCCATCGCCCGGGTCGTCGAGGCCGTGCAGTCGCGGGCCAGGTCCATGAGATGCTCGCTGCATGCGTCGCAGGATCCTGATGCGACCTCGCAGGACGGCGTGGGGGAGGCCGACGACCTCGACCGGCTCTGGACGCCGCACCGGATGGCCTACATCAAGGGCGAGAACAAGCCGACCGACGCGTCGTCGGGGGAGTGCCCGTTCTGCCGGATCCCGACGCTGACCGACGCCGAGGGCCTCGTCGTGCACCGCGGCGAGGCGACGTTCGTGGTGCTGAACCTCTACCCCTACAGCCCGGGGCACGTGATGGTCTGCCCCTACCGGCACGTCGCGGACTACCCCGAGCTGGACGAGGCGGAGACGGCCGAGGTGGCGGCGTTCACCAAGACCGCGATGCGCACGATCGGCGGGTCAGCGGGGCGCACGGCTTCAACATCGGCATGAACCAGGGCGCGGTCGCCGGGGCCGGCATCGCCGCGCACCTGCACCAGCACGTCGTACCCCGCTGGGGCGGCGACCAGAACTTCATGCCGATCATCGGCCGGACCCGCACGCTGCCGCAGCTGCTCACCGACACCCGGGACCTGCTGGCCGAGGCGTGGGCGGACTGACCCGGCGTATGGTTGAACGATCATCGACCTGCAGGAGCGCAGCGTGACCACCATCGACCTCGACGCCCTGGCCCAGGAACGCAGCCGGATCCGGGACGCGCACCTGGTGCCCCTCGACCGGCGGCCCGCCTCGACGGCGCGCGGGCTGCACCACACCGCGCTGCTGTGCTCCGACGTCGAGCGCACCGTGCGCTTCTACCAGGACGTGCTCGGCTTCCCGCTGACCGAGATCGTGGAGAACCGGGACTACGCCGGGTCGAGCCACTTCTTCTTCGACATCGGGCACGGCAACCTGCTGGCGTTCTTCGACCTCCCGGGCCTCGACCTGGGGAGGTACGCCGAGGTGCTCGGCGGCCTGCACCACCTGGCGATCTCGGTGGACCCGGAGCTGCTGGGGCGCGCTGCGCGAGCGCCTCGAGGCGGCCGGCGTGGACCACGAGGTCGAGAGCGGCACGTCGATCTACTTCCGCGACCCCGACGGCGCGCGGCTGGAGCTGATCGCCGACCCGCTCGGCGAGATGTACGGCCTCAAGGTCCTCTGAACCACGGCGTGGTCGGGGCCGGTCGCGCCAGCCGCTAGCCTTCTCTCGCCATGATGGAACGTTTCCGCGCCTTCTGGACGAAGGTCTTCTCGCCCGTAGCCCGGCTGTTCCTGCGCCTGGGCATCAGCCCCGACGCCGTGACCATCGTCGGGACGCTCGGCGTCTGCGCCGGCGCCCTGGTGTTCTTCCCGCAGGGGAAGCTGCTGGTCGGCGTGCTGGTGATCACCGCGTTCGTGTTCTCCGACCTCGTCGACGGCCACATGGCCCGGCTCAGCGGCACCTCGTCGAAGTGGGGCGCGTTCCTGGACTCCACGCTCGACCGGTTCGGGGACGCCGCGATCTTCGCCGGGCTGGCGTTCTACTACGTCGGCCCCGGCGACTCCGAGCCGCTGATGGCGCTGGCGATGTACTGCCTGGTGATGGGGTCGGTGACGTCCTACGCCCGGGCCCGCGCCGAGTCGCTCGGCATGCAGGCCAAGGGCGGCATCGCCGAGCGCGCCGACCGGCTGGTCGCGATCCTGGCGATGACCGGGCTCTCCGACATCTTCGACCTGCCCGTCCTCATCCCGGTCACGCTGGGCGCGCTCGCCGTCGCGAGCACGGTCACCGTGGTGCAGCGGATGCTGATGGTCCGGGACCAGGCCAAAGCGGAGGTCTGATGGCCGGGCGTCCCTCGGGCCTGCTGCGAGGGGCCTCGCGCGCCGCGTCGGCCGCCGGTGACCAGGCCACCACGTTCGGCTACCTGTCCGGCTGGCGGCTCGTCCGGCTGCTGCCGGAACGCGCCGCGCACGCGGTGTTCCGGCGGATCGCCGACGAGATCTTCCGGCGCGACGCCCGGGGCGTGCACCGGCTGCGCGCCAACCTGCACCGGGTCCGCCCCGACCTGGCCGACGACGCGCTCGACGCGCTGACCCACGAGGCGGTCCGGTCCTACCTCCGCTACTGGTGCGAGTCGTTCCGGCTCCCCGCGTGGCCGATCGAGGACGTCGTACGACGCACCCGGACCGTGGACGAGCACCACCTGCGCGACGCCTACGCGCAGGGCCACGGGGTCGTCGTACCCCTGCCGCACATGGCCAACTGGGACTGGGCCGGGGCCTGGGCGTGCGCCACCGGGATGCCGCTGGTGACCGTGGCCGAGCGGCTCGAGCCCGAGCGGCTCTACGACGAGTTCGTGGCCTTCCGCACCACGCTGGGCATGGAGATCCTGCCGCTGACCGGCGGGGACGCGACCCTGCCGCGGCTCGAGGCCTGGGTGCGCGACGGGGGACTGGTCTGCCTGCTCGCCGACCGCGACCTGTCCCGCACCAGCGTCGAGGTCGGGCTGTGCGGGGCCCGCGCCCGGATGCCGCGGGGTCCGGCGCTGCTGGCCCGGCGGACCGGGGCGCCCCTGGTGCCGGTGACCCTGCACTACGTCGACGACGAGATGACGATCACCTTCCACCCGCCGGTGCCGCACGCCGACGGCGACGCGGGCCTGGTGACGATGATGCAGGGCGTCGCGGACGCGTTCACCGCCGGACTCCGGGCGCACCCGCAGGACTGGCACATGATGCAGAAGGTGTTCGTCGACGACCTGGACGGGACACGGTGAGGATCGGGATCGTCTGCCCCTACTCCCTCGACGTGCCCGGGGGCGTGCAGAACCACGTCAAGGACCTCGCCGAGGCGCTGATCGCGCTCGGCCACGACGTCTCGGTGCTGGCGCCCAGCGAGAGCGACGACCTGCCGCCGTACGTCGTGCCCGCGGGCCGCGCGGTGGCGGTGCCCTACAACGGCTCGGTGGCCCGGATGTCCTTCGGGCCGGTGGTCGCGGCGCGCACCCGGCGCTGGCTGCACGAGGGGGCCTTCGACGTGCTGCACCTGCACGAGCCGGCCACCCCGAGCCTGTCGCTGCTGGCGCTGTGGCAGGCCGAGTGCCCGGTCGTGGCGACGTACCACTCCTCGAACGACCGGTCCCGCGCGCTGTCCGCGTCCGCGGCGATCCTGCGGCCCTCGCTGGAGAAGATCAGCGCCCGGATCGCGGTCTCGGAGTACTCCCGCGGCACCCAGGTCAGCCACGTCGGCGGCGAGCCGGTGGTGATCCCCAACGGCCTGTACGTCGACCGCTTCGCGCACGCCGAGCCCCGGGAGGAGTGGCGCGGGTCCCAGGGCACGGTGGCGTTCGTGGGCCGGCTCGGCGAGCCCCGCAAGGGGTTCCCGCTGCTGACCGAGGCGTTCGCCCGGGTGGCCGCGGACCGGCCCGGCCTGCGGCTGCTGGTCGTCGGGGGCGGCGACGTCGACGAGGCCCGGGCGCTGCTCGCCGAGCGCCCGTGCGCGACCAGGTGACGTTCCTCGGCCGCGCCTCCGACGAGGACAAGGCCGCCGCGCTGCGCACCGCGGACGTCTACGTCGCCCCGAACACCGGCGGCGAGAGCTTCGGGATCATCCTCGTCGAGGCGATGGCGGCCGGCGCGACCGTGCTGGCCAGCGACATCCCGGCGTTCCGGCGGGTCGTCGAGGACACCGCCGGCGTGCTGTTCGCCTCCGGGGACGTCGAGGACCTGGCCGGCGGGCTGGCCGCGCTGCTCGACGACCCCGCGCGACGGGTCGCGCTGGACGCGACCGCCCGGGCCGCCGTACGTCGCTACGACTGGTCCTCGGTGGCCGGACAGATCCTGCGGGTCTACGAGACCGTCGTCGCGGGAGGCGCTGTGATGTCGCCCTGGTGGTGTGCTGCTGCTGGTCGCGGTCCTCGTCGTGGTGGGCCTGTGGCTGAGCTGGACCGCGAACCGGCTGGACCGGATGCACCACCGCATCGACGTGGCCCGGGCGACGCTCGACGCCCAGCTGCTGCGCCGGTCCGGGGCCACGCTCGAGCTCGCGTCCTCGGAGGTGCTCGACCCGCCCAGCCGGCTGGTGCTGCTCGACGCCGCCTCGCAGGCCCGCAGCGCCGGGCCGGAGGAGTTCGAGACCGCCGAGTCGGCGCTCTCCCAGGCGCTGCGGGCGGTGTTCGCGGACGACGCCGGGGTGCAGGCCCTGCGCGACGACCCGACCGTCGCGCCGCTGGTCGACGAGCTCGCCCGCGACTGCGCCCGGGTCGAGCTCGCCCGGCGGTTCCACAACGACGTCGTGGTCTCCGCGCGGGCGCTGCGCTCGCGTCGCCGGGTGCGCTGGCTGCACCTCGCGGGGCGGGCCGCCGACCTGCGCGCCGTCGACCTGGACGACGTACCCCCGCCGGGGCTGCGCGCGGACTGATCCGGCTGGGTCCGGCGGCGCCGCGGGCCGTAGGCTGGTGGCATCCACCACTCTTTCGGGTGGGCCGACCGCGCCCGCCCGGCAACGTAGAAGGTCTGACAGTGACGAACCCCAGCACCGAGAACGGCACGACCGGCACCGGCACCGCCGGCGTGAAGCGCGGCATGGCCGAGATGCTCAAGGGCGGCGTGATCATGGACGTGGTCACCGCCGAGCAGGCGAAGATCGCCGAGGACGCCGGCGCGGTCGCCGTGATGGCGCTGGAGCGGGTCCCCGCCGACATCCGCGCCCAGGGCGGCGTCTCCCGGATGAGCGACCCGGACATGATCGAGAGCATCATCGAGGCGGTCTCCATCCCGGTGATGGCCAAGGCCCGGATCGGCCACTTCGCCGAGGCCCAGGTGCTGCAGAGCCTCGGGGTGGACTACATCGACGAGTCCGAGGTGCTCACCCCGGCCGACTACGCGAACCACATCGACAAGCTGGCCTTCACGGTGCCGTTCGTGTGCGGCGCGACCAACCTGGGCGAGGCGCTGCGCCGGATCACCGAGGGCGCGGCGATGATCCGCTCCAAGGGCGAGGCCGGCACCGGTGACGTGTCCAACGCGGTCACCCACATGCGCACGATCCGGGCCGAGCTGCGCCGGCTGCACGGCATGGAGAAGGACGAGCTGTACGTCGCGGCCAAGGAGCTCCAGGCGCCGTACGCCCTGGTCCGCGAGGTCGCCGAGGCCGGCAAGCTGCCGGTCGTGCTGTTCACCGCCGGCGGCATCGCCACCCCCGCCGACGCCGCGATGATGATGCAGCTCGGCGCCGAGGGCGTGTTCGTCGGCTCCGGCATCTTCAAGTCCGGCAACCCGGCCCAGCGCGCCGAGGCGATCGTCAAGGCCACCACGTTCTTCGACGACCCGGACGTCGTCGCCAAGGTCTCCCGCGGCCTCGGCGAGGCGATGGTCGGCATCAACGTCGACGAGATCCCGCAGCCGCACCGGCTCGCCGAGCGCGGCTGGTAGGTCGTCTCTTGAGCACACCCGTCATCGGGGTCTTCGCCCTGCAGGGGGACGTCCGCGAGCACCTCACGATGCTGGAGCGCAGCGGCGCGACGAGCGGTGAAGGTACGACGGCCGGCGGAGCTCGACGCGCTCGACGGCATCGTGATGCCCGGCGGCGAGTCGACCACGATGGACAAGCTGGCCCGCGCCTTCGACCTGTTCGACCCGCTCCGGGCGGCGCTCCGGGACGGGCTGCCGGCGTTCGGGACCTGCGCCGGGATGATCATGCTGGCCGACCGCATCGAGGGCGGCACCGCCGACCAGGAGACGCTCGGCGGTCTCGACGTCGTGGTGCGCCGCAACGCGTTCGGCCGGCAGGTCGACTCCTTCGAGGCCGACCTCGACGTGGAGGGCCTCGACGAGGGCTTCCACGCGATGTTCATCCGGGCGCCGTGGGTGGAGAAGGTCGGCCGGGACGTGCGCGTCGTCGCCACGGTGTCCTCGGGTGCGGCGATGGGTAGGATCGTCGCGGTCCGGCAGGCGAACCTCCTCGCCACGTCGTTCCACCCCGAGATCACCGGCGACCACCGGTTCCACCAGCTGTTCGTGGACCTGGTGCGCGGCGCCGGGACGCGAAGCCAACGCTGAAAGGTTGAGGACCACCTCATGTCTGGCCACTCCAAATGGGCGACGACCAAGCACAAGAAGGCCGTCGTCGACGCCCGCCGCGGCAAGATGTTCGCGAAGCTGATCAAGAACATCGAGGTCGCCGCGCGGATGGGCGGGGGAGACCTCGCCGGCAACCCGACGCTGTACGACGCCGTCCAGAAGGCCAAGAAGTCCTCGGTCCCCAACGACAACATCGACCGTGCGGTCAAGCGCGGCTCGGGCGCCGAGGCGGGCGGCGCGGACTACCAGACGATCATGTACGAGGGCTACGGCCCCAACGGCGTCGCGCTGCTGATCGAGTGCCTCACCGACAACAAGAACCGGGCCGCCATGGAGGTCCGCACCGCGATGACCCGCAACGGCGGCTCGCTGGCCGACCCGGGCTCGGTGTCCTACCTGTTCAACCGCAAGGGCGTCGTGGTCGTGCCCCAGGAGCAGGAGCCCCGGGCGGTGACCGAGGACGACGTCCTCGAGGCGACGCTGGACGCCGGCGCGGAGGAGGTCAACGACCTCGGCGACTCCTTCGAGGTGATCAGCGAGGCCACCGACCTGGTCGCGGTGCGCACGGCGCTGCAGGCGGCCGGCGTGGACTACGACTCCGCGGACGCCTCGTTCGTGCCCTCGATGCAGGTCGAGCTCGACAAGGACGGCGCCGGCAAGGTGTTCCGGCTGGTCGAGGCGCTCGAGGACCTCGACGACGTGCAGAACGTCTTCGCGAACTTCGACGTGAGCGACGAGGTCATGGAGTCCCTCGACGCCTGAGCCCGTCGCGTGTGTCGTACGCCGGATGCGGGCCGGACTCGGCTAGCGTGGTCCGAACAGGTGTTCGGACGAGAGGCTTCTGCATGCGCGTGCTCGGGATCGACCCCGGCCTGACCCGCTGCGGGCTGGGCGTGGTCGAGGGCTCGGTCGGCCGACCGCTGAGCATGGTCGCGGTCGGCGTCGTGCGCACCCCGCCCGACCTGGACCTGGCCCTGCGGCTGTGCGAGATCGAGCGCGGCATCGAGGCGTGGCTCGACCTGCACCGTCCCGACGCCGTCGCGGTCGAGCGGGTCTTCAGCCAGCACAACGTCCGCACGGTCATGGGCACCGCCCAGGCCAGCGGGATCGCGCTGCTGGTCGCGGCCCGCCGCGGGCTCCCGGTCGCGCTGCACACGCCGAGCGAGGTGAAGGCGGCGGTCAGCGGCAGCGGCCGCGCCGACAAGGCCCAGGTCGGCGCGATGGTCACCCGGCTGCTCCGGCTCGACGCACCCCCCAAGCCCGCCGACGCGGCCGACGCGCTCGCGCTGGCCATCTGCCACATCTGGCGCGGCAGCGCGCAGGCCCGCATCGACGCGGCGATGGCCGCGACAGGAAGGACGACCCGGTGATCGCATTCGTGAGGGGCACCGTCGCCGACGTCACGCTCGGCTCCGTGGTCCTGGAGGTCGGGGGAGTCGGGCTCGAGCTGGTCTGCACCCCGCACACGCTGGCCACGCTGCGGATCGGCAGCCCCGCGACGCTGCCGACCAGCATGGTCGTCCGCGAGGAGTCGCTGACGCTGTTCGGCTTCCTCGACGACGACGAGAAGAGCCTCTTCGAGATGCTGCAGACCGCGAGCGGCGTCGGGCCCCAAGCTGGCCCAGGCGATGCTGGCGGTGCTCACGCCCGACGAGCTGCGCCGGGCGGTCGCGTCGGGGGACGTCACGACGCTGACCCGCGTGCCGGGCATCGGCCAGAAGGGCGCGCAGCGGATCATCCTCGAGCTCAAGGACCGGATCGGCGTGCCGACCGGCAACGGTGCGCACCGGCCCGCGTCCGGCGGTGCCCGCCGAGGACGCCTGGCGCGCCCAGGTGCACGCCGGCCTGGTCGGGCTCGGCTGGTCCGGCAAGGAGGCCGACCACGCCGTCGAGGCGGTGGCCCCCGACGCGGACGCCGCTGCGCGCACCCGACGTCGCCGCCCTGCTGCGGGCGGCCCTGCGGACGCTGAGCAAGGCGTGAGCGCCGACGAGGCGGCCCTGGCGGCGGCGGAGGCGGCGTACGTCGAGAGCCGGGGCGTCGTGGGCGGCGAGGCCGACGGCGACGACCGGGCGGTCGAGGCGGCGCTGCGGCCGACGAGCCTGGCCGAGGTCATCGGCCAGGAGCGCGTGCGCGAGCAGCTGTCCCTGGTGCTGGAGGCGGCCCGGGCCCGCGAGCGGGCACCCGACCACGTCCTGCTGTCGGGTCCGCCCGGCCTCGGCAAGACGACGCTGGCGATGATCATCGCCGCGGAGATGAGCACGCCGCTGCGGCTGACCTCGGGGCCGGCGATCACGCACGCCGGCGACCTGGCGGCGATCCTGTCCGGGATGAACGACGGCGACGTGCTGTTCGTCGACGAGATCCACCGGATGTCGCGTCCCGCCGAGGAGATGCTCTACATGGCGATGGAGGACTTCCGGGTCGACGTCGTCATCGGCAAGGGCCCCGGCGCCACCGCGATCCCGCTGGAGATCCCGCCCTTCACGCTGGTCGGCGCCACCACCCGCGCGGGCCTGCTGCCCGGCCCGCTGCGCGACCGGTTCGGGTTCACCGCGCACCTGGAGTTCTACGAGGTGGGCGAGCTCGACCAGATCGTGCGTCGCTCCGCCGGGCTGCTCGGCGTGCTCGCTCACCGACGAGGGGGCGGCCGAGATCGCCTCCCGGTCGCGGGGCACCCCCCGGATCGCCAACCGGCTGCTGCGCCGGGTCCGCGACTTCGCCCAGGTGCGCGCCGACGGCGTGGTCACCCTCGGCGTGGCCCACCGGGCGCTCGACCTCTACGAGGTCGACGAGTCGGGGCTGGACCGGCTCGACCGGGCCGTGCTCGACGTGCTGTGCCGACGCTTCGGCGGCGGCCCGGTCGGTGTGTCCACGCTGGCGGTCGCCGTGGGGGAGGAGCGCGAGACGGTCGAGGAGGTCGCCGAGCCGTTCCTGGTCCGCTGCGGGTTCCTGGCCCGGACGCCGCGCGGGCGGGTCGCGACCCCCGCCGCGTGGCAGCACCTCGGGCTCACGGCGCCCGCGAGCGCCCCGTTCGGGGGCCCGCCGGTGGTGTCCGCGGGGGAGCCGGGGCTGTTCGACGCCGAGGAGTGACCCAACCGTGACGCGCGGGGGGACCACTCCGGTCGGTCCGCCGGTGCGACGCCGGTTACACTCGATCCTCGGTCGAGACTCTCGGCTCTTCGTCATGCCCGAACCCCGTACTGAGGTGCTTCTTCCGTGAAAGACCTGGCAGGTTTTCTGCCGTTCGTCCTGATCGCGCTCGTCTTCTGGTTCCTGATCGTGCGCCCCCAGCGGCGCCGTCAGCAGCAGCTGGCCGCCACACAGTCCTCGATCGGCCCCGGCACCGAGGTGATGCTCGGATCGGGCTTCTACGGCACCGTGGTCTCCGTCGGCGACGACACCCTCGAGCTCCAGCTGGCCCCGGGCACCACCGTCAAGGTGGCCCGTCAGGCGGTCGTGAAGGTGCTCGACCCGCCGAGACGCACGACCGACATGCGCACGACGGCTGCAGCAGCCCGGCGACGTGGACGACGACCGGGACCAGCCCGGCGACGAGCGTCACCCGTAAGCATCACCGACCGGCAACACACCGACGGGGTCCGCCCCGGTCGACGAGGAGCGAGTAGCAGTGGCGAGTAAGACGGCCCGTCCCGGGCGCCGACTCATTGTGTTCGGATTGGTCGTGGCCGCGCTGTACGGCGGCGTGGCGCTCAGCGGTGAGTGGAAGCCCAAGCTGGGCCTCGACCTCCAGGGCGGCACGCGGATCACGCTCGAGGCACGCACCGAGAACGGCCAGAAGCCCGACGCGGCAAGCCTCGAGGAGGCCCGCGGGATCATCGACCAGCGGGTCAACGGCACCGGTGTCGCCGAGGCCGAGGTGTCCACCCAGGGCGGCCAGAACATCGTCGTCGAGGTCCCCGGCCCGCCGCGCGGCAACCTCGTCGACACGGTGAAGCAGACCGCCCAGCTGCGCTTCCGTCTGGTCGCGCTGCAGGCACCGGGTCAGCCCCAGGCCTCGCCGAGCGCTTCCCCAAGGGCTGCGGCCAGCGGCTCCGCCTCCCCCAGCGCGTCGCCGGGGACGACCCCGTCCACCGCTCCGAAGGCGTCGCCGACCGCCACGCCCAAGGGACGCCCGCCGTACGCCGGCGCGCACCTGGACAAGGCCAAGCCGTCGGCCACCCCCACCAAGAAGCCCACCAAGAAGCCGAGCCGCCGTCGCCGTCCGCGGCGGCCTCCGCCTCCCCGTCCGCGGCTCCGACCGCCGAACCCCGCCGGCGCCCCGGTCGACCAGCCGCTGAAGTGGATGGACAACCCGGGCACGAAGTGGCTCAAGGCGTTCACCGAGTACACCTGCCCGAGCGGCAACAAGGCCGCTGCCCCGGTCGACGACAACAAGTCGCAGCCGCTGGTCACCTGTGACCAGGACGGCAACAAGCTGCTGCTGTCCTCCTCGCTCATCGAGGGCACCCAGCTGAAGAAGGCCGAGGCGGGCATCCCGCAGAACCAGGTGCAGTGGGTCGTCAACCTGACCTTCGACGGCACGGCGCGCAAGACCTTCGCCGACGTCACCCGCGCCATCGCCAACCAGACCAGCCCGCTGACCGGGCAGCAGAAGCAGTTCGCGATCGTGCTCGACGGCAAGGTGATCTCCGCCCCGACCGTCAACGGCGTGATCCCCAACGGGCAGGCCGAGATCAGCGGCAACTTCTCGCAGACCGAGGCGCAGACGCTGGCGAACAGCCTGAAGTACGGCGCGCTGCCGCTGAAGTTCACCGTGCCGGTGGTGACCGAGGAGGGCCCGACGCTCGCCTCCGACCAGCTCTCGGCCGGGCTGATCGCCGGTGCGATCGGCCTCGGGCTGGTGCTGATCTACTGCCTGCTCTACTACCGCGGCCTCGGCCTGGTGGTGGTGGCGTCGCTGCTGATCGCCGGTCTCGTGACGTACGCCGTGGTGCTGGCCATGAGCCAGGCGGTCGGCTTCACGCTCACCCTGCCGGGCATCGCCGGACTGATCGTGGCGGTGGGTATCACCGCCGACTCGTTCATCGTCTACTTCGAGCGCATCCGCGACGAGATGCGCGAGGGCAAGTCCATGCGCGTCGCCGTCGAGGCCGGCTGGGTCCGCGCCCGGGCCACCTGTCTGGCCGCCGACGCCGTGTCCCTGCTCGCCGCCGTCGTGCTCTACATCTTCTCGATCGGCGTGGTCAAGGGCTTCGCGTTCGCGCTGGGCATCAGCACGGTCATCGACCTGGTGGTGTTCTTCCTGTTCACCAAGCCGATGGTGTCCTGGCTCGCCACGTTCCGCTTCTTCTACTCCGGCAACAAGTGGTCGGGACTGTCCCCCGACCACGTCGGCACGAGTCGAGAAGCCACCGGGACCACGCGTCCCGCGTCCGCTGGAGGTAACGCCTGATGAGCAAGCTGTCGAACCTCGGACACTCCCTCTACGAGGGCAAGGTCTCCATCGACTTCATCGGTCGCAAGTGGCTCTGGTACTCCATCTCCGGCCTCATCGTGCTGCTGGCGCTCTACGGGCTGCTGGGCAAGGGCCTCAACCTCGGCATCGAGTTCGAGGGCGGCGTGGAGTACCGCGTCTCCATGAAGTCCGGCGAGGCCACCCAGGCCAACGTCGAGAAGATCCGGGACGCGGTCGCCCAGACCGCGCTCGACTCCGACATCCCGGCCGCCGAGTCGCCGATCGTCAACACCTCCGGCTCGGACAACATCCGGATCCAGACCGAGCCGCTCGAACAACGACCAGGCCACCGAGATCGAGCAGACGATCCGGGACACGGTCAGCTCCGACCGACGTCAGCCGGGACGCGATCGGCGCGACCTGGGGTGCCCAGGTCGCGCAACGGGCGCTGCTCGGGCTGGTGGTCTTCCTGGTGCTGGTGGTGCTGTTCATCTGGGCGTACTTCCGTGAGTGGAAGATGTCCGTCGGCGCCATCGTCGCGCTGGCCCACGACCTGCTGATCACGGTCGGCGTCTACGCGCTGTCCGGGTTCGAGGTCACGCCGGCCACGGTGACCGGCATCCTGACCATCCTGGGCTTCTCGCTCTACGACACCGTCGTGGTGTTCGACAAGGTCCGCGAGAACACCAAGAACCTCTCGCGCTCCCGGAAGACCTACGGCGAGGCCGCGAACCTGGCGGTCAACCAGACCCTGGTCCGGTCGATCAACACCTCGATCGTGGCGCTGCTGCCGGTCGGTGCGCTGCTCTACGTCGGCGTGGTGTCGCTGGGCTCGGGCGCCCTGAAGGACCTCGCGCTCGCGCTGTTCGTCGGCATGGCGGCCGGCGCGTACTCCTCGATCTTCATCGCCACCCCGCTCGTCGTACAGCTCAAGGAGCTCGAGCCCGGGATCAAGGCCGGGGACGCGCGGGCGCTGCGGCACCGCGACCGCAAGGCCGTCGACCCGTACGCCGCGGTCCCCGCGTTCTCCGAGGACATGCCGCTGCAGGACGAGCCGGGGGCCGACCGGCCCGGCGAGCGACGGGCGTGCCGAGGGCGAGAGCGTCCCGGCGGCGTCCCCGTCGCGCCCGGCGCGCCCGGCCCGCTACACCGCGGGGGAGCGGCCCGCCTCGCGGGCGGTGTCGCCGTCGGCGTCGGCCAAGCGCGCGCAGCCGAGCCGCAAGCCCCGCTCCCGCCGGGGCAAGCCGTGACCCAGCACATCCACGCGGGTCTCGACGAGCGGCTGCGGCAGCTGATCCGCGACGTCCCGGACTTCCCGGAGCCGGGCGTGGTGTTCAAGGACATCACCCCGCTGCTGGCGGACCACGACGCGTTCACCGAGGTGATCGCGGCGCTGGCCGACGCCGGCCGGGACGCCGACGGGCACCGTGGTGGTCGACAAGGTCGTCGGGATGGAGGCCCGCGGGTTCATCCTCGCGGCGCCGGTCGCGCTGGCCCTGGGCGCCGGCTTCGTGCCGGTGCGCAAGGCCGGCAAGCTGCCCGGTGAGACGCACGCGGTCTCCTACGCCCTGGAGTACGGCGAGGCGACCCTCGAGGTGCACCGCGACGGCATCGTCCCGGGCGACCGGGTGCTGCTCGTCGACGACGTGCTGGCGACCGGCGGGACGGCCGACGCGACCCGCCGGCTGGTCGAGCTCTGCGGCGGCACGGTGCACGCCTTCGCCGTCCTGATGGAGCTGTCGTTCCTGTCCGGGCGCGAGGCCATCGACGGTCTGCCCCTGCACAGCCTGCAGACGGTCTGACGCCCACCCGGCACGCACGTAGACTGGCCGGGGAGTCTGGCCGGGAGTGCCGAGAGTGCAGGAGCTGGTGTGGCCGAGGAACGCGTAGCGAGCCCGACCACGGGCGCGCCCGAGGACTCCGCCCCCGTCGACGTGCGGCCCCGACCAAGGCCCCGGCACCGGCGAAGGCCCCGGTCCAGCGCCCGCAGACCGGCGGCGGACCCGCCGGCCGCCGGATGCGCGCCCGGCTGGCCCGGATGGCCACCAAGAGCACGGCCGGCAACCCGGTGCTCGAGCCGCTCTACCGCGCGGTCCGGGCGAACCACCCCAAGGCGGACCTCGAGCTGCTCGAGCGCGCCTACCTCACCGCCGAGAAGATGCACGACGTCCAGGTCCGCAAGAGCGGTGACCCCTACATCACCCACCCGCTCGCGGTGACCACGATCCTGGCGGACATCGGCATGACCGAGCCGACGCTGGTCGCGGCCCTGCTGCACGACACGGTCGAGGACACGCCGTACACCCTGGACCAGCTGCGCGCCGACTTCGGTGACGAGGTCGCGGTCCTGGTCGACGGCGTCACCAAGCTCGACAAGGTGAAGTACGGCGACAGCGCCCAGGCCGAGACCATCCGCAAGATGATCGTCGCGATGAGCCGCGACATCCGGGTGCTGGTCATCAAGCTGGCCGACCGGCTGCACAACATGCGCACCCTGCGCTACCTCAAGCAGGAGAAGCAGGAGCGGGTCGCCCGCGAGACGCTCGACATCTACGCCCCGCTGGCCCACCGGCTCGGCATGAACACCCTCAAGTGGGAGCTCGAGGACCTCGCGTTCGCGACCCTGCACCCCAAGATGTACGACGAGATCGTCCGCCTCGTCGCCGACCGGGCCCCGTCGCGCGACCAGTTCCTGGCCCAGGTCATCGACCAGGTCGAGAGCGACCTGCGGGACGCCAAGATCAAGGCGATGGTCACCGGGCGGCCCAAGCACTACTACTCGATCTACCAGAAGATGATCGTGCGCGGCCGGGACTTCTCCGACATCTACGACCTCGTCGGCATCCGGATCCTGGTCGAGGACGACCGCGACTGCTACGCCGTGCTCGGCGTGCTGCACAACCGCTGGAACCCGGTGCCGGGCCGGTTCAAGGACTTCGTGGCGATGCCGAAGTTCAACATGTACCAGTCGCTGCACACGACCGTGATCGGCCTGCAGGGCAAGCCCGTCGAGCTGCAGATCCGGACCTTCTCGATGCACCGGCGCGCGGAGTACGGCATCGCCGCGCACTGGAAGTACAAGGAGCACCATGCGCTCCGGCAATGACAGCAGAGCCGCGACCCCTTCTGTCCGGACGGCAACGCCGACATGGCCTGGGTCCGCCAGCTGCTCGACTGGCAGCAGGAGACCGAGGACCCGGGCGAGTTCCTGGAGTCGCTGCGGTTCGAGATCAACTCCGCCGAGGTCTACGTCTTCACCCCGCGCGGCGACGTGGTCGCGCTGCCCACCGGCTCCTCGCCGGTCGACTTCGCCTACGCGATCCACACCGAGGTCGGGCACCGCACGATCGGCGCCCGGGTGAACGGCCGGCTGGTGCCGCTGGAGTCCAAGCTCGACAACGGCGACGTCGTCGAGGTGTTCACCTCCAAGGCCCCCAACGCCGCGCCGAGCCGCGACTGGCTGGGCTACGTCCAGTCACCGCGCGCCCGCAACAAGATCCGGCAGTGGTTCACCAAGGAGCGCCGCGAGGAGGCCATCGAGCAGGGCAAGGACCAGATCGCCCGGCTGATGCGCAAGGAGAACCAGCCCCTCAAGCGGCTGCTCACCCACGAGACGCTGACGACGGTGGCCGCCGAGATGCGGCTGGCCGACGTCTCCGCGCTCTACGCCGCGGTCGGCGAGGGCAACATCGGTGCGCAGACCGTCGTACGCCGGGTGATCGACCTGTTCGGCGGCGAGGAGGGCGCGGCCGAGGACCTGGCCGAGGGCGTCACGATCACCACCGACGCCCGGCTCAAGCGACCCATCGGCGGCGACGCCGGGGTCATCGTCAAGGACCTCTCCGACGTCTGGGTGAAGCTCGCGAAGTGCTGCACCCCGGTGCCCGGCGACCCGATCATCGGCTTCGTCACCCGCGGCGCCGGCGTCTCGGTGCACCGCTCGGACTGCACCAACGCGCAGAGCCTCACGTCGCAGCCCGAGCGGCTCGTCGAGGTGGAGTGGGCGCCCACGGCGCAGTCGATGTTCCTGGTGAACATCCAGGTCGAGGCGCTCGACCGCAACCGGCTGCTGTCCGACATCACCAAGGTGCTGTCCGACGTGCACGTCAACATCCTGGCCGCGACCCTGCAGACCACCCGCGACCGGGTCGCGAAGAGCCGGTTCACCTTCGAGATGGCCGACCCCAAGCACCTCGGCCACGTGCTCAAGGCCGTGCGCTCGGTCGACGGCGTGTTCGACGCCTACCGCGTCACCCAGTAGCGCGCGGAGCGCGACTACGCGGAGCCGACCCGGCGCAAATGGCGGGGGAGGAGCGAAGCGACGGAGCGCCGGCTTGCGCCGGGTCGGCGACCACCCGGCCGGGTGGCCACCGGACGCAGGGAGCACGCAGGTGACCGCCAGACGTCGCCGGGTCGGCGGGGTGGGCGGCGCCAGAGTCGCCGGGTCAGCCGAAGTCGTGGGCGGCGCGGCGGGCCATCTCGAGGAAGGACCGGCGGGACGCGAGGTTCTCCTCGATCTCGGCGACCTGCTTGGCGTTGCCCGTGGCCCGGGCCTTCTCCAGGTCGGCCTCCAGGTCGGCGCAGGCGCTGCTCGAGCTTGGAGACCATGTCGTCGGCGCGGGCCGACTTCTCGGGGTCGCTGCGCTTCCACTGGTCGTCCTCGACCCCGCGGATGGCCTGCTCGACGGCGCGGATCCGGCCCTCGAGCTCCTTCATCCGGTCCCGGGGCACCTTGCCCGCCTCGTCCCAGCGCTCCGCGATGCCGCGGAACGCCTCCTTGGCGGCCTTCAGGTCGGTGACCGGCACGAGCGCCTCGGCCTCGACGAGCAGGGCCTCCTTACTTCTCGGCGTTGACCGCGAACTCCGCGTCCAGCTCCGCGTTGGCGCGGTCCCGGTTGCCGAAGAAGGTGTCCTGGGCGCCGCGGAACCGGGCCCACAGCTGGTCGTCGACGCCCTTGGGGGCGGGGCCGGCGGCCTTCCAGTCGCGCATCAGGTCGCGGTAGCGGCCCGCGGTCGCACCCCAGTCGGTCGAGGTCGCGAGCGCCTCGGCCTCGGTGGCGAGCTTCTCCTTGACGACGCGCGCGTCGTCCCGCTTCTCGTTCAGGTCGGCGAAGTGCGCCTTCCGGCGCCGGGTGTACGTCGTCCGGGCGGTCGAGAACCGGCGCCACAGGGCGTCGTCGACCGACTTCTCGAGCCGGGGGAGCGCCTTCCACTCGTCGAGCAGCTGGCGCAGCCGGTTGGCGCCGTTGCGCCAGTCGTTGCCGGCCGACAGCTTCTCGGCCTCGGCGGCGATCCGCTCCTTGTCGCCCCTGGCGCCCTCGAGCTTGCGGGCCCGCTCCTCGCGGCGCTGCTCGCGCTGCGCGCCGATCGACTCGTTCAGCGCGGCCGAGCCGGGCGTCGAGACCGGCGAGGTCACCGACGGCCTGGGCGTCCTGCAGGGTCGCGTGCACCTGCTTGACGGACGCGGCGGCCTCGTCGGGGGACAGGGTGCCCGCGGCGACCCGCTGCTCGAGCAGCTCGACCTCGAAGGCCAGGTCGGCGTAGCGGCGGGTGAAGAACGCCATCGCCTCGGCGGGGGTGGCGTCGGGCATCTGGCCGACCGGCCGCTCGCCGTCGGCGGTGCGCACGAACACGGTGCCGTCCTCCGCGACCCGGCCCCACTGCTGGGCGGGTGGGCCGGGGACGGGAGGCGTCGCGGCGCCCGGGCCGGGCCGGGGCACCGGTCCCGCCGGTCGGGGGCGTGGAGCCGGGGGCGCCGGCACCGCTGCGGGCTCGTCGGCGCTCGGGCGGTCCTCGTGGGTGGACGTGTTCTCCGGCGTGCTGTCCGGGGTGTTCACCGGGCTCCCTCTGCAGTCGTCGCCTGGCCGGTCGGCTGGTGCTGGGCCAGGTCTACGAGTGAAGCGTAGTCACCCCGCGCCGAAGCCGCCGACCCGCTGTCCTTCGCGTGCAGCACGATCCAGGTCACCAGGCCGGCCAGGACGAGCAGCACGGCGGCGGTGGTGAGGACCAGCCGGGTGCGCCGGCGACGCCGGTCGCGCTCGGCCCGACGGAGCTGTTGACGCTGCGCGCCGGCCCGGGCCAGCTGCGTGCGCCGTCTCTTCTTGGTGACCACGGACGGGAGTCTAGAGCGTGCGGCCCCCGCGCAGCAGGGAAGCGGACGGTCCGCGTGCACGTCGTACCCGGCGTCCTCGGTAGGCTGCACGCGCCAGAGAACCCGAGCAGGACAGGAGTGCGTGGTCGTGCTCATCGCAGGCTTCCCCGCCGGCCCGTGGGGCACCAACTGCTACGTCGTCGCCACCGGACCGGGCAGCGAGTGCGTGGTCGTCGACCCGGGCAAGGACGCCGCGCCGGGTGTCGCGGACGTCGTCCGCGAGCACCGGCTCAAGCCCACCGCGGTGCTGGTCTCGCACGGGCACATCGACCACATGTGGTGCGTGGCGCCGGTGGCCGGCACGTACGACGCCACCGCCTACATCCACCCCCGCGACCGGCACCTGCTCTCGGACCCGATGGCCGGGATGTCGAAGGAGACCGCCGGGATGCTGCTCGGCGGGAAGTACGAGTTCGCCGAGCCCGACCACGTCGCCGAGCTCACCGACCTGCAGACGCTGACGCTGGCCGGCCTGGACTTCGTCGTCGACCACACCCCGGGACACACCGAGGGCTCGGTCACCTTCCGGACGCCGTACGGCGAGGCAGGACGTCTCGGAGCTGATGTTCTCCGGGGACCTGCTGTTCGCGGGCTCGATCGGCCGCACCGACCTGCCCGGCGGCGACCACCCGACGATGCTGCGCAGCCTGCGCGACAAGGTGCTGCCGCTGGCCGACGACGTCGTGGTGCTCCCCGGGCACGGCGAGCAGACCAGCATCGGCCGTGAGCGCGCCACCAACCCCTTCCTGCTCGACCTGCTCGGAGACGAGTCGACGAGCGCACCCACCCGTGGCCTGTAAGAGAAGCGAGACATGAGCAAACCCACCCCGCTGAGCGGGTTCCCCGAGCTGCTCCCGCAGCAGCGCTTCGTCGAGCAGCACGTCACCGACAGCCTGCGCCGCACCTTCGAGCTGCACGGCTTCGCGAGCCTCGAGACCCGCTCCGTCGAGCCGATGGACCAGCTGCTGCGCAAGGGCGAGACGTCCAAGGAGGTCTACGTCCTGCGCCGGCTGCAGGCCGAGGACGCCGGCGGCGGGACCGACGCCGGGGTGGGGCTGCACTTCGACCTCACGGTGCCGTTCGCGCGCTACGTCCTGGAGAACGCCGGCAAGCTGGAGTTCCCGTTCCGGCGCTACCAGATCCAGAAGGCCTGGCGCGGCGAGCGGCCGCAGGAGGGCCGCTACCGCGAGTTCACCCAGGCCGACATCGACGTGGTGATGCGCGACGAGCTGCCCTTCCACTTCGACGTCGAGGTGGCGCGGGTGATGGCCGAGGCGCTCTCCACGCTGCCGCTGCCGCCGATGCGCCTGCGGGTGAACAACCGCAAGCTGATCGAGGGCTTCTACCGGGGGATCGGCGCCCCGGACCCCGCCGTGGTCATCACGATCGTCGACAAGCTCGACAAGCTGCCCCGCGACGCCGTGCGCGGCCTGCTGACCTCCGACGGCGGGCTCAGCGAGCAGCAGGCCGACCAGTGCCTGGAGCTGGCCGCGATCGAGTCGACCGACACCTCCTTCGTGCGAGCAGGTCCGGGCGCTCGGCGTCAGCGACGAGCTGCTGGACACCGGGCTCGCCGAGCTGACCGCCGTGGTGGAGGGCTGCGCCTCGGTGAACGGCGACCGCTTCCAGGTCGTCGCGAGCCTCAGCCTGGCCCGCGGGCTGGACTACTACACCGGCACGGTCTTCGAGATCTACATGGACGGCTTCGAGAACCTCAAGTCGGTGGGCGGCGGCGGTCGCTACGACGCGCTGGCCTCCGACGGCAGGACGACCTACCCCGGGGTCGGGATCTCCTTCGGCATCTCCCGCACCGTCGTACCCCTGCTCAGCCGCGGCCTGCTCGACGGCAGCCGGTCCGTGCCGTCCGCCGTCCTGGTCGCGCTGACCGACGAGGCGTCCCGCGACGCGAGCGACGCGGTCGCGCAGCGGCTCCGGGCCCGCGGCATCCCGACCGAGGTCGCCGCCGCGGCCCAGAAGTTCGGCAAGCAGATCCGGTACGCCGAGCGGCGGGGCATCCCGCACGTCTGGTTCCCGGCCACCGACGAGGGCGGCCACCAGGTCAAGGACATCCGCAGCGGCGACCAGGTCGACGCCGACCCCGACACGTGGGACCCGCCGGCCGAGGACCTGCGACCGCAGGTGGTCACGACCGGCACGACCAGCAGCACCGACAACGAGGAGCAGAACCAGTGATCCGCACCCACGACGCAGGCAGCTTGCGCGCCGAGCACGTCGGACAGACCGTGACCCTCGCCGGGTGGGTGGCCCGGCGACGGGACCACGGCGGCGTCGCCTTCATCGACCTGCGCGAGGCCTCCGGCGTCGTGCAGGTGGTGATCCGGGACGAGGCGGTCGCGCACAACCTGCGCTCCGAGTTCTGCCTGAAGGTCACCGGCGAGGTCTCCGCGCGCCCGGCCGGCAACCAGAACCCCAACCTGCCGACCGGCGAGATCGAGGTCATCGCCGCGAGCGACGGCGTCGAGGTGCTCAGCGCCGCCGCGGCGCTGCCGTTCCCGATCGACGAGCACGTCGAGGTGGGCGAGGAGGTGCGGCTCGCGCACCGCTACCTCGACCTGCGCCGCGCCGGGCCCGCCGCGGCCCTGCGGCTGCGCAGCGAGGTGAACCGCGCGGCCCGCGACGTGCTGCACGGGGAGGGCTTCGTCGAGATCGAGACCCCCACGCTGACCCGCTCGACCCCCGAGGGCGCCCGCGACTTCCTGGTGCCGGCGCGCCTGCAGCCGGGCAGCTGGTACGCCCTGCCGCAGAGCCCGCAGCTGTTCAAGCAGCTGCTGATGGTCGCCGGCATGGAGCGCTACTTCCAGATCGCCCGCTGCTACCGCGACGAGGACTTCCGCGCCGACCGGCAGCCCGAGTTCACCCAGCTCGACATCGAGATGAGCTTCGTCGAGCAGGACGACGTCATCGCGCTGGCCGAGGACGTCCTGAAGGCGGTCTGGGGCCTGATCGGGCACGACATCAAGACGCCGATCCCGCGGATGACCTACGCCGAGGCGATGGCCCGCTACGGCAGCGACAAGCCCGACCTGCGCGTCGACCTCGAGCTCACCGAGTGCACCGAGTACTTCTCCGAGACGTCGTTCCGGGTCTTCCAGGCGCCGTACGTCGGGGCCGTGGTGATGCCCGGGGGAGCGAGCCAGCCGCGCAAGCAGCTCGACGCCTGGCAGGACTGGGCCAAGCAGCGCGGCGCCAAGGGCCTGGCCTACGTGCTGGTGCAGGAGGACGGCCAGCTCGGCGGCCCCGTCGCGAAGAACCTCAGCGACACCGAGAAGGCCGGCCTGGCCGGCCACGTGGGCGCGAAGCCGGGGGACTGCGTGTTCTTCGCCGCCGGCCCGGTCAAGTCCTCGCGCGCCCTGCTGGGCGCCGCCCGGCTGGAGATCGGCCGGCGCTGCGGGCTCGTCGACGAGTCGGCCTGGAGCTTCCTGTGGGTCGTCGACGCGCCGCTGTTCGAGCCCGCCGGTGACGCCACCGCGGCCGGCGACGTCGCGGTCGGCAGCGGTGCCTGGACCGCGGTGCACCACGCGTTCACCTCGCCCAAGCCGGACTGCCTGGACACCTTCGACACCGAGCCCGGCGAGGCGCTGGCCTACGCCTACGACATCGTCTGCAACGGCAACGAGATCGGCGGCGGGTCGATCCGTATCCACCGCGAGGACGTGCAGAAGCGGGTGTTCGCGGTGATGGGCCTCTCCGAGGCCGAGGCCGAGGAGAAGTTCGGCTTCCTGCTGCAGGCGTTCAAGTACGGCGCCCCGCCGCACGGCGGCATCGCCTTCGGCTGGGACCGGATCGTCGCGCTGCTCGCGGGCACCGACTCGATCCGCGACGTGATCGCCTTCCCGAAGACCGGCGCGGGCTACGACCCGCTCACCGCCGCACCGGCCCCGATCACCCCCGAGCAGCGCAAGGAGGCCGGTGTGGACGCCCGTCCCGCCCCGGTGGACGGCTCGGCGGAGGCGCGCGGGAGACGCTCCGGCCCAGCCTGCAGGCTGACCGGTTCGCGGTATTTCGCTTGGTATCAAACCGTTACCTCAGGGGCGCCGAACATTCACTGAGCGTCGTCTAGAGTCCACTTCGGCTCAGGGTCGAAACTGTGGCGCGCCTCACCCGGCGACGGCAGTGACTCCGAAGCCGGCCTCGACCAGAAAGGTGACCATGGGTATCCAGCCCACGGAACTGTCGACGAGCGACATCCACGAGGATGCCGCCGTACCCGTCAAGAAGACGGTGGCCGGTCGGTCGCCGACCCAGATCGCGATGGCGCGACTGCGCGCCGACAAGATCGCGATGACCTGCCTGGCCGTCGTGGTGATGTTCGTCCTGATCGCGGTGTTCTGCCCGCTGATCGCGAAGCTGTTCGGGGTCGAGCTGCACGCCGGCAACAACGGTCGAGCAGCTCGACCAGTTCAACTTCCCCGCTCTACGGGCCCCCGGACCACGGGTTCACCTGGAAGGCGCCGCTCGGCATCGCGCCGAACACGGCGAACGACAACCTCGCCGAGTGGCTGTACGGCGCGCGCACCTCGCTGATCGTGGCGACCGTGTCGACCGTGGTGGCCACGCTGATCGGTGTCGTGGTGGGCCTGCTCGCCGGCTTCAGCCGCGGCTGGCTCGACCGGGTCATCAACTTCTTCATCGACGTGTTCCTGTCGCTGCCGTTCATCCTGGTGGCGCTGGCGCTCGCGCCGATCATCGTCAGCCGGTTCGGCCAGAAGCCCGACCAGCTCGTGTTCTGGCAGTTCGCCTCGCTGCTGATGGTGCTCTCGCTGTTCGGCTGGATGACCCTGGCCCGCCTGGTGCGCGGCGAGGTGCTGTCCCTGCGCGAGCGGGAGTTCGTGATGGCCGCCCGCGTCATCGGTGTGCCGACCCGCCGCATCCTGTTCAAGGAGCTCCTGCCCAACCTGATCGCCCCGATCATCGTGTCCATCTCGCTGGGTCTCCCGGCGTTCGTGACCGCCGAGGCGGGCCTCGCCTACCTCGGCATCGGCGTGGTCGGCGTCGCCTCGTGGGGGCAGACGATCAACAAGGCAGTGAACTTCTTCAACACCTACCCGCTCTACCTCTACGCGCCGGTGGTGGGGATCCTCCTCCTCGTCATGGCGCTGAACCTCCTGGGCGACGCCGTGCGCGACGCCTTCGACCCCAAGACTCGTCGGTAATCACACCGACCGAGAAGAAGCATCGACCAGCCTAGAAAGGTGGGTACACCTAGATGCGTATGAAGAAGCCAGCCGTGGTTGTTGCCGCAGCTGCTCTGATGACCCTCGCTGCCTGTGGTGGTGGCAGCGGGAACACCAGCAGCCCGAGCGACAACGAGACCCTGGCCGCAGGAGGTGGCGCCGGTTCGTTCAAGAACGCGGACGCCAAGGCTCCTGCCGCCGTCCCGGCCGACGCCGCACCGGGGGGCACCTTCACGGTGCTCACCAACCAGGTGCCGGCCACCCTGGACCCGACGCGGGCCTACTACACCGACTCGACGGCCATCCTGTCGGACCTGGTGGTCCGTTCGTTGACGCAGTACGCGTACGACGAGGACTCCAACGACATGCAGCTGATCCCCGACATGGCGACCGACCTCGGCAAGCCGAGCGAGGACAACAAGTCGTGGACCTTCACGCTGCGTGACGGCCTGAAGTACGAGGACGGCACCCCGGTCAAGGCCGAGGACGTCGCGTACGCCGTCAAGCGGTCCTTCGCGATCGCGGAGCTCCCGGACGGCCCGACGTACCAGACGACGTTCTTCCTGGACGGCGACAAGTACAAGGGCCCGTTCAAGGACAAGGGCGCCTACGCCGGTGTCACGACCAGCGGCAACGACATCACCATCAAGATGCGTCGTCCGTTCACCGACATGGACTACTACGCCTCGTTCCCGGCCTTCTCTGCGATCCCGCAGGCCAAGGACAACCCGGAGACCTACGAGCAGCACCCGCTGGCGACCGGCCCGTACAAGTACGCCGACTACAAGGCCGGCTCGAGCCTCAAGCTGGTCAAGAACGACCAGTGGGACCCCAAGACCGACCCGGGCCGCATCCAGATGGTCGACGGCTGGGACTTCAAGTTCGGCCAGGACACGGCCAAGCTCGAGAACGTCATCATCAACGACCAGGGCTCCGCGCAGACCACGCTGACCTACGACAACGTGAGCGCGTCGTCCTACCGGTCGATCTCGTCTGACAAGGCACGTCTCGTGACCGGCACCTCGCCGTGCACGTACATGCAGTTCATCGACATGACGAAGATCAAGGAGCTCGAGGTCCGTCAGGCTCTCGGCTGGGCGTACCCGTACGAGGCTGCTTGGAAGGCCGGCGGCGAGATCGAGGGCGTCACGCGCGTTCCCGGCACCGCCATCCTGCCCCCGGGCACCGCGGGTCGTGTCGACTACCAGGCCCTCGACGGCCAGGACGGCAAGACCACGGACCCGGCCAAGGCCAAGGAGCTCCTCAAGAAGGCCGGCTACGCGCCGGGCGAGTACGAGATCAAGTTCCTGTTCGCGACCGACGACGACCAGGCCGTCGCCGCGAAGAACGAGCTCGTGAAGGGTCTCGAGGCCGCCGGCTTCAAGGCCACCCCGATCGCCTCCACCCTGGAGACCATCCGCACCGACCGCACCGACACGAAGTCGCCGATCAACATCCGCTCCAGCGGCTGGTGCTCGGACTGGCCGACCGGCGGTTCGTGGTTCCCGGCCCAGTGGGCCGGCAGCCTCGTCGGCCTGGAGGGCATGCCCAACCCCGCCAACTTCAAGGAGGCGGACATGGACAAGCAGCAGGACAACATCCTCGACAACATGACTCCCGAGGAAGCTGCTCCGGCCTGGGGCGAGTTCGACAAGACCATGGAGACGAAGTACTACCCGGCCGTCAACATCGGCTACTCCGGCACGGCCATGATCCACGGCTCGAAGGTCGGCGGCATGGACAACGACAACGTGCGCGGCATGCCGACGTTCGCCCGGATGTACATCACCAAGTGATCGAAGCTCAGTGATCGCGACTGAGTGCTGAAACCCCGATGGGGGCGGGCCTCCACCCGCCCCCATCGGGACGCTCGGCCCGCGTGGGCCGGCCCAGTGGGCCAGCCCGCGCACCAGGCGGGACGACCTCCCGCAGGCGGTGCCGCTATCGTCGGACCGCACCATCGACCGGACGGCCCCCCGCCCGACCCGGTCACGACCACTCCGAACCAGAGGAGTACTCACAGATGTTCGGCTACATCGTGCGTCGCGTCATCTCGGGGCTGCTCGTGCTCCTCGTGGTGTCCATGGCGGTGTTCGCGCTGTTCTTCTACGGACCCGCGAACCCGGCACTCGCCTACTGCCCCGAGACCCGCTGCACGCCGCAGCGCCTCGAGGCGATCACCACCACCCTCGGGCTCGACCGGCCGGTGGTGGAGCAGTACAGCGAGTACATGAAGGGCATCTTCGTCGGCAACGACTTCCAGGCCGGCGCGATCACGA
>CAWERI010000011.1:0-134745 GCA_963811515.1 uncultured Actinomycetota bacterium
GGGCCCTGGTCCGCGACCTGCGCCGGCAGGCCCGGAGCACCGGGCGCTGCCGTTCGCGGTGACCGTCGACGACGTGTTCGCCGGGCAGGTCACCGTCACCAACATCGTCGGCGGCTCGGCGCGCTGGGCGCAGGTCGGCTACTGGGTGGACCGGCGCTACGCCGGGCAGGCCGTGATCCCCACCGCCGTCGCCCTCGTCGTCGACTACTGCCTGCTCGAGCTGCACCTGCACCGCATCGAGGTGGCGATCCGGCCGGAGAACACCGCGAGCCTGCGGGTGGTGGAGAAGCTGGGGTTCACGGAGATCGGGTACGCCCCCGGCTACCTGCACATCGACGGCGACTGGCGCGACCACAAGCTCTTCGCGGTCACCTCCGAGGACATCGCCGGCGGCATGCTCCGCCGCTTCAAAGGCGACCCCCCACCCCCAAGTCCAGCCCACCCCGGCCCAAGCCCCGTTGACCCGGGCCCAAGTTCAGGTTGACCCGGGCCTGAGTGCAGGTTGACCCGGGTCGCGTCGTGCGTCGACGACGGGCGGGGAAGCTGTGGAACGAACCGGGCCGCTGATCGTCCTGCGACGCCCCAATCGTTCCGCAGCTGTCGGAGCCCCGGCTCACCAGGCACGAGGCCCGGGTCAACTGGACGCAAGGCCCGGGTCAACATGGACTGAGGCCCGGGTCAACCAGGGACTTTCACACCAGTCACACGAGTTCGCTTGCGACACACCGCCCCGCCTGCGGGGCCTGCACTCCCTCGCTTTTATCGTTCGGGACGTGGACTTGTCAGGAATCATCTTCGTGGTGCTCGCCGTGGCGTGGGCCGTCTACCTGATTCCCAAGGCGCTCAAGCATCACGACGAGGTCGCCCGCACCCGGTCGATCGACCGCTTCTCGTCGGCGATGCGCGTGCTCGCCCGTCGCGAGCCGGTCAACCGTCGTGACGCCCGCCTGGTGGTCACCCCGGCCCGCGCGGCCGGCAACCCCCGTGTGCTGGCGCCGACGCGCCCGGCGTCCGCGGTCGAGACGGCCGTGACCGCCGTGACCGAGGGGACTGACAGTCCCGAGGTCGAGACGCAGGTCGAGGTCTCCGTCCGCCCGGCCGTGCCGCGCGCCCGGATCGTCGCGCGCCGCAAGGCCGCCCGCGCCGCGGCCCGTCGCCGCCGCCTGCTGCTGACCGTCCTGCTGCTGTGCACCGCGGTCACCGCGGGCGTGGCCGCCTTCGGTCTGGCGCCCTGGTGGTCCGTCGCGATCCCCGGCGGCCTCACGCTCGTCTACCTCCTGCTCTGCCGGACCCAGGTCCGCCGCGAGTCCCTGCACGACTTCGACCTGCTCGACCAGCGCCCGGCGGTCCGGGTCGAGGCCGAGCAGGGTGAGCCGGCAGCGGCCGAGGTCGCCGAGGTCGCGGTCGCCGCCGGACACGTCGACGAGTTCGGGGTCGCGGAGTTCGACGACACCGAGGACACCGTCGGCATCGAGGTCGCCCTGCTCGACGCGATCATGATCCCGACCGAGGACGGCGGCTCGCTCTGGGACCCGCTCCCGGTCACCCTGCCGACGTACGTCACCAAGCCGAAGGCCCGGCGCACGGTCCGCACGATCGACCTCGGCGAGCCCGGCACCTGGACGTCGGGACGCACCGCGGAGGACACCCAGATCGTCGCCCGGGCCGAGGCCGAGCAGGCCGAGACCAAGGCCGCCGGCACGAGCGACCAGCAGCGCGCGGTCGGCTCCTGACCGGTTTCGGGTGCCGCTCGACCGGGTGGTATCTTTTCGTCTCGCCGGTTCGGCCGGCGTCTTCGGGGCTGTGGCGCAGTTGGTAGCGCGTCTCGTTCGCAATGAGAAGGTCAGGGGTTCGAATCCCCTCAGCTCCACCAAGAAGAAACCCCGCCTCGCCAGCACAGACGCTGGTCGGGCGGGGTTTCTTTCGTTCCGGTGACACAGACTCCTGCACCAAGCCGGGCGGGCGGCAGGCGTGGTGACCTCAGAGGTTTCGTTCGGCTGTCAACCGTCCCGATTCGACGGCATCCAGGAGCGCCGCGTGGTCGCGTTCGTTCTGGTCCGCGTAGGCCGAGGCGAACTCGGTGACCGCCTTGTCGAAGATGGTCGAGCCGCCCAGGTAGGCCGCGATGGCGATCCGGTCCCCTGAGCGTGCGTGTGCCCTGGCGAGGGTCCACGCGCACATCTCGCCATATATGTTCATCCGGGTGGCGCCAGGTTCTCGATGGGGATCGAGTACTTCCAGTCACGCAGCTGGCGGACGTAGAAGTCCCGCTGCTGGCCATCCAGACCTTCCTCGCTGCGCTGCCACCCCAGGAAGATGTCACTGGTGGCCTGCATCAGCCGCTGACCCGCGACCACCCGCTGCCCCTGGTTGGTGTAGCTGCTGGCCCCGACGAAGCGGCTGAGCACCGACGTCTCGGCCTCCTTGACCTGGAGGAAGAGCGGATCCGAGGTCGTCCCGCCCGAGGAGCAGGACGATCCAGCAGCGCGTCCCGACGCTACCCACGCCGACGACCTTCCTGGCCAGGTCGGCGTACGCGTAGGTCTCGAGCAGGATTCGCCGATCGGTTTCCAGCGTTCGCCGGTACTGCGTGAGCAGCCGCCGGATCTGCGCCTCGAACGCCGCGTAGTCCGAGCCGATGGCAGGAGCTCCTCGAGAGGAACCAACAGCGGCGGGTCCGAGAGGATCCTCGGTCGACCGTCCACGACCCGGGTCAGCTTCGCCACTTCCTGCATGCTGTCCCTGGTCTGTGCCTTCGCCAGGCCCTTGTCCACCATCTTGCGCCCTCGCGCCTTCATCTGCGAGTCGAGCTCCCGGCGCAGGTCCTCCATGTCGACGCGCGCATACCAGACGTCCAGATTGCCCATCCCGGCGAACTCCCGCATCGCAGTGCGGTACTTCGCCACCGCCGCCCTGACGATGCATGGCGACGCCTTGGCCGAGAACCCGTTCTCGCGGGCGGCCACTTCGAGGCTCGTCGCCAGCCGCTTCACGTCCCATTCCCAGGGACCCGGCAGCGTCTCGTCGAAGTCGTTGACGTCGAAGACCAGCCGACGCTCAGCGGAACCGAAGATCCCGAAGTTGGACAGGTGGGCGTCTCCACACGCCTGAACGGCAAGCCCCGATACCGGGGTCGTGGCAAGGTCGCTGGCCATCGGCAGCGCCGCACCCCGGAAGAAGGTGAACGGGGACACCATCATCCGCCCTCGCCGCACCGGCACCAGCTCGGGGACCCGCGACGACGCCTGCTCCTCCAGCAGGCCGATCGGATCGGCCCGTTCCGGACCCGGATCGAACACCGAGTGGCTCTCCCTCGGCGCCCGCTCCCGCGCCGTCTTGCCGAGGGCCGCGCGCTCCGCCGGCGTCATCTCCGCCAACGAGGTGTCCAGTTTGTAGTGCGAGATCTTCGGAGGCTGTTGCGTTTGTGTCGTCGTGCTCATCATGGATCCTTTCCTGGCCCCCGTTCCGGCTCGTCAAGGTCGACGCCTTCTGGCGTGACCCTCATCGGCACCGCGCACCTGGATCGGGAGGAGGGCCGGACGCCCCGCTGGGCCCACGAACTGCACCGGAACCAGTGGGGGGTGGCCCTTCCGCCGCTCCTCGCCTGCGCCTGCTGGTCGGTCCTCGAAGGTGACCGCGGCCGCGGAGCGCAGGCGGGGAGCTGCGGACAGCTCATCGCGGGCCTGACGTTCCACGAGGATCGGAACGAAGTCGCGAATCGGGCTCCCGTTGAACTCGCGGTGACACGCATCGACCACCTGCTCGATCACCTCGCCTCGAAGCAGGGGGAACCGCGCTCGAAGCCGCACCTTCACCAGAACCACCGCGCGAGCCTCGTCGGTCTCGTTGACCTGGCGAACGCTGCCCTGCTCGTCCTGGCCGCTGAGGTCGGCGTCCTGCGTCCTCGACATCGCTTCTCCAGTCCTCCTTGCGTCGGTGTGACGCGTGCTGGCGGGTACACCGTGCCTGGTCGCGAAGCTCGTTCCGGGTGAATGGACCGCAGTACTTCCTCAGCGCGCGCTGCCATCTCTCGTGCAGTCGGCTGACTCCCTGCCTCTGCCGATCTTGTGCATCACGAGCGTCGATGTCCTCACCCAGGCTGGGTGAGGCCACGGCCACCGTCCCACCGACGGGCTGCGGATCAGATGGGCGAAAACTGCACGACGGGGACGTGCCGGACCACGGCAGCGGGAGTGCCGGCTGTTCTGCGTCCCGGGTCGTCATACTGTCCCGATGACCGAGCAGTCGCGTGATGATCGCCACGACCGAGCGCCACCGCTGACGGTCACGGCCGACTGGGACGAGCGCTACGCCGAGTCGCGGCAGGTGTGGAGCGGCCGGCCGAACGGCGCGCTGGTGACCGAGACCGAGGGCCTGTCGCCGGGCCGGGCGCTGGACGTCGGCTGCGGCGAGGGCGCGGACGCGGTCTGGCTGGCGCTCCGCGGCTGGGAGGTCACCGGCCTCGACGTCTCGCGGGTCGCCCTGGACCGGGCCGCGGCCGCTGCGGCGGACGCCGGCGTGAGGGTGCGCTGGCTGGCCGCCGGCCTGCTCGAGGCCGAGCTGGCGCCCGGCGGGTTCGACCTGGTCTCGGTGCAGTACCCCGCCCTGCGACGTACGACGCACCACGACGCCGAACGGGCGCTGCTCGCGGCCGTCGCACCCGGGGGCACGCTGCTGGTCGTGCTGCACGCGGACGTCGACGCGGAGCAGTCCAGGGACCACGGCTTCGACCCGGAGGACTACGTCGGCCGCGACGAGGTGGTCGCGGCGCTGGACGACGGCTGGCGGGTGGAGACCGACGAGCGGCGCGCCCGCACGGTCGACGGCGGCAGCGGGGCCCACCACACCCACGACCTGGTGCTCACGGCTCGACGGCTGCGCCACCCAAGACCCGGGTCGACGTGAACTCAGTCCCGGGTCAACCGGAAGCGGGGCCCGGGAGCCGGGGCTGCCAGCCGGCGATCAGGTCGCCGGTCTGGTCGGCCGGCACCGGCCGGGCCAGGAGGTAGCCCTGTGCGAAGTCGCAGCCGAGCTCGATCACCCGGGCGTGCTGCTCGGGCGTCTCCACGCCCTCGGCGCAGACCTGCAGCCCGAAGGCCCGGCCGAGCCCGACCACCGCCTGGACCACGGCCTCGCCGCGGGTGCCCTCGCCGAGGAAGGAGCGGTCGATCTTGAGCACGTCGACCACGGGGAACCGCTGCAGGTAGCTCAGCGAGCTGTAGCCGGTGCCGAAGTCGTCGATCAGCAGCGAGACGCCGGCGTCGCGGAGCCGGGACAGGGTGTCCTGGGTGACCTTGTCGTCGTCGACGAAGATCGACTCGGTGATCTCCAGGCCGAGCAGCCGGGCGGGCAGCCCGGTCTCCTCCAGCGTGGTCATCACCTCGTCGTAGAAGGTGCTGCTGCGCAGCTCGTGCGGGCTGGCGTTCACCCGCACGCCGACCTCGCGGTGCTGCTGCCAGGCCATCGCCTGCTCGGCCGCCCCGCGCAGCACCGCCGCGCCGAGCTCGCCGATCAGGCCGGTCTCCTCCGCGACCGGGATGAACACGTCGGGCGGGACCCGCTCGCCCGCCTCGTTGGTCCACCGGGCCAGCGCCTCCATCGCGACCACCTCGCCGGTGGCCAGGTCCACGATCGGCTGGTAGTCGATGTCGAGGCCCCCGGCCCGGATCGCGGCGCGCAGCTCGCCGGCCACGTTGATCCGTCCGAGCACGTCGCCGCGCATCGCCTCGTCGAAGATCCGGTAGGTGCCGGGACGGTCGCGCTTGGCGCGGTACATCGCGATGTCCGCCTCGCTGAGCAGCGTCGTGGTGCTGCCCTCGCCGCTCACCGCCAGGGCCACGCCGGCGCTCGCGGACAGGCTGATCCGGCGGCCGGCGATCTCGACGGGGCGGGCGCAGGTCTCCAGCAGCGCCTCGACGGCGAACGCCACCTCCTGCTCGCCGGCGAGCTCCTCGCAGACCACCACGAACTCGTCGCCGCCGAGCCGGGCGACCGTGTCGCCGCGTGCGCACCACCTGCTCGAAGCGGGCCGCGAGCTCGGTCAGCATCTCGTCGCCGCTGCCGTGCCCGAGCGAGTCGTTGACGGTCTTGAAGTCGTCGAGGTCGAGCAGCACCACGGCGAGCAGCCCGCCGTGCCGCACGGCGCGGCCCAGCGCGTGGTCGATCCGGTCGAGCACCAGCGCACGGTTCGGCAGCCCGGTCAGCGGGTCGTGCAGGGCCTGGTGCTGCAGCTGGCTCTCCAGCTCGTGCCGGCGTACGGCGGCCCCCAGCGTCGCGGCGACGGACTCGACGAACGCGACGTCGTCCTCGGTCCAGTGCCGGGGGTCCGGGCCGGAGGCGCCGACGATGCCCCAGGGGTGCTCGTCGCCGGGGATCGGGCAGCACAGCGCGGACCGCATCCCGAACCGGGTCGTCGCCTCGTCGTGCGGGAACGCCGGGTCGTCGACCACGTCGTCGGTGTAGACCAGCTCGTTGCGCATCAGCGCCCGGCCGGTCAGCGAGTCCTCGTCGAGGTCGAGCACGACGGGCACCCAGTTCGGCAGCGAGGACGCCACCATCTCGGTGGTGCGGCCGTCCTCGGAGCGGCGCAGCACCCCCGCGATCAGCCGGGGGTAGCGGGCGTGGATCAGCTGCACGGTCTCGCGCATCAGCTGGTTCAGCGGCATCGTCAGCGCCAGCCGGCCGAGCTCGGCGACGGCGCGCTGCTCCTGCGCCCGGACGGCCAGCGCGCGCTCCTGCCGGATCCGCTGGCGCAGGTCGCGCTGCACGGTGGCCAGCGCCAGCGGGGTGCCGTCCGAGGAGCGGGTGACCAGGAAGGAGTTGGCGGACACCGGGATCGCCTCGCCGGTGCCGAAGTGCCGCAGCTGGGTCTCGCCCTCCCAGGTAGCCGTGCTCGCGCACCGCCTCCTCGATCTCCTGGGACTTGGCCTTGCCCTGCTCGGTGAAGTAGTCCGCCGTCGGGCGGCCCAGCGTCTCCTCGTCGGAGTGCCAGGCCCACCAGCGCGCGACCGGCGCGGTTGACGAAGGTGACGGTGCCGTCCAGGTCGGCGATCGCGATGAAGTCCTTGGAGAGCTCGATGAGGGCGCCGAACTGCTCGTTGAGCGCCTCCTTCTCGGTGAGCTCGCGGTGCACGTCGGCCTCGTCGGCGAAGGTCAGCACGGCGACGGCCCCGGCCGCGGTGCCGTCCTCGTCGTGCAGCGGGTGGGCGGCGACCATCCAGGTCCGGCCGTTGAGCACCGTGGTCTCCGCGGCGTGCTCACCGGCCAGCGCCGCGCGGAGCACGCTGACGGGTCTCCGGGTCCTGGACCAGGTCGGTGAACGGACGGCCGACGACGTCCTCGCGCCGGTAGCCGAGCCGCTCGACCAGGGCGCCGTCGAGGGCGAGCAGCGTCTCGTCGGGGGCGACGAGGCCGATGACGACGGGGGCGTGCTCGGACACCAGCGAGGCCGCGACGTCACGGAGGGTCGCGGCCGGGTCACTCCCCCCGATAGGCACTCGTCCAGGGTCCCCGGTCCGGGCCGGTGCCCGCAACCGAATCGGCGAACTTCGTGCCGCGCGTCCTCAGATCCAGCGACTGAACCAGATCCGGTCCAGCCACTGCGGGGTGGTGATCAGGTCGCCGACGTAGATCGGCCAGAACCAGGCGAAGTTCACGATCACCAGCACCACGAACGCGCCCGCGACCGCCGTACCCCACATGCGGCGGCGGTCCGAGGCCCGGGGGCCGCCGATCATCGTGCCCAGGCAGAGCACGATCGCGAGGATCGTGAAGGGGATGATCGCGATCGCGTAGTAGGAGAAGATCGGCCGGTCGTCGTTGGGGATCCAGGGCAGCCAGGAGGCGAGCACGCCGACGACCGCGACGCCGAACCGCCAGTCCCGCTTGCCGACCCAGCCGAAGACGGCGTAGAGCAGCGCGAGCACGCCGCCCCACCACAGCGCGGGGGTGCCGAGCAGCAGCACCTGGCGCAGGCAGGTGCTGCCGGCCGGTGCGGTGCAGCCCTGGTCGCCGGGCTTGATGCCCAGGTCGGCCTGCACGCCGACCGGACGGTTCAGGATCAGCCAGCCCTGCGGCGTGGACTGGTAGGTGTGCTTGGCGCCGTCGAGGAACTTGGTGTGGAAGGCGTAGACGTCGTGGTGGTAGTGCCACAGCGACCGCAGCGACTGCCACAGCTCGGGGAAGAAGCCGTGCGCGTCGTGCTTCGAGGTAGCTGCCCCAGTAGGGGCCGTACTGCGTGTTCGAGAGCGCCTTCTCGTAGACGTCGGCGTGCAGCAGCCAGCCGGTCCAGCTCGCGACGTACACCACGAGGGCGACCAGGACGAGGTAGCAGAACGCCGGCAGCGCGTCGACGACCAGCGAGCGCAGCCGCGGCAGCCGGACCCCGATCGCCCGGCGGGCGCCGGCGTCCCACAGCCCACACCAGGATCCCGAAGGCCGCCAGCGGGAAGACCGCGTTCCACTTCGTCGCGCAGGCCAGCCCGAAGCAGACGCCGGCGGCGAGCCGCCAGGGCCGCCAGAGCAGCGCGCGGACCGGGCCCCAGTCCGAGGCGGTCGCGCGGAAGTCGCCGGGCACGAGGCGGGCGATCCGCAGCCGTCCCCAGTCCCGGTCGGCGACCAGGCAGGCGACGGCGCTGAGCACGAAGAACGCCAGGAAGATGTCGAGCAGGGCCAGCCGGGACAGCACGAACTCGCAGGCCGTCGAAGCACAGCAGCAGGCCCGCGACGCAGCCGAGCAGCGTGGAGCCGGTCAGCCGGCGGGCCAGCCGGATCATCACCGTCACCATCAGCGTCCCGACGACGGCGGAGGCGACCCGCCAGCCGAACGGCGTCATCCCGAAGACCTGCTCGCCCAGCGCGATCAGCCACTTCCCGGCCTCGGGGTGCACGACCATGCTCGGGGCGTCGGTCCACAGGCCGGTGAGCCGGCCGGCCAGGATCCTCTCGTTGGCGTCGGAGACGTAGCCGGTGACGTAGCCGTGGTGCCACAGCGACCAGGCGTCCTTGGCGTAGTAGGTCTCGTCGAACAGGAACGCCTTGGAGCGGCCGAGCTGCCACAGCCGCAGGAACCCGGCGAGCAGGGTGATCGCCACGGTCGCGGCCCAGGCCACGAAGCGGTCGTCGTCGCGCAGCGCGGGGGCGAGCCGCCGGCGGGCGCTCGGGACCACCCGGGCGTCGGCCGTGGTGGAGAGCCCCGTCGTACGGCGGGGCGGCTGGTCCACGACGGTCACGGCGCCACTGTACGTACCCCGCGCACGCCCGCCGGGCAGGTGCGGGATGATCGCGGCGTGGACGACAACGAGGGTTTCGGCGTGCTGGTGCTGGCCGCGACCCCGATCGGCCGGGTCGCGGACGCGCCCCCGCGGCTGGCCGAGGAGCTCGCCACCGCGGACGTCGTCGCGGCCGAGGACACCCGCCGGCTGCGGCGGCTGACCACCGACCTCGGGGTCACCGTGACCGGCCGGGTGGTGTCCTACTTCGAGGGCAACGAGTCCTCCCGCACGCCGGTGCTCGTCGAGGCCCTCGAGGCCGGCGAGCGCGTGCTGCTGGTCACCGACGCCGGGATGCCGTCGGTGTCCGACCCCGGCTACCGGCTGGTGGCCGCCGCGGTCGAGCGCGGCATCACCGTGACCGCCGTCCCCGGGCCCGTCCGCGGTGCTCACCGCGCTCGCGGTGTCCGGGCTGCCCGTCGACCGGTTCTGCTTCGAGGGCTTCCTGCCCCGCAAGGCCGGCGAGCGCGGCCGGCGGCTGGCCGCGCTGCGCGGCGAGCAGCGCACGATGGTGTTCTTCGAGGCGCCGCACCGCACCGAGGCCGCACTCGCCTCGATGGCCGAGGCGTTCGGCGCCGACCGTCGCGGTGCCGTGTGCCGGGAGCTGACCAAGACCCACGAGGAGGTACGACGGGCCGGGCTCGCCGACCTCGCCGCGTGGGCCGCCGACGGGGTCCGGGGCGAGGTGACGATCGTCGTGGAGGGCAACGTCGAGGCGGTCGACGTACCGTCCGACCCGGCGTCGCTGGCCGCGCTGGTCGCCGAGGAGGAGGAGGCCGGCGCCACCCGCAAGGAGGCGATCCTCGACGTGGCCCGCCGGGCGGGACTGCCCAAGCGGGTCGTCTACGACGCCGTCCACAAGCCGCAGGTGCAGGGGTCGTGACCGGCCCGACGCGCAGCCGCCACGAGGGCGGCCGGGACCGCAGCCGACCGCCGGTGCCCGAGGCGCTGCCGCACCCGGTGGTCGACAACCACTGCCACCTCGACATCGCCGACGGGCCGGACGGCTCCTGGCTGCAGACCCGCGAGGCGATCGCGCAGGCCGCCGCGGTGGGCGTCACCCGGATCGTGCAGATCGGCTGCGACCTGCCGGGCGCGCGCTGGGCCGTCGAGGCGGCGGCCACCCACGACGCGCTGGTCGCCGGCGTCGCGCTGCACCCCAACGAGGCGCCGGTGCTCGCCGAGGCCGGGCAGCTCGAGGCGGCGCTGGAGGAGATCGCGTCGCTGGCCGGGTCCGGGGACCGGGTCCGCGCCGTCGGCGAGACCGGCCTCGACTACTTCCGCACCGGCGAGGAGGGCCGGGCCGCCCAGCAGCTGTCCTTCCGGCGGCACGTCGAGCTGGCCAAGCGGCTCGACCGGACCCTGGTGATCCACGACCGGGACGCCCACGAGGACGTGCTGCGGATCCTCGACGAGGAGGGCGTGCCCGAGCGGTTCGTCATGCACTGCTTCTCCGGGGACGCCGCGTTCGCCCGGGCCTGCCTGGACCGCGGCGGCTGGCTGTCCTTCGCCGGCACCGTGACGTTCAAGAACGCCGAGCCGCTCCGGGAGGCGCTGCGCGTGGTCCCGCAGGACCGGGTGCTGGTCGAGACGGACGCGCCGTACCTCACGCCGATGCCCTACCGGGGCCGGCCCAACGCGTCGTACCTCGTGCCGCTGACGATGCGGTCGATGGCGGAGACCCGCGGGGAGGACCTCGCCGAGCTGTGCGCCGCCGTCGACGCCAACACCGACGCGGCGTTCGGTGGCACCTGGTGACGCGGGTGGCCCGCGCGCACCACCCCGGATAGCCCGACCTGACTAGGCCACCGCCGCCCATCTGGGTGATCTGCGCCACCATCAACCACCCGAAAATCGTACATATCCCGGCAGGATTATTTGGTCCTGCTGATGGGGCTTCCGTATGGTCATGTGCTTGTTGGCCGGGAGCGGGGAAGTTCTCGGGCGACAGCCACAGGGCCCTGTGCGTGCCACCCGGAGAGTCGTCGACCGGGGTAGCGCCGAGGGCCGCTGCGTTGTGGGGGCCGAGTCCGGCCGCCGACGTACGCGCTGTCGCTCCCGCGGCCCGGAGAGCCCGATCATGGGAGCAGCGTGCAGAGCACAGTCGCACACCTGAGCAGGAGCAGGGCCGCGCTCGCCGTCCTGGTCGGCGCCGTCGTCCTGGCGGTCGCCGCCACCGGCGTCGGCTACGCCGCAATGAGCAAGACCGTCACCCTCTCGGTCGACGGCAAGACCCAGGAGGTCCGCACCTTCGGCGACAACGTCGCGTGACGTGCTGAAGGCCGAGGACATCTCCGTCGGGGACCACGACGTCGTCGCCCCCGGCACCACCTCGTCGGTCGCCGACGGGGCCACCATCGCCGTGAAGTACGGCCGCCCCCTCGACGTCAAGGTCGACGGGAAGAGCAACCGCTACTGGGTGACCGCCACCGACGTGTCCGCCGCGCTCGACCAGATCGGCCTCCGCTTCGGCGACGCCGACATGTCCGCCAGCCGCGGCACCGAGATCAGCCGCTCCGGCATGGACCTCGCCGTCGTCACCCCCAAGACCCTCACCGTGAAGCTCGGCGGCGAGAAGGCACGGAAGAAGACCGTGACCGCCCTCACCGTCGGCGACGCGCTCACCGAGCTCGGCGAGAAGGCCGACAGCAACGACCAGGTCAAGCCCGGCCTCGACGCCGTCCTCGACGACGGCGACAAGGTCACGCTGACCAAGGTGCGCGTCGCCCAGCGTCGTACGACGCAGCCGGTCGGCTTCGACAGCGTCGAAGCGGCCAGGACTCCTCGATGTACACCGACCAGTCGCGCACCGTCCGCGCCGGCCGCTCCGGCAGCCGCGCCGTGGTCTACAAGGTCACGTTCAAGAACGGCGAGGCCGTGAACCGCAAGGTGCTGCGCTCCCAGCCTGGTCCGCCAGCCGGTCGCCGAGATCGTCAGGGTCGGCACCAAGGACCGCCCGGCGCCCCAGCCGAGCACCCCGAGCTACTCCGGCGACGGCAGCGCCTGGGACCGGATCGCCGCGTGCGAGTCCGGCGGCAACTGGGCGGCCAACACCGGCAACGGCTACTACGGCGGCCTGCAGTTCAACCTGGGCACCTGGCAGGCGTACGGCGGCTCCGGCCGTCCCGACCAGAACAGCCGGTCGCAGCAGATCGCGATCGCCGAGAAGGTCCGTGCGGCCGAGGGCGGCTACGGCGCCTGGCCGGTGTGCGGGGCTCGCGCCTGATCCCGGATAGGGTCGCCTGCGTGGTGGCCGACGAGAACATCCCCTCCGCCGGTCCGAGGTTCCTCGGGCCGGCGGAGGTGCGTCTGCTGGCCGAGGAGCTCGGGATCCGGCCCACCAAGCAGCGCGGCCAGAACTTCGTCATCGACCCCAACACCGTGCGTCGCATCGTGCGCGCGTCCGGGGTCGGGCCCGACGACGTGGTCCTCGAGGTCGGTCCCGGCCTCGGGTCGCTGACGCTGGCGCTGCTGGAGACCGTCGCGCGCGTCGTCGCGGTCGAGATCGACCCGGTGCTGGCCGGGGCGCTGCCCGCCACCATCGCGGCGTACGCACCGGACCTGGCCGACCGCTGCGAGGTCGTCGAGGCCGACGCGCTGCGGGTCGACGCGATCCCCGGGCCGCCGCCGACCGCGCTGGTCGCCAACCTGCCCTACAACGTCTCGGTGCCGGTCCTGCTGCACCTGATGGCGCTGCTGCCCTCGTTGCGGCACGGGCTGGTGATGGTCCAGGCCGAGGTCGCCGACCGGCTCGCCGCGCCCCCCGGCTCCAAGACGTACGGCGTCCCGTCGGTGAAGGCCGCGTGGTACGCCGACGTACGACGGGCGGGGTCGGTCAGCCGCTCGGTGTTCTGGCCGGCGCCGAACGTCGACTCCGGTCTGGTCGCCTGGACGCACCGCGAGCCGCCGGCCGTCTCCGCGACCCGGGAGCAGGTGTTCCGGGTCGTCGACGCCGCGTTCGCCCAGCGCCGCAAGACGCTGCGCTCCACGCTCAAGGACCTGGCCGGCTCGGCCGCCGCGGCGGAGGCCGCCCTGGCGCACGCCGGCGTCGACCCGATGGCGCGGGGCGAGGCCATCGGCGTGGAGCAGTTCGCGCTGATCGCCGAGGGGCTGGCCCTGGGGGTGCAGGCGTGAACGGCGCCGTGACGGTCGTCCGCCCCTGCCAAGATCAACCTCTCGCTGGGAGTCGGCACGCGGCGCGCGGACGGCTTCCACGCGCTGGCGACCGTCTACCAGGCGATCGGGCTCTACGACCGGGTCACGGTCACCGACGCCGACGACCTGACCGTCAGCGTGACCGCCGACGCGCGGATCCCGATCGACGGCGTCCCGCTCGACGACACCAACATCGCCGTCCGCGCGGCCCGGACGCTGCGTCGAGCACCACGGCGGGATCCGGCGCGGCGCCCACCTGGCCATCGAGAAGGGCATCCCGGTCGCCGGCGGGATGGCCGGCGGCAGCGCCGACGCGGCCGCCACCCTGCTCGCGCTCGACCACCTCTGGGGCCTGGGCACCCCGCGGCTCCGAGCTGATGAGGATCGCCGCCGGAGCTCGGCAGCGACGTGCCGTTCGCGCTGGTCGGGGGCACCGCGATCGGCTCCGGACGCGGCGAGGTCGTGGTGCCGCTGATCACCGTCGGGGAGTACTGGTGGGTGGTGCTGGAGTCCGAGCAGGGCCTCTCCACGCCCTCGGTCTACCGCGAGTTCGACGTGCTGCACGACGGCACCTCGGTGCCGGAGCCGGAGATCCCGGACGCCCTGATGGCGGCGCTGCGCGGCCACGACGTGGCCGCGCTCGGCGCCAGCCTGTCCAACGACCTGCAGGCCGCCGCGCTGCGGCTGCGCCCCGAGCTCGGCCGGGCCCTGGAGCAGGGCCGGCTGGAGTCCGCGCACGGCGCGATCGTGTCCGGCTCCGGGCCGAGCTGCCTGTTCCTGTGCGAGGGCCGCTCGCACGCCGTCCAGGTGGCCGGGGGACTCCGGTCCCTCGACCTCGGGCCGGTGTCCTTCGCCCCCGGGCCGGTGCACGGCGCCCGGGTGGTCACCACCGACGACGGACGGGTCTGAGATGGCAGTCGCCAACCTGGTCAGCCTCGAGCGGGTGCACAAGGCCTACGGCGTGCGCCCGCTCCTCGACGACGTCAGCCTCGGCGTCGGCGCCACCGACCGGATCGGCGTCGTCGGCCGCAACGGCGACGGCAAGACCACCCTGCTCAAGCTGCTCGGCGGCCTCGAGGAGCCCGACGAGGGCCGGGTCTCCCGCAACCGGGGCCTGCGCCTGGGGTACCTCACCCAGGGCGACGACCTCGACCCGCAGGCCACCGTCCGCGTCGCGGTGCTCGAGGGCCGCGCCGACCACGAGTGGGCCGCCGACCCGTCCACCCGCGAGGTCGTCGAGGTGCTGCTCGCCGGGGTCTCGCTCGACCGCGTCGTCGAGGGCCTCTCCGGTGGCGAGCGCCGGCGCTGCTCGCTGGCCCGGCTGCTGCTCGGCGACCACGACCTCGTCGTCCTCGACGAGCCCACCAACCACCTCGACGTCGAGGCCGTGGCCTGGCTGGCCCGGCACCTGACCCGGTCCGCTGCCCGTCGTACGTCCGCGCTGGTGGTGGTCACCCACGACCGCTGGTTCCTCGACGAGGTCTGCACCACCACGTGGGAGGTGCACGACGGCGTCGTGGACGTGTACGACGGCGGGTACGCCGCCTTCGTGCTGGCCAAGGCCGAGCGGCAGCGGCAGGCGTCGGCCTCGGAGGCCCGCCGGCAGAACCTGATGCGCAAGGAGCTCGCCTGGCTGCGCCGCGGGGCGCCCGCGCGCACGTCGAAGCCGAAGTTCCGGATGGACGCGGCCTACACCCTGATCGAGGACGAGCCGGAGCCGCGCGACCGTCTCGAGCTGCAGCGGTTCGCCACCCAGCGGCTCGGCAAGGACGTCATCGACATCGAGGACGCCGACCTGGTCCGCGGCGAGCGGGAGCTGCTCTCGCACGCCACCTGGCGCCTCGGGCCCGGCGACCGCGTCGGCCTGGTCGGCGTCAACGGGGCCGGCAAGACCTCCGTGCTGCGGCTGGTGGCCGGGGAGCTGGAGCCGACCCGGGGACGCGTCCGGCAGGGCCGCACGGTGGCGCTGGAGCACCTCACCCAGGCGCTGGACCACCTCGACCCGCCGACCGGGTGCTCGACTCGGTGGAGAAGGTGCAGCGGGTGACCCGGCTGGCCGGGTCCGCCGGGGAGATCACCGCCTCCTCGATGCTGGAGCGGTTCGGCTTCACCGGCGACCGGCTGACCGCCCGGATCGGCGACCTCTCCGGTGGCGAGCGGCGACGCTTCCAGATGCTGCGGCTGCTGCTCTCCGAGCCCAACGTGCTGCTGCTCGACGAGCCCACCAACGACCTCGACATCGAGACGCTGACCGTGCTGGAGGACTTCCTCGACGGCTGGCCCGGGCACCCTGGTGGTCGTCTCGCACGACCGGTACTTCCTGGAGCGGGTCACCGACTCGACGTGGGCGCTGCTCGGCGACGGACAGATCTCGATGCTGCCGCGCGGCGTGGAGGAGTACCTCGAGCGCCGCGCCGCCGCCCTGTCAGCGAGTCCGTCGACGCGGCGCGTGCGGCCGGGTCGGCCGCCGGTGCCGGGCGGCCCCGCGGCGTCGGCCGGCGAGCTGCGGGAGGCCCGCAAGGCGGTCGCCCGGCTCGACAAGCAGCTCTCCCGGCTCGCGGAGCGGGAGGCGAGCTGCACGCCGAGATGGTCGAGCACGCCAGCGACTACGAGCGGCTCGCCTCGGTCGACGTACAGCTGCGCGAGGTGACCGGACCAGAAGGCCGACCTCGAGGAGCAGTGGCTGGAGGCCGCCGCCCTCCTCGACTGACGACCACTGGAACGGGCACTCGCCCAGAGATCCGGGCGCGGTGAGCCTGGATCCGGCCCGTGAGGTCGGCGAGTGCCCGTCGTTGTGGTCAGTCGACGTGCTGGCGCCCCAGACCCGGGCCCGGACAGGTCGAGCCGGGCCTTGCGTATCGCAAGGCCCGGCTCGAGGTGGACTGAGGCCCGGGTCGACCTGGGCTGAGGCTCAGGTCAGCCGATGTTGTTGGCGTCCAGGAACTCCTTGGCCACGGTGGCCGAGTCCTTCTTGTCGACGGCGACCTCGGCGAGGTACTTCGTCAGGTCCTCGGTGGTGAGGGCCTGGGAGACCTCGTTGACGGCGGACTTCACGGTGTCGTCGACCTTCGAGGAGCGGATCACCGGCACGATGTTCTGCGCGAGGAACAGGTTCTTGGTGTCCTCGAGCACGACCAGGTTGTCGGTCTCGATCGTGGAGTCGGTGGAGAAGATGTTGGCGACCTGGATGTCGCCCTTCTTCAGCGCCGCCTTGGTGAGCGGGCCGCCCGGGTCGAGCGGCTTGAACTCCTTGAACGTGATGCCGTAGAGCTTCTCCAGGCCGACGACGCCCTGGTAGCGCTTGGCGAACTCGGGGCCGGCGCCGAGCACCAGCTTGTCCGCGACCGGCTTGAGGTCGTCGATGGTCTTGAGGTTGTACTTGCTGGCGGTGTCGGAGGTGACGGTCAGCGTGTCCTTGTCCTCGGCGGCCGACTGCTCCAGCGTCTCGGTGCCCTCGGGCAGCACCTTCTGCAGGGCCTGGTAGACCTCGTCGGGGGTGCTGACGTCGTCCGGCACGGTGCCGCCCTCGGACAGCGCCGCGAGCAGCGCGCCGTTGTACTCCGGGATCATGTCGATCGAGCCGTCGCCGAGCGCCTTGAGGTAGAGCTCGCGGGCGCCGATGTTGAACTTGCGGTTGACCTTGACGTCCTTGGCCTCGAGGGCCTGGGCGTACATCTCGGCGAGCAGCTCGTTCTCGGGGAAGTTCGCCGAGCCGATGGTGATGGTCGAGGAGTCGGACGAGCCGGAGCCACCAGCACTCGTCGGGTCACCCCCGCAGGCGCTGAGCGGCAGGACCGCCGCCACCACCGCGGCGATCGCGATGAGCTTGGACTTCCTGGGCATGGGTGGAACCTTTCGTTTGGCCGCTAGCGGGAGGCGCCGGCGGTGGGGGCTTGCTGAGGTGAGGCCTTGGAGGAACGGGTGCGCTTGCGTGCTGCGGCCGCGGACGCCGGGGGAGACGACGATCCGCTCGACGAGCGCACCGAGCAGGTCGAGCAGCACCGCGAGCACGGCGACGAGCAGGGCGCCGGCGAACACCCGGTCGTACTCGTTGACGCTGAGCCCGTCGACGAGCAGCCGGCCGAGGCCGCCGAGGCCGACGTACGCCGCGATGGTGGCGGTCGCGCACACCTGCAGCGTCGCGCTGCGCAGGCCGCTGACGATCAACGGCAGCGCCATCGGCACCTCGGCCCGGAACAGCACCTGCATCGGGCGCATGCCCATCCCGACCGCGGCGTCCACGGCCGACCGGTCGACCGAGCGGATGCCGGCGTACGTCGCGGCGAGGATCGGTGGCACGGCCAGCAGCACGAGCGCGATCAGCACCGGACGCGTGCCGATCCCGATCAGCGTGACCATCAGGACCAGCAGGCCGAAGGTGGGCAGCGCCCGGCCGGCGTTGCCGATGTTGATGGCCAGGAACGCGCCGCGGTTGGTGTGCCCGATCAACAGCCCGATCGGCAGGGCGATGGCGGCGCTGATCGCGACGGTGAGCAGGGTGTAGACGATGTGCTGGAGCAGCAGGTGCGGGATCGACGAGGGCTGGGACCAGGCCCAGCTGGCCCCGTCGAAGAGGTAGCCGAAGTAGTTGAACATCGGGACGACGGTCATCAGCGTGCCCCCGCCCGGGTCCAGGGGGTCATCGCGCGCTGCAGCAGCACCAGGCCGAGGTCGCACACCAGCGCCAGCAGCACCGAGAGCAGGATGCCGATCAGGATCGGCTCGACGAAGCCGAGCTGGGAGCCGCGGGTGAACAGCGCACCGAGGCCGCCGACCCCGACGATCGCACCGACGCTGACCAGGCTGATGTTGGCGACCGTCGCGACCCGGAGCCCGGCGAACAGCACCGGGAGCGCCATCGGCAGCTCGACGCCGAACAGCCGGCGCAGCGGCCGGTACCCCATCGCGAACGCGGCCTGCGTGGTCTCGCCCTGCACGGAGGTCAGCGCGTCGGCGACCGTCCGGGTGAGCAGCGCGAGGCTGTAGAGCGAGAGCGCCACGACCACGTTGAGCGGCGAGAGCACCCCGACCCCGAGGATCGCGGGCAGCACCACGAACAACGCCAGCGAGGGGATGGAGTAGATCACCGACCCGGTGTTCACGATCGGCTGGTGCAGCCGCGGGTACCGGACCGCGAGGTAGCCCAGCGGCAGCGCGAAGACGACGCCGATCGCCACCGGCAGCAGCGCCAGCCAGATGTGCTGCACGAGCGCGGTGAGGATCGTCGCGTGGTTCTGGGAGAAGTACTGGATCATCGCGCCGCCCGCGACCGGGCGCCCTCGTCGGTCTCGTGCCGCAGCGCGGTGAGGTGCCGGGCGATGGCCTCGTGGGCGACGACGCCGTCGGCCACGCCGTCGCGCGTCGACCCGGACCGCGGCGCCGGCCGGGGAGGTGATGGCCAGGTCGGTGACCAGCCGCAGCGAGTCGTCGGTCGGTGAAGGTGCCGGGCAGCGGGCGCAGGCCGTCGGACCCGTCGACCGACCAGCCCCGCGGCCGGCCGTCGTCGTCCAGCACCAGGCGTACGGCGTCCGGGCGGTCGACGTACGCGGGTGACCGGCTCGACCTCGAGCTCGGCGGCGGTGAGGAACGACAGGCCGCGGAAGCCGCGGTCGCGGCCCACGAAGTCGGCGACGAAGTCGTCGGCGGGGTTGTCGAGCAGGTCCTGCGGGGAGCCGAGCTGGGCGAGGTGGCCGCCCTCGCGGAAGATCGCCACGTTGTCGCCGAGCTTGATCGCCTCGTCGATGTCGTGGGTGACGAACGCGATGGTCTTGCCGATCTCGGCCTGCAGGCGCAGGAACTCCTTCTGCAGCCCGTCGCGGACGATCGGGTCGACGGCGCTGAACGGCTCGTCCATCAGCATCACCGGCGGGTCGGCGGCCAGCGCCCGGGCGACGCCGACGCGCTGCTGCTGCCCGCCGGAGAGCTGCGCGGGGTAGCGGTGCGCCAGCGAGGTGTCGAGGCCGACGCGGGTGAGCAGCTCGGCGGCCTGCTCGCGGGCCTGCTTCTTGTTCACGCCGTTGAGCAGCGGCACGGTGGCGATGTTGTCCACGATCGTGCGGTGCGGGAAGAGGCCGGCGTTCTGGATGACGTAGCCGATCTTGCGGCGCAGCAGCGCCGCGTCCTGCTTGGACACGTCCTCGCCGTCGATCGAGATGACCCCGGAGGTCGGCTCGATGGTGCGGTTGATCATCCGCAGGCTGGTGGTCTTGCCGCACCCGGACGGCCCGACGAACACGGTGATCTGCCCGGTGGGCAGCTCCAGCGACAGGTTGTCGACCGCGACGCTCCCCCCCGGAAAGGTCTTGGTCACCTCGTCGAACGTGATCATCGAGCTCTCCGAACTTCTGGGTCCGTCACCGGTGTGTCGCGGGTACCGAGAGATAAACTACTGGGCAAGTAGGGATTCAGGGGGTCTCGCGCGCGGGATGAGACGCCGCGTCGGCTGGGGCGTGGAGTACGTCGTGTGCCCAACCTACGCCGAGCACAAACGCAATGGCACGGACGTCGCGGCCGAAATGCCGATCCGTTATCTGGTCGGGCAGGACCTCAGAAGCCTTGCGCAACACCATTTGCAGCGTCGCGGTGCCGCGTGGCCGGTCGGGTCCGAGCAGCGTCGCCTGGTGGACGGCGAGCAGCTCGCAGGCGGTGACGTCGCGCAGCACGGCGAGGGCGTCGTCCAGCGCCTGCGCGCTCTCGAGGCCGAAGCTCTGCACGTCCTCCTGGCCCAGGGAGGTCTCCGTGGCGCCGAGCGACGCCGGTGCCGACGTACGACGGGCGGCGTGCACGAGGCCCACCGCGCGCTTGTGCACCACGACCAGGCCGGCCTGTCGCCCGGGCTCGGCGGACAGCTGCGGGGCGAGGCCGGTGACCCGCGCGTCGAGCATCCGGTGCAGCCGGGCCGCACCGGTCTCGGCGAGGTGCAGCACCGCGAGGCGGACGCCGTCGGTGCAGGCCGCGAGGTCGAAGCCGTCGAAGCCCGCGGTGCCGAGGAAGCGGCCGTCGACGAGCGCGGGGGAGGTGCTCACCGCGGCCAGCGACCGGTCGACGGCGTCCTCGAGGTGCCCGGCGCTGCGCAGCAGGTGGGCGATCGCCGGGCCGGTGACCCGGAACGACACCGGCGCCTGGAGCATCCGCGGGCCGTCCTCGTCGCCGGCCAGCCGCAGCAGCCCGGCGTGCACGGCGGCCAGCACCGGCGTCGCCCCGGACCAGCGCGGCGACGTACGGGTCCCGGGGCGCCCGCACCAGCGCGACCTCCGCCGCGGCGACCGCCAGCGCCTGGGCGGCGTGCACGCGGGCGTCGTGCGCGAGCAGGACCGCCCGGGCGGTGGCGACCGGCACGCCCTGGAGCAGCGCGACGCCCTCCTTGGCCCCGAACGTGTACGGCGCGAGGCCGGCCCGGGCCAGCGCGTCCGCGGCCGGCAGCGTCGTGCCGTCGTCGGCGAGCGCCTCGCCGCTGCCGGTGAGCAGGCCGCCGAGGTGGGCCAGCGGGATGATCTCGCCGGCGGCGCCGTTGCCGGTCGCGGGCAGCGCCGGCAGGACGTCGGCGTCGAGCAGGGCGACCAGGGCGGTCGCGAGCGCCGGGGAGGTGCCGGTCTCCGGGTCGAGCAGGGTGCGCAGCCGGGTGGCCAGCACGGCGCGGGTGGTGCGCCGGTCCAGCCACGGGGCGGTGCCCACGGCGCGGGCGAGCATCAGGTCGCCCTGGTAGGCCGGCTGCTCGGCGGCGCCGACGGCGAGGTGCGACTGCAGCCCCATGCCGGTCGTGACGCCGTACACCGGGCCGGCGTCGGTCAGCGCCGCCACCGTCAGGTCGCGGGAGACCTGCAGGCCGGCCAGCAGCCCGGGGTCGAGCCGGAGCCGGGCGCCGTCGGCCACGGCGAGCACGGCCGCGGCGTCGAGGTCCGCCGCCCGCCGGACCAGGACCTGGGCGGGGACGGTCATCGGTAGCGCAGCATGGTGCCGGCGTCGACCGCCTCGGCCCGCTGCAGGATCAGGTGCGCGACGGCGACGTCGAGGATCGAGAGGCCGCGGTGCCAGAGCAGGATCCGCTCGTCGTCGCGCTCGCGGCCCGGCTTCTGCCCGGAGACGACCTGCCCCAGCTCGGCGTACAGCGTCTCGGGGCTCAGCCGCCCGCTGTCGACGTGCGCGCGCAGGGCGCCGAACCGGCCGGACTGCGCCTCGCGCCAGTCGTCGACCACGACCTTGTCCATCACGTCGAGCAGGTCGAGCTCGACGGCGCTGACCGTGCCGTAGGGCACCACGAAGGCCCCGGGCTTCACGGCCGCGGTGCGCAGCAGCGGCGCCGGGGAGGTCAGCCGGGTGGCCTCGACGAGGATGTCGGCGTCGTCGAACGCCTCCTCGACGGTGTCGACGACCCGCACCGGGGTGTCGGTGGCCGCCCGCAGCTGCTCGCCGAAGGCCTCCCGGGACTCGGGGCGCCGGCTGGTCACCCGGATCTCGTCGAGGTCGAAGAGCGCGTCGAGCATGGTGACGTTGGAGAACGCCGTGCCGCGGGCGCCGGCGTGGCCGAGCACCTTGCTGTCCGGCCGGGCGAGGTGCTTGGCGCCGACCGCGGTCATCGCGCCGGTGCGGGCCTCGGTGATCAGGGTGGCGTCCATGACGCAGAGGGGTACGCCGGTGTGCGGGTCGTAGAGCGTGGCCAGCCCGAGCTCGCTGGGCAGGCCGTGCTCGTAGTTGGGCACGAAGTCGCCGACGACCTTGATGCCGGACACGCCCCGCTCGCCGAGCGTGGACACGTGCCCGCGCAGCACGTTGAAGTGGCCGACCCCGCCGTTGTCGGGCACCAGGTGGACCCGCGGCTCGAAGACCGTCTCGCCCCGGCCGTGCGCGGCCACGACCGACTCCACCGCGTCGATGATGTCGGTGCTGGTCAGGCCGAGCCCGTCGATGTCCGGGCCGGACAGGAACCGCAGCCAGATCTCGCCGGGCATCAGGCCTCGCCGCTCGAACGGCACGACCAGCGACCGCAGCAGGTCGGCGAGCCGGCGCTGGTCGTCGGCGTCCAGCCCGGTGAGCAGCGCCCGCTCCCGCGACAGCAGGCCCTCCAGCGCGCCGTCGACGGTGCTGCGACCGGTCGCGGTCAGCCGGACCAGCACCCCGCGCCGGTCGCGCGGGTCGGGCAGCCGCTCGACGAGCCCGCGGGCGGCCAGCCGGTCGACGCGGTTGGTCATGGTGCCGCTGGTCACCAGGGTCTCCTTCGAGCAGCCGGCCGGGGGAGAGCTCGTACGGCGTGCCCGCCCGGCGCAGCGCGGCGAGCACGTCGAACTCCCAGGACTCGATGTGGTGCTCGGCGAAGGCCTGCCGGCGGGCCCGGTCGAGGTGGTGGCCCAGCCGGGTGACCCGGCTGAGCACCTCCATCGGCTGCAGGTCGAGGTCGGCGCGTTCCCGCTGCCAGGCCTCGACGAGCCGGTCGACCTCGTCTCGCATGCCGCCGATCATAGCCGTCGAGATTCTTGACATCGAGAGACCCGGCGCGGCAGAGTTATCTTGACGTCAAGAGACTTTGGGAGACGCGATGAGCCACCACTGGGACCCCGACCGCTACCTGGTCTACGCCGACGAGCGCGGCCGGCCCTTCGTGGACCTGCTGGCCCGGGTGGGTGCGGACGCGCCGGCCCGGGTCGTCGACCTCGGCTGCGGCCCCGGGAACCTGACCGCCCTGCTCGCGCGAGCGCTGGCCGGCCGCCGAGGTGGTGGGCGTCGACTCCTCGCCCGGAGATGGTGGCCCGGGCGGTCGGCGTCGCCGGGCGTGCGGTTCGAGCAGGGGGACGTGCGCACCTGGCGGCCCGGAGCAGCCGGTCGACGTGCTGTTCTCCAACGCGACGTACCAGTGGGTGCCCGGCCACCTCGACCTCCTCCCGGACGCTGGTCGGGCACGTCGCCCCCGGCGGCTGGTTCGCCTTCCAGGTGCCCGGCAACCACGACGGAGCCCAGCCACGTGCTGCTGCACGAGCTCGCCGCGGACCCGCGCTTCGCCGGCTGGACCGAGGGCGTCGCCCGGCCGCACTCCCACGACCCGGCGCGTGTACGCCGACCGGCTGCGCGACCTCGGGCTGCGAGGTGGACGCCTGGGAGACGACCTACCTGCACCTGCTGCCCGGCGAGGACCCGGTGTTCACCTGGATCAGCGGCACCGGTGCGCGACCGACGCTCCAGGCGCTGCCCGAGGACCTGCGGGCGGTCTTCGTCGCGGAGTACCAGGCGCTGCTGCGGGAGGCGTACCCGGCCGGGCCGCACGGCACCACGCTCCCGTTCCGCCGCGTCTTCGTCGTCGCAGGCCCACCCGTCACCGGCGCAGCGGGACACGCGTGTTCCTGCTGCAGAAGTGCCGGGTCGGCGAGCGGCGGCCTGCTCGTCCGGGGGGCTCACCACGAACGCGCAGCGCCGCGCGGCGCGACGGTTCTATGATCGGCTCGGGTTCACCGCGTCGCACGTCGGCATGAAGCACTACCTCGGAGGAGAGCGATGAGGATCCATCACGTGCAGGTGTCCTGCCCGCCCGGCGGCGAGGACGTCGCGCGCCGGTTCTACGGCGAGGGCCTCGGCCTCCCCGAGGTCGCCAAGCCGCGCGGAGCTCGCGGCCCGCGGCGGCTGCTGGTTCCGCGCGGCCGGGACGACGGTGGCGGCGGCCGAGCTGCACGTCGGTGTCGAGCCCGGCTTCACGCCGGCCCGCAAGGCGCATCCGGCCTTCATGCTCGACGAGCGTCGAGGACCTCGACGCGACCGCCGTACGGCTGGAGGGGCTGGGGTTCGTCGTGGACCGCGCCGAGGAGAACACGTTCCCGGGGCACCGGCGGTTCCACACCTACGACGGGCACGGCAACCGCGTGGAGCTGCTGGCGGCTTTCTGACATCGGAGCCTCGCTACCTACGGTTGCGTAGGTTACCGTCGAAGGAAGCGACGTCGAGGAGACACAGTGAGCGAACCGATGAGCACGACCCAGCTGCTGCTCGAGCTGGAGCCGGTGGTCGAGACGAACCTCAACCGGCACCTGTCGATGGCCAAGGAGTGGTTCCCCCACGAGTACGTCCCGTGGAGCGACGGCCGCAACTACGACGGTCCGCTCAACGGTGACCCGTGGACGGTCGAGGACTCCCAGATGTCCGACGTCGCGCGCTCCGCGCTGATCGTCAACCTGCTCACCGAGGACAACCTCCCCAGCTACCACCACGAGATCGCCACGCTGTTCGGCCGCGACGCCGCCTGGGGCGACTGGGTGCACCGCTGGACCGCGGAGGAGGGCCGGCACGGCATCGCGATCCGCGACTACCTGCTGACCTCGCGGGCCGTCGACCCGGTCCAGCTCGAGCGGCTGCGGATGGACCACATGTCCACCGGCTACACCGCGCTGCACGACGACATGGTCCGCTCGCTGGCCTACGTCTCGTTCCAGGAGCTCGCCACCCGGGTCTCGCACCGCAACACCGGCAAGATCACCGGGGACGCCGTCGGCGACCAGCTGCTGGCCCGGGTCGCGGCCGACGAGAACCTGCACATGGTCTTCTACCGCAACCTGCTCGGCGCCGCGCTCGAGCTCGACCCCAGCCAGACGATGCGCGCGATCACCGACGTGGTGACGAACTTCGCGATGCCCGGCACCGACATCGCCGGCTTCCAGCGCAAGGCCGTCGAGATGGCGATCGCCGGCGTCTACGACATCCGCCAGCACCGCGACGACGTGGTCGCCCCGGTGCTGCGGTTCTGGAACGTCTTCGAGATCGAGGGCCTCGACGCCGAGGGCGAGCAGGCGCGCACCGAGCTGGCCGACTTCATGGCCGAGCTCGAGAAGCAGGCGCTCCGCTTCGAGGACAAGCGCGACGCGCTGAAGGCCCGGATGGCCGCCCGCGCCGAACGCTGAGCGGCCGTCGTGCCGGCGGTGCTCAGACGAAGACGCTGAGCACCGAGAGCACCCCGATCAGCGCGAGCGCCCGGGACGCCGGCCTGGCCCGCAGCATCCACGCCGCCACCGCCGCGAAGGCCGGCAGCAGCCCGTCGCCGTACCGGGCCGGCAGCGGGAAGTAGATGTGGTTCACGTAGAAGTTCAGCAGCAGCAGGATCACCGGCCCGGTCAGCGCGAGCAGGACCAGGCCGATGCCCAGGGCGCTGACCCGCGGGGCGCTGCGGAAGGCGAACGCCGCCGCGAACATCGCGATCACCAGGATGCCGACGCAGACCGTCTCCACGTGCGCGTTGGCCACGCCCTCGAGGAACGGCGCGTTGAAGTTGCCGACGTTCGGGGTCAGGAACGTGTACGGCAGGCTGCCCTTCAGCTCGGCCCACGGGATCTTCACCGCGTTGAACAGCTCGGTGGACGGGCCGTTCCCGGCGGCCGCGGCCGACGCCGCGGGCGGACGCTGCAGCCACAGCCAGGACAGCAGGGAGAACACCCCCATCTGGAGCGCGGAGACCCCGAGCGCGCGGCCGACGGGCAGCAGGCGCCGCTCCTCCTTCGGCGCCAGCAGCGGGTGCAGCACGAGGTAGACCATGGCCAGCCCGACCGCGGTGAACGCCGTCAGCTTGGTGAGCGCCGCCAGCGCCACCGCCCCGGTCAGCAGCAGCAGGGCGCGCCGGCTCCGGTCGTAGCGCAGCGCGGCCAGCAGGACCAGCCCGCTCACCGCGGCGGTGAAGATGTCCGGACCCAGCGTGGCCGCCGAGCTGACGATGTCGCTGGAGGATCCCGACCAGCAGGGCCGCTCCGACACCGGCCAGCCGCGAGGCCCGCAGGGACCGCGCGAGCAGGAAGCAGGTCGACATCAGCAGCGCGAGCCAGAGCGCGCCCACGAGCCGGGCAGCGGTGAACAGGTCACGCCCGGTAACCGCGGACAGCGGATGGGCGACCAGCGCGGTGGCCCAGTAGTACGCCGGCGGGGTCGAGACCGCGGTGGAGAAGCCGCCGCCGGGGTAGGCGTTGGGGTCGTAGGTCTTCGAGCCGCACTTGGGGAACGCGAACACGAAGTCCGGCGGGTAGTGCCGGCACGACGTCACGCGCAGGCTCTCCTGCGACATCTTGTCGCCGTTGTTGGGGGCGTCGGGGAACGTGTTGATGTAGTCGTAGTGCGCGTTCTCGTCGATGATCGAGACGTAGCCGAACTTCGTCATGTGGAAGCCGACGAGCACGATCGCCACGACCAGGAAGAGGACGTGCGGTACCAGCCGGTGGCTCCGGATCCCGTGCAGCCGGGCGGGGACCCGGTCGTGGAGCTCGACCGCTCGGGACCGCCTCTGGCGCGGCTCACTGGTGACAGACAACTGGACCTCACTTCGCCTCGCGGCGTTCCTCCGGCAGGAGTCCGCGCACGGCACAGCTCCCCTGTTGGTGGGCAACGGTAGCCGGGGTGCTCCCGGGGCCGGCGAGGTCCTCCCGGCGGGTCGGATAACCGGTCGCCACCGGACGTCGCGGTTGAGACCATCGCGCATGCACTTCGTGTTCGTCTTCGGGCCGCCCGCCGTCGGGAAGATGACGGTGGGCCGCGCGCTGGCCGCCCGCACCGGCTACAAGCTGCTGCACAACCACATGACCGTGGAGCCGGTGCTCGAGATCTTCGCGTTCGGCTCGCCGCCGTTCGGCCGGCTGGTGTCGCGAGTTCCGGCGCCGGGTCCTCGAGGAGGCCCTCGCCGCCGACCTCGACGGCCTGGTGTTCACGATGGTCTGGGGCCTCGAGCTCGACGAGGACCGGGCCCTCGTCACGTCGTACGTCGACCTGGTGCACGCCGCGGGCGGGCGGGTGTCGTTCGTCGAGCTGTACGCCGACCTGGGGGAGCGCCTGGTCCGCAACCGCACCGAGCTGCGGCTGGCCGAGAAGCGGTCGAAGCGCGACCTGGAGTTCTCCCACGGCAACGTGCTGGCGCTCGAGGAGGTACGTCATGAACACCGGGGGAGCCCGCACGGTCGGCGAGGACGTGCTCGCCGGGCGCGAGCACCTGCGCATCGACAACACCGCCCTGTCCGCCGACGAGGTGGCCGACCGGGTCGTGGGGGAGCTGGGGCTGTGACGGCTCAGGCGCGGCCGCGCACGCACCAGGCGGCGGCCTCGAGCTCGAACGGGCCGTCCGGCAGCCGCTCCGCGCAGCGGGACCGGAGCTCCGCGCGGCGGGCGGCGTCGAGCCCCGCGACGTACGCACCGGCGGGGCCGACACCGAGCGTGTAGGGCTGCCACCAGTCCTCGAAGTCCGCGAACCGCACCCGCACGGTGAGCGATGCCGGGCTCGCACGTCGTGCAGGCCGGCCTCGTCGAACAGTGCGGCCAGGTGGCCCTCGCGGGCCCCGGCCAGGCGGGACTCGTCGCGCGCGCCGGGGTCGAGCTCTCGGGACGGCCTGCCAGAACGTCGCCAGCGGGCCGCCGCCGCCGGCGTGGTCCCAGACGCTGGCCGCCACGGTCCCGCCGGGCCGGTCACCCGGGCCATCTCGCGCAGCCCGGCCACCGGGTCGGCCATGAAGTGCACGACGAGCTGCGCGAGCGCCAGGTCGAACCCGTCGTCATCGAAGGGCAGCGGCTCGGCGGCGGCGGTGCGGACGTCGAGACCGGGAAGCCGCTCGCGCACCGAGGCCACGAACGACTCCGACGGGTCCACCGCCGCCACCGCGTCCACCCCGAGCAGCCCGACCAGCGGGACGGTGAGCGCACCCGGACCGCAGCCGACGTCGAGCGCGCGCTGCCCGGGCCGGGGGGCGAGGAGGTCGACGAAGCGCTCGGCGAGGGGCGCGGAGAACCGGCCCATGAACCGGGCGTAGGAGTCGGCGGTGACGTCGAAGGTCACGCCCCGACTCTAGGACGCGGGAGCCGGCCCGGCTACGGGGTGCGCGAGCGCAGCGTCGGCGTCGGCTGCAGCCCGGCCAGCCCGTGCCAGGCCAGGTTCACCAGGTGGGCCGCGACGACGTCCTTGGACGGCTGCCGGGCGTCGAGCCACCACTGGCCCGTCGTACCGACCATGCCGACCAGCATCTGGGCGTACATCGGTGCGGCCCGGTCGTCGAGCCCGCGGGCCGTGAACTCCGCGGCCAGGATGTGCTCCACCCGGGAGGCGACGTCGCCGATGATCGAGACGAACGATCCGGACGCCGAGCCGATCGGGCTGTCCCGGACCAGGATCCGGAACCCGTCCGAGGACTGCTCGATGTAGTCGAGCAGCGCGAGGGTGGCCTGCTCCAGCAGCACGCGCGGGTGCCCGGCGGTCAGCGACTGCTGCATCAGCGTGAGCAGGGTGCGCACCTCGCGGTCCACCACCACGGCGTACAGCCCCTCCTTGCCGCCGAAGTGCTCGTAGACCACCGGCTTGGAGACCCCGGCGCGGGCCGCGACCTCCTCGACCGAGGTGCCGTCGAAGCCGCGCTCCGCGAACAGCCCGCGGGCGGTCCCGATCAGCTGCTCGCGCCGCTCGGCCGCCGTCATCCGGCTGCGCACCGGTCGCCGGCCCTGCGTCGCGTCGGGCAGCTCCCTGCCGTCGCTCGCAGGGGTGGACGGTGGCGTCATGGGGTCCTCGGGGATCGGGGCTACCGCGCGAACGTAACCTACGCAACCGTAACTTCCTAGGTGTCGCGGGCCCGGGAGGTGCGACCACCGGCGGGCGGGCCCTACTCTTGGCCGCGTTCCCGATGCAGTCCCCGGTTGGTCTGTCGGTAGGGCCCGCCGCACTTTGAATGCGGATAAAGCGACGTAGGTTCGACTCCTACCCGGGGAGCCAGTGCTCAGTCCAGCGTCCCCGAGCAGCAGGAGAGACCGTGACCGACCCGGCCCCGCAGCACCCCCGACCCGCAGCCGTGGTGGTGCTCGCCGCCGGCAGCGGGACCCGGATGAAGTCCAAGCTGATGAAGGTGCTGCACCCGGTCGGCGGCCGCAGCATGATCGGCCACGTGCTCACCGCGGCGCTGCACGTCGAGCCGGCGTACCTCGTCGCGGTGGTCGGCAACAGCCGTGAGCAGGTCGGCCCGCACATCCTCGAGCAGGTGCCGAGCGCGCTGCTCGCCGTCCAGGAGACCCAGGACGGCACCGGTCACGCGGTCCGCATCGCGCTGGACGCGCTCCGCGCCGCCGCCGGTACGACGGACGGGGTGGTCGTGGTGATGGCGGGGGACACCCCGCTGATGGAGGGCGAGACGCTCACCGGGCTGGTCGAGGCGCACGCCGCGGCGGGGCGGGCCGTCACGGTGCTGACCGCCGAGGTGCCCGAGCCGTTCGGCTACGGCCGGATCCTGCGCGACGACGGCGGGGGCGGTCACCGCGATCGTGGAGGAGAAGGAGGCCACGGCCGAGCAGGCGGCCGTGCGCGAGATCAACAGCGGCATCTTCGCCTTCGACGGGGCCTTCCTGGCCGACGCGCTGGCCCGGATCACCAACGACAACGCCAAGGGCGAGTACTACCTCACCGACGTGGTGCACATCGCCCGCCAGGACGGCCGGGCCGTCGGGGCGCACCGGATCGTCGACGTGATGCAGACCGAGGGCGCCAACGACCGCGCCCAGCTGGCCGGCCTCGCCGCCGAGCTGAACCGCCGGGTGCTGGACCGCTGGATGCGCGACGGGGTGACCGTGGTGGACCCGGCGACCACCTGGATCGACGCCGACGTGGTGCTGGAGCGCGACGTGACGATCCTGCCGGGCGTCCAGCTGCTCGGCGCCACGGTGGTCGCCGAGGACGCGGTCGATCGGCCCCGACTGCACGCTCAAGGACGTCGAGGTCGGACCCGGCGCGACGGTCGTCCGCACCCACGGCGAGCTGGCGGTGATCGGCGCGGGGGCGAGCGTCGGGCCGTTCTCCTACCTGCGGCCGGGCACCGAGCTCGGGCGCCGGCGGCAAGATCGGCGGCTTCGTGGAGACCAAGAACGCCCGGATCGGCGACGGCGCCAAGGTGCCGCACCTCTCCTACGTCGGGGACGCCGAGATCGGCGAGGGCAGCAACATCGGCGCGGGCACGATCTTCGCCAACTACGACGGCGTCACCAAGAGCCGCACGAAGATCGGCAAGCAGGCCCGGACCGCCTCGAACAACACGTTCGTCGCCCCGGTGGAGGTCGGCGACGGCGCCGCGACCGGGTGCCGGGACCGTCGTACGACGCGACGTGCCGGCGGGTGCGCTGGCGGTGTCGGCCGGCCCGCAGCGGGAGATCCCGGGCTGGACGCTGCGCAAGCGGGCCGGCACGCCGATGGCCGCGGCCGCCGAGGCCGCGCTCGCGGAGGGTGTGACGTCTCACACGGATGCCACCGGGTTCGCCCGGGACGACGACTCCGGGGCACAATCCGAGTAGCCACCCTTTCCCCCCATCGGCAGCAGGAGAGTTCCGTCGTGAGCGGACTGAAGCGGACGACCGAGAAGAACCTGATGGTCTTCAGCGGTCGGGCACACCCCGAGCTGTCCGAGGAGGTGGCGGAGCTGCTCGGCACCGGGCTGGTGCCGACGTCGGCCTACGAGTTCGCGAACAGCGAGATCTACGTCCGCTTCGAGGAGTCCGTGCGCGGCTCGGACGCGTTCGTGATCCAGAGCCACACCGCTCCGGTCAACGAGTGGATCATGGAGCACCTGATCATGGTCGACGCGCTCAAGCGGGCGTCGGCCAAGCGGATCACCGTGGTGATGCCGTTCTACGGCTACGCCCGCCAGGACAAGAAGCACCGCGGCCGCGAGCCGATCTCGGCCCGGCTGATGGCCGACCTGTTCAAGACCGCCGGCGCCGACCGGCTGATCGCCGTCGACCTGCACACCGCCCAGATCCAGGGCTTCTTCGACGGCCCGGTCGACCACCTGATGGCGCTGCCGATCCTCTCCGAGCACGTCCGCGCGAAGTACGGCAACGAGAAGCTCGCGGTCGTCTCGCCGGACGCCGGCCGGATCAAGGTCGCCGAGCAGTGGTCCAGCCGGCTCGGCGGCGCCCCGCTGGCCTTCATCCACAAGACCCGCGACGTGAACCGTCCCAACGAGTCGGTGGCCAACCGCGTCGTCGGCGACGTGACGGACCGGATCTGCGTGCTGGTCGACGACATGATCGACACCGGCGGCACGATCGTGAAGGCCACCGAGGCGCTGATGAACGACGGCGCGGCGGGCGTGATCATCGCCGCGACCCACGCGATCCTCTCCGACCCCGCCGTCGACCGGCTGAAGAACTGCTCGGCCGTCGAGGTGGTCGTCACCAACACGCTGCCGATCCCGCCGGAGCGCCAGTTCGACAAGCTCACGGTGCTCTCGATCGCCCCGCTGATCAGCCGGGCGATCCGGGAGGTCTTCGAGGACGGCTCGGTCACCAGCCTCTTCGACGGCCACGCGCAGTAGCCCCGGCAGGCGTCTGCACCGGATTCGCGCGGACCCGCCGGCGTCGCTAGACTCGGGCAGTTGCCTCGGCGAGGGAGAGCTTCAGCTCCGTGATCGACGTGGTCCGGCCCGGTCTCTGACCGTGTGGTCGCGCCCGTGTCTTGCGGCGCCTCTCCCCAGCTGAGCAGCACCCGACGTGCACACCGTGCAGAAGACGTTGTCCAGATCAGCTGAGGAGCAAGTCCCGTGGCCCAGAGCGCCGACAGCAACATCACCGCAGAGTCCCGCACCGAGTTCGGCAAGGGTGCGGCCCGCCGCATCCGTCGCGCCGACAAGGTGCCCGCCGTCCTCTACGGCCACGGCACCGACCCGGTCCACATCACCCTGCCGGGCCACGACACGATGCTGGCCCTCAAGCACGGCGGCGCGAACGCCCTGCTGACGATCACCCTCGACGGCACGGAGCAGATGGCGCTGCCCAAGCAGATCCAGCGCGACCCGATCAAGGGCTTCCTGGAGCACCTCGACCTGCTGATCGTCCGCAAGGGCGAGAAGGTCACCGTCGAGATCCCCGTCCACCTCGTGGGCGAGGCCGACCCCGACGCGCTGGTCGTCACCGAGATCTCGACGATCACCGTCGAGGCCGAGGCCACGCACATCCCCGAGTACGTCGAGGTCTCCATCGAGGGCGCCAAGGTCGGCGACCAGATCCTGGCCAAGGACCTCACGGTCCCCGCCGGCTCGACGGTCCTGCTCGACGACGACGCGCTGGTCATCAACGTGACCCACGCCCCGACCGCCGCGGAGGTCGAGGAGGAGCTCGCCGAGGCCGAGGCCGAGGTCGGCATCGAGCGCGACGAGTCCGACGAGGAGGCCGCCGAGGCCGCCGAGGGCGAGGAGTCCGGCGAGGGCGAGTCCGCCGAGGGCGACAAGTCCGACGCCTGACCTGGCCCGGCTTCGTACGACAGTCGTTGATCGACACGAGAGGGCCGGGGTTCCCGTGAGCTGCCGATGACCGAGCCAGTCTGGTTGGTCGTCGGGCTCGGGAACCCCGGCCCGTCGTACGCCGGGAACCGGCACAACATCGGCTACCTCGTCAACGACGAGCTGGCCGCGCGGGTCGGCGGGACGTTCAAGTCCCACAAGACCGGCCGCGCCGACGTCGTCGAGGGACGGCTCGGCGGCCCGGGCGGCGTCCGCGTCGTGCTCGCGCGCCCGCGCTGCTACATGAACGAGACCGGGGGACCGGTCTCCGCGCTGGCGAAGTTCTACAAGGTCCCGGTCGTGCGGATCGTCGCCGTGCACGACGAGCTCGACATCCCGTTCGACACCCTGCGGGTCAAGGTCGGCGGCGGGGACAACGGCCACAACGGGCTGCGCTCGATGCGCAAGTCCCTGGACTCCGGCGAGTTCTACCGGGTGCGCGTCGGCATCGGCCGGCCCCCGGGGCGGCATGGCGCCGGCCGACTTCGTGCTCCAGGACTACTCCGGCGTCGAGCGCAAGATCCTGCCGTTCCAGGTGGACCGGGCCGCGGACGCCGTCGAGTCGCTGCTGACCGAGGGGCTCGAGCGCACCCAGAACGTGTTCAACAGCTGACATCCGGTCGTTCGGCTGTCACGCGCCCGCCCGCTTGATTCAATGGAGGCGGCTCGACGGGGAGCGCGGGCGTAGGCATCGAGGGTGGGGCTGGCCGTGACGACGCGACGAACGACGAACGTGCGAGTGGTGGGCGCGGCCGTCCTGGTGGTGGTCGTCGCGGTCGCGGTGATCGCCCTGCTGACCCGCGGCGGGGACGCCACGCCGGCCGACGCGGCCGACCGGGCCGCCGCGGCCGGTGGCACCGGCTCCGCCGCGTCGCCGGGGTCCGACCCGTCGGCCCCCGCCACCGGCTCCTCGGCGTCCGGTGCCGCCACGCCGCGTTCCACGGCACGGGCCTCGGCCGAGGTCCCGGTGCCCTCGGTCATCCTCGAGCAGCCGACCCCGTCGTCGAAGCCCCGGTCCTCGGGCAGCGCGCAGCCGACGCCCACGCCGCTGCCGGGGCTGAGCCCGGCCGCCGCCCCGCGGACGGCGGTGCCCGCGCCGTCGCGGGCCGCCAGCACCCGCGGCCGGCTCGCGCCGGGCTACCCGCGGACCGTGCTGGAGGTGCCCCCCGGCAGCACCGTCTCCTCCAGCAGCGTCATCCCCGAGGGCGGCCGGGTCCAGGCGACCCTCGTGGCCTCGGCCGCGCGGAGCCGGGACGGGCTGCTGTCGTTCTACCGGCGGTCGCTGGGCCGCAACGGCCTGAGCGGGACGACGGCCCCCGCCGCGTCCGGCGCCCGGGCCTACGCCTTCGCCGGCCCGGTCGGCTCGGTGACCCTCACGCTGGAGCAGCCCCGGGACGGACGGGTGACCTACTCCCTGGTCGCCACGCTGCGGACGGGGCGCTGAGGTGTACCTCTCCCTGCGCGACCGGCCCGCCGGCCGCACCCGCGGCTGGCAAGCCGCCGCGGGTCGCCCCGGTCGTGGTCACCCTCGGCATCGTCAGCCTGCTGACCGACGTCTCCTCGGAGTCCGTGTCCGCGATCCTCCCGCTCTTCCTGACCACGGTCGTCGGGCTGTCGCCGGTGGCCTACGGCTTCGTGGACGGCCTCTACCAGGGCGTCAGCGCCCTGGTCCGGATCGCGGCCGGCTGGGCCTCGGACCGCGGCGACCACCCCAAGTGGGTCGCGGTCTGCGGCTACGGGCTCTCGATGGTGCGCCCGGGTCGGCCTGGTGTTCGCCGGCGGGCTGACGTCGATCGCCGCGGTGGTGACCGCCGACCGCATCGGCAAGGGCGTCCGCACCGCCCCGCGGGACGCGATGATCAGCGCCTCCTCCGACCCGGCGCACCTCGGCCGGGCCTTCGGGGTGCACCGCACGCTGGACACCGTCGGCGCGGCCCTCGGGCCGCTGATCGCCTTCGGCGTGCTGTGGCTGGTGCCCGACGGGTTCGACGTCGTGATGGTCGTCTCGCTGGCGTTCGCCGTCCTCGGCGTGGCGGTCCTCGCTGCTGCTGGTGCCCGACGTGCGTCCCCGCCGGGCCGTCGGCCGGGTCGCGACGCCGGCGGCCGGGCGTGCCGGCCGACGAGCCCGCCGAGCCGGGCCTGCCGGCCGAGCCGTTCCGGTGGAAGGGCGCCTTCACCCCGGGGCTGGTGCGGCTCCTGGTCGTCGGGGGCGGTCTGGCCCTGGTGACCGTCGGGGACGGCTTCCTCTACCTCGCGCTGCTGGACCGCAGCGAGTTCGCGACGTACTGGTTCCCGATGCTGTACGTCGGCACGAACGTCGCCTACCTCGCGCTGGCGCTGCCGCTGGGCCGGGTCGCGGACCGCGTCGGCCGGGCCCGGGTGCTGGTGCTGGGGCACCTGGCCCTGGTCGGCCGCCTACGCCTGCGCGGTGCTGCCGGTCACGCGGCGCCGTCGCGACCGTCGTCACGCTGTTCCTGCTCGGCGCGTTCTACGCCGCCACCGACGGCGTCCTCGCCGCCGTCGCGGCCCGGACCGTCCCCGCGGCCGTGCGGGCCACCGGCATCGCCGCCGCGCAGACGGTCGTCGCCGTCGGCCGGCTGGTGGCCTCGGCTACGTTCGGTCTCCTGTGGTTCACCGTGGGACCGTCCCGCGCCCTGCTGTACGTCGGAGGAGTGCTGCTCGTGCTGATCCCGGTCGGCGCTCGTGGTGCTGACCCGCCTCGACGAGGCGGACGCGTGAGCCAACGGGCCCGGTCTGCAGGTGCTCCTGGTCGTCGTCTCGGTGGTGCTGGTCGCCGCGGGCGTGTACGTCGCCCGCGCCGTGCTCGGCGCCTCCGACGAGCGGGCGGCGCTGGGCACCAGCCGGCCGACCGCCACGGCGACAGGCCGGCGAGCCGCGGGTCGTGTTCCGCAACAGCGACCAGGGCGCGTCCAACGGGCTGGTCTCCACCGTCCCGCTCGACGACCTCTCCGGGCCGACGTACGCGTGCTCGGCCCGGGCTGCGACCGGGTCTACGCCACCGCGCAGGAGACCGTCTGCCTGCACACCCGGCGTGGCGTGGCGACCACCTTCGAGGGACAGCTGTTCGACGCGACGGGGACCGAGCAGCTGCACTGGCCGCTGCCGGGGATCCCGAGCCGCACCCGGCTCTCCCCGAGCGGCCGGCTGGTCTCGCGACACCACGTTCGTCACCGGGCACACCTACATGCAGGTGGGGTTCTCCACCGCGACGGTGATCCGCGGCAGCGACGGCACGAGCTACGGGAACCTGGAGAAGTTCCGGCTGGTCGTCGACGGGCGCGACGATCACGCGCCTCGGACCGCAACATCTGGGGGGTGACCTTCGCCGAGGACGACGACACCTTCTACGCCACGGCCGCCTCGGGCGGGAAGACCTGGCTCGTGCGCGGGGACCTCTCCGCGCGCACCCTCACCTCGGTGCACCAGAACGCCGAGTGTCCCTCGCTCTCGCCCGGACGGCACCCAGGTCGCCTACAAGAAGCGGGTCCCGGTCGGCGGGAAGCACTGGTCGCTGGCGGTCCTCGACCTGGCCTCCGGCCGGGAGACGGTGCTGGGGGAGACCCGCAGCGTCGACGACCAGGTCGAGTGGCTCGACGACGCCACGCTGCTCTACGGCCTGCCGCGCGCTGCCGAGACCGGCGCCAGCGACGTGTGGGCGATCGGCATCACCGCCGGGGACACCCCGCGCCGGGTGATCGAGAACGCCTGGTCCCCGTCCGTCGTCCGCTGACGCCGGCCGCGCCACCAGACGCGCCGGGTCAGCGTCCCTCGCGCCGCCAGACGCGCCGGGTCGGCGCCCACATGCAGAACCGCCGGCCGCGACGGGGCGACCCCGAGGGGGTGCCCGCCACGACCGGCGGTCGCAGGGACTCAGCCGGCGGGACGAAGCCCAGGTCGACGAAGTAGTTGGTGCGGTTCAGTCGTTGGTCGGGAACCCGCCCGCACCGTAGAGGTACCGGCCGTTGCGGGTGGCCGGCGCCGAGAGGTTCCCCAGCGGTCCACGCGCTCGAGAAGAAGTTCGCGGTGGTGGAGTAGTGACCGTTCGGAGCCAGGTAGGACACGACGTAGGTCTGTCCGGCCGACCACCGCGAGCGGCGTGGCCAGCGGCGACCGACTGCCATCCCGTGCTGGTCTCGTTGGCGAAGGTCGCCCGGGCCAGCTGCTGGCCGGTGCTGCTCCAGACCGTGCCGACGTGGGTGCCGGTGTTGCCGGCGCCCTTGTAGAACCGGATCGGACGTGACCGTGCCGTTCACGCTCGGCGTGAACGCCGTGCCCGAGCTCGACCGACGCCGAGTCGTTCGCTGCTCGGCGTGGCCGGGATCTGGCCGGTGAACAGCGACTGGGCCGACCCGTCGCCGCCGCGGTCCGGAACGACCACGACTGGTCCGGCAGCACGGCGCCCTGCGTGGAGGCCACGCCGGTGACGCTGACGTCGTAGGCCGTGTCGGCCGGCGAGCGCCGCGGCCGGGTGAACGTCAGCGTCTGGCCGTCGGGCGACAGGCGTGGTCGTCCGGCCATCGCCGCGCCACCGCCGGTGCGCACCGTGATGGCGTAGCCGGTCGCGATCGGCTTGGAGAAGCGTGATCGAGACCGGGCTGCCGGCGTCCACGCCGGTGGCGCCCGCCGCCGGCGACCGGTCGGTGACGGCGATCGTCGGGGTCGCCGGCACGAAGTTGACGTCCACGAAGTAGTTCGTGGCGCCGTAGTCGTTGGTCGGGAAGCCGCCGGCCGCGCCGTAGAGGTAGCGACCGTTGTTGGCCGCCGGCGCGGTCAGGTGCCCGGACGTCCAGGCGGAGGAGAAGAACCCGCCCGTGGTCGGCGTAGTGGCCCTGGGGCGCCAGGTAGGACACGACGTACGTCTGGCCCTCGGACAGCGCGACCGGCGTGGAGAGCGTGGCGGTCTGCCAGCCCGTCGCCGTCTCGCTGGCGAACGTCACCGTGCGCGAGCTGCTGCCCGGTGCCGCTCCACAGCGTGCCCGTGTGGGTGCCGCCGTTCCCGGCGCCCTTGAAGAACCGGATCGCCGGTGACCGTGCCGTCGACGGTCGGGGAGAACACCGATGCCGACCTCGACCGGCGAGGTGTCGTTCGCGCTGGCGTCGCCGGCGTGACCGCTGCCGAACAGCGTCTCGGCGGCACTCGTCCGCGGTCGCTGTCCGTGCGTGAACGACCAGGTCTGCGTCGGCCAGCGACGCGCCCTCCTCGCGAGACCACGCCCGGTCAGCCGAGACGGTGACCAGGGCGTCCGGCGGGCAGCCGGCTCGGGGCGTGAAGGTCAGCTCGGTGCCGTCGGTGGACAGCGTCGTCGGTGCCGGCGACCGGCCGTGCCGCCGGTCGTGACGCCCAGCGAGTAGCCCGGCTGCGAGCGGCGCGGTGAACGTCGACCGTCATCGGGCGCGTCGACGGTTGGTCGTCGACGGCTCGCCGGGCCGGCGCTCTGCGACGGCCACCGCGAGCGGCGGCGCCGCCTGCTCGAAGACCACGTCGACCAGGTAGTTGGTGTCGACGGTCGTGCCGCGGGAAGCCGGTGCCGTAGGTGTAGGCGCCGCGCAGTCGGACGTCACCAGCAGCGGCCGCGCGACAGGTCGGCGCTGCCGAAGGCCCGGCGGCGTCACCGAGTACTTGCCGACCGTGGTGCGGTAGGACGCGACGTACTCGGTGTCCTTGGTGACGCTCACCGGGCTGGCGAACGTCAGCGTCTGCCAGCCGGCGCTGCGACTCGCCGGTGAAGGTCGCCCGTGGCGAGCTGCGTGCCGCTCGCCGACCACAGGGTGCCCGGTGTGGGTGCCGGTGTTGTCCGGCCCCTTGTAGAAGCGGACGCCGGTGACCGTGCCGTCGACCGTCGGCGCGAACCGCACGCCGAGGGTGACCGCGTCGGTGTCGGCGGCCTGCAGCACGGTCGGGCGCGGTGGCGTCGTCGAAGAGCGTGCACGGGCAGACCCCGGGCGCCGCGGCGGCTTGGCCGTGCGTGAACGACCAGGTGCCGCCCGCGGTGACGGCGTTGCCCGGGCGTGTCCGTGCCCGCCACCGTGGCCGTGTAGCTGTGACGAAGCCGCCGAGCGGCGCGGTCGGGCGTGAAGGTGGCCGTGCGGCGTGGTCGGCGTCGTACGTCGTGGCGCCCGGCGACCGGCTGCGCCGCTGGCGTCCTTGACGTGATCGACCGCGATGCCGGGCGGCGACCGGCTTGGAGAACGCGCCGCTCGACCGTTGGTGCCGACGCGGCACGCTCGACGAGCCGGCGACGCGGCGACTGGCTGGTCACGCGTCAGCGGCGACGTCGTCGACGGTGGTGAACAGCGACGTCGACGTAGTAGTTGGCCGTGCTGGTAGCTCGTCGGCCGGGAACGTGCCCCGGGTCGGCGTAGACGCCGGCCGGGGTCGGCGCCGAAGCCGCCGGCGACCGTGCAGCGGGTGGTGCGTCGACGCCCCGCGACGGCAGAAGGCCGTCGCTCTGGACGGCGTAGTGGCCGTTCGGGGCGCGTGTAGGAGACGACGTAGGTCGTGCCGGCGGTGACCGCGACCGGCGTGGCGAAGCGTCGCGGTCTGCCAGCCGCGTGGCGGTCTCGTTGGTGAACGTGACCGTGGCCAGCCGCTGCGCCGGTGGCGCTCCACAGCGAGCCGGCGTGGGTGCCGGTGTTGCCGGTGCCCTTGTAGAAGCGGACGCCGGTGACGAAGCCGTCGACCGTCGGGGTGAACCGCAGGCCGAGCTCGACGCGCCGAGGCGTCGTCGGCGGCCGGCGATCGCCGGCACGCTCGGCGCCGAAGACGCGTGCACGGGCAGCGTGACGGTGACGGTCGCGCGTGGCGGCGGCGCCGATGTTGGCGCTGTCGTCGATGGCGCGGACCTTGACCGGGACGGCGCCCGACGCCGTGCTGGACGTAGGTGTAGCGTCCAGGACGTGGTGCCGGTCGCCGGGTGCCAGGTCGCGCCGCCGTCGGTGGAGACCTCGACGCCGGCGACCGCGCCGCCGGCGTCGGTGGCGGTGCCGGTGACGGTGACCTGCGTGCCGTTGGCGACGCGTGGCGCCGGCCGCCGGCGAGGTGATCGTCGACCGTCGGGCCGGTGGTGTCGGTCGACTTGCGTGGCGGCGACCAGGCCGGTCATCAGGGTCGCCGGCTGGGCGCCCATGTCGGCGAGCAGGTTGACCTGCGCCTGCTGCATCCGCGGCGTCGGCCGGCGGCGCCGTCGCCGTCGTGCGTCTGCGTCGAGGCCCCAGGCCCACTGGACGGTGCCGGCGCGAGAACACCAGCGCGCCGCTGGCGGCCCGGTACAGCGTCAGGTGGTGGGTCGTGGTGCCCGGCGGCGACCGTGTTGCCGAAGTCCTGCAGGTACTCGGGGCCGCGCCGGTCGTCGTCGACAGCCGGATCAGGCCCGGCCGGCCGGAAGCCGTTGTCGAGGTCCTCGTCGGACTCGTAGCCGACGGTGTGCGGCGCGAGCGCGGCCGTCGTGCCCGGCGGCCAGGGTGGCCAGCGAGGTGTTGCGCCACAGCCGGTAGCTTGCCCTCGCTCGGCGGGCACCGTGCACGGCAGGTCGCCGTAGTTGACCATGTACATCGGTGCCGGTCAGCGCGTTCTCCGGCTGCCGCCGCCGCTGGCTGGCGGGGCGAACCGCGGGTCGCGCCAGGTGCCGGTCCACTCGGCGGACGGGTCGATCTTCGCGTTGGCCCAGGTCTCCTTGTAGCAGACCAGGGTGCGGTACGGCGTGTGCGCTGCCGTCCGACGGACGGCTCGTAGCGGGTGTGCCAGTACACCTCGTTGCCGCTGAGGAACAGCAGGTTCACGCCGGCGTCGCGGGCGGCCTCGACGTTGGCGCGCTGCGCGCCGCGACCAGTACTCGTCGTGGCCGACCGACAGGAAGACCTTGTGGTTCTTGAGCAGCGCGCCGCGGCGGTCGGTGTCGACGCCGGTGATGTAGCTGACGTCGTAGCCGTTGCGCTCCAGGAAGCGCACCATCGGGTACTCGTTGCTGAAGTAGAAGTCGCGGCCGCTCGATGCCGCCGCGGGTGGCGAACGGGCGGTTGTAGCTGAGCTTGTAGGCCCGGCCGTTGGCGGCGCCCTGGTAGAAGTCCGAGCCGCCGTAGGTGTTGTAGGCCTGCCAGGTCGGTGTCGGAGGTCTGGAAGACGCACGTCGGAGTGGCTGGCGTCGTCGCGGACGACGAAGGTGATGTGGCTCGCGTCGCCGGTGTCGGTGCGGGTGAGCAGGGCGATGTAGACGCCGGAGACCGCGGTCGCTCGGCACGGTCCAGGACGCCGAGACCGCCCAGTTGCCGCAGTCGTAGAGCTCGGTCGTCGGCGTCGGTGATGCAGCTGCGGCTGGGTCTGCGGCAGCGTCGCCGACGGGGTGACCGTCGCGATCTTGCGGGCGCCGTCGCCGCCGTAGTAGCCGGTGCGGTAGATGTCGATCGTGTAGTCGACGCGCGTCGGTGTCGATCTTGAAGTCGATCGTGCTCGCCGACGTTGACGCTGATGTCGGTGGCGAAGCCCTGGATCGTCGTCGTCGCCGGCGCCGTCGATGTCCCACTCGCTCGGCGGCGGTGCCCGGCTTGCTGTTCTCGCAGGCGACGGGGTTGCCCCCGCCGCACACGGGTCGATGGCCGCCGACGCGGACGAGGTGGTCGCCACGGCGCTCACGACGAGGGTGGTGGAGACCACGGCCAGCGCCACGAAGGCGCGCATGGTCCGAGCAGCACGAGCGAACTCACGAGACCCCCCGCCGATCGCTCGGCAGTCGATGTTCGCTCCGAGACACTGCGCTGCCCCCAGCGAGTGCCCGGCCCTCCCGGTCACGACACCCGGTCCCGACGAGTCGAGACAGGTGTCCGAAGTGAAGGGTTTCCGCGAAATGCCCGACTCGGCAAGACGTAAGACCAGTTCTTGTCCCTTCGGCCGATCGAATTGACCCGTAAGGTCTATGCCCAGACGGACAAGGGAGCCATTGCATGAGCCAGGACCAGCCGTACCGGGTCGCCCCGGGTGCCGAGGTCGAGGACGGCGCGGTGGTCGGGGAGGGCACCGGGGTCTGGCAGCAGGCCAGGTCCGCGAGGGCGCCCGGGTGGGTGCGGACTGCGTCGATCGGCCGCGGCGCGTACATCGGACCCGGCGTCGTCATGGGCGACCGGTGCAAGATCCAGAACCACGCGCTCGTCTACGAGCCGGCGGTGCTCGAGGACGGGGTCTTCGTCGGGCCGGCCGTGGTGTTCACCAACGACACGTTCCCGCGGGCGGTCACGCCCGACGGCCGGCTGAAGACGCGCCGACGACTGGCACGCGGTCGGGGTGACCGTGCGCACCGGCGCGTCGGTCGGGGCCCGGGCCGTGTGCGTCGCGCCGGTCACCATCGGCGCGTGGGCGACGGTGGCCGCCGGGGCCGTGGTGACCACCGACGTGGCGCCGTTCGCGCTGGTCGTCGGGGTGCCGGCTCGCCGCGTCGGCTGGGTCGGTGAAGCGGGATTCCCCTTGCAGGACGAGGGAAACGGCAGGTTCGTGCTGCCCGAGCACCGGGGCGGAGTTCCTGGAGGCGGACGGTCGGCTCACCCGGCTCTGAGCTCGGAGCTGCCGTCGCGGAGCCGTCGTCGGATCCGTGAGTGTGGCAAATGCGGCGCTACATAGTCCGATATGACCATTTGTGAGTTCGGGCGGCCCAGAGCCTTGATTCCGGACGCTCCGCCCCACAGGATGTCCGTGGGCGGCTCTCCGGGGGGAGGGCCGAGGGGAATCGCTGGGGGCAGCAGATCTCGTCCCGAACACCGCTGTGTCGACCTCGGGGTGCAACTGGTCGCGGCGGTGGGTCGGGCGAGCCCGTCTGGGAAGACGGTGTGCCGTCCCCTCTATGTGGCAATGGCACCGGGGGGTTCCATGTTTGCAGCACCATCGCTGGATCCTGCGCGCTCTGACGGCCGGACCGGCAGCACCGAGGACAGCATCGCCGGGGGCGTCGGCGCTGCCGAGGGGGCCGATGACGGTGGCCGCGCCGGCCTGCACGCGGTGCCTGCACGGGCACCGCCGTGCCGCCCGGTGGCACGTCGTCGCAGGAGGGCTGCTCCTCGCGGTCCCTGCGGCGGCTCTGCTGCCGGGCCGGATGGGCGGGACCGGCGCGGTCGTTGTCGCCCTGCTGACCCTCGGGGTCTGGACGACCCTGACCGTGCTGCCGGAGCTCGGCGGTGGTGCCGGCGAGTCGTCGGCCGTCGCCCGGGTCAGCAGCCTGGTCCGCCGGGCCGCGACGATCGCCGCGGTGCTCGCCGTCGCCGGGGTCGCCGGCCTGCTGCCGCTCGCCGACGTCCGGGCCGCGATCCCCCTGCTGGGGCTGGCGGCGCTGGGCAGCGTGGTGGTGGACATGGTCCAGGCGCGGCGGGCGTCCCCGCAGCGCCTGGTGCTGGTCGGCGCCCGGCACGACGTGGAGGCCTACGCCGCCCGCGTCTCCGGACACCGGTCGGTGCTGCTGGTCGGGGCCTGCGTGCTGGCCGGCGAGCGGAGCCTGACGGTCGACATCCCGCTGCTGGTCCCGACCGTCCGCAGCCTGGACCGCGTCTCCGAGCTGGCCTCGGAGGCCGGTGCGGACGCCGTGGTCGTGGTGCCCGGCCAGGCCGTGGGCGCCGACGAGGTGCGCGGCCTGACCTGGGAGTTCGAGCGGCTGCCGGTCACGGTGAGCATCGCCGCGCCGATCGCCGCGGTGGCCCACCACCGGATGCACCCGCGCTCGCTGGCCGGCGAGACGGTCATCGACCTCGCGGTGCCGCGGGCCGGCGTCGCGACCCGGGCGGGCAAGGTCGCCCTGGACCGGGTCGGCGCGCTGGTCCTGCTGGTGCTGGCGTCCCCGGTCCTGCTGCTCACGTGGGCGGCCGTCCGGCTGGACTCGCGCGGTCCCGGCCTGTTCGTGCAGACCCGCGTCGGGCGCGACGGCGTGCCGTTCCGGATGTACAAGATGCGGAGCATGCACACCGACGCCGAGGCGCGGCTGGCCGAGCTCGTCGCGGAGAACGAGATGGACGGCACGCTGTTCAAGATCCGGCGCGACCCCCGGGTCACGCGGGTCGGCTACCTGCTGCGCCGCTCCTCGCTCGACGAGCTCCCGCAGCTGTGGAACGTGCTGCGCGGCGAGATGTCGCTGATCGGCCCGCGTCCGGCGCTGCCGGCCGAGGTCGCGACGTACGAGCCGGCGGAGCTGCGCCGGCTGGCGGTGCTGCCCGGCATCACCGGGCTGTGGCAGGTCAGCGGGCGCTCGGACCTCACCTGGGACGAGGCCGTGCGGCTCGACCTGTACTACGCCGACAACTGGCGGATTCTCGACGACTTGGCCATCGCCGCTCGCACGGTGGTGGCCGTCACGCAGGCTCGCGGCGCCTACTAATCCCCCAGGGGCGTCGCGAGCCGCTCCACCCTGCGTGCGTACGACGGCCCTCGGGTCGTCGTACGCACGCCATGAGAAGGTTGCCGTCGTGAGCGAGAACCCGAGCCTGCCCGTCCCCACGACCGCCGCCCGCACCGACGACCACGCCTTCGCGGCCTGGGCCGCCACGGTGGCCGGCGAGCTGCCTGACCGAGGTCCGCGCCCAGGGGCTGGAGGGCAAGGAGCTCAAGGACGCCGGCGACCTGGCCGCCCACGACCTGCTGATGGCGCTGTGCGCGGCGCACCGTCCCGACGACGCGGTGATGTCGGAGGAGAGCAAGGCCAGCATCGCCGACCGGGACCGGCTGACCGCCGACCGCGTCTGGATCATCGACCCGCTGGACGGCACCCGCGAGTTCTCCGAGCCGCCGCGCGACGACTGGGCGGTGCACGTCGCGCTGTGGCAGGCCGGCGAGCTCGTCGCCGGCGCGGTCGCCCAGCCCGGGCATCGGCACCACCTTCGACACCGGTCACCCGCCGCTGGTCCCGCCGCGCACCGCCGAGCGGCCGCGCATCGCGGTGAGCCGCACCCGCCCGCCGGCGTTCGTGGAGCGCCTGGCCGAGGAGATCGGCGCGGACCTGGTCCCGATGGGCTCGGCCGGCGCCAAGGTCATCTCGGTGGTGCGTGACGTCAGCGACGCCTACGTGCACGCCGGCGGGATGTACGAGTGGGACTCCGCCGCCCCGGTCGCCGTGGCCCGGGCCGCCGGCCTGCACACCAGCCGCGTCGACGGGTCGCCGCTGGTCTACAACCAGGCCGAGGTGTGGCTGCCCGACCTGGTGGTCTGCCGGCCCGAGCTGGCCGACGTGATCCTGGACTACATCGCCCGGCACGGGGTCGAGTGAGCGTCACGACCGTGCTGTGGGACGCCGACGGCGTGCTGCAGCACCTGCCCGCGGGCTGGGAGGCGTCGATGCGGCCGGTGGTCGGCCACCTGGTCGACGACGTGGACGGGTTCCTGGCCGAGGCCTTCGAGGCCGAGCGTCCCGCGCTGGCGGGCCGGGCCCGCTGGGTCGAGGTGCTGCCCGTGCTGCTGGAGCGGTGGGGGCTGGCCGACAGCTACGACGACGCGATGCAGGTCTGGCTGACCATCGAGCCGGTCGTCGAGACCCAGGACCTCGTCCGGGCGCTGCGTCGGCGCAGGGCATCCGCTGCTGCCTGGCGACCAACCAGGACGAGCACCGGGGCCGGCACATGCAGGAGACGCTCGCGTACGCCGACCTCTTCGACGCGACCTTCTACTCCTACGAGCTCGGCGTCGCGAAGCCCGACCCCGGCTACTTCACCGCGATCCTGGACCGGCTCGACGCGCCCGCGGACCGCGGTGCTCTTCGTCGACGACAACCGGGCCAACGTCGAGGCGGCCCGCACGGTCGGCCTGCGCGCCGAGCAGTGGCACGTCGACGACGGCCAGCCGGCGCTGCGCGACCACCTCGCCCGGCACGGCCTGCCGGTCTAGGACTCCTCGGGCAGGTCCGGGGTCTCGGCCCCGTCGTGCTCGTCGCGCGCCGCCCACTCCAGCAGCGGGGCGATGTCGAAGACCGCGTCGTCGAGCCCCGCGTGCAGGTCGCCGAGCTCGGCGTAGCGGGCCGGCACCGTGGCGATCGTGAGGTCCCGGGGCTCCGCGTCGTCGACCTCGTCCCAGCGGATCGGGGTCGAGACCGTCGCCTCGGGGTTGCCGCGCACGGAGTAGGCCGCGGCGATGGTGTGGTCGCGGGCGTTCTGGTTGTAGTCGACGAACAGCTTCGTGGGGTCGCGGTCCTTGCGCCACCAGGTCGTCGTCACGTCGTCGGTGCGCCGCTCGACCTCGCGCGCGAACGCCAGCGCCGCCCGTCGTACGTCCTTGAAGCCGTGCTCGGGCCGGATCCGCACGTAGACGTGCATCCCGGAGCCGCCGGAGGTCTTCGGGAAGCCGGTCGCGCCGAGCTCGTCGAGGACCTCGTGGGCGACGTGCGCGACCCGGCGGACGGTGGCGTAGTCGCAGGCGTCGCCCGGGTCGAGGTCGATGCGCCACTCGTCGGGCGACTCGGTGTCGGCGCGGCGGCTGTTCCACGGGTGGAACTCGACGGTCGACATCTGCACCGCCCAGAGGACCTGGGCGATCTCGGTGACGCAGAGCTCGTCGGCGGTGCGGTTCCAGCGGGGGAAGTGCAGCTGCACGGTCTCCAGCCACGGCGGCGCGCCGCCCGGGACGCGCTTCTGGTGCACCTTCTCGCCGGTCACGCCGGTGGGGAAGCGGTGCAGCATGCACGGCCGCTCGCGCAGCGCGTTGACGATCCCGTCGCGCACCGAGAGGTAGTAGTCGGCGAGGTCCCGCTTGGTCTCGCCGCGCGCCGGGAAGTAGACCCGGTCGGGGTTGCTCAGCCGCACGACGCGGTCGTCGATCTCCAGCTCCACCGCCGGGCTCTTCGAGGCCGCCATGCCAGCAACCTAGTGGAACCCGCCCGCGCGGACCGGCAGACTCGGGGGATGACCTCCTTCATCTCGCACACGTCCGTCGACTGCTCCGACGCCTACGCGCTGTCCGAGTGGTGGAAGCAGGTGCTGGGGTACGTCGACATCGACGGCGACCCCAACGAGCCCGGCCACGAGGAGTGCATGATCCGGTCCGCCGAGACCGGGCACCAGCTGCTGTTCATCGAGGTCCCGGACGCCCGGCAGGTCAAGAACCGGCTGCACTTCGACCTGCGACCGGCCGACGGGACCCGCGACGAGGAGGTCGCGCGGCTGCTGTCGATCGGGGCGACCCAGGTCGACGACCAGCGGGAGGTCCGGGGCGACGGGACCGGCTGGATGGTGCTGGCCGACCCCGAGGGCAACGAGTTCTGCGTGCTGCGCAGCGACGCCGAGCGGGGTGTCGCCGGCACCTCGTAGACTGGGCCGGAACCCCCTCGAACCCCGGTCCCCGGCGTGTGAGGGGGCAGTCGTGTTGCCTCGAGACGCAGGAGTTCCCCCGTGGGTGTGCGTGGTCTGTCCGACCTGGTCCTCCAGGACACCACCCTCGCCGGGGCGGTGCAGGACGCCCGGGACGGGCTCGTCCCCGCCCTCGACCTGACCGCCCCGAGCGCGCTGCGGCCGTTCGTGGTCAAGGGGCTCGTCGACGCCGGCCGCACCGTGCTGGCGGTCGCCGCGACCGCCCGCGAGGCCGAGGACCTGGTCAGCGCGCTCGGCGGCCTGATGGACCCCGACGAGGTGGCCTACTACCCCGCCTGGGAGACGCTGCCGCACGAGCGGCTGTCCCCGCGCAGCGACACCGTCGGGCGCCGGCTGGCCGTGCTGCGCCGGCTGCGGCACCCCGGCACGGACGCCTCCAACGGCCCGGTCAAGGTGGTCGTCGCCCCGGTCCGCTCGGTCCTGCAGCCCCAGGTGAGCGGCCTGGCGGACCTCGAGCCGGTCGAGCTGACCGCCGGGTCCGAGGTCGAGCTCGACGACGTCGTACGACGGCTCGCCGGCGCGGCGTACTCCCGGGTCGACCTGGTGGAGAAGCGCGGCGAGTTCGCGGTCCGGGGCGGCATCATCGACGTCTTCCCGCCGACCGAGGAGCACCCGCTGCGGGTGGAGTTCTGGGGCGACGAGGTCGAGGAGATCCGGTCCTTCTCGGTCGCCGACCAGCGCACCCTCGAGCCGGCCGCCCGGCTGTGGGCGCCGCCGTGCCGCGAGCTGCTGCTGACCGACGAGGTGCGCGAGCGGGCCCGGGTGCTCGGCGAGAAGCACCCGCAGCTCGCCGAGATCTTCGAGAAGATCGGCGACGGCCACGCGGTCGAGGGCATGGAGTCGCTGTCCCCGGTGCTCGTCGACGAGATGGAGATGCTCGTCGACCTGCTGCCCGAGCAGACCCACGTGCTGGTGCTCGACCCCGAGCGGGCCCGCAGCCGCGCCCACGACCTGGTGGCCACCAGCGAGGAGTTCCTCGAGGCGTCCTGGGCGGCGGCGGCCGGCGGCGGCGAGGCCCCGATCGACCTCGGCAAGGCGTCCTACCACTCGCTCGGCGACGTCCGGGCGATGAGCCTCGCGCAGGGCAAGGCCTGGTGGAGCGTGTCGCCGTTCGGCCTGGACCCCGACGCGGGCGCCGTCGCCGACCGGGCGCCCGCTGCGCGACTCGCTGGGGGAGATCGTGTCCTCCGGCGTGGACGCCGAGGCCGGCGCGGTGGAGTCGCGGGTGCTGCCGGTGCGGGCCGTCGACGCCTACCGCGGCGACATGGACCGCGCGGTCACCGACATCAAGGCCTGGCTGGCCAACGACAGCCGGGTCGTGCTGCTGCACGAGGGCCACGGCCCGGCCCAGCGGATGGTCGAGGTGCTCAAGGAGCACGACGTCGCGGTGCGCTACGTCGAGTCGCTCGACGAGGAGCCCGAGCGCGGGCTGGTGCACGTCACCACCGCGACCCTCGAGCACGGGTTCGTCGACGCCGGCCTCTGCCTGGCGGTGCTCACCGGCGACGACCTGACCGGCCAGCGCGCGTCCACCAAGGACATGCGCAAGATGCCGACCCGGCGCAAGAAGCAGATCGACCCCCTCGAGCTCAAGGCCGGCGACTACGTCGTCCACGAGCAGCACGGCGTGGGCCGCTACGTCGAGATGAAGCAGCGCGAGGTGCAGGGCGCCACCCGGGAGTACCTCGTCCTGGAGTACGGCTCCTCCAAGCGCGGCCAGCCCGCCGACCGGCTCTACGTCCCGACCGACCAGCTCGACCAGGTCACCCGCTACGTCGGCGGCGAGTCGCCGTCGCTGGACCGGCTCGGCGGCGCCGACTGGTCCAAGCGCAAGAGCCGCGCCCGCAAGGCGGTCAAGCAGATCGCCGCCGAGCTGATCAAGCTGTACGCCGCGCGGCAGGCGACCCGCGGCCACGCGTTCGGGCCGGACAGCCCGTGGCAGCGCGAGCTCGAGGACGCCTTCCCGTTCGTGGAGACGCCCGACCAGCTCTCGACCGTCGACGAGGTCAAGCGCGACATGGAGCTGCAGGTCCCGATGGACCGGCTGGTCTGCGGCGACGTGGGCTACGGCAAGACCGAGATCGCCGTGCGCGCCGCGTTCAAGGCGGTCCAGGACGGCAAGCAGGTCGCCGTGCTCGTGCCGACGACGCTGCTGGTCCAGCAGCACTTCTCCACGTTCAGCGAGCGGATGGCCGGCTTCCCGGTGATCCTCAAGGGCCTGTCGCGGTTCCAGACCGACAAGGAGGCCGCCCAGGTCATCGAGGAGCTGGCCGACGGCCGGGTCGACATCGTCATCGGCACCCACCGGCTGCTCAACCCCGACATCAAGATGAAGAACCTCGGGCTGATCATCGTCGACGAGGAGCAGCGCTTCGGCGTCGAGCACAAGGAGCAGATGAAGCGGATGCGCACGTCGGTCGACGTGCTCTCGATGTCCGCGACGCCGATCCCGCGCACCCTGGAGATGGCGATCACCGGCATCCGGGAGATGTCCACGATCACCACCCCGCCCGAGGAGCGGCACCCGGTGCTGACCTACGTCGGCGCCTACGAGGACCGGCAGGTGATCGCCGCGATCCGGCGCGAGCTGCTCCGCGAGGGCCAGGTGTTCTTCATCCACAACCGGGTGCAGTCCATCGACAAGGCGGCCGCCCGGATCCGCGAGCTGGTGCCGGAGGCCCGGGTGGCCACCGCGCACGGCCAGATGGGGGAGCACCAGCTCGAGCAGGTGATGCTGGACTTCTGGGAGAAGCGGTTCGACGTCCTGGTGTGCACCACGATCGTGGAGTCCGGCCTCGACGTGTCCAACGCGAACACGATGGTCATCGAGCGCTCCGACGCGCTCGGGCTCTCCCAGCTGCACCAGCTCCGCGGCCGGGTGGGCCGCGGCCGCGAGCGGGCCTACGCCTACTTCCTCTACCCGCCGGACAAGCCGCTGACCGAGACCGCCCACGAGCGGCTCGCGACGCTGGCCCAGCACTCCGACCTCGGCGGCGGCATGGCGATCGCGATGAAGGACCTCGAGATCCGCGGCGCCGGCAACCTGCTCGGCGGCGAGCAGTCCGGGCACATCGCCGACGTCGGCTTCGACCTCTACGTCCGGCTGGTCGGCGAGGCGGTCTCGGAGTTCCGCGGGGACGGCGCCCCCGAGCCGGTGGAGACCAAGATCGAGCTGCCCATCGACGCGCACCTGCCGCACGACTACATCCAGAGCGAGCGGCTGCGCCTGGAGATGTACAAGCGCCTGGCCGAGGTCCGCGCCGACGAGGACGTCGACCTGATCCGCGAGGAGCTCGTGGACCGCTACGGCGAGCCGCCGGAGGCCGTGGCCAGCCTGCTCCAGGTCGCCCGGTTCCGGGGCCGCGCGCGCCAGGCCGGGCTGACCGACGTCACGCTCCAGGGCAAGTACGTCCGGTTCTCCCCGGTGGAGCTCCCGGAGTCCGGCACGGTCCGGCTGAACCGGCTCTACCCCAAGAGCCTGCTCAAGCCCGGGGTGCGTACGATGCTGGTGCCCCGTCCGTCGACGGCTGTCGTGGGTGGACAGCCGATCCGCGACGAGGCGTTGCTCACCTGGGCCCGCGAGGTCATCGACACCGTCGTCGACCGCGCACCGGCACCCACGCCGAGCTGAGCCGTCGAGCACGTCCGAGAGGTTGGAGAGAGTCGCCGTGACCCGTTCCCGCACCGTCAGGGGATCCGTCCTGGCGCTGGCCGCTGCGTTCGTGATGTCGTCGTGCGCCACGCACCCCGGCTCCGCCGCCGTGATCGGCTCCGAGTCCATCAGCGACCACGAGGTCGACGACGTCGCGAGCGCGCTGTGCTCGGCGCAGGGCAGCAGCCAGCAGCCCGGGCAGCAGCCGCAGCAGCTGGCCAGCCGGGCGGCCCGTCAGGGTGCGCTCGACGTGCTGATCAAGAGCTCGCTGTCCCGCCAGTACGGCGAGTCGCAGGGCGTGCAGCCGGACCAGGAGCAGGTCTCCGCGGCCCTCGCCGCCAACGCGCAGAGCATCGGCAGCCTGCCCGCCGAGGAGCGATCGGTGTTCCGCCGGACCCTGCGCGGGTACGCCGAGGGCCAGCTGATGCTGATCGAGGTCGGCCGCCGCGAGCTGTCCAAGACCGGCGCCCAGAACGTCACCGAGGAGCAGGCCGTCTCCGAGGGCACCAAGCTGCGCAACGCCTGGGCCGCCAAGAACGTCGACGTCTCCGTCGACCCGCGCTTCGGCGCCTACTCCAAGAACGCGCTGCTGAACCAGAGCGGCTCGCTGTCCGTGGCGCAGTCCCAGAGCGCCACCGACGGCGGCAGCCCCGACCCGTCCCAGGGCTGGGTCGCGTCGCTGCCGGCCAGCCAGAAGTGCTCCTAGGGCGTGCCTTGACCTGCGGTCGCGTGCGCGGCCCCGCATCCCGACCGCTGCGACTCTCCGCTCACCAGCCCGCGGGTCGCCCCCGGGCTGCTGTCCTGGTCCGCGTGGAGCGCGGTCGCCGCGGCCTCCGCGCCGGCATGGCGTCCGCGGCGGACTCGCCCCTGGCCCGTGCGGTCGCGGCGTCCGGCGCACCCGGTCGACGTACTCCCGGGGGCGTCGGTGCCCGCGCTGCTCGACCTGGCGCGGGACGGGTGACGTGCTGTGGCTGGCCGACGACGCCGAGGCGGAGGCGTTCCCGGCCGCGCTCGCGGCGGCCATCGTCGACGGCGGCGACGTCGAGGTCGAGGTGCTGCACGGCTCGTACGACGTCCCGGGAGCCCGGCTGCTCGACCTGGTGACCGTGATGGACCGGCTGCGCACCGAGTGCCCGTGGGACCGCGAGCAGACCCACCGGTCGCTGGCGAGGTACCTCCTGGAGGAGACCCACGAGACCCTCGAGGCGATCGACGGGCTGGACCCCGAGGAGCCCGACTACACGCACCTGCGCGAGGAGCTCGGCGACCTGCTGCTCCAGGTCTACTTCCACGCCCGGGTGGCCGCCGAGCAGCCGGACGGCTTCACGATCGACGACGTCGCCGCGGGGATCGTGGACAAGCTGGTGCACCGGCACCCGCACGTGTTCGCGGGCCTCGACGTGGCCGACGCGGACGAGGTGGAGCGCAACTGGGAGACGCTGAAGTCGGCGGAGAAGGGCCGCGCCTCGGTGCTGGACGGCATCCCGCCGTCACTGCCGGCGCTGGCGCTGGCCGACAAGACGCTCGGCCGCGCGGCGAAGGCCGGCGTCGCGCCCGGACGCCGGTACGCGTCGCTGGGCGGCCGGCTCCTCGACCTCGTCGTCGAGGCCCGGGCCGCCGGGCTCGACGCCGAGCAGGAGCTGCGCGGGGCGGTCGGCCGGCTGGCCGCCGACGTCCGCGCCACCGAGTCGCGCTAGCCGCGCGGCCGCAGCATCCGGTAGACGACCTCGCCGCGCTCCCAGCCGGGCACCGGCTCGTCCCACTCGCGGTAGACCGTGTCGTACCTGCGCATGCCGAGCCGCTCCATCACCGCCCGCGAGCGCACGTTGACCACCATCGTCGAGGCCAGCACGCGGGCCAGCCGGACGGTGCCGAACCCGTGGTCCAGCAGGGCCGCGGAGGCCTCGACGGCGTACCCGTGCCCCCACGCCGTACGACGGAGCCGGTACCCGAGCTCCCCGGCGTCCGGCTCGTCGCGCCACGGGGTGAGGCACACCCAGCCCAGGAACTCCTCGCCGGCGAAGACGACCCAGTAGCCCAGTCCGCGGGCGTCCTGGGCGGGGTCGGTGCGGCTCGGCAGCCGGGCCTCCACCTCCGCCCGGGTGCCGGCCCGGCCGGTGAGGAACCGCATCACCTCGGGGTCGGAGTCCAGCTCGACGAGCAGGTCGGTGTGCTCGGCGGTCAGCGGCCGCAGCTCGAGGCGCTCGGTGACCAGCAGGGGACGGGTCACACCAGCGCCTCTCCGCCGTGCGCGGCCAGCGCCGGGCGACCTGCCGGCCGTGCGCCGCCAGCAGCGCCGGGTCGACCGGGGGGAGCACGTCGTCCCAGAACGCGAGCATCGGGCCGCGGCCCTGCATCATCCCCAGCGGCCGGGCCATGAAGTGCAGGTGGAAGTGCGCCGAGCCGTCGCCCCAGCGGGAGAAGTGCGTGCGGGCCACGCCGTCGAGCGACTGGATCGCCCCGGCGAGACGCTGCACGAGGTCGCCGAACGTCGCGAGCAGGCCGGCGTCCATCTGGTCGAGCCGGACGTGCGCGTTCGGTGCCAGGCCGGCGACGAACGGCAGCCCGGTGGTCGGCGCGGCCCCGACGTGCCACCGGTCGTCGCGCCAGATCAGGTGCTCCGGCGACGGCCGGCAGTGGAAGCACTCGGCGGGGTCGAGCTCGCCGCTGCGGGGCTCCTCGGTCGCCAGCATCGGCTCGAGCGGCTGCATCGAGAGGTCGCCCTCGAACCCGAAGAACGGCGAGTCGGTGAGCGGTGCGGCCGAGAGTCGCTCCCCGATAGGGCAGGCGCTGGTGGTACGGCGACTGGGCCGGACCGGTCCGGTGTTCGGTCATGCGGCGCAGTCTGCCAGTCGGCGTCCGCAGGGCGAGCCGTGCCGCCGTGGCCGGGGCCGCGCCGTTAGGCTGGTCGGGCTTGTGTACGTACCCGTCCCTTCGACCTGCAGGAGCACATCGTGGCGTCCATCGAGGCAGTCGGCGCACGCGAGATCCTCGACTCGCGCGGCAACCCCACCATCGAGGTCGAGGTCGCCCTCGACGACGGCACCATCGGGCGCGCGGCGGTCCCCTCGGGTGCCTCCACCGGCGCCTTCGAGGCGGTCGAGCTGCGGGACGGCGGCAAGCGCTACGGCGGCAAGGGGGTCGGCAAGGCCGTGGACGCGGTCCTCGACGTCATCGGCCCGGAGCTGGTCGGCTTCGAGGCGTCCGAGCAGCGGCTCGTCGACGCCCGGCTGCTCGAGCTCGACGGCACCCCCAACAAGGCCCAGCTCGGCGCCAACGCGATCCTCGGCGTCTCGCTGGCCGTGGCCCGCGCGGCCGCGGACTCCGCCGACCTGCCGCTGTTCCGCTACGTCGGCGGCCCGAACGCCCACCTGCTGCCGGTGCCGATGATGAACATCCTCAACGGCGGCTCGCACGCCGACACCGGCGTGGACGTGCAGGAGTTCATGATCGCGCCGATCGGCGCCGCGACCTTCCGTGAGGCGCTCGAGCAGGGCGCCAGCGTCTACCACGCGCTGAAGGCGGTGCTGAAGGAGAAGGGCCTGGCCACCGGGCTCGGCGACGAGGGCGGCTTCGCCCCCGACCTGCCGAACAACCGCGAGGCGCTCGACCTGATCACCGTCGCGGTGGAGAAGACCGGCCTGGTCGCCGGCAAGGACATCGTGTTCGCGCTCGACGTGGCCGCCTCGGAGTTCTTCACCGACGGCGCCTACCAGTTCGAGGGCGCCGCGAAGACCTCCGCGGAGATGCAGGCCTACTACGCCGACCTCGCCGCGTCGTACCCGATCGTCTCCATCGAGGACCCGCTCGACGAGGAGGACTGGGAGGGCTGGGCGTCGATGACCGCCGAGCTCGGCTCCAAGATCCAGCTCGTCGGCGACGACCTGTTCGTCACCAACGTGGAGCGGCTCGGCCGCGGCATCACCGAGCAGTCCGCGAACGCGCTGCTGGTCAAGGTCAACCAGATCGGCTCGCTCACCGAGACGCTGGACTCCGTCGACCTCGCGCACCGCAACGGCTTCCGCTGCATGATGAGCCACCGCTCCGGCGAGACCGAGGACACCACGATCGCCGACCTCGCCGTGGCCACCAACTGCGGCCAGATCAAGACCGGTGCCCCGGCCCGCTCCGAGCGGGTCGCGAAGTACAACCAGCTGCTCCGCATCGAGGAGGAGCTCGACGACGCCGCGCGCTACGCCGGGCGCGGCGCCTTCCCCCGCTTCGGTCAGGGGCGCTGAGCCGACCGATGTCGCAGGGTCGTCCGTCGGGACGGGGGCAGGACCCCCGCAGGCGCACCACGGGGTCCGGTCCCCGTGGTGCCTCCCGTCGTACGTCGACCCCGCGACCGGGCCCCGGCGCCCGGCCCGGCGCCGGACCGGGCCCCCGTCGCGGCGTGCCGCGGCAGCGCACGCCGGGCCGCGGACCGGGACAGGCCGCGCCGCGTCCCCGGCTCACCGGCCGGGCCGCGATCCTGGTGCTGGTCCTCGCGGTGCTGATGGTGTCCTACGCGTCGAGCATGCGGGCCTACCTCGAGCAGCGCCGGCACCAGGCCGACCTGAGCGCGAACATCTCCGAGTCCCGGGCCGACGATCGCCGACCTGCAGCGCGAGAAGAAGCGCTGGAACGACCCGGCCTACGTCCGCACGGTCGCGCACCAGCGCTTCGGCTGGGTGCTGCCCGGCGAGATCGGCTTCCAGGTGCTCGACGACGACGGCAAGCCGCTCGGGCACACCGACACGCTCTCCGACCCGGCCGCGGTCACCGAGCGCGGACCGGCCGCAGTGGTGGCAGTCGGCGTGGGGCAGCGTGGTCACCGCCGGCAAGCCCGAGGTCGCCGCGCGCGACGTGCCGCAGCCGGTCACCAAGATCAAGCCGCCGCCGCGTGCCCAAGGAGAAGCGGTGATCGACCGCGACGACGAGGCCGTGATCGCGGCGCAGCTCGGGCGGCCCCCGCGCGGCATCCACGCGATCGGCCACCGCTGCCCGTGCGGCAACCCGGACGTCGTCGCCACCGAGCCGCGGCTGCCCGACGGGACGCCGTTCCCCACGACCTTCTACCTGACCTGCCCGCGGGCCGCCTCCCTGATCGGCACGCTCGAGGCGTCCGGCCTGATGAAGGAGATGTCGGACCGGCTCGAGCAGGACCCCGAGCTGGCCGCGGCCTACCGGGCGGCGCACGAGTCCTACCTGGCCTACCGCGAGGCGATCGGCGAGGTCCCCGAGATCGCCGGCGTCTCGGCCGGCGGCATGCCGACCCGGGTGAAGTGCCTGCACGTGCTCGCCGGCCAGTCGCTGGCGCAGGGCCGCGGGCGTGAACCCGCTCGGCGACGAGGTGCTCGACGCGCTCGGCGACTTCTGGCGGTCCGGTCCCTGCGCGTCGGCCGCGGCGCGGGACGCGAGCGACGCGTGACCGGGTCGCCGCGGTCGACTGCGGCACCAACACCGTCAAGCTGCTGGTCGCCGACGTCGACCCGGCCGCCGGCACCCAGGACAGCCTGGTCCGCGAGATGCGCATCGTCCGGCTCGGCCAGGACGTCGACCGCACCGGCCGGCTGGCCGACGAGGCGCTGGCCCGGCTGTTCGCCGCCGTCGAGGAGTACGCCGCGATCGTCACCGCGCACGGCGTCGACGCGCTCCGGTTCGTGGCGACCTCGGCCGTCCGGGACGCCGGCAACGTCGACGACTTCACCCGCGGGCATCCGCGAGCGGCTCGGCGTGGACCCCGAGGTGGTCTCCGGTGACGAGGAGGCCGCGCTGTCCTACGACGGCGCGACCCGCGCCCTGGTCGACGTACCGTTCCCGGTGGCGGTGCTCGACATCGGCGGCGGCTCGACCGAGCTGATCCTCGGCGACGCGCCCGCCCGGGTCACCGCGGCCCGGTCCCTCGACATCGGCTCGGTGCGGCTGACCGAGCGGCTGCTGCCCTCGGACCCGCCGACGCGCCGCCGAGGTCGCCGCCGCGACCCGGGTCGTCGACGAGGCGCTCGACACGCTCCCGTCGTACGGCGTCCACGTCGGCGACGCGCGCACGCTGGTCGGCACCGCCGGCACCGTCACCACGGTGGCGGCCGTGCTGCTCGGGCTCGACCACTACGACCGGGGGCTGGTGCACCACGCGTCGTTCTCGACCGAGCAGGTGCACGAGCTCACCGCCCGGCTGCTGTCCTCGACGGTCGCCGAGCGCGAGCGGCTCCACGTGCCGCCCGGCCGCTCCGACGTGATCGGGGCGGGCGCGCTGATCCTGGACCGGGTGCTGCGGCGCTCCGGGGCCGAACGGCTGCTGGTCTCCGACTCCGACATCCTCGACGGCATCGCCTGGTCCATCGCCTGACCGATGTCGGAGGAAGTGTGACGATGGGCGGCGTGACGAGCGACCTCCCGCACCCGCTGACGCGTCAGCCGTTCCCCTCGCCCGTCCCGCCGGGCACCGGGTGGCCCGACGACCCGGCCACCGCCGCGACACCCGGTCGCCCACACCCCCGACGACGTACGACGGGCCGCCGGATCGGCCGACCTCGCGGAGCTCACCGCGGGGGTGAGCGTCTGCCGGGCCTGCCCGCGACTGGTCGCCTGGCGCGAGGACGTCGCCCGGGACAAGCGCGCGTCGTTCGCGGGGGAGCCCTACTGGGGCCGGCCGATCGCCGGCTGGGGGTCCGAGACGCCCGGCGTGCTGGTCGTCGGGCTCGCGCCGGCCGCGAACGGCGGCAACCGCACCGGGCGGATCTTCACCGGGGACCGCTCCGGGGACTGGCTGTTCGCCGCGCTGCACCGCGTCGGCCTCGCCGCGCAGGCCACCTCGGTGCACGCCGGTGACGGCCAGCGGCTGCTGGACGCCCGGATGGTCGCCGCGGTCCGCTGCGCGCCGCCGGACAACAAGCCGACCACCACCGAGCGGGACACCTGCGCGCCGTGGCTGGAGCGCGAGGTGGCGCTCGTCGCGGAGTCGGTGCGCGCCGTGGTCTGCCTCGGGCAGTACGGCTGGGACGCCGCGCTGCGCACCTTCCGCTCCCTCGGGTACGACGTCCCGCGACCCAAGCCACGCTTCGGGCACGCCGCCGAGGCGACGATCACCGCCCCGGGCGGACGCGCGGTCACCGTGCTCGGCAGCTACCACCCCTCGCAGCAGAACACCTTCACCGGCCGGCTGACCGAGCCGATGCTCGACGCCGTGCTGGCCCGGGCCGCCGCGCTCGCCGTGGAAGGATGACGCCGGCCGGGGCCCCCGTATCCCAACGGCAGAGGAAGAGGTCTTAAAAACCTTGCAGTGTGGGTTCGAGTCCCACCGGGGGCACCACCGCTCACGCCCAGGTCAGGCAGCGGTGGCCGGCGGACCGCCTGCACCCGCAGCGAGATCACGGCCGCGACCACGCACAGCAGCGCGGCGCTGAACCACGCGACGGTGTAGGTGCCGGTCCGGTCCCGGGCGACGCCGGCCGCCACCGACGCGATCGCCGCGCCGATCTGGTGGGAGGCGAACACCCACCCGAAGACCACGGTGCCGGACTTCGCCGAACGCCTGCCGGCACAGCGCGACGGTCGGCGGCACGGTCGCCACCCAGTCCAGCCCGTAGATCACCACGAACGCGACGATGCTCGGCTGCACCGCGTCGGCGAGCAGCACCGGCAGCAGGGCGAGCCCGATGCCGCGGAAGAAGTAGTAGAAGCCCAGCAGCAGCCGCGGGTCGTACCGGTCGGTCAGCCAGCCCGGACCCGATCGTGCCGACGATGTCGAAGATGCCGACCACCGCGAGCAGCCCGGCGGCGGTGGTCTCGCCCATGCCGTGGTCGTGCGCGGCCGGCACGAAGTGCGTGCCGATCAGCCCGTTGGTGGTCGCGCCGCAGATCGCGAAGCCGGCGACCAGCGCCCAGAACGTGCGGGTCCGCGCGGCCTCGCGCAGCGCGTCGATCGCGGCCCGGCCGGCGCCCGGCTGGGCCGCGACGTCGACCTGGTCGGACTCGAGCACGGGGGAGTGCGCCGGCTCGGTCCGCGCCGTACGCGCTGCACGCCGCGGTCGGCGGGGTGGTCGCGCATCACCAGCAGCACCAGCGGTACGACGGCCAGGGCGGCCGCCGCGATCACCAGCGAGGCGACCCGCCACCCGGCCGTGCTGGGCGACGGCCGGCCACCACGGGCAGGAAGATCAGCTGGCCGGTCGCGCTGCCGGCGGTGAGGATGCCGGTCACCAGCCCGCGGCGCTTGACGAACCAGCGCTGCGCGACGGTGGCGGCGAACACCAGCGCCATCGACCCGGTGCCGAGCCCGATCAGCACGCCCCAGGTCAGCAGCAGCTGCCAGCTCTCGCGCACGAAGATGCTCAGCCCGGAGCCCAGCGAGATCAGCAGGAGCGCGCAGGTGGTCACCCGGCGGATGCCGAAGCGGTCCATCAGCGCGGCCGCGAACGGCGCGGTCAGCCCGAACAGCACGAGGTTCACGCCGACGGCCAGCGACAGGGTGCCCCGGCTCCAGCCGAACTCGTCCTGCAGCGGCAGCATCAGCACGCCCGGCGCGGCGCGGAAGCCGGCCGCGCCGAGCAGGGCGACGAACGCGACGCGCGGCGACCGGCCAGGCGGGGTGGATCCGGTGGCGCACGGGGGTGACGGTGGTCATCGGGCTTCTCTCGGGGCGGGCGGCTGGTGCCGCGGACGCTAGCAGCCTAGACTTTTCTCAAGCAAGCCAGATCCCGCCATCCATCGTCGAGAAGGAGACAGCCGTGCCGCTGCGCTCCGACTGGTCCGAGGCCGACCTGCCCGATCGCCCGCTCGCTGGACGTGGTGGGCGACCCGTGGGTGCTGCTGGTGCTGCGCGAGGCGCTCACCGGCACCACCCGCTTCGAGCAGCTCCGCTCCGCGCTCGGCGTCGCCGACAACGTGCTGGCGCGGCGGCTCGCGGCGATGGTGGAGGCCGGGCTGCTGACGCGGGCGCCGTACGACGCCGGGAACCGCACCCGCGAGGAGTACCTCCTCACCGCCGCCGGCAGCGACCTGTTCCCGGTGCTGCACGCCCTCGCGCAGTGGGGGGAGCGGCACCGGCCCGCCGCGGACGGGCGCCGGCTCGACGTCGTGCACGAGGGCTGCGGCGAGGTCACCGGCAGCGCCGACACGTGCACGGCGTGCGGCGAGCGGCTGACGCGCCGGACACCGTCTCGTGGCGCCGTCCGCGCGACCCGGCGGTGCTCGCGCCGCTGGTCCGCTGACCAATATTTGTCGTCTGCACCTAAAAAGCGGCTGAGAGTCGCGGACCGTCGGGAACACCGGCCCACTCGGCGACCGTTCTACCCCGTAGCGGACACGTACGATGGACGTGCGGTTCCACTCGGGCTCCCAGATCGGGAGTCATCGGCCTCCAAGGAGGAGACCACACATGCAGAGCAGCAACCCTGTCTTCCGCAGGTCGGAGGGCTTCAACGGCAAGTCCACGGCCAGCGGGATGAGCTACCCCGCCTACGGCACGCAGACCCAGACCGACCCCTACAGCCCGGGCCGCCAGGACGCGCCCGTCTACGCCGGGCCGTCCACCGGCGCCCGGATGACGATCGACTCGGTCGTGCAGAAGACCGGCATGACGCTGGGCCTCACGATCCTGGTCGCCGTCGCGACCTGGGTCCTGACGCCCGACCCGGGCACGGGAGCCGGCGCCGGATCGCTCTACCTCCTGCTGATGGTGGGCGCCTTCGGCGGCTTCGCGCTGTCGATGGTGAACTCCTTCAAGCGGGTGATCAGCCCCGCGCCTCGTGCTGGTCTACGCAGCCCTCGAGGGCCTGTTCGTCGGTGCCTTCAGCAAGGTGATCGACGCGTCGTTCGGTGGACCCGACGGCGGCGGCCTCATCATCGGTGCCGTGGCCGGCACGTTCGCCGCGGTGGCCGGCACGCTCGCGGCGTACAAGTTCTTCAACATCCGGGTCAGCCCGACCTTCCGCAAGTGGGTCGTCGGCGCGATGCTCGGCTTCGTCGCCGTCGCGCTGCTGGACGTCGTGCTCAGCTTCTTCGGCGCGTCGTTCGGCTTCAACGGCTTCGGCCCGATGGGCCTGCTGTCCAGCGTCATCGGCCTGGGCCTCGGCGTGCTGATGCTGATCCTGGACTTCGACTTCGTGGAGCGCGGCATCGAGGCCGGCCTGCCCGGAGCGCGAGTCGTGGCGGGCCGCGTTCGGCCTGACCGTGACGATCATCTGGATCTACGTCGAGCTGCTGCGGATCCTCGCGATCCTGCGCGGCGACTGACCGACCCCGCCCGTCGTACGACGCAGGAGCCCCGCACCGACCACGGTGCGGGGCTCCTGCTGTGTCCGGGTGCGGGCTCAGGCCTGGACGCCGGCTCGGTCTCCGTGGACTGCGGGGTCTCGACGTCGGACTCGGGCTGGCGGCGGCGCCGGCGCAGCTGGACCCAGCGGCCCCGGGTGCCGCGGGCCGCGCCGGCCGATCTGGGTGCCGTCGATCTCGGTGCCGGGGGTGCGGGCGGCCTCGACCGCGGCCTCGGAGATCGGCAGGATCGCCTCGCCGCGGGCCGCCTCGGGCACCAGGTCCTCGAACGGGGATCACGCCGACCGCGGCCAGCACCGAGGGCAGCAGCACCGCGGCGAGCGTGGAGTAGCCGGCCGCCGAGGGGTGGAACCGGTCCGGTCCGAAGAACAGCGCCGGCGTGCGCGGTGAACTCGGGACCGAGCACCGACCCGAGCGAGACGGTCCGTCCGCCGGCCTCGACGGTCGCGATCGTCTGGGCCGCGGCGAGCCGGCGCGACCAGAGCCGGGCGACCTGCTTGAGCGGCGGAGCGATCGGCTCGATGGTGCCGAGGTCGGGGCAGGTGCCCACGACCACCTCGGCGCCGGCCTCCCGGAGCCGGAGCACCGCGGCCTCGAGCAGCCGCACCGACTCCGAGGGGCAGCCGGGAGTGGGTGACGTCGTTGGCGCCGACCATGATCACCGCGACGTGCGGCTCGATCGTCAGCGCCTTGTCGATCTGCCGGGACAGGTCGCGGGTCTGGGCGCCGACGAACGCGACCGAGCGGAGGTAGACCCGACGGTCGGCGCCCTCGGCCAGCCCGGAGGCGAGGTGGGCCCCGGGGGTGTCCTGCACGGACTCGACGCCGTACCCGGCCGCCGAGGAGTCGCCGAGCAGCGCGATCTTGATCGCCGGGCCCCGGCCGGCCCATGCCGTACCACCCCGTGGAGTCCGGCGGCTCGCCCACGGTCGCCGCCGATCTGGCGCCGGGCGATGACCGCCTCGGCCCGCAGCACGCCGTACAGGGATGCGCCCACGACGGAGAGGCCCCCGCCACCGAAAGCAGCAGCGGCGGCAAGCTTGCGAGCCGCACCGGCCTTCCCCACGCGCCAGTGTACGGGAGCGCCCTAAACTGCCGGTCGTGCACTACGCGAACTCACTCCTGGACCTGATCGGCAACACTCCCCTCGTCAAGCTCGACAAGACGACCGGACGACGCGAACGGCCTCGTGCTCGCGAAGGTGGAGTACCTCAACCCGGGCGGGTCGGTGAAGGACCGGATCGCCACCCGGATGATCGAGGCCGCCGAGGAGTCCGGCGAGCTGCAAGCCCGGCGGCACGATCGTCGAGCCCACCTCGGGCAACACCGGGGTCGGGCTGGCGATGGTCGCCCAGGCCAAGCGGCTACCACTGCGTGTTCGTCTGCCCGGACAAGGTCAGCGAGGACAAGCAGAACGTCCTCAAGGCGTACGGCGCCCGAGGTGGTCGTCTGCCCGACGGCCGTCGAGCCCGAGCACCCCGACTCCTACTACAGCGTCTCGGACCGGCTGGTCCGCGAGATCGAGGGCGCCTGGAAGCCCAACCAGTACGCCAACGTGAACAACCCGCGCTCGCACTACGAGACCACCGGCCCGGAGATCTGGGAGCAGACCGAGGGCAAGATCACCCACTTCGTCGCAGGCGTCGGCACCGGCGGCACGATCAGCGGCATCGGCCGCTACCTCAAGGAGCAGAACCCCGCCGTCCAGGTGATCGGCGCCGACCCGGCCGGCTCGGTCTACTCCGGCGGCACCGGCCGGCCCTACCTCGTCGAGGGCGTCGGCGAGGACTTCTGGCCCACCACCTACGACCGCGACATCGCCGACCGGATCATCGAGGTCTCCGACGCGGACTCCTTCGACTTCACCCGCCGGCTGGCCCGCGAGGAGGCGATGCTGGTCGGCGGCTCGTCCGGGATGGCCGCGTTCGCGGCGGTCCAGCTCGCCCAGCGAGCTCGACGACCCCGACGCGGTGATCGTGGTGCTGCTGCCCGGACTCCGGGCGCGGCTACCTCGGCAAGGTCTTCAACGACGAGTGGCTCGCGCCAGTACGGCTTCCTGCCCGCCACCGACGAGCAGACCGTCGGCCAGGTGCTGCGCGGCAAGAGCGGCCGGCTGCCCGACCTCGTGCACACGCACCCGAGCGAGACCATCGCCGAGGCCGTGCACATCCTCCAGGAGTACGGCGTCTCGCAGATGCCCGTGGTCCGCGCCGAGCCGCCGATCGTCGCGGCCGAGGTGGCCGGCAGCGTCTCGGAGCGCAAGCTGCTCGACGCGCTGTTCTCCGGGCACGCCAAGCTGATCGACCAGGTCGAGCGCACATGGACGCGCCGCTGCCGACGATCGGCGCGAACGAGCCGGTGGCCGAGGCGGTCGCCCTCCTCGAGAGCGCCGACGCCCTGCTGGTGCAGGAGGACGGCAAGCCGGTCGGCGTGGTCACCCGCCAGGACCTGCTCTCCTACCTGGCCACCCGCTAGCCCGGTACCGGTCCCGCCCGGGTCAGCGCACCCGGGCGGCGATCGGGGAGGCGTCGACGGCGTCCGGGTGCAGGATCCCGGCCAGCGCCTCGACGCCGTCGACCAGCCGCGGGCCCGGGCGGGCGAACGACGCGTTGGCGTCCACCGCCCACACCGCGACGTGCTCGGGCAGCACCCCGGCGGCGACGACCTGCTCGGCGAGCGCGCGGGACTGCTCGAGCCCGTACCCGCACGGCGCGCACACCACCACCTCCGGCGCGGCGGCCCGGACGTCGTCCCAGGTGACCCGGAACGACTTCTCCCCGGCCGTGCCGAGCACCGACTCGCCGCCGGCCCGGGTGACCATCTCGGGGACCCAGTGGCCCGGCGCGAACGGCGGGTCGGTCCACTCCAGGACGAGCACCCGCGGCCGGGGGCGGTCCGCGGTCCGTCGTACGACGGCGTCGAGGCGGGCGCGCAGCGACTCGACCAGGGTGGCGGCCCGGGCCTCGGTGCCGGTGGCCTTGCCGAGGGTGCCGACCGACGCCAGCACCTCCTCGAGGGTGTGCGGGTCGATGGTGAGCACCTCGGCGGTGCAGCCGAGGTGCGCGAGGGCGTCGTCGACCACCGAGACGTCGACCGCGCAGACCGCGCAGAGGTCCTGGGTGACCACCAGGTCGGCGTCCAGGCCGGCCAGGGCGCCCTCGTCGAGGTGGTAGAGGTCCTCGCCCCGGCGCATCGCGTCGGCCACGAACCCGTCGATCTCGAGCGGGGTCAGGCCCTCGGGCATCGCGCTGGTGGACACGATCGTGCGGCTGCGCGCCTCGACCGGGTGGTCGCACTCGAACGTCACCCCGACCACGTCGTCACCCGCCCCGAGGTCGAACAGGATCTCCGTCGTGGACGGCAGCAGCGAGACGATGCGCATCCCCCGATCCTAGGCGTGCCGTACGGGTTCGTGGGGTGAGCGACCCGTCGACCTGGACCTACGTGCTGCTGGCGCTCGCGGGGCTGTTCGCCGGGTTCGTCGACGCCGTCGTCGGCGGCGGGGGACTGGTGCAGCTGCCGGCGCTGGTGATCGCGTTCCCCGGCGCCGCGCCGGTGCAGATCCTGGCGACCAACAAGCTGGCCGGCACCTGCGGTACGTCGGTCAGCTCGCTGACCTACTACCGGCGGGTCCGCCCCGACCCGCAGCACGTTCGTGCCGCTGATGGTCGTGGCCTTCCTCGGCTCGGCGCTGGGCGCGGTGGCCGCCTCGCACATCCCGAAGTCGGCCTTCGACCCGATCATCCTGGTCGCGCTCGTGGTGGTCGGCGCCTACGTCCTGTTCAAGCCCGACCTCGGCGAGCGTCACCGACCTGCGGTTCAGCGGGCACCGGCACACGCTGGCCGCGGTCGGCCGCCGGCTTCACGATCGGGTTCTACGACGGCGCGCTCGGGCCGGGGACCGGGTCGTTCTTCGTGTTCACCCTCGTCGGCCTGCTCGGCTACAGCTTCCTGGAGGCCTCGGCGAAGGCCCGGATCGCCAACTGGGCCACGAACGTCGCGGCGCTGCTGGTGTTCGCGGCGCAGGGCGCGGTGATGTGGCGGATCGGGCTGGTGGTCGGCGTGTGCAACCTGCTCGGCAGCTACGTCGGCGCCCGCACGGCCGTGTCGCCGGGGCAGCCGCTTCGTGCGGGTGTTCTTCGTCGTGGTGGTCTCGCGCGTTCATCGTGAAGATCGGCTCGGACGTGGTGCGGGAGTGGCTGTGAGGACGTCGTACGCCACCGTCGCCCGCACCGCGACGGCCGAGACCGAGGTGAAGCGGTCGCGGTTCCTGTGCCACGTCGAGCGGGTCGCCGACGAGGACGCCGCCCGCGCCGTCGTGGAGCGGGTCCGCAAGGAGCACTGGGACGCCCGGCACCACTGCTCGGCGTTCGTGCTCGGCCCCGACGGCGAGGTGCAGCGCTCCAGCGACGACGGCGAGCCCTCGGGGACCGCGGGGGCGCCGATGCTCGAGGTGCTCCGCGGCCGGGACGTCAGCGACGTGGTCGCGGTCGTCACGCGCTGGTTCGGCGGCACGCTGCTCGGCGCCGGCGGCCTGGTGCGGGCCTACGGCGACGCGGTCCGGGCCGGCCTCGACGCGGCGGGCGTGCGCCGGCGCGTGCTCTCCCAGCGGTACGACGTCCCGGTCGGCCACGCCGACGCGGGGCGGCTCGAGAGCGACCTGCGGGGACGCGGCGTCGGCGTCCTCGGGGTCGACTACGCCGCGCACGCGACGCTGCACCTCGCGGTGCCGGCCGGCCAGCGACCTCGACGCCCTGCTGGCCGAGCTGACCGGCGGCTCGGTCCTCGCCGAGCCGGCCGGCCGGGAGTGGGTCGACCAGTAGCCTGACGCCATGACGATCGGGTGGCTGACCGCCTTCCCGGTCCCTGGGGAGGTGTGATGGAGATCCGGGAGGCGACCGACGCGGACTGGCCGCTGGTCTGGCCGGTGTTCCGGGCCACCGTGCAGGCCGGCGAGACCTACGCCTTCGACCCCGACATGCCCGAGGACGTCGCCCGCTCGATCTGGATGGAACGGCCCCCGGGCGCGCACCGTGGTGGCGGTCGAGGACGGTGAGCTGCTCGGCACGGCGAAGATGGGCCCGAACCGCGGCGGCCGCGGGGCGCACGTCGGCACGGCCAGCTTCATGGTCGCGCCGGCCGCCCGGGGCCGCGGCGTCGGGCGGGCGCTGGCGACGTACGTCGTGGACTGGCACCGGCGCGAGGGCTACCGCGCGATCCAGTTCAACGCGGTCGTCGAGACCAACACCGCCGCCGTCGCGCTGTGGAGGTCGCTCGGCTTCACCGTGGTCGGGACGGTGCCCGAGGCCTTCGAGCACCCGGAGCACGGGTACGTCGGCCTGCTCGTCATGCACCTGCGGCTGGTCTGAGCCGGGGTCGATCGGAGTGACGCGCGCACCGCGGTGACCGAACCGGCCCCTGGGCGCTACCATGGAGTCAACCCGCGCTGGGCGACGCCGCTCGACAACGACGTCCTCTGCCCGGTGGTGGGTGAATCGACCAGCGACTGATGGTCGAGGTTCCACAGCTGGTCGGGCCCGTCGGGTCCGTCCCGTCGATCTCTCGCAGATCCGTGGGACCGCGTCGCGTCGCGGGGTGGCCGACCTGGGCCACGTCGTCCGACGTCGCACCGCTCCCGGTGACGGGCCGGCAGCCGGCGTCGATGTCCCGCCACGGTGAGCGTGGCCGGGCACTCCAGAGGAGGAGTCAGTGGCTCGACGAGGCCAGCGCCAGTCCGGCGCCCGCCGCACCGCCCCGCGCACCCAGCGTCGGGTGCGTGACCTCGACAACGACGGCATCATCCCGGTGCTCGCCCGCGCCGTGCGCGAGGTCGAGACGGCCGTCGAGCGGGGCCGCGTGATGCCCTCGGTGCGCACCAAGTTCCAGGTCGTCGCGCTGCTCGTCCGCGAGGAGCGCGCCCGGGTCAAGGCCGACGCCGAGCAGCACCGAGGCGCACCGCGGCGAGCAGCTCAAGCGCCTCGACGGCGTCGCCACGATCCTGGCCAAGACCGCCGCCCGCGACACCTCGCTGCTGCAGCTGCTCGCCGAGGACGCCGAGGTCTCCGAGGCCGGCCGCAGCCCTCAAGCGCGAGATGCTCCTCGCCGCCGGCATCGAGCGCGCCCGCGAGGAGTCGCCCCGCCGCGAGGTCGCCGCCGCCGACCGCCACCGAGCGCCGGGTCGTGCCGCAGTCGGTCGTCGCGCGCCAGCTGGCCAACCCGTTCCTCGCCCCCGACTTCTCCAACGCGCCCAGCCCGCCCGGCCGCGCCGCGCCGGCTGGCCACCTGGGAGCTGCTCGGGCCGCTGTTCCGGTCCTTCGAGAACGCCGCCGGCGGCGCCTCGTCCTGCATGGCGCTGCCCGAGCCCGCGCCCGGTGAAGGTGCCGGGCGGCCTCGAGCTGATGCCGCACCAGGCCCAGCTGGTCGCCGCCGCGACGGCCGGGCACCGCACCTTCCTGCTCGCCGACGAGCCCGGCCTCGGCAAGACCGCCCAGGCGCTGCTGGCCGCCGAGGCCGCGAACGCCTTCCCGCTGCTGGTCGTCGTCCCCAACGTGGTCAAGACCAACTGGGCCCGCGAGGCCGGCCTCTGGACGCCGCGGCGCCCGGCGACCGTCATCCACGGCGACGGCGACACCATCGACGGGTTCGCCGACATCGTCGTCGTCAACTACGAGGTCCTCGACCGGCACGTCGGCTGGCTCGGCGACCTCGGCTTCCGCGGCATGGTCGTCGACGAGGCGCACTTCATCAAGAACAAGACCTCGCAGCGCTCGCAGCACGTGCTGCAGCTCTCCGAGCGGATCCGGACCCGGGTCGCGCGGCCGCTGCTGATGGCGCTGACCGGCACCCCGCTGATCAACGACATCGAGGACTTCCGCGCGATCTGGCAGTTCCTCGGCTGGATCGACGACAAGAAGCCGCGCGCCGAGCTGATGGAGGCCCTCGAGGAGACCGGCCTGACGCCGCTCGACCCGGCTTCTACCCCGCCGCCCGCAAGAGCGTCATCGACCTGGGCATCGTCCGCCGCCGCAAGGTCGACGTGGCCGCCGACATCCCGGCCCGCCGGATCGCCGACCTGCCCGTCGAGCTCGACGACGAGGTCGGCCGCTCGATCCGGGAGGCCGAGCGCGAGCTGGCCCGCCGGCTGGTGTCGCGCTACGAGACCGCGCTGGAGACCCGCACCTCCGGCGCCGTGGTCGAGGGCATCGACCACGAGCTGGTCCGCCGGGTCGCCACCTGGGAGCGCGAGGACACCACCACCACGGCGACCGGCGAGAACGTCTTCGGCATGATGCGCCGGATCGGCCAGGCCAAGGCCGGCCTCGCCGCCGACTACGCCGCCCAGCTCGCGCGCAGCGTCGGCAAGGTGGTCTTCTTCGCCAAGCACGTCGACGTGATGGACGTGGCCGAGGAGACCTTCGCCAAGCGCGGCATCCGGTACTCCTCGATCCGCGGCGACCAGACCACCAAGACCCGGCAGAAGAACATCGACGCGTTCGTGAACGACCCCGACGTCGCCATCGCGGTCTGCTCGCTGACCGCGGCCGGCGTCGGCCTCAACCTCCAGGTCGCCTCCAACGTCGTGCTGGCCGAGCTGTCCTGGACCGACGCCGAGCAGACCCAGGCGATCGACCGGGTGCACCGGATCGGTCAGGACGAGCCGGTCACGGCCTGGCGGATCATCGCCTCGCAGACCATCGACACCAAGATCGCCGAGCTGATCGACAGCAAGGCCGGCCTCGCCGCCCGGGCGCTCGACGGCTCCGACGAGGAGGTCTCCTCCTCGGCCGACGTCCAGCTCGAGGCGCTGGTGGCGCTGCTCACCGAGGCGCTCTCCACGCCGGCCTAGGACCCGACGTCCCGCCCGACCGGGTCAGCGGGTGACCCGGAAGGCGGAGTACGTCGTGGTCGGGGTCGGCGGCGTGCTGAACCGGGCGTTCGGCAGGTAGAGCGACCGGCCCGAGCGGGCCACCGTGGTGGGCACGTCGAAGTGCGGCGAGGTGATCCTGTCCACCAGCCGGCCGCGGAGTGCCGGCCGGGTCGAGGCGCACGACGGCGACCTGGTTGAGCTGGTTCTGGACGGCGTACAGGGTGCGGCGCGTGCACCAGCAGCCCGTCGCCGTCGGTGAGCAGGGTGCCGCCGAGGTCCGACCCGCCGCGCGAAGCCGGTCGCCGGGTCGACCCGGAACAGGAAGCCGGTCGAGGACTGCACGACGAGCAGCGCCCGGCCGTCCGGGGTGCGGGCGATGCCGTTCGCGTTGAAGCCCGGGGTCTGCTTCCACGCGCCCGGTCAGCGAGACGGCCCGGACGCTGCGTTCTGGCGGGCCAGCGTGCCGGCCGAGCGGGACACGGTAGAGCTCGGCGTTGTTCGAGTCGGTGAAGTAGGCCGCCCGCGGGGTCAGCACCACGTCGTTGACGAACGTCGGTCGCGCGTCGGTGAACTGGTAGGTCCGCAGCACCTTGCCGGTGCGGGTGTCGACGACCCGGCCGTCGCCGCCCGTGCCGCCGGCGACGAACAGCCGGCCGCGTGCCGTCGACCTTCATGCCGAGCGACGGGCTGCCGACCGCCTTGCTGAGCACCCGGCCCCGTGCCGGTGCGGAGGTCGGCGGTTGTAGATCGCGCCGGTCGGCCCGCGACCCGAAGTAGGCGTGGTCGCCGCTGATCGCGATGCCCTCGGGCTGGAAGCCGTCCGGGAGCGGGAGGCGGTCGCGGAGCGGCCGGGCCTGCGCCGCCGGCGCGGTCAGCAGGGTGGCGAGCAGGGCGGTGAGCAGCACGAGTGCGGAGCGGCGGAGCGCGGTCGGCGTCATGGCGGGATCCCTTCGTCGACCCCAACCTAGGCAGGTCCGTGCGGACCCGCCAAGGGTCAGGCCGCGCAGCAGCGCCAGGGCCGCCCGCACCACGTCCTCGTCGATCTTGAGCACCTCGCGGTCGTAGGTCAGCAGCCCGTTGAGCTCGTCCTCGACGTCGGACAGCTGGGTGTAGACGGTGGCCGCCAGCCCCCCGGGTACGTCGACCGCGAGCCGTTCGTGCAGCCGCGTGAACGACGCGGCCAGGTCCGGGGCGGCTGCCCTCGTGGCCGTAGCCGAAGTCGACCTCGTCGTCGTACACGTGGCCCGGGACGGGCAGGCTGTGGCCGCCGTACTCGCTCAGCGCGACGGCCCGGTGGTCGCGGCGGCGGGGGAGCCGGAACCTCCGCCCGTAGACGTGCAGGCTGCGCAGGTCGCCGGCGCCCTGGTCGTGCCAGCCGCTGGCGTGGTCGACGAGCGCGGGTCGGGTCCAGGGCGCGCGACCAGGTCGGCCACCGCGGCCGCGTCGAACTGGCCCCAGCCCTCGTTGAACGGCACCCAGCAGGCGATCGACGCGACGTTGCGCAGGTGCTCGACGGTCCGCCGCAGCTCCTCGTGGAACAGCGCCCGGCCGGCCTCGTCGGCGCGACCGGTCACCGAGCGCCACCGGGTGTCGCGCAGCCGGATCGGGAACCTCCCCGGCCAGGTCACCGCGGCCGTGCGGTAGCGGCCGCCGCCGTTCACGAGGTCCTGCCAGACCAGCATCCCGAGCCGGTCGCAGTGCGCGTACCACCGCAGCGGCTCGACCTTGACGTGCTTGCGCAGCACGGTGAACCCGAGCCGCTTCATGGTGGCGATGTCGTGCACCATCGCCTCGTCGGACGGGGCGGTGAGCAGGCCGTCGGGCCAGTACCCCTGGTCGAGCACGCCGACGTGCGGGTACGGCTCCCCGTTGAGCAGCAGCCGCGGCACGCCGTGCGCGTCCGGGCCGACGGCGAAGGACCGCAGCGCGACGTAGGAGGTGACCCGGTCCCGGCCCAGCTCGACGGTGACGTCGTGCAGGTGCGGGTCCTCGGGCGTCCAGGGGTGCGGGTCGTCGAGCCGGACCCGTGCCGTCCCGCCGGCCGGCACCTGGTGCTCCTGCCCGTCGACCAGCACCCGCGCCACCCCGCCGGACGCGTGCACGGTGATCTCGACGGACCCGTCCGCGAGGTGCGGCACCAGGGTCAGGCCCTCGACGTGCACGGCGGGCACCGCCTCGAGCCAGACGGTCTGCCAGATCCCGGACTGCGCGGTGTACCAGATGCCGCCGCGGTGCAGCCGCTGCTTGCCCGACGCGTGCTGGGCCCCGTCGCTCCGGTCGCGTACGTCGACCACGAGCTCGTTGTCGCCCGGTCGCAGCGCGGCGGTCAGGTCGCACGAGAACGGCAGGTAGCCGCCCACGTTGGCGCCGACCTCGACGCCGTTGAGCCGCACGGTGCAGGTCTGGTCGACGGCGCCGAAGTGCAGCAGCACCCGGTCGTCGACGGCGCGGAACCCGTCCGGCAGCCGCAGCGTCCGGCGGTAGCTGAGCCGCTCGTCGGGCTGCAGCTGCCGGCCGACCCGGGACAGCGGCGCCTCCGGGCTGAACGGGACGACGATGCGCCCGTCGTACCGCGTGGGGGGAGGCTCGGAGGCCGGCGTGACGGCGTAGTCCCACCAGCCGTTGAGGTTGAGGTAGCTGTCCCGGACCAGCTGCGGGCGCGGGTACTCCGGCAGCACGGCGAGGGGATCGAGGAGACGGCCCCACCGGGTGGTCAGGTCGCGGCGCACCCGCCGAGTATCCCCGAGTTGTCAGGCGGTGGCGTCGTCAGGGCGACCTGAGCGCCTGACAACTCGGTGGTCAGGCGGACTTCGGGAACGGGACGCCGGTCGCGCTGTGGCAGCGGTAGCCGTGCGGGTTCTTCGCGAGGTACTGCTGGTGCACGTCCTCGGCGTAGTAGTACGTCGGCGACGGCTTGATCTCGGTGGTGATGGCGCCGTACCCGCGCTCGAGCAGCAGCGGCTCGTACGCCGCCCGCAGCCGCTTGGCGGTCTCGGCCTGCTCGTCGCTCAGCGTGTAGACCGCGGAGCGGTACTGCGTGCCGACGTCGTTGCCCTGCCGCATGCCCTGGGTCGGGTCGTGGAACTCGAAGAACGCCTTGACCAGGTCGGCGTAGGCCACCTTCGACGGGTCGAACACGACCCGGACGGCCTCGGTGTGACCGGTCTGGCCGGAGCACACCTCCTCGTAGGACGGGTGCGGGGTCGTGCCGCCGGCGTACCCGACGGAGGTGGACCAGACGCCCGGCATCTGCCAGAAGATCTCCTCGGCGCCCCAGAAGCAGCCCAGCCCGAAGACCGCGACCTCGTGGCCCTCGGGGATGTTGTCGGCGTTCGTCACGACGGGGGTGCCCAGCACGACGTGGTGCTCGGCCAGCGTGAACCACTGCTCGGTGCGGCCCTTGAGGGCCTGGTCGGGCGTGGGCATCTCGAGCTTGCGGCGGTTGAACAGCACTGTCACTCCTCGGGGTCGGTCAGGTGGTTCGCTGTCTGACAACGCGCCGGACTGCCCGATCCTTCCCGGCGATAGGCTCCCGGGCATGACCGAGCAGACCCCCGAGCACGCCCAGAAGTCCGGTTTCGAGACGCGTGCGATCCACGCCGGCTACGAGCCCGACGAGATGACCGGAGCGGTGATCCCGCCCATCTACGCGACGAGCACCTACAAGCAGGACGGCGTCGGCGGGATGCGCGGCGGCTACGAGTACTCCCGCAGCGCCAACCCGACCCGCACGGCCCTGGAGGGCAACATCGCGGCGCTCGAGGAGGGCGAGCGCGGGTTCGCGTTCGCCAGCGGCCTGGCCGCCGAGCACACGCTGCTGCCAGTCGCTGTGCCGTCCCGGTGACCACGTGGTGATCCCCGACGACGCGTACGGCGGCACCTACCGGCTGTTCGCCAAGGTCGAGCAGCCCTGGGGCCTGGCCCACACGGCCGCCCCGGTGTCCGACGTCGACGCCATGCGCGCGGCGATCCGGCCCGGCGAGACCAAGGTGGTCTGGGTCGAGACCCCCACCAACCCGCTGCTGAACATCGGCGACATCGAGGCGCTCGCGGCCGTCGCGCACGACGCCGGCGCCCTGCTCGTGGTGGACAACACCTTCGCGTCGCCGTACCTCCAGCAGCCGCTGACGCTCGGCGCCGACGTGGTCGTGCACTCGACCACGAAGTACTGCGGCGGGCACTCCGACGTCGTCGGCGGCGCGCTCGTCGTCCGGGACCTCGACGTCGCCGACAAGGTCGCCTTCCACCAGAACTCCATCGGCGCGGTGGCCGGCCCGTTCGACGCGTGGCTGACCCTGCGCGGCCTCAAGACGCTCGCGGTCCGGATGGACCGGCACTGCGACAACGCGGAGAAGGTCGTGGAGTTCCTCGCCGCCGACCCGCGCGTGGAGCAGGTCGATCTACCCCGGCCTCGCGGAGCACCCCGGGCACGCGGTCGCGAGCCGGCAGATGAAGCGGTACGGCGGCATCGTGTCGTTCCGGGTCAAGGGCGGGGAGCAGCAGGCCCTGGACACCTGCGCCCGGGCGAAGGTGTTCACCCTCGCCGAGTCGCTCGGCGGCATCGAGTCGCTGATCGAGCACCCGGGCCGGATGACGCACGCCTCGGTCGCCGGCACCGAGCTCGAGGTGCCCTCCGACCTGATCCGGCTCTCGGTGGGCATCGAGACCGTCGAGGACCTGCTCGCCGACCTCGACCAGGCCCTTGGCTGAGCCGCAGCTCGGCCGCCTGCGTCGACTTCGGGTCGACGTTCACCAAGGCCGCCCTGGTCGACGTGACCACCGGTGACCTGCTGGCGTCGGCCAGCCACCGGACCACGATCGACACCGACGTGCTCGACGGCTGGGACGCCTGCCTGGCCCAGCTGCTCGCGGTCGACCCGCGGGCCGCGCGAGGCCGAGGTGCTGGCCTGCTCGTCGGCCGGGGGCGGGCTGCGGATCGCCGTGGTCGGCAACGAGGCCCTGGTCACCGCCGAGGCCGGCCGCCGGGTCGCGCTGTCCAGCGGCGGCCGGGTCGTGCACGTCGCCAGCGGCGGTCTCACCCGCGACCGGGCTGCGCGAGCTGCGGGCCAGCCGGCCCGACGTGGTGCTGCTGGTCGGTGGCACCGACGGCGGCAACGCCGAGGTGCTGCTGGCCTGCGCCACCACGCTGGCCAGGGCCCGCTGGCGGCGGCCGGTCGTGGTCGCCGGCAACGTGGACGCCCAGGCCGAGGTCGCCGCGCTGCTCGAGGCGGCCGGCACCCCGCACGTGCTCGCCGGCAACGTGGTCCCGCAGATCGGGGTGCTCGCCCCGGGCTCGGCCCGCGCCGCGATCCGGGAGATGTTCCTGCGGCACGTGATCGGCGGCAAGCACCTGTCCAAGCGGGCCGACTTCACCGCGATGGTCCGGGGCGCCACGCCGGACGTCGTGCTGACGGCGGTCGAGCTGCTGGCCAGCGGTCTCGACGACGAGCGGCCGGGCGCCGGGGACGTGGTCGTGGTCGACGTCGGCGGGGCCACCACCGACGTGCACTCGGTGGTCGAGCTCGACCCCGAGGACGCCGGGCTGGCCCGCGAGGTGGTCGCCACCGTCCCGGTCAGCCGCACCGTCGAGGGCGACCTCGGCATGCGCTGGAGCGCCGTACCCACCGTCGAGGAGGGCCTCGCGGCCGGCCTCGTCGACGACGCCGACCGGATGCGTGCCGCCGCCGGCGTACGACGCGCCGACCCGGCGTTCCTGCCCGGCACCGAGGCCGAGCGCCGTGACGACGAGGCGATCGCCGCGGCGGCGGTGGGGGTCGCGCTGCGCCGGCACGCGGGGCGCTCCCAGGTGGCGTACTCCTCGGCCGGCCGCGTCGTGGAGCGCAGCGGCAAGGACCTGCGCGAGATCGACGTGCTGGTCGGGTCCGGCGGGGTGCTGCGCAACAACCCGGCCGAGGTCGCCGACGCGGGTGCTCGGGGCGGTCACCGGGGACGACGTACCGGGCGGCTGGCAGCTGCCGCGCGCGCCGCGCACGGTGGTCGACCACGACTACGTGCTGGCCGCGGCCGGGCTGCTCGCGCGCCGACCACCCGGAGGCCGCGCACGCCCTGTCTGGCGCGGCTGCGAGGGACCACCACATAGCCTGGCCCCATGGGAGTAGGGAGCAGGGTGACGTCGGGCATGTCCCGGCTCAAGCTCACGCAGCAGCGCAAGTCCGACGAGCGGTTCGCGGAGCGGTTCGCCCAGCAGTGGGCGTCGATGCGCGCGGACCGCAGGCCCGAGGAGCCGGTGGGCATCCGCGCGGGGGTGACCAACTACAGCCGCGCGCAGGTGCCCTACGGCATGGACCTGGCAGCCGCGTGGTCCTGGCGCTTCCTGGTGCTGGTCGCCGCGGGGTACATCGTCGCCCGCGGCATCTCGATGTTCTCGGTGGTGGTGCTTCCCGCTGGTGATCGCGCTGCTGCTCACCGCGCTGGTCGTGCCGGTGGTCGAGGCGCTGGTCCGGCTGCGCATCCCGCGCGGGGTCGCCGCCCTGCTCGCGGTGATCGGGAGCATCGCGCTCGATCGCGCTGCTGCTGACGTTCGCCGGCCAGCAGATCGCCCAGGGGGCCAGCGACCTGTCCAAGCAGGTGGTCACCGGCCTCGAGCAGATCCGGGTCTGGCTCAAGACCGGCCCGCTGCAGGCCAGTGACAGCCAGATCAACGCCTACCTCAAGTCCGCCCAGGACGCCGTGACGTCCTCCAACACCAAGATCGTCAGCCGGCTGACCGAGGTGGGCACGGCGGTCAGCCACATCGTGGCCGGCTTCTTCATCGTCCTGTTCGCGACGTACTTCTTCCTCGCCGACGGCAACCGGATCTGGTCCTGGGTCGTGCGGATCTTCCCGCGCGCCTCCCGCTCCCGGGCGGACTCCTCGGGCCGGATCGCGTGGACCTCGCTGACCGCGTTCGTCCGGGCGACCGTGCTCGTCGCGTTCACCGACGCCGTCGGCGTGATGATCGTCGCGGCGGTCCTCGGGGTGCCGTTCGTCTTCGCGATCGGCGTGCTGGTCTTCATCGGCGCCTTCATCCCGATGATCGGCGCGCTGCTGTCCGGCTCGGTGGCGGTGCTGGTCGCGCTGGTCGCCCAGGGCCCGGTCGTCGCGCTGATCATGCTCGGCGGCGTGGTCGCCGTGCAGCAGCTCGAGGCGCACGTCCTCCAGCCGTTCCTGCTCGGCCGGCTGGTCTCGGTGCACCCGCTCGGCGTGATCGTGGCGATCGCGATGGGCGTGCTCGTCGCGGGCATCGCCGGCGCGCTGGTCGCCGTACCGCTCGTCGCCGCCCTGAACGCGGTGGTGCTGCACCTCGCGGACACCGCCCGGACCGAGCGCGAGGTCGACCAGCAACCGCTCGGCGACGCCACCTGACGCCGTCCGGCCCTGTGCGAGACGACGAGAGCCCGGACCCCACCAGGGGTCCGGGCTCTCGTGCGGTGCGGGGTCAGTGCGCGACGACGACCTCGGCCTCGGCGTCCTCGGACCCGGCCGGCGGCGTGGCGTCCGCGGGTCGCGAGCGGCTTCTCCTTGAGGAAGAACGCCACGACGAGCGCCACCGCCACGAGGGGTACGGCGGACAGGAACACGTCGTGCAGCGAGGCGCTGAACGCACCGGTGATCAGGCTGTGCACCGGCTCGGGCAGCGCCTTGATCGCCTGCACGTTGTTGGCGACGTCGCCGACGTTGCCGCCGGCCGAGCCGGCCGGCACGCCCTTGAGGGCGTCGGCGATGTGCACCGCGAGCCGCGAGGACAGGATCGCCCCGAACAGCGCGGTGCCGAACGAGCCGCCCATCTGCCGGAAGAACGTCACCGAGCTGGTCGCCACCCCGATGTCGGTGCGCTCCACGGAGTTCTGCACGACCGTGATCAGCACCTGCATGGTGAAGCCGAGACCGGCGCCGAGGACGTACATCGACAGGCCGGCGAACCAGTACGGCGAGCTCGCGGTCAGCTGCGACAGCATCACCAGCGCGACGATCACGATGGAGGCGCCGAGGATCGGGAAGATCTTGTAGCGCCCGTTGCGGCTCATCAGCTGGCCGGCGGCGATCGAGGTGCTGAAGATGCCGACGACCATCGGCAGCATCGCCAGGCCGGACTGGGTCGGGCTCATCCCGTCGACCACCTGCAGGTAGACCGGGATGAAGATCATCGACCCGAACATCGCGATGCCGATCAGGAAGCCGAACAGGTTGGAGATCGCGAAGATCGAGTTGCCGAACAGCCGCATCGGCAGGATCGGCTCGGTGGCGCGCAGCTCGACGAGCACGAACGCGACGGCGAGCACGACGCCGGCGACCAGCAGGCCGATGCCGAGGGTCGGAGCCCCAGCCGTGGTCCGGGCCGGCCCAGGCGGTGTAGAGCAGGAACGACGACACCGAGCCGACCACGAGCGCGGCGCCGAGGTAGTCGATGGTGTGGTTGCGACGTACGTGCGGCATCTTCAGCGCGGCGGAGGTGATCACCAGCGCGACCAGGCCGATCGGCACGTTGATGAAGAAGATCCACTGCCAGCCGGGGCCGTCGGCGAAGAAGCCGCCGAGGACCGGGCCGAGCACCGAGGAGGTGCCGAAGACCGCGGCGAAGTAGCCCTGGTAGCGACCGCGCTCGCGCGGCGGGATGATGTCGCCGATCACGGCGAGGGCCAGGGACATCAGGCCACCGCCGCCGAGGCCCTGGACCGCGCGGAACGCGATCAGCTGCTCGATGTTCTGGGAGAAGCCGGCGAGCAGCGAGCCCGCGATGAACGTGACGATCGCGATCTGGAAGAGCAGCCGCCGGCCGTAGAGGTCGGAGATCTTGCCCCACAGCGGCGTGGAGGCGGTCGCGGTCAGCATGTAGGCGGTGACGACCCAGGACAGCTTGTCCAGGCCGCCGAGCTCGGAGGTGATCCGCGGCAGCGCGGTGCCGACGATGCTCTGGTCCAGGGCGGCCAGGAACATGCCGGTCATCAGACCGCCCATGACCACGAGGATCTGCTTGTGGCTGAGGTAGCCGTTGGAGTCGGGGGTCATGCGGAGGTCTCCTGCGGGTGCGTCGGGGAGTCGGTGGGGGAGTCGGGGTGGGTCAGCAGGCTCTCGACGAGCCGCTGGAGCAGGGTGCGCAGCGTCTCGCGCTCGTCGGCGGAGAAGCCCTCGAGGGCGGTGGCCACGACGTGCCGGCGGGTCTCGAAGCCCTGGGCCAGGCAGGCGCTGCCGTGCTCGGAGACGGCGACCCGGCTGGCGCGGCCGTCGTCGGGGTCCTCGGTGCGCTCGAGCAGGCCCTTGTCCTCGAGCTGGCGGGCGTGCCGGCTCACGGTGGACGCGTCCAGGCCGAGCACCTGGGCGAGCGCGGACAGCCGCATCGGGCCCTGGTGGGTGAGCAGCTTGAGGATCGGGAACGCCGAGTAGTCGATGGCGTCGCCGGGCTGGCGCTGCCGCATCCGCCGGCCGAGGGCCATCATCAGGCTCAGCAGCGCGTCCTCGGCCGTCTCCGGAGCGGGGATCGGCTCGGTGAGCACGAACGGAGAAGATTGCATGCGTCAAGCATACGTCTCGTTGCGTGAGTCATGCATGTTTTTGCGATGTGGCACCTGTCACCCGGCGTCGGGCCGCGGCGGCCGGGTCCTAGGGTGGGCGCCATGACCGATGTCGCAGCCGGCCAGGGCGCCGTACGGATCCCCACCCTCGCCGACATCGAGGTGGCCCGGGACGCGCTCCGCGGCGTCTCCATCTACACCCCCATGGAGGAGTCCCGCTGGCTCTCCGGGACTGGCCGGCGGGACCGGTGCTGATCAAGGCCGAGAACCTCCAGCGCACCGGCTCGTTCAAGATCCGGGGCGCCTACCTGCGGATGTCGCCGGCTCTCGGCGGAGGAGAAGCGGGCCGGCGTCGTCGCGGCCAGCGCCGGCAACCACGCGCAGGGCGTGGCGCTCGCCGCGCAGATGCTCGGCATCCACGCGACCGTCTACATGCCCGAGGGCGCGCCGATCCCCAAGGAGAAGGCCACCCGCGGGTACGGCGCCGAGGTGCGCTTCCACGGGCACAGCGTCGACGAGGCGCTGGTCGCGGCCAAGCAGTTCGCCGCACGAGACCGGCGCCGTGCTGATCCACCCCTTCGACCACTTCGACATCGTCGCCGGGCAGGGCACCTGCGGCCTGGAGATCCTCGAGCAGTGCCCCGACGTGCGGACCGTGATCGTCTCCGCGGGCGGCGGCGGCTTCCTGGCCGGCATCGCGACGGCGGTCAAGGGCCTGCGTCCCGACGTGCGGGTCGTCGGCGTGCAGGCCGAGGGCGCCGCGGCGTACCCCGCCTCGCTGGCGCAGGGCGTCCCGGTCCCGCTCGGGAAGATGTCCACGATGGCCGACGGCATCGCGGTCGGCTGCCCCGGTGAGGTGCCGTTCGCCGCGATCCAGCAGTACGTCGACCAGTTCCTGACGGTCAGCGAGGAGTCGCTGTCCCGGGCGCTGCTGATGACTGCTCGAGCGGGCCAAGCTCGTCGTCGAGCCCGCGGGGGCGGCGGCGGTCGCGGCGATGCTCGACGACCCGACCGCCTTCGAGACGCCCGGCCGTCGTGGTGCTCTCCGGCGGCAACGTCGACCCGCTGCTGCTGATGCGGGTGATCCGGCACGGCATGGCCGCCGCCGGGCGGTACCTCGTCTTCCGGGCCCGGATCCCCGACGTGCCCGGTGGACTGGCCCAGCTGCTCAACGAGATCGCCGGCGTCTCGGCGAACGTGCTCGACGTCGTGCACGAGCGCACGTCCGCGAGCCTGCACCTCGACGAGGTGGAGGTGCAGCTCCAGGTCGAGACCCGCGGCGTCGAGCACGCCGACCGGGTGCTCGCGCACCTGCGCGGCTGCGGCTACACGATCCACCCAGTAGCCCCCGACCCGGCGCCTCTGCCGCCCAAGACCCCGCCCACCCGGCGACTCTGGCGGCTCCGAACTACGCCGACCCGGCGCCTCTGGCGGCGGCCACCCGGCATGCGCCAGAGCGTCGCCGGGTCGACGGGGCTGCCGGCCGCCAGAGTGCGCCGGGTGGGCGGCGCTGCGGGGCGCCAGAGTCGCCGGGTGGCGGACGCGCGAACGGCCCGGGGCGAGGTCGCCGCGGGCCGTTCGTCGGGGGTCTGGTCTCAGCCGGTGTAGGGCACCGCGTCGACGATCTCGACCTCGAGCTTCTTGCCGTTGGGCGCCTCGTAGGTCACGGTGTCGCCCTTCTTCTTGCCGATGATCGCGGAGCCGAGCGGGCTCTGCGGGGAGTACACCTTCACGCCTTCGGTGGTGTCCTCCATCTCGCGGGCGCCGAGGAGGAAGGTCTCCACGTCGTCGTCGCCGGCGAACTTGTAGGTCACGGTCATGCCGGGCTCGACGACGCCGTTGTCGGCCGGCGTCTCGCCGACCTCGGCGCGCCGCAGCATGTCCTCGAGCTGGCGGATGCGGGCCTCGGTCTTGCCCTGCTCCTCGCGCGCCGCGTGGTAGCCGCCGTTCTCCTTGAGGTCACCCTCGTCGCGGGCGGCGCTGATGCGGGCGACGACCTCGCTGCGGACGGGTCCGCGCAGGTGGTCGAGCTCCGCCTGGAGCTTGTCGAAGGCCTCCTGCGTCAGCCAGATGGTCTTCTGCTCGCTGCTGGCCTGGGTCACGGTGAAGCTCCTGTGCTTGGTCGGGGGCCGGTGGGCGCGCACGCTCCACCGGTCGTTTTCAGGCAAGTGAGCCAGTCTAACAAGCGCGGGCTGCCCGCCCCAATTCCCGCCGGACCGGTCTCAGCGCGCCTGTCGCTGGCCGGCGGAGGTGCAGCCGACCAGGTCGACGGTGGTCGCCCGGCGCTCGGTGCGCACCGTGGAGGACAGCGTGACCGCCTTCGCGGACGACGGGGGCACCGGCACGGTCAGCTCCCCGACGGTGGAGTGGTCGTCGGCCGACGCGCGCAGCAGGCAGGAGGCCGTCACCGCCGGGTCCCGGCGTACGACGGTGTAGCGGGCGACCGCGGCGTGCTGGCCGTCGATGTCGAAGCCCACCATCTGCGAGGTGACCTGCGGCCGGCCGTGGAACAGCACCGCCCACGCGAGCCAGGCCAGGGCCACCACGGCGAGCACGACGACACCCGTGACCAGACGAGCGGGCGGCGGGCCCGCGAAGGGCGTGCCGTACCGCTCGGACAGATCGGGCGCAGAGACACTCACCCCACCATCCTAGAATCGACCCCATGCTCCGTCTCATGCACGTCCACGCCCACCCCGACGACGAGTCGAGCAAGGGCGCGGCCAGCACCGCCAAGTACGTCGCCGAGGGGGTCGACGTGCACGTCGTCACCTGCACCGGCGGCGAGCGCGGCTCGATCCTGAACCCCGCGATGGACCGCCCCGACGTGCTCGAGAACATCTCCGCGATCCGGCGCGACGAGATGGAGGCGGCCCGGGCGATCCTCGGCGTCCGCCAGGACTGGCTGGGCTTCGTGGACTCCGGCTGGCCCGAGGGCGACCCGAAGCCGCCGCTGCCCGAGGGCTGCTTCGCCCTGGTCCCGGTCGAGGAGGCCGCCGAGCCGCTGGTCCGGCTGATCCGCAGCTTCCGGCCGCACGTGATGACGACGTACGACGAGAACGGCGGCTACCCGCACCCCGACCACGTCATGTGCCACACGGTCAGCGTGGCGGCGTTCGAGGCGGCCGGCGACCCGGAGCGCTACCCCGACGCGGGGGAGCCGTGGCAGCCGCTCAAGCTCTACTACCACCACTCCTTCCACCGCGAGCGCACCGTCGCGCTGAACGACGCGATGATCGCCGCCGGCCTGGAGTCGCCCTACGCCGAGCGCCTCGAGGAGTGGAAGCCGGACCCGGTGCACGCCGCCCGGATCACCACCAAGGTGCCCTGCGCGGAGTACTTCCCGGTCCGGGACCGGGCGCTGCTCGCGCACGCCACCCAGATCGACCCGGACGGCGCCTGGTTCGCCTGCCCGATGGACATCCACCAGAAGGCCTGGCCGACCGAGGACTACGAGCTGGCCCGCAGCCTGGTGGACAGCGAGCTGCCCGAGGACGATCTGTTCGCCGGCGTCCGGGGCCTGGCTGAGAGGATGGAGGCATGAACACCCTCCTCGCCGCACTCGTGCTGGTGCACGCGGCCGTCGACAAGGCCCCGGACCCCGAGGACGTCAAGCCCGGCTGGCTCGGCTTCGGCGTCTTCCTCGCCCTGGCCGTCGCCGTCGTGCTGCTCTGGCTGAGCATGCGCAAGCAGCTGAAGAAGGTCGACTTCGAGGTCCCGGGCGACGAGCCCACCCAGCGCGCTCCCGGCAGCACGCCGGGCAACGGCACCCCGCACACCACCTAAGCGTTCGCTGAGGTCACCGTTGACCTCACCCCGTCCGGGCGCCGGATGCTCGGCCATGGACGCCCGGGTGGCACAGCGGCGCGACGTGCCGGCCTGGCACGGCGCGTCGGCCGTCTGCATGGTGCTGATGCTGGTGGCGGCCGTCCCCGGCTGGTTCGCCGGTGCCGGGGTGGCCCTGTTCGGCGCCGGCCTCGCCTGGTGCGGCGTGCAGCTGGCCCGTCGTACCTCGCCGGCGGCGTACCTCCGGCTCGGCGTCTGCTGCCTGGCGATGGTGCTGATGCTGCTGCCCCACGCCGCGAGCGCGCACGGCGGGGCACGCGGGTCACGCGATGGCGATGCCGTCGGTGGGGCCGTCCGCCGGGGCGGTCCTCGTCGCCGTGGCGCTGCTGGCCGTGGTCGTCCTCGGCGCCCGCGAGGCCGCCCTCGCCTCCGGCCGCGGTACGTCGCGGCTCGGCCCGGCCTGCGAGAGCCTGCTGGCGGTCTCGATGGCGGCGATGCTCGTCGGCCTGGTCTGAGCCGACCCGGCGACTCCGGCGGCACGGGCACCGTTGCGCCCGAATCAACAAAACGCTGAGGTCGCTGTTGACGGCGCTCCCGCCCGGATCGAAGGTGACGTGACGACGGTCACGTCGGTCAGTCAGGGCCGCTCGGTCTTCGCAGCGAGGAGCGCAGCATGCAGGTACCCGCGCCGTTCGAGTACGAACGGGCCACCAGCGTCGACCACGCGATCGGGCTGCTCGACCGGCTCGGGGAGGAGGCCCGGCTCGTCGCCGGCGGGCACAGCCTGATCCCGATGATGAAGCTCCGGCTGGCCAACCTGGAGTACCTCATCGACATCAACGACCTGCACGACGAGCTCGGCTACGTGCGGGTCGGCGCCGACGAGGTCCGGATCGGCGCGATGACCCGGCACCGCGAGCTGCTGGAGTCCGCCGAGCTGGCCGCGCTGTTCCCGATCTTCGCCGACGCGGAGGCGGTGATCGCCGACCCGGTGGTGCGCAACCGCGGCACGCTCGGGGGCTCGCTGTGCCAGGCGGACCCCTCCGAGGACCTCTCCGCGGTCTGCACGACGCTGAACGCGTCCTGCGTGATCCGCAACGCGCAGGGCGAGCGCAGCGTGACGATGGAGGAGTTCCACCGGGGCCCCTACGAGACCGCCGTCGGGCACGGCGAGATGCTCACCGAGATCCGCATCCCGGTCCGGCCGCACGGCTCGAGCGCCTACGCCAAGGTCGAGCGGCGGGCCGGCGACTGGGCGGTCACCTCGGCCGGGGCCGCGGTCTGGATGGACGGGCCGCTGATCTCCGACGCCCGGGTCGGGCTGGCCGCGGTCGGCCCGAACACCACCGGCATCCCGGCGATCTCCGACCTGCTGCGCGGCCAGCAGCCCTCCGACGAGCTCTACGCCCGGGCCGGGGCGATCGCCGCCGCGAGCTGCTCGCCGGCCACCGACAACCGCGGGACCGCGGACTACAAGCGGCACCTGGCCGACGAGCTGACCCGGCGCACCCTGCGCCGTGCGGTCGAGCGGATCGAGGCCGGCGTCACGGGAGACAGCGTGCAGGGCAACCGGGACAGGAGCGAGTGACATGCAGGTGTCGATGACCGTCAACGGGGAGCCGGTGACCCGCGAGATCGAGGGCCGGATGCTGCTGGTGCACTTCCTGCGCGACGAGCTCGGGATGACCGGGACGCACTGGGGCTGCGACACGAGCAACTGCGGCACCTGCGTGGCCTGGATGGACGGCGAGCCGGTGAAGACCTGCACCGTGCTGGCCGCGATGGCCGGCGGCCGCGACGTACGCACCGTCGAGGGCCTGGAGAAGGACGGCGTCCTGGACCCGATCCAGGAGGGGTTCATGCAGTGCCACGGCCTGCAGTGCGGCTTCTGCACCCCCGGGATGCTGATGACCACCCGGGCGCTGCTCGACCGCGACCCGGACCCCAGCGAGCAGACCATCCGCGAGGCGATCTCCGGGCAGATCTGCCGGTGCACCGGCTACACCACCATCGTCCGCTCGGTGCAGTGGGCCGCCGCCCACGCCCACGCGGACGCCGAGACCGAGACCGCAGGGAGCACGTCATGACCGTCACCGACGAGCCGGTCGAGACCGCCGAGGACCTCGAGCACGCCGACAACGACCAGACCCCGATCGGCCACGGCCGGATGCTCCGCAAGGAGGACCCGCGCTTCATCCGCGGCATGGGGAAGTACGTCGACGACATCCAGCTCACGGGCATGCTGCACCTCGCGATCCTGCGCTCGCCCGTCGCGCACGCCCGGATCACCAACATCGACGTCAGCGCCGCGCTGGCGCACCCCAAGGTCAAGGCGGTCATCACCGGCGCCGACCTCGCCGAGAAGGGCCTGGCGTGGATGCCGACCCTGTCCAACGACGTGCAGGCCGTGCTGGCCACCGACAAGGTGCGCTTCCAGGGCCAGGAGGTCGCCTTCGTCGTCGCCGAGGACCGCTACTCCGCCCGCGACGCCCTCGAGCTGATCGACGTCGACTACGACATCCTGCGGCCGGTGGTCGACGTACGCACCGCGCTCGCGCCCGACGCCCCGGTGATCCGCGACGACCTCGAGGGCAAGACCGACAACCACTGCTTCGACTGGGAGACCGGCGACAAGGACGCCACCGAGGCGGTGTTCGCCAAGGCCGACGTCGTGGTCAAGGAGGACATCGTCTACCCGCGGGTGCACCCGGCCCCGATGGAGACCTGCGGCTGCGTCGCGGACTACGAGCGGGTCGGCGGCCAGCTCACGCTGTGGACCACCAGCCAGGCGCCGCACGCGCACCGCACCGTCTACGCGCTGGTCTCCGGCCTGCCCGAGCACAAGATCCGGGTGATCGCGCCGGACATCGGCGGCGGGTTCGGCAACAAGGTGCCGATCTACCCCGGCTACGTCTGCGCGATCGTCGCCTCGCTGGTGCTCGGCAAGCCGGTCAAGTGGGTCGAGGACCGCACCGAGAACCTCGTCAGCACCGGCTTCGCCCGCGACTACGTGATGCGCGGCGAGATCGCGGCGACCAAGGACGGCAAGATCCTGGCGATCCGCACCAACGTGCTCGCCGACCACGGCGCCTTCAACGGCGTCGCCGCCCCGACGAAGTACCCCGCCGGCTTCTTCGGCGTCTTCACCGGCAGCTACGACCTCGAGGCCGCCTACTGCCACATGACCGCGGTCTACACGAACAAGGCGCCGGGCGGCGTGGCCTACGCCTGCTCGTTCCGGATCACCGAGGCGGTCTACCTCGTCGAGCGGATCGTCGACTGCCTGGCCTACGAGCTGAAGATGGACCCGGTCGAGCTGCGCCGCAAGAACTTCATCCAGCCCGACCAGTTCCCGTTCACCACCAAGACCGGCTGGGTCTACGACTCCGGCGAGTACGAACGCGCCCTCGACGTCGCGCTCGGCATCGCGGGGTACGACGAGCTGCGGCGCGAGCAGGAGGAGAAGCGGGCCAAGGGCGAGCTGATGGGCATCGGCGTCGCGTTCTTCACCGAGGCGGTCGGCGCCGGCCCCCGCAAGGACATGGACATCCTGGGCCTCGGCATGGCCGACGGCTGCGAGCTGCGGGTGCACCCCACCGGCAAGGCGGTCGTCCGGGTGTCCTGCATGAGCCAGGGCCAGGGCCACGAGACGACGTTCGCGCAGATCATCGCCGAGGAGATCGGCATCGCCCCGGCCGACATCCAGGTCGTCAACGGCGACACCGACCAGACGCCGTTCGGCCTCGGCACCTACGGCAGCCGGTCGACGCCGGTGTCCGGGCGCGGCCGCCGCGCTGGTGGCCCGCAAGGTCCGGGACAAGGCCCAGATCATCGCCTCGGGCATGCTCGAGGTGTCGGTCGCGGACCTCGAGTGGCAGAAGGGCTCCTTCCACGTGAAGGGCGACCCGACCCGCTCGGTGACCATCGCCGACATCGCGATGCGGGCGCACGGCGCGGGCGACCTGCCCGAGGGGATCGAGGGCGGCCTGGAGGCGCAGATCTGCTACAACCCGTCGAACCTCACCTACCCGTTCGGCGCCTACATCTGCGTCGTCGACATCGACCCGGGCACGGCCGTGGTCAAGGTCCGCCGGTTCGTCGCGGTCGACGACTGCGGCACCCGGATCAACCCGATGATCATCGAGGGCCAGGTGCACGGCGGCCTCACCGACGGGGTCGGGATGGCGCTGATGGAGATGATCTCCTTCGACGAGGACGGCAACTGCATCGCCGGCTCGCTGATGGACTACCTGATCCCGACCGCGCTCGAGGTGCCGCACTGGGAGACCGGGCACACGGTCACGCCCGTCGCCGCACCACCCGATCGGCGCCAAGGGGGTCGGCGAGTCCGCGACCGTCGGGTCGCCGCCGGCCGTGGTGAACGCCGTCGTCGACGCGCTCAAGCCGTACGGCGTCCGGCACGCCGACATGCCCCTGACGCCCTCGCGGGTGTGGGACGCCATGCAGGGCCACGCGACGCCGCCGATCTGATGACGACCCGTCTCTCCGACCGCATCGACGAGCTCACCCGCTCGCGCATGCCGTTCGTGCAGGCGACCGTCGTACGCGCCCAGGAGCCGAGCTCCGCGCACGCCGGCGACCGGGCGATCGTGCTCGCCGACGGCTCCGTCGAGGGGTTCGTCGGCGGGCAGTGCGCCGTGGGCTCGGTGCGGACCGCGGCGCTCGGCGCGCTCGCCACCGGTGAGGGGGTGCTGCTGCGGGTGCTGCCCGGGGCGGATCTCGCCGGCGGCACCTTCCCGGACGCGCCCGGGGCGAGCATCGTGGTCAACCCCTGCCTGTCCGGAGGAGCCTTGGAGATCTACCTCGAGCCGCTGCTGCCGTCGCCCGGTGCTCCACCTCGTCGGGTCCTCGCCGACCGCGGAGGCCGTCGCCACCCTGGCCCCGACGCTGGGGTTCGTCGTCGAGCGGGCCGAGCGAGGGTGCCACGCCGGCCGGGGCCGTCGCCGCGGTGGTCTCCAGCCACGGCGGCGACGAGCCGGGCGCGATCCGCGCGCGCGCTGGACGCCGGGATCGGCTTCGTCGGCGTGGTCTGCAGCCGCACCCGCGGGCAGGCGCTGCTCGCGGAGCTCGACCTGCCCGAGGACGAGCTGCGCCGGGTGCACCCCCACGTCGGGCCTGGACATCGGGGCCCGCACGGCCCCGGAGATCGCGCTGTCCGTCCTGGCCGCGATCGTGCGCAGCATCCGGCTCGAGGGTCTGGTCGCCGCGCCCCGCGGCGCGCCGGTCGTGCTGCCGCGGCAGGCCGTCGACCCGGTGTGCGGGATGACCGTGACGGTCGCGGCCGACACCCCGCACCTGCTCCTCGACGGCGTCGACCACTGGTTCTGCAACCCCGGCTGCCGCGACGCGTTCGCGGCCGCCCACGCCGGATGAGCGCGCCGGGCAGCCCGACCAGCGCGGACGACGTGCGCCGCCGGTTCGACGAGCACGACTACCTCGCGGACGAGGGCACGTCGACGGCGGTGTTCCTCGCGCTCTCGGCTCGGGCTGCCGCTGCTGCTGGAGGGCGAGCCGGGCGTGGGCAAGACGGCGGCCGCGAAGGTGCTGGCCCGCGCGCTCGACGTACCCCTGATCCGGCTGCAGTGCTACGAGGGCCTCTCGGCCGCGGAGGCGCTCTACGACTGGAACTACCAGCGCCAGCTGCTGGCCATCCGGCTCGCCGAGGCGCAGCACGAGAAGCTCAGCGAGGCCGACCTGTTCGGCGAGGAGTTCCTCGTCGAGCGGCCGATCCTGCAGTGCGTGCGGTACGACGGCCCGCGTCCGCCGGTGCTGCTGATCGACGAGGTGGACCGGGCCGACGACGAGTTCGAGGCGCTGCTGCTGGAGTTCCTGGGGGAGGGGTCGGTCACCGTGCCCGGAGCTGGGCACGTTCACCGCGCAAGCGCCCGCCCGTCGTCGTGCTGACGTCCAACCGCAGCCGGGACCTGCACGACGCGCTGCGCCGGCGCTGCCTCTACCACTGGCTGGAGTTCCCCTCCCCGGAGCGGGCGGTGGAGATCCTGCGGCGCACGGTGCCGGAGGCGAACCTCGAGCTGATCCGGTCGGCCACCGACTTCGTCGGCCACGTGCGCACCCTCGACGTCGACAAGGCCCCCGGCATCGCCGAGGCGATCAACTGGGTCGCCGCGCTCTCCGTGCTCGGCGTCACCGAGCTGGTCCGCGACGACGTGGTCGCGACGCTCGGCGCGCTGGCCAAGACCCCCGACGACCGCGACCTCGTCGCCGAGGCCGCCGGCTCCTACGCGTTCGGCTGACCGGTGGGACCGCTGCCAGGGGGTCGACCGGGCGGCGTTCGTCGTCGCGCTGGGCGAGCGGCTGCGGCTGCTCGGGCGTCCCGGTCACCTTCACGGCGCTGACGGCGTTCACCGACGCCCTGGGGCTCGCGCCGCCGCGCGACGTCGGCGAGCTCTACTGGCTCGTCCCGGGTGACGCTGGTCAGCCACGCCGCACGACCTGGCCACCTTCGACGCGGTCTTCGACGCGGTGTTCCGCGACGCGGCGCTGCCCGTCGAGGGCCAGGCGTCCGGCCCGGCCGGCGGCGCACGACGACGTGCTCGTGCCCGGTCGACCGGCGCCCGGCCGCCGGACGCGGCCGGCGAGGGCCTGCCCTGGCACACGCTGCCGCGGCACGTCGAGCCCGACGCCGGCGCCGCCGAGGGGCAGCTCGTGCCCGAGCCGCTGCCCAGCGCCGTCGAGCGCGTCGCCGACACCCCGTTCGAGGACCTCGACGAGCGGCAGCTGGCCCTGGTCGGTGCCTGGCTCGAGGGCGCCTGGCAGCGCTGGCCCTCCCGCCGCAGCCGCCGCCGACGGGTGCACCCCTCGGGGCGCCGGGTGGCGCTGCGCGCGACGATCGCGGCGTCGCGTCGCACGGCCTGGGAGCCGGTGGAGCTGAGCCGCACCCGCGCCGTACGACGGCCGCGGCCGCTGACCCTGGTCGTCGACGTCAGCGAGTCGATGCGGCCCTACGCGACGGCGTACCTCCACCTCATGCACGCGCTGGCCCGCACCGGGCGGGCCGAGACGTTCGCGTTCTCGACGTCGCTGACCCGGCTGACCCCGGCGCTGCGGCACCGGTCGCCGCGGGTGGCGATGGAGCTGGCCACCGCGCAGGTCCTCGACCGGTACGGCGGCACCCAGCTCGCCACCAGCCTCCGGACGCCTGCTGGCCTCACGGCACGGGAACGCCCTGCGCGGCGGGGTGCTGGTCATCGCCTCCGACGGCTGGGACAGCGACGACCCGGAGGCGCTCGCCACGGTGCTGGGCCGGATCCGGCTGCGCGCGCACCGCGTGGTGTGGCTCAACCCGCGGGCCGCGGCACCGGGCTTCGAGCCGCTCGTGGGGTCGATGGCCGCGGCGCTGCCCTACTGCGACGCCTTCCTGCCGGCGCACACCGCGCGCGCGATGACCGACGCCCTGGAGGCGATCCTCGAGCCGGAGGTCCTAGCTCCAGAGCGTGACGTGCACCGAGGGCCGGAACCGGCCCGCGGTGGTGCCGGCGCCGTGCACCATCGCCTGGGTGGCCCGCGGCGTGGTGATGAAGCGCAGCAGCTCGGCGGTCGCCGGCGTCTGGTCGTGCGCGGGCAGCGCGATCGCCGCCCACCGGCCCTGCGCGCGCAGACCGGGTCCCTCGACGGCGGCCAGCCGGCCGGCGGCCAGGTCGGCGGCCACCGCGAAGCGCACCGCCAGGGCGATCCCGCTGGTGCGCTTGGCCTCCTCGAGCGCGCCGGCGTCGCTCTGGAAGATCCGCTGGCGGGCCTCGGGGATGCCGAGCTGGCGCAGCATCCCGGGCACCGACGCCGTCGGCGCCGGCGGCCGAGGGGCCGAGCATCCAGGTCTGGTCGCGGGCCTGCGCGGTCGTCGTCGTGCGGCCGGCCAGCGGGTGGTCCGGAGCCGCGACCGCGAGCACCTCGTAGTTCAGGAAGGGCTTGTGGACCAGGGCGTCCGGCAGCTGGGTGGGCGCCGGGCCGATCGCGATGTCGACCGTGCGGGCCGCGAGCAGCGCGGCGAAGCGGGCCGTCGGGACGCACGCTGAGCTCGACGTCGAGGTCGGCGGCCCGGCCGGCGAACAGCTCGATCAGGCCCGGCGCGGCGTGCTCGGCGAACAGGCTGGACGCCGCCACCCGCAGCAGCCGGCGGCCGTGCCCGGCCTGGCTGACCTCGCGCACCGTGCGGTCCTGGAGGCCGAGGATCTCCACGGCCCGGCTGGCCAGCCGCAGCCCGCCGGGGGTGAACGCCAGCCCCGAGGCGGTGCGGGTGAACAGCTGGTCGTCGAGCTCCTTGCGCAGCTGGCCGACGTGCATGGAGACCGCCGCCTCGCTGACCGCGAGCTCGTCGGCGGCCGCCTTCACCGACCCCAGGCGCACCACGCAGGCGAAGGCCTTGAGCTGCGTGGGGGTCACGCTCGCACTCTACGACCGGGCTGCTCCGGCCGCAGGGAGAAGCCGGTCAGCCGGTGCGGACGACGCGGACGAGGGCGTCGTAGGCCGTCCGCGCGCCCTCGCCGGTGTGCTGGTGGGCGGGATCGGCGTCCGGGACCACCCGGCGCACCCGCTCGGCCCGCACGACCTCGAAGCGCTCGCCGTCGAGGTCGCCGAGCACCTCCTCGGCGGTGTAGAGCACCGAGGCGTCGGTCGGTCCGCCGGTGCCCTCGGTGAGGTTGGTGGTGTCGTGCGCGACCAGGAAGAACGTGCCGCCCACGCGCAACGCCCCGAACGCCCGTCGTACGGCGGTCCGGCGCTCGTCCTCGGTCAGCTGGAGGTAGGCCAGCACCACCAGGTCGTAGGGCACCGGGCCGCTCTCGAAGGTCAGCACGTCGCCGTGCACCCAGTCGACGTGCAGGTCCCGGCCGCGCTCGTGCCGCTCCTGGAGCGCGCGGCCCTTGTCGAGGCCGGCCAGGGAGAAGTCCACGGCGGTGACCTCCCAGCCCTGCTCGGCCAGCCACAGCGCGTTGCGGCCCTCGCCGGCGGCCAGGTCGGCGGCGCGGCCCGGCCTCAGGCCCGCCAGCTCGGAGGCCACGAACTGGTTCGGCGTCGCCGACCAGACCAGCTCGGAGGCGGCGTACCTCTCGTCCCACGCACGTGCGTCCATGCGGGCGAGGCTAGTGCCTCAGGCCTCGGGGGTGCCGTTCTGCTGGGCGGCGCACCGCGGCGTGCACCTCGGCCATGTCGAGGCCCTTGACGGCGCCGATCAGCTCGTCGAGCGCGGCCGGGGGCAGGGCGCCGGGCTGGGAGAACACCAGCACGCCCTCGCGGAAGGCCATCAGCGTCGGGATCGAGGTGATGTTCGCGGCGCGGCGAGCGCCTGCTCGGCCTCGGTGTCGACCTTGGCGAACACCACGTCGGGGTTGGCCTCGGACGCCTTCTCGAACGTGGGGGCGAACTGGCGGCACGGGCCGCACCACTCCGCCCAGAAGTCCACGAGGACGATGTCGTTGTCGGCCACGGTCTTCTCGAATGCGTCGGCGGTCAGCTGGGTGGTTGCCACGGTGTGATCCCTCGTCTCTGTCGGGGTCGGTCATGGTGCCCAACAACGAGCCGTCCATGCTTCTTCCCCGCGTGTGCAACGGTGGGTCGCATGCCGAACCGCCTCGCCGCCGCGACGAGCCCGTACCTCCTGCAGCACGCCGACAACCCGGTGGACTGGTGGGAGTGGTCACCCGAGGCCTTCGCCGAGGCGCGTGAGCGGCGACGTCCCGGTGCTGCTGTCGGTCGGGTACGCCGCGTGCCACTGGTGCCACGTGATGGCCCACGAGTCGTTCGAGGACGAGGCCACCGCGTCGTACATGAACGAGCACTACGTCAACATCAAGGTCGACCGCGAGGAGCGCCCGGACGTCGACGCGGTCTACATGGCCGCGACGACCGCGATGACCGGGCAGGGCGGCTGGCCGATGACCGTGGTGCTCAACCACGAGGGCGAGCCGTTCTTCGCCGGCACCTACTTCCCCGACCAGCCGCGGCAGGGCCAGCCGGCGTTCCGGCAGGTGCTCGGCGCGCTCTCCGACGGCCTGGACGAACCGCCGCGAGGAGGTCGCCACCGTGGCCGCGGACGTGTCCGGGCACCTGCGCCAGGCGGTCGCCCTGTCGGGGGAGGACCCGCTCGACGAGGACCTGCTGGCCGGCGCCGTCCGCTCCCTGGCCGGCGACTTCGACGCCGCGAACGGCGGCTTCGGCACCGCCCCGAAGTTCCCGCCCTCGATGGTGCTGGAGTTCCTGCTCCGGCACGCCGCGCGGACCGGCGCCCCGAACGCGTCGGGGATGGCCGACCGGCACGCTGCGCGCGATGGCCCGCGGCGGCCTGTACGACCAGCTCGCCGGCGGGTTCGCGCGCTACTCGGTCGACCACGGCTGGGTGGTGCCGCACTTCGAGAAGATGCTCTACGACAACGCCCAGCTGCTCGGCGTCTACACGCGCTGGTGGCGGCAGACCGGCGACCCGCTGGGCGAGCGGGTGGCCCGGCAGACCGCCGACTTCCTGCTGGCCGAGCTGCGCACCGACGAGGGCGGGTTCGCCTCGGCGCTGGACGCCGACACCGAGGGCGTCGAGGGCAGGTTCTACGTCTGGACGCCGGCCGAGCTGGTCGAGGTGCTCGGCGCCGACGACGGCGCCTGGGCGGCCGCGCTGCTCGAGGTCACCGAGGCCGGCACGTTCGAGCACGGGCAGTCCACGCTGCAGCTGCTCGCCGAGCCCGACGACCCGGACCGCTGGGAGTCGGTGCGCGGCCGGCTGCTCGCGGCCCGGGCGCACCGGGTGCGCCCGGCCCGCGACGACAAGGTGGTCGCCGCCTGGAACGGGCTGGCGATCGCGTCCCTCGCCGAGGCGGGCGTGCTGCTGGGCGAGCCGCGGTACGTCGACGCGGCGGTCGACGCGGCCGGCTGCTCGTCGACCTGCACCTCGACGGACGGCACCTGCGCCGGGTCTCCCGCGACGGCGTCGTCGGCCGGCACGACGGGGTGCTGGAGGACTACGCCTGCGTCGCGTCCGGCTGCGCTGGCCCTGCTGTCGGCCACCGGCGACGCGACCTGGCTGGGGACCGCGCGGCACCCTGCTGGACGTCGCGCTGTCGCAGTTCGCCGCCGGCGACGGCGGCTTCTTCGACACCGCCGAGGACGCCGAGCCGCTGCTGTCCCGGCCGCGCGACCCCTCCGACAACGCCAGCCCCTCGGGCCAGTCGGCGCTCGTGCACGCGCTGCTCGGCTACGCCGCGGTCACCGGGTCCGGGCGGCACCGCGACGCCGCGGAGGCCGCCCTGCGCAACGTCCGCACGCTCGCCGAGCGGGTCCCGCGGTTCGCCGGCTGGTCGCTGGCCGCGGCGGAGGCCGCGCTGGCCGGCCCGCTCGAGGTCGCGGTGGTCGGGGCCGACGGCGACCCGGCCCGCGACGAGCTGGCCCGCGTCGCCCGCGCGTCCTCCGCGCCGGGCCTGGTCGTGGTGGTGGGGGAGCCGTCGCAGGCCGCCCCGGGGGAGTCCGACGACCCGGGGACGGTGCCGCTGCTGGCCGGCCGGGGCCTGGTGGACGGCCGCCCGGCGGCGTACGTCTGCCGCGGGATGGTGTGCGACCGGCCGGTCACCGACCCGGCCGACCTGGCCCGCGCGCTCGCGTCCGGGCCTGACCGACACGGGTCCGGACATGGCGAAGGGGAAGGCGAGGACGCCTTCCCCTTCGAGAGGTTCGTGGTGCTTCAGGGCCCTTCGGGCTCGTGGTGTGATCGCCTGGGTGACATGCATGGCACCTCCACTCGATCAGGTGAAAATCGGATCTTATCGACGGTAGACCCGCCGAGGACGTCCGTCCAGGGTCGCAGCGGAGTCCGCTGGACCAGTGCGGCTCAGCGCAGGGAGTACGTCGCGATCGAGATGCCGACGTAGTGGGTCACGAACGCCGCGATCGTCAGGGTGTGGAACACCTCGTGGAAGCCGAACCAGCGCGGCGACGGGTTGGGCCGCTGGAAGCCGTAGACCACGCCGCCGACCGTGTAGAGCCCGCCGCCGACCGCCATCAGCACCCACACGGCGGTGTTCGCGTGCGCGCACGAAGTCGCCGAAGTAGAAGACCGCCGCCCAGCCCAGCGCCATGTAGATCGGGGTGTAGAGCCAGCGCGGCGCGTCGTTCCAGAACACCCGGAACAGCACGCCCGAGCACCGCACCCGTCCAGACCACGCTGAGCAGGACCACCCGGTCGGTGCCCTCGAGCAGCAGCAGCGTGAACGGCGTGTAGCTGCCGGCGATGAGCAGGAAGATGTTCGCGTGGTCGAAGCGCCGCAGGAACCGCCACACCCGCGGGCTCCAGGTGCCCCGGTGGTAGATCGCGGAGACGGTGAACAGCACCAGCGCCGAGGTCGCGAAGACCGCCGAGCCGATCCGGCTCGTCGCCGTGGGGGAGAGGACGACCAGGACGATGCCGGCGGCGAGCGTCAGCGGGGCGCTGGCGGCGTGGATCCAGCCGCGCAGGTGCGGCTTGACCTCGTCGAGGGTCTCGCGGACCTGGTCGCCGATGCGCTCGGTGACGCCGGAGGTGGCGGCGACGATCCGTTCGGTGCGGGGGCTCATCAGGTAACGGTAGCGGCGCGGACCCACGCGCGCCGCAGTCCGTCCGAGTAAGGTTGCTCACCGTGGCGGACTGGAAGCGCGGGCTCCGGCGGGTGATCTACCCCGCCTACGAGGCGCGGGTCGTGCGCCGGCTGCCGGCCGACCGGCTGCCCCGGCACGTCGGGGTGATGCTCGACGGCAACCGCCGCTGGGCCAAGGCCGTCGGCGCAGGACGCCGAGCACGGCCACCGCGCCGGCGCCGCGAACATCTCCCCGCTGCTCGAGTGGTGCGACGAGCTCGGCGTGGAGGTGGTCACCCTGTGGCTGCTCTCCACCGACAACCTGAACCGTCCCGCGGCCGAGCTGAGCCCGCTGCTGGCGATCATCGAGGAGGTCGTCGCCGACCTCGCCGCCGAGGGACGCTGGCGGCTGCACCCGGTCGGCGCGCTCGACCTGCTGCCCGCCGAGACCGCGCGCACGGCTCAAGGAGGCCGCCGAGGCGACCCGCGACGTCGACGGCATCATCGTCAACATCGCCGTCGGGTACGGCGGCCGGCGGGAGATCGCGGACGCCGTGCGCTCGCTGCTCCAGGAGCACGCGTCCAAGGGCACCTCGATCGAGGAGCTCGCGGAGATCCTCGACGTCGAGCACATCAGCGAGCACCTCTACACCAAGGGCCAGCCCGACCCGGACCTGGTGATCCGGACCTCCGGCGAGCAGCGGCTCGGCGGGTTCCTGCTCTGGCAGAGCGCGCACAGCGAGTTCTACTTCTGCGAGGCCTACTGGCCGGACTTCCGCCGGGTGGACTTCCTGCGCGCCGTCCGGGCGTACGCCGAGCGCGAGCGGCGCTACGGGGCCTGAGCCGGTCAGAGGGCGGTCCTGACCGTGTCGCAGCGGTCACCGAGGATTCTTAACCTCCCCGTCATCACGCGTGCTGGCGTGTCGTGCCGCAACCGCTCCGGCGGCAGGCTTACTTTCGCAGGGATGGCGAGTGGGGAAGCTCGCCGTTTCGGGAGGCCCGTTCGTGAGCAATCGCGACCCAGCTCGACTCGTCGAGACCCGGAAGTCCGCACTCGGACTTTCGGGCCCGGTCCCGGTCCGTCAGCGTCATCTAACAGGACCGGGGTGCGAGTGCGCGTGCCGGTCCGCGAGGGGATGAACCGTGGCCGCAACGCAAGAGCTCCACCTCGTCAGCAGCCTCACCCGCGACGCGCGACGTCGACGCGTCGCCCCGCCCGGACCGCGCACCCGGTGCCGGGCACCCGCACCTACGTCCTCGACACCAGCGTCCTGCTCGCCGACCCCGGCGCGCTCGGCCGGTTCGAGGAGCACGAGGTGGTCCTGCCGGTGGTGGTGATCACCGAGCTCGAGGGCAAGCGCAACCACCCCGAGCTGGGGTACTTCGCCCGGGCCGCGCTGCGCTCGCTCGACGAGCTGCGGGTGCTGCACGGGCGCCTCGACGAGCCGGTCCCGGTCGGTGAGCTCGGCGGCACGATCCGGGTCGAGCTCAACCACACCGACCCCACCTCGCTGCCGTCCGGCTTCCGGCTGGGCGACAACGACTCGCGGATCCTCGCGGTCGCGCAGCAACCTCGCCGAGGAGGGCTTCGAGGTCACCCTGGTCTCCAAGGACCTGCCGATGCGGATCAAGGCGTCGGCGGTCGGGCTCGACGCCCAGGAGTACCTCGCCGAGCTCGCCGTCGAGTCCGGCTGGACCGGGATGACCGAGCTGGAGGTCAGCGCCGCCGACCTCGACGAGCTGTACGACGACGGGGTGCTCGACCTCGAGGCGGCCCGGGACCTGCCCTGCCACACCGGGCTGGTGCTGCTCTCGGACCGGGGCAGCGCGCTGGGCCGGGTCAAGGCCGACAAGCAGGTGCACCTGGTGCGCGGCGACGCCACCGCCTTCGGGGTGCACGGCCGGTCGGCCGAGCAGCGGATCGCGCTCGAGCTGCTGCTCGACCCCGAGGTCGGCATCGTGTCGCTCGGCGGCCGGGCCGGCACCGGCAAGTCGGCGATGGCGCTGTGCGCCGGCCTGGAGGCGGTGATGGAGCGGCGCCAGCACAAGAAGGTGGTGGTGTTCCGCCCGCTGTTCGCCGTCGGCGGCCAGGAGCTCGGCTACCTCCCCGGCAACGAGAACGAGAAGATGTCCCCCTGGGGCCAGGCGGTCTTCGACACCCTGGGCGCGCTGACCACCCCGGACGTCATCGACGAGGTCCTCGACCGCGGGATGCTCGAGGTGCTGCCGCTCACGCACATCCGCGGCCGCTCGCTGCACGACGCCTTCGTGATCGTCGACGAGGCGCAGTCCCTCGAGCGCAACGTGCTGCTCACCGTGCTGTCCCGGATCGGCGCCAACTCCAAGGTCGTGCTCACCCACGACGTGGCGCAGCGCGACAACCTGCGGGTCGGCCGGCACGACGGCGTGGTCGCCGTGGTCGAGAAGCTCAAGGGCCACCCGCTGTTCGCGCACGTCACCCTGACCCGGTCCGAGCGCTCGCCGATCGCGGCGCTGGTGACCGAGATGCTGGAGAACGTCGTCCTGTAACGATTGCGACATCGGACCGTGGTCCGACGCCGCCGGCCGCGGCCCGTCCCGACGGGAGCGGCCGGCGGTTTCGTCGTCCGGGGCGGCTTGGGCTCGCGCGCGGTCACCGGATATCGGGGACACCTCACGAAGAATCTTCGTTCGGGCGCGTTTCTGCCCACTTCGGGGTCATCGTCTCGACAGGTGGACATTCCCGGTCACGCTCAGGTCACGACCGCGCATGTCGTGGACACCCGGCGGGTCGGGGCTGTAGAAAAAGCCTGTTCGCCCGGTGTGGCCGCCAGTCACATGCCATGTCGGGTGTGCACCCGACACGAGCGAAGGGAGCCGCACATGCGGCGCAAGGCAATGGCTGTTGCAGTGGCAGCCACCACATTCTTCGGGCTGGCCGCCTGTGGAGGCGGAGGGGACAGCGGCGGCGCGTCCGTCTCCACGAAGATCGAAGGCACCGGCCCGATCACCCTGGTCCAGGGCAAGGACACCTCCGGCTTCGTCCAGGGCGTCCTCGACGAGTGGAACGCGCAGCACCCGGACGAGAAGGCCCGGCTGATCGAGCTCCCGCAGGACGCGGACTCGCAGCGCGAGAAGATGATCCAGAACGCCCAGACCAAGTCCGACGCGTACGACGTCCTGGTCACCGACGTGGTGTGGACCTCGGAGTTCGCGGCCAACCGCGTGCATGATCCCGCTCCCCGAGGACCAGTTCCCGCTGGACAAGATGCTGAAGCCCGTCGTCGACACGACGAAGTACCTCGACAAGTTCTACGCGGCGCCCGTCGTCCTCCGACGGCGGCATGCTCTACTACCGCACCGACCTGCTCAAGGGCGCCGGGATCACCGACCCGCCGAAGACGTGGGACGAGCTCATCGCCGACTGCAAGAAGATCCAGGCGACCCCCGAGGGCAAGGGCGTGAACTGCTACGCCGGCCAGTTCGAGAAGTACGAAGGCCTCACCGTGAACGCCTCCGAGGTCATCAACGGTGCCGGCGGCGAGGTCACCGACGACTCGGGCAAGCCGAACGTCGACACCGCCGAGGCCGCCAAGGGCCTGGACTTCCTGGTGAACGGCTTCAAGGAGGGGTACATCCCCAAGGAAGCCATCACCTACAAGGAGGAGGAGGGCCGCGATGGCCTTCCAGGCCGGCAAGCTGATCTTCCACCGCCAGTGGCCCTACCAGTACAACCTGGCCAACGGCGACGAGGGCACCAAGGTGAAGGGCAAGTTCGCCGTGGCGCCGCTGCCCGGGCCTCGACGGTCCCGGTGCCTCCAGCCTCGGTGGCCACAACCTGGGCATCTCGACGTACTCCGAGCACAAGAAGCGGCGCTGGACTTCATCAAGTTCTACACCAGCGAGGAGCACCAGAAGGCCAACCTCGAGCTCGCCTCGCAGGCCCCGACGTTCACCGACGCTGTACGACGACAAGGCGCTGCAGGACAAGTACCCGTACCTGACCGACCCTGCGCGACTCGATCAACAACGCGGTCCCGCGTCCGCGCGTGGTTCGCTACGGCGACGCCTCGACGGCCGATCCAGGACGCGGCCTACGCGGCCCTGACCGGCACCAAGAGCTCGGCCGACGCGCTCAAGGGTCTGCAGTCGCAGCTGGACGAGATCACCGGAAAGTGACCTCGCAGCCAGTTCGGATGATGTGTCCGTGTCGGTGGGGCGGCGGTCGAGAGGCCGTCGCCCCACCGCCACGACCTTAGGAGGGAACATGGCAGTTGCGGCACCCGCCCCGGCGGGTTCGCGGGGCCCAAGAAGGCCAAGGAGTGGAAGTCTCCTGACGAGGGACAGGGACGGCTTGGCGGCGATCATGCTGTCCCCGACGTTCCTGGTGCTGCGTCCTGGTGATCGGCCTGCCGATCCTCGCGGGCATCCGGCAGTCCTTCTACACGACCGGCGGTCTCGACGCGCAAGGCTTCGCGATCGAGGGCGACCAGTTCAACGGCCTCAAGAACTACACGGCGATCTTCCACGGGGCGACCGGCGACCGGTTCTGGAACGCCTTCTACGTCACGACGTTCTTCACCGTCGTCTGCGTCGATCATCGAGATCGTCATCGGCGTCGCGATGGCGCTGATCATGAACCGCGCGTTCAAGGGCCGCAGCCTGATCCGGGCCAGCATCCTCATCCCGTGGGCCATCCCGACCGTGGTCTCGGCCGTGCTGTGGAAGTGGATCTTCAACGCCAACGGCGTCGCCAACGACGTGCTCGGCAAGCAGATCCTGTGGTCCACCGACGGCATCCAGGCCCAGATGGCCGTGATCATCGCGGACACCTGGAAGACCGCCCCGTTCATCGGTCTGCTGGTCCTCGCCGGCCTCCAGGTCATCCCCGAGGAGGTCTACGAGGCCGCCAAGATCGACGGCTCGCAGCGCCTGGAACTCGTTCCTGCACATCACGCTGCCGCTGGTGAAGCCGGCGCTGCTGGTGGCGGTGCTGTTCCGCATGCTCGACAACCTGCGCGATGTTCGACCTGCCCTACGTGCTGGTCGGCAAGGGCAAACCGAGCGTGGAGACCCTGTCGATCCTCGCTCAACAGGAGAGCGTCAACACCAGATACGGACCAGCGGCGGCGTACGCCGTGCTGCTGTTCATCTATCTGGTGATCGTGGCCTACGCCTTCATCAAGCTCCTCGGCGCCGACGTGATCGGTGACGCCGGCGCCGAAGCGCACCGAAGGTCAAGGGCCAGACGCGAAGTCCAAGATCGGCCGCAGCGTCGCGAAGGGAGACACGCCGTGAGCACCGAGGCACCCGTCCGCCGCGAACCAGGCGGACAACAAGGTGCGCCGACGCGCCGCCGCCTCGCAAGGTCAAGCCAGGCCACCGCGGGTGGCGACCTGGCCCGACAAGTGCGCTGTCTACGTCGGCATCGCGGTCATCATCGTCTACTGCCTGGCGCCGTTCTACTGGATGATCGTGTCCAGCCTGCGCAAGACGGCCGAGATCTTCGAGAAGTCGGCCGTTGCCGTCCCCGCCGTCGTTCCAGAACTACGCGGCGGTCTTCGACCCGGTGAACAACTTCACCCGGGCGCTGGCTCAACAGCATCATCGTGGCCGGCATGACGACCGTCGCGGTGCTGATCATCGGCATCTTCGCGGCCTACGCCCTGGCCCGGCTGGACTTCCGGGGCAAGAACCTCGCGCTGAGCGCGATCATCGCGACCTCGATGTTCCCGGGCATCGCGCTCGTCGTGCCGCTGCTGAAGATCTTCACCGACATCGGCTGGATCAACACCTACCAGGCGCTGATCCTGCCGAGCATGTCGTTCGCGCTGCCGCTGTCGGTGTGGAACCTGACCGCGTTCTTCCGGCAGATGCCGCAGGAGCTCGAGCAGGCCGCCATGGTCGACGGCTGCACGCAGTGGCAGGCGTTCCGCAAGATCATCATCCCGCTCGCCGCACCGGGCGTGTTCACGACCGCGATCATCGCGTTCGTGGCCGCGTGGAACGAGTTCATCATCGCGCTGACGATGACCAACAAGTCGGACTTCTTCACCGCGGTCGTGGCGATCTCGCAGTTCCAGGGCAAGACCGGCCGGGACATCCCGGTCGGCAGCCAGATGGCGGCCGGCGTGATCCTCACGATCCCGCTGATCATCATGGTGCTCGCCTTCCAGCGCCGCATCGTGAGCGGTCTGACCGCGGGTGGCGTGAAGTAGCCACCCGCACCACGCACGTACGTCGCAGCGCCCCGCAGCCGTCCAGGCTGCGGGGCGCTCGACGTTTCGGCGGCGCCCGGTTGGTGTAGGTATCACCCATGGCCCACGACGATCCCGCGAACTGGTGGCGCGACGCCGTCATCTACCAGGTCTACATCCGCAGCTTCGCCGACGGGGACGGCGACGGGCTCGGCGACATCGCCGGCCTCCGGTCCCGGCTGGGCTACCTCGCGGACCTCGGGGTCGACGCGCTCTGGATCAACCCCTGGTACCCCTCCCCGATGGCCGACGCGGGCTACGACGTCGCGGACTACCGCGCCGTCGAGCCGCGGTTCGGCTCGCTCGAGGACGCCGAGGCGCTGCTGCGCGAGGCGCACGAGGCACGGGCTGCGGGTGCTGCTCGACATCGTGCCCAACCACACCTCGGACCGGCACGCCTGGTTCGTCGAGGCGCTGGCGGCCGGACCGGGCTCACCGGCCCGGGACCGCTACGTGTTCCGGCCCGGCCGGGGCGACGCGGGCGACCTGCCGCCGAACGAGTGGCAGAGCGTCTTCGGCGGCTCCGCCTGGCAGCGGGTGACCGAGCCCGACGGGACGCCGGGGGAGTGGTACCTCCACCTGTTCGCCCCCGAGCAGCCGGACGTCAACTGGGAGCACCCCGAGGTCCGCGCCGACTTCGAGGAGACCCTGCGCTTCTGGTTCGACCGGGGCGTCGACGGCTTCCGGATCGACGTCGCGCACTCGCTGGTCAAGCAGGACGGCCTGCCCGACGCCGACGGACCTGGAGTGGCCCCGCCAGCCGGTGGAGGTCGACGGCGAGCTGCGACGCTCCCCGTGGCAGCCGCACCCGTTCTGGGACCGCGACGAGGTGCACGAGATCTACCGCGACTGGCGCCGCATCGCGGACTCCTACGACCCGCCCCGGGTGTTCGTGGCCGAGGCCTGGGTCGACGAGCCGGAGCGGCTCGCCCGCTACCTGCGCCCCGACGAGCTGCACACCGCGTTCAACTTCACCTACCTCGCAGGCGCCGTGGGACGCCGGCTACCTGCGGCACGTGATCAGCCGAGACCCTCGACGAGCTCGGCGCCGTCGGGGCGCCGGCGACGTGGGTGCTGTCCAACCACGACGTGGCCCGGCACGTCTCCCGCTACGCCCGCGAGCAGGACGTGCCCGGCAGCAGCCTGATGCAGCTGCTCGGGCCGGCCCGCCGACCTGGAGCTGGGGCGTCCGGCGCGCCCGGGCGGCGGTGCTGCTGACCCTCGGCGCTGCCCGGCAGCGCCTACGTCTACCAGGGCGAGGAGCTCGGGCTGCCCGAGGTCGAGGACCTCCCCGAGGACGTGCTCGACGACCCGACCTGGGAGCGCTCCGGGCACACCGAGCGCGGGCCGCGACGGCTGCCGGGTGCCGGTGCCGTGGTCGGGCACCCGGCCGCCGTACGGCTTCAGCCCGGACGGGGGTGACGCGCCCAGCCGTGGCTGCCGCAGCCCGCCGACTGGGCCGGCCTCACCGCCGAGGCCGAGTCCGGGGACCCCGGCTCGATGCTCGAGCTGTACCGCTCGGCGCTGCGGCTGCGCCGCGCGACGCCCGGCTTCGGCGACGGGTCACTGACCTGGCTGGACCTGCCCGACGGGCGTGCTCGGGTTCACCCGGGAGTCCGGGCTGGCCTGCGTGGTGAACGTGTCGGCGGCGCATGCCGACGCTCCCGAGCGGGGTACGACGTGCTCCTGAGCAGCGACGCCCTCGTCGACGGAGGCCTGCCCGCGGCGACCTCCGCCTGGCTGATCGTCACTGAGGTCACATAAGTCCCAACGAGTCACGAGCTTGTCCGCGGAGACCGCCTCGACACGCCGCTGGCCGGTTTGCGATCGGGCGGCTCATCTTGGACAGTGGGTGACTTCGCTGCGCGCAGACGGGGGTTCCGCGCGGCGAAAGTCCCGTGTTGTCGACGTTTGAGAGTCCCCCTGTGTCCCGACGTGTCGAGTACGCCCCGAAGCACCGTGGTCCCCACGGTGAGCCGGCCCTGAAGAAGGGCATCCGCAAGTCCGTGCTCTTCTCCGGCGTCGCCGTGGTGGCGACCGGCATGGCCGTCTCCTCGGGCATCGTGCTGAAGAGCGAGGGCACCGGCGACGCCGCCTCGGCGTCCCTCGCGTCCACGACGGTCGGGCACCGCGGCACGACAGCACCGCTCCGCCGCGGACCTCCTCGACGACGCCCTCCACCGAGCGACCTCGCCGGCCGCACCCTCTCCGCGTCGCGCTCGGACCGTCGTACGTCGGTCGACGCGGTCAAGAAGTCCGTGCTCAACCAGGACTCCGGCGGCCAGGTCACCGAGACCGAGGACCTCACCAGCCAGGACCCGCGCACGATCGCCCGCGCGATGCTCCCGGACTTCGGCTTCGGCAGCGACCAGTTCTCCTGCCTCGACTCGCTCTACATGAGCGAGAGCGGCTGGAACATCCACGCCGACAACCCGTCGTCGTCCGCCTACGGCATCCCGCAGGCGCTGCCCGGCTCCAAGATGGCCTCGGCCGGCTCGGACTGGGAGAACAACGCGGCCACCCAGATCCGCTGGGGCCTCGGCTACATCAAGGGCAGCTACGGCACCCCGTGCGGCGCCTGGTCGTTCAAGCAGGGCCACAACTGGTACTGATCCCGACTGTCAGGCCCTGCTGCCGGCCTCAGGGGTGGGTCATCGACGCGACGTCCAGCGCCGCGTCGAGCTGGGCCTCGGTCAGGTCGCCGTCGGTCGACGAACCCCATCTCGACCACCACCTCGCGGATCGTCTTCTCCTCGGCCAGCGCCCGCTTGGCGACCTTGGCGGCGTTCTCGTAGCCGAGGTAGCGGTTCAGCGGCGTGACCACCGACGGTGAGGACTCCGCGTAGGTGCGCATCCGGTCCACGTTGGCCGTGATCCCCGCGACGCACCGGTCGGCCAGCAGCCGCGAGCTGGTGGACAGCAGCCGGACCGACTCCAGCAGGTTGCGGGCCAGCACCGGCATCATCACGTTCAGCTCGAAGCTGCCGCTGGCGCCCGCGACCGTCACCGCGGTGTCGTTGCCGATCACCTGCGCGCAGACCATCAGCGTCGCCTCCGGCAGCACCGGGTTGACCTTGCCCGGCATGATGCTCGAGCCCGGCTGCAGGTCGGGCAGGTTGATCTCGGCCAGGCCGGTGCGCGGGCCCGACGACATCCAGCGCAGGTCGTTGCAGAGCTTGGTCAGGCCGACCGCGACCGTCTTGAGCTGGCCCGACAGCTCGACGAGCGCGTCGCGGGCGCCCTGCGCCTCGAAGTGGTCGCGGGCCTCGGTGAACGGCAGCCCCGTCGAGTCCGCGAGCTCCGCGATCACCCGGGCCGCGAAGCCCTGCGGGGTGTTGATGCCGGTGCCGACCGCCGTGCCCCCGAGCGGGAGCTCGGCGACCCGGGGCAGCGAGGCCTCCAGCCGCTCGATGCCGTAGCGCATCGCCGCGGCGTACCCGCCGAGCTCCTGGCCGAGCATCACCGGCGTCGCGTCCATCAGGTGCGTGCGGCCGGACTTCACCACCTCGGCGAACTCCTCGGCCTTGCCCTCCAGCACGCCGGCCAGGTGGTCCAGCGCCGGCACCAGCTGCTGCACGGTGGCCGCGGTCGCCGCGACGTGGATCGACGTCGGGAACGTGTCGTTGGAGGACTGGCTCGCGTTCACGTGGTCGTTGGGGTGTACGTCGACCCCGGCCCGTGCCGCCAGCGAGGCGAGCACCTCGTTCATGTTCATGTTCGACGAGGTGCCGGAGCCGGTCTGGAACACGTCGACCGGGAAGTGCGTCGAGGTGCTCGCCGGCGACGATCTCCCCGGCCGCGGACCGGATCGCGTCGGCCTGCTCGGCGGTGATCACGCCGAGCTCGGCGTTCACCTTCGCCGCGGCCGCCTTGACCCGGGCCATGCGCCTTGACGTGCTCGGCCTCGAGCGTCGTGCCGCTGATCGGGAAGTTCTCGACCGCGCGCTGGGTCTGGGCCCGCCACAGCGCGTCCTGCGGGACCTCGACGTCGCCCATGCTGTCGTGCTCGATGCGGTAGCCGTCCATGACCTCGACGCTACCCGCCGTGCTCCCGGCGGGACAGGTAGAGCCAGTAGCGCTCGTCGCGCGCCCGGCCGCCCTGGTGCAGCAGGGTGACGTCGTAGGGGATCGGGGTCACGTCGCCGAACACCACGCGCATGGCCTCGGCCAGGTCGGGAGACTCGTCGGACGACCAGACCACGAGCGCACCTCCGGGGCGCAGCGCCGTCGCCACCTCGGCGAGGAAGGTGCTCTCGTAGAGCGAGGCGTTGTCCTGGTAGACGAGGTAGCCGGGGCCGTTGTCGACGTCGAGCAGCACCAGGTCGTAGGCCTCCGGGGTCGCCTCCCTCATCGCGGTCCGGATGTCGGCGACGACGAGGTGCAGCCGGTCGTCGGCGAGCAGGGCGGGGCCGTGGGGGATCGTCCCGTCCCGCATCCACCGCACCAGCGCGTCCTCGATCTCGACCACGACGACCCGTTCGACGGCGTGGTCGGCGAGCACCTCGTGCAGGGTGAACCCCAGCCCCAGGCCGCCGATGACGACCGCGCGTGGTCGCTCGACGTGCGTGAGCGCGGCCGCGGCGAGCTGCCGCTCGGTCGACGTCTCGTGCGTGTCCATCACGAAGGCGCCGTTCACCCGCAGCTCCAGCACCGGGACGGCCCTCGGGTCGTCGGGGTCGTGCCGCTCCCGCAGCACCACCTCACCCCGTCGCGGACTCGGCCCGCGCCACCTCGACGTACTCCATCGCCGCCCGCCTCCGTCCCTGCCGGTGCCGACCTCACCCCATGTCGTCCTCGACTCGGGCCGTCGACGGTGAGCTCCGACCCGGGTCGGAGTCTCGGGTCAGACCTTCTCGGCGGAGCGGGTGCGGATGGTCAGCGCGACGGGCTTGGCGGTCTCGGCGAAGAAGTCGTTGCCCTTGTCGTCCACCACGATGAACGCCGGGAAGTCCTCGACGTCGATCTTCCAGACCGCCTCCATGCCGAGCTCGGGGTACTCCAGCACCTCGACGTGCTTGATGCAGTCCTGGGCGAGCCGGGCCGCGGGGCCGCCGATCGAGCCGAGGTAGAACCCGCCGTGCTCCTTGCACGCGTTGGTCACCTTCGCCGAGCGGTTGCCCTTGGCCAGCATCACCATCGACCCGCCGGCGGCCTGGAACGCCTCGACGTAGGAGTCCATCCGGCCGGCGGTGGTCGGCCCGAACGACCCGGACGCGTAGCCCTCGGGCGTCTTGGCCGGACCGGCGTAGTAGACCGCGTGGTCCTTGAGGTACTGCGGCATCTCGCCGCCGCCGTCGAGCAGCTCCTGGATCTTCGCGTGCGCGATGTCGCGCGCCACGACGAGCGGGCCGGTCAGCGACAGCCGGGTCTTCACCGGGTGCTTCGACAGCTCGGCGAGGATCTCGGCCATCGGGCGGTTCAGGTCGATCTTCACGACGTCGCCGGACTCGAGGTGCGAGTCGGTGGTCTCCGGCATGTACTTCGCCGGGTCGCGGTCGAGCTCCTCGAGGAAGATGCCCTCGGCGGTGATCTTGCCGAGCGCCTGCCGGTCGGCCGAGCAGGACACCGCGATCGCGACCGGGCAGGAGGCGCCGTGCCGGGGGAGCCGGACCACGCGGACGTCGTGGCAGAAGTACTTCCCGCCGAACTGCGCGCCGATCCCGAACGACTGGGTGAGCTTGAAGACCTCGTCCTCGAGCTCGAGGTCGCGGAACCCGTGCGCGTCCATGCGTGCCCGACGTGGGCAGGTTGTCGAGGTAGTGCGCCGAGGCGTACTTCGCGGTCTTCAGCGCGAACTCCGCCGACGTGCCGCCGATCACCACGGCCAGGTGGTACGGCGGGCAGGCGGCCGTGCCGAGGGAGCGGATCTTCTCGTCGAGGAACTCCAGCATGCGCTTGGGGTTCAGGACCGCCTTGGTCTCCTGGAACAGGAACGACTTGTTCGCCGAGCCGCCGCCCTTGGCCATGAAGAGGAACTTGTACTCCGGCTTGGCGTCCGCTCGAGCCGGGGGTCGAGTAGAGCTCGATCTGCGCCGGCAGGTTGGTGCCGGTGTTCTTCTCCTCCCACATGGTCAGCGGGGCGAGCTGGGAGTAGCGCAGGTTCAGCTTGGTGTAGGCGTCGTACACGCCCTTGCTGATCCACTCGCCGTCGTCGGCCCCGGTGAGCACGCCCTCGGACTTCTTGCCCATCACGATCGCGGTGCCGGTGTCCTGGCACATCGGGAGCACGCCGCCGGCGGAGATGTTGACGTTCTTCAGCAGGTCCAGCGCGACGAACCGGTCGTTGCCGCTGGCCTCCGGGTCGTCGATGATCCGGCGCAGCTGGGCGAGGTGCGCGGGCCGCAGGAAGTGCGCGATGTCGTGCATGGCCTCGGCGGTCAGCAGCTGCAGCGCGGCCGGGTCGACCTGGAGGAACGTCCGGCCGTCCACCTCGAAGGTGCTGACCCCCTCGGTGCTCAGCAGGCGGTAGGGCGTCTCGTCGCGCCCCGTCGGCAGCAGGTCGGAGTAGCGGAACTCAGCGTCGGCACTCACCGGGCGAACCTCACGTCTTCACGGGGAAACGGGCACACCGAGCGTAGTCGTCCTGGTTAGGCTGGACCCATGGAGGGACAGGCGCGAGACCCAGGTCACGACCCGAGCCGGCTGCGGATCTCGGACGCCGACCGGCACCAGGTGGCCGAGGTGCTGCGCCAGGCCGCCGGCGACGGCCGGATCGACCTGGCCGAGCTCGACGAGCGGCTCGAGGCGACGTACGCCGCGAAGACCTACGGCGAGCTGGTGCCGATCACCGTCGACCTCCCCGTGCACGGTCGTCCCGTGCCCGCCACCCGCCCGGCCTCCACGCCGGTCCCGGCCGCCCGGCCGCGCGACGGGGGTGCGCTACTCCGGCTCCGTGGCGGTGATGTCGGAGACCAAGCGGGTCGGCCCGTGGGTCGTGGAGGACAACCACACCGCGTTCGCGCTGATGGGCAGCGTCGTCCTCGACCTGCGCCAGGCGCAGTTCGAGACGCGCGAGGTGACGATCTACGCCCACGCCGTGATGGGCGAGGTGCGGATCGTCGTGGATGCCGGTACGACGGTCGTGGTCGAGGGCACGGCCGTGATGGGGGAGTACTCCGAGCAGCGCCCGCGCGTGCCGTTCGACGCGGAGAAGGGCGGTCCCGTCGTGCGCGTGAAGGGGTTCGCGCTGATGGGGTCGGTGCACGTGCAGCGCAAGGGCCCGCCCGGCGAGAGCCTCCTCAAGCGCCTGCGCCGCTGACCGGGCACCCCCGGACGGCCACGTCGGGGACATCTGGTGCTCATCGCAGGGCGCGAAAGATTTCGTGTCGCGGAAGCCCTCATACCGCCGAAAGTTCGGCTAGGTTGCGAAGAGTTCGCCGTCTTCCTCGGGGAGGGCCCGGCGACCGAGAACCCGCACCCCGGTTCTCGTCCCGCATCGGTCTGCTCGTCTTCTTCGGAGGTGGCCCATGGCCAGAAGTTCCCTGCGTGTCTCGCTCGTCGCCGGCCTGGGCGTGATGGCGCTCGCCGCCTGCGCCCCGCCCTCGGACAACGGAGGGTCCGACAGCGGCTCCTCCAGCGGGGGCAGCGACGCCAAGACCGCGACGTCCGCCGCGGACCTCGGCGGCATGGACGGGCTGGTCAAGGCGGCCAAGAAGGAGGGCGAGCTCAACGTCATCGCGCTGCCCCCGGACTGGGCCAACTACGCCAACATCATCAAGGGCTTCAGCGCGAAGTACGGCATCAAGGTGAACTCCGCGCAGCCGGACGCCGCCAGCCAGGACGAGATCAACGCCGCCAAGTCGCTCAAGGGCACGACGCGGGCACCGGACGTCTTCGACCTCGGCCAGTCCGTGGCGCTGGCGAACACCTCGCTGTTCGCCGACTACAAGGTGTCCACCTGGGACGACGTCCCCACGGACTTCAAGGACGAGAACGGCGCCTGGATCAACGACTACGGCGGCTACATGTCGATCGGCTACGACTCGAGCAAGGTCCCGGACGTGACCGGCGTCGACGACCTGCTCGGCCCGGAGTTCAAGGGCAAGGTCGCCCTCAACGGTGACCCGACGACGGCGGGCGCGGCGTTCAGCGGCGTGATGATGGCCTCGCTGGCCAGCGGCGGCTCGGCCGACGACATCGCGCCCGGCGTGGACTTCTTCGGCAAGCTCAAGAAGGCCGGCAACTTCCTGCCCGTCGACCCGACGTCCGCGACCATCGAGTCCGGCCAGACGCCGGTCGTCATCGACTGGGACTACCTGAACGCCGCCGAGTCCAAGAAGCTCGACAGCTGGAAGGTCGTCGTCCCGGACAACGCCGTCGTCGCCGGCTACTACTACCAGGCCGTCAACGCCGACGCGCCGCACCCGGCCGCCGCTCGCCTCTGGGAGGAGTACCTCTACTCCGACGAGGGCCAGAACGGCTGGCTCGGCGGCGGTGCGCGCCCGGTGCGCGCCGAGGCGATGGTCAAGGCCGGCACGATCGACAAGGCGGCGTACGACGCGCTGCCCCCGGTCAACGGCCAGGCGGTCACCCCCACGGTCGCCCAGACCGAGAAGGCGACGACGTACCTCACCGCCAACTGGGCGAAGACCGTCGGCTGAGCATGCCCACCGACGAAGGGGCCGTGTGACGTGAGCAGGTTCTCCCGGCTCACGCCCTGGCTGGCCCTGCTGCCGTTCCTGCTGTACCTGCTGGTCTTCCTGGTCGCTCCCACCATCACGGTGATGGTGGGGGCGTTCCAGGAGAACGGCCGGTTCACCCTGGTGAACGTGCAGGCCCTGTTCAGCGGCACGGTGCTGCACGTGCTGCGCACCAGCCTGGTGCTCTCGGCGGTCAGCGCGCTGGTGGGCGCGGTGTTCGGCGCCTTCCTCGCCTACCTCGTCGCCACCCGGCCGGCGACCAGCGCGTTCCGGCGGGTGGTCACGGCGGTCAGCGGCGTGCTCGCGCAGTTCGGCGGCGTGCCCCTGGCGTTCGCGTTCGTCGCCACGCTCGGGTTCTCCGGGGTCGTGACCGAGGCGCTCCGCTCCACGCTGGGCGTCGACATCTTCGGGTCCGGCTGGCTGTTCGGCCTGCCCGGGCTGATCCTCGTCTACTCCTACTTCCAGATCCCGCTGATGGTGATCGTCTTCCTGCCGGCGCTCGACGGGGTCCGCCCGCAGTGGCGCGAGGCGGCGGTCAACCTCGGCGCGAGCACCTGGCAGTACTGGCGCCGGGTGGCCGGCCCGATGCTGCTGCCGGCCTTCCTCGGCTCGGCGCTCCTGCTGTTCGCGAACGCGTTCGCGGCCTACGCGACGGCGGCGGTCCTGGTCAGCCAGGGCCAGCCGATCCTGCCGCTGCTCATCCGGTCCGCCCTCACCAGCGAGGTCGTGCTCGGCCGGCAGAACCTCGCGTTCGCGCTGGCCTTCGAGATGGTGGTCGTGGTCGCGGTCGTGATGACGCTCTACAGCCTCCTGGTACGACGGACGAGCCGGTGGTTGCAGTGAGGACCGAGTCGCTGACCTGGAGGATCGTCCGGGTCGTCTCCCTGGCGGGGTTCGGGATCTTCTTCCTGGTGCCGCTGCTGTCGATGGTCGACTTCAGCACCCGGGTCATCAACGGGGGCGGGCGCACCCTGACCCCGTGGGCGAACCTGTTCCGCGACGAGATGCTGCGCACCTCGATCATCTCCTCGCTGCTGCTGGCCCTGCTCACGACGCTGCTGATGCTCGTGCTGCTGGTGCCCACGATGATCTGGGTGCGCCTGCGGGTGCCGGCGGCCTCCAAGCTGGTGGAGTACCTCTGCCTGCTGCCGTTGACGATCCCGCCCCTGGTGATCGTGGTCGGCATCGCCAACGTCTACGCCTGGGTGTCCTACCTGTTCGGCAACTCGCCGCTGACGCTGACGTTCGCCTACGTGATCCTGGTGCTGCCCTACGCCTACCGGGCCATCGACAGCGCGCTCGCCTCGATCAACGCCGTGACGCTGGCCGAGGCCGCCCGTTCCCTGGGCGCCGGCTGGACGACGGTGATCGTGCGGGTGGTGCTGCCCAACATCTGGGCCGGGCGTGACCTCGGCCGCGTTCGTGTCGGTCGCCCTGGTGCTCGGCGAGTACACCTTCGCCTCGCTGCTGAACTTCCAGACGATGCCCTACGTGATCGGCCTGCTCGGCAAGAGCGACGCCCCGACCTCGGTGGCCGCGTCGCTGGCGGCGCTGCTGTTCGCCTCCCTCCTGCTCGTACTGCTCTCGTTCGTGGGTCGACGTACCCGGACGTCGAAAGGGGCCTGACGTGACCGTCATCGAACGCACCACCACCGGGGTCGGGGTCTCCCTGGTCGACCTGCGCCGCACCTACGGCAGCGCTGCACGCGCTCGACGGGCTCAGCCTCGACATCGCGCCCGGCGAGATGGTCGTGCTGCTCGGTCCCTCCGGCTGCGGCAAGACGACCGCGCTGCGGATCCTCGCGGGCCTCGACCACGCCGACGCCGGCGAGGTGCGGGTCGGCGGCGAGGACATCACCCGCGTCCCGGCCAACAAGCGCGACATGGGGATGGTCTTCCAGGCCTACAGCCTGTTCCCGCACATGACGGTCCGCGACAACGTCGCGTTCGGGCTGCGGCTGCGCGGGCAGGGCTCGGCCAAGCGGCTCGCCCGGGCGCGCGAGATGCTCGAGCTCGTCGGCCTCACGCAGTTCGAGGACCGCTACGCCCACCAGCTCTCCGGCGGCCAGCAGCAGCGCGTCGCGCTGGCCCGGGCCCTCGCGGTGGAGCCGGCGGTGCTGCTGCTCGACGAGCCGCTGTCCGCGCTGGACGCGAAGGTCCGCGTGCAGCTGCGCGACGAGATCCGCCGGGTCCAGCTCGACGTCGGTACGACGACCCTGTTCGTCACCCACGACCAGGAGGAGGCGCTCGCCGTCGCCGACCGGGTCGGCGTGATGAACGCCGGGCCGCCTGGACCAGATCGCCCCGCCGACCGAGCTCTACGCCCGTCCGGCGACCCGGTTCGTCGCGGAGTTCGTCGGCCTGAGCAACAAGCTGCGCGCCGAGGTGTCCGAGGGCGCCGCGTCGCTGCTCGGCCACCGGGTCTCGCTGCTCGACGGCTCGCTGGAGCGGGGCGCCGGGCAGGCCCTGGTCCGCCCGGAGTCCGTCGACGTCACGGCGGCCGCGGACGCCGAGGCCAACGCCCGGGTGGTGTCCGTGGCGTTCCTCGGCCCGTTCTCCCGCGTGCAGTGCCGGCTCGACGACGGTCAGGTCGTCGTCGCCCAGCTGCCCAGCGCGGCGGCCGTGCACCTGGCCCAGGACCAGGCCGTGCGGGTCGACGTGCGCGCGGACGCCGTGCTCGTGGTGTCCGACTGACCCGGATCCGTGCCCGTTCGTGCCCGATCCCGGGTCCGGGGCGCGGGCGGCATTGCCTTCCCGCCCGTTCTGGGTAGTGTGAGGCTCACCACACACCTTTACGACGGATCGTCCGGCACGTACCTGCCGGTGAAGGGATGAACCAGCATGGCTTCCGTAACGTTCGACAACGCACAGAGGATGTACCCCGGGGCCGAGAAGCCCGCCGTGGACAACCTCAACCTCGAGATCGCCGACGGCGAGTTCCTGGTCCTCGTGGGCCCCTCCGGCTGTGGCAAGTCCACCAGCCTGCGGATGCTCGCCGGCCTGGAGGAGGTGACCGACGGTCACATCCGCATCGGTGACCGGGACGTGACGCACCTGCCTCCCAAGGAGCGGGACATCGCGATGGTGTTCCAGAACTACGCGCTCTACCCGCACATGACCGTCGCGGAGAACATGGCGTTCTCGCTGAAGATGGCCAAGGTGCCCAAGGAGGAGCGCATGGAGCGCGTCAAGGAGGCTGCCAAGCTCCTCGACCTCACCGAGTACCTCGAGCGCAAGCCCAAGGCCCTCTCCGGTGGCCAGCGCCAGCGCGTCGCCATGGGCCGCGCGATCGTCCGCCAGCCGCAGGTGTTCTGCATGGACGAGCCGCTGTCGAACCTCGACGCCAAGCTCCGGGTCTCCACCCGCACGCAGATCGCCGCCCTGCAGCAGCGCCTCGGCGTCACGACCGTCTACGTCACCCACGACCAGGTCGAGGCGATGACGATGGGCGACCGGGTCGCGGTCCTCAAGGACGGCATCCTGCAGCAGGTCGACACCCCGCTGAACCTCTACGACAAGCCCTCCAACCTGTTCGTCGCCGGCTTCATCGGCTCGCCGGCCATGAACCTGCTGCGGGCGCACAACGTCGACGGGCACGCCAAGCTCGGTGACATCGAGGTCCCGATCGACCGCGACGCGGCCGGCCAGGCGCACGGCGACATCACCATCGGCGTGCGTCCCGAGTCGTGGCGCATCGTCGGCGAGGGCGAGGGCATCCCGGTCAAGGTGACCGTCGTCGAGGAGCTCGGCGCGGACGGCTTCGTCTACGGCACCAGCGGCGCCGAGGGCACGCCCGACCAGGTCATCGTGCGGATCGACGCACGCCGCAGCCACCACAAGGGCGACACGATCTACGTCACCACCGACCCCTCGACGGTGCACGTGTTCGACACCGAGTCCGGCAAGCGCCTGTCCAAGTAGTGAGCACGGCAGCGGAGCGGGTCGGCGGGCGAGCATGCGTCAGCTGACAGCACTCGACGCGCAGTTCCTCAACGTCGAGTCGCCCACCACGGTGGGTCACGTCGGGAGCCTGATCGTCCTCGACCCCTCCACTGCGCCCGCCGGTGTCTGGAACCTCGACACCGTCCGGGACGTCTTCGAGCCCCGGCTGCACCTCGCAGCGCCGCTTCGGCAGCGCCTGGTCGAGGTGCCGCTGGGGCTCGGCCGTCCCTACTGGGTCGACGACCCGCACTTCGACATCGAGTTCCACCTCCGCGAGCTGGCGCTGCCGGCTCCGGGCACCCGCGAGCAGCTCGGCGAGCAGGTCTCCCGGATCCACGCCCGCCAGCTCGACCGCAGCCGTCCGCTGTGGGAGGCCTACGTCATCACCGGCCTCGAGGACGGCCGCGCGGCGTTCTACTCCAAGATCCACCACGCCGCGATCGACGGCGTCTCCGGCGCCGAGATCCTCGAGACGATCATGGACCTCACCGTCGAGCCCCGCGACGTGCACGGCGAGCTCGACCGACTTCGTGCCGCGCGCGATGCCCTCGACGGTCAACCTGGTCCGCCGCGGCGTCCGGCAGATGGTGGTCAACCCCCTCGAGCTGCTCCAGACCGTCCCCCGGACGCTGCGGTACGTCGACCGGCTGCCCGGCGCGGCCAACTTCCCGGGCACCCACCTGCTCAGCGAGAGCGCGGCGCTCGTCGGCCGCCTCCTCGGCGAGGAGGGCCGGCCCGCGCTGCACACCCGCGACCTGAAGGCCCCGCGCACCCCGCTGAACGGCACGATCACCGCGCACCGCCGGTTCGCCTTCGGGTCGATCCCGCTGGAGGACGTCAAGACCGTCAAGAACCACTTCGGGATGACCGTCAACGACGTGGTGATGGCGCTGACCGCGGCCGCCCTGCGGCGCTGGCTGCTCGACCACGACGCGCTGCCCGGCACCCCGCTCGTCGCCGCCGTGCCGGTGTCGATCCGCACCGAGGACCAGGCCGGCTCGCTCGGCAACCAGGTCTCGGTGATGCTGGCCGAGCTGCCGACCCACCTGGGCGACACCCGCGAGCGCATGGCGTTCATGCGCGAGTCGATGGCCGACGCGAAGCGGGCGTTCGACGCCGTACCGGCCTCGCTGCTGCAGGACCTGTCCGCGCTGGTGCCCACGGCGCTGGCCGGCCTGGCCGCCCGCGCGCTGTTCAAGCTGGCCACCGTGCCCGGCGTGATCTTCAACCTGTTCGTGAGCAACGTGCCGGGGCCGCAGCTGCCGCTCTACATCGCCGGCGCCCACGTCGAGGGCATCTACCCGGTCTCCGCGGTCACCGACATCACCGGCGGCCTGAACATCACCCTGTTCTCCTACGACGGCTCCCTGGACTTCGGGCTGATCGCCTGCCGGGAGATGGTCCCGGACGTGTGGAACCTGATCGGCTACCTCGAGGACGCCATGGCGGAGATGGTCGCGCTGGTGACCGTCGCCGCACCGCGGCCCACGAGCAGGAAGCCGGCCGCCAAGGCCACTGCCACGAAGCGGTCCGCGAGCGCGGACACCGGTCAAGCGGGTGGCCGCCACGAAGGCCGCGGCCAAGCGGCGCCCGGCCCTCGGGCTGAGCACGCGGCACCGCCTTACGAGGCGCGGTCGGCGAGCCGCCTGATCGACTCCGCGAACGTGTCGTGCAGCTGCTCGGGGAGGTCGTGGCCCATCCCGGGCACCAGCAGCAGCTCCGAGCCGGGGATCGCCCGCGAGGTGGCCCGGCCGCCGGAGACGTGCACCATCTTGTCCGCGGTGCCGTGGATCACCAGCGTGGGCACGGTGATCTCCCGCAGCCGCGGGTCCGGTCGGGCTGCGACGACGATCGCGACCATCTGCCGGGCGACGCCCGGCGGCGCTGACCCCGCGGTCCCAGGTCTCGGCGGCCCGGTCCCGGACGGCCTGCTCGCTGTCGGGGTAGACCGGCGAGCCGATGACCGCCCAGAACCTGGCCGAGCTGTCGACGTACGCCTCGCGGGTGCCCGCGGGCCGCTCCAGCAGCCGGGGGAGCAGGCGCGGGTCCTGCCAGCCGACGGTGCGGCGGCCGGTGGTGGACATGATCGAGGTCAGGGACCGGACCCGGTCGGGCCGCCGCAGCGCCATCGTCTGGGCGATCATGCCGCCCATCGAGATGCCGGCGACGTGCGCGGACTCCAGGCCGAGGTGGTCCAGCAGGCCGAAGCGCGTCGTCGGCCAGGTCGTCGAGCGTGTACGGCGGCCGCGGGCGCGTCCGCGGCGGGCCGACGAAGGTCTGCACGAGCATCCGGCGGGTGACCCGGCCCGGGGCCCGGGAGGAGCGGCCGGTGTCGCGGTTGTCGTAGCGGACCACGAAGAACCCGCGGTCGGCCAGCGCGCGGCAGAACGCCGGGCTCCACCAGGTCATCGGGCCGCCGAGCCCCATCACCAGCAGCAGCGGCTCGCCGGCCGGGTCACCGAACGTCTGGTAGCAGAGCTCGAGGCCGTTCGGGAGGGCGGCGCTGCTGCTCGGGGGAGGCGCCGTCGGGGGCGCGGGCGAGGCCTGCGACGAGGGGGAGGACATCGGGACCTTTCGTCGAATGCACCGTACTCACGAGTATATCGACCTGCCCGTTCGGCCAGATTTCCGGCGCGGGCCCACATACTCCGGGTACGAAGTGGCTACCGTCACAGGGTGGAGTCACCGCTGGGCTCTTTCCTCGTGCCCGCCCGGGCTTCGCCGGGCCGTCGCGGCCTGCGCGCGCATCGCGCGCGAGGGCAGCGCGATGACCGAGGCCGCCCGGTTCGTCCGGCGCAGCGCCCACGACCGGCTGCACCGCCGCGACACGCCCTACGCGCTGCGCGTCCCGGAGCCCGGCCTGGAGCCGGTGGTGCTGGTGCCCGGGTTCATGGCCGGCGACGGCAGCCTCGCGCTGATGTCCCGCCACCTGCGCGGCCTGGGCTACCGCACCTACCGCTCCACGATGCACGCGAACGTCGGCTGCACCCGCGAGGCCTCCGAGGTGCTCGAGCAGCGCATCGAGGAGATCGCCGCCAAGCGCGGCGCGCAAGGTGACGATCGTCGGGCACAGCCTCGGCGGCCTGATGGCCCGCGGGCTGGCCGGCCGGCGCCCGGACCTCGTCGACGGCATCGTCACCCTGGGCAGCCCGATCCTGGCGCCCGGGGCCGCGCACCCGATCCTGCTGTTCGACCTCAAGGTGCTCACCCGGCTCCAGCGCGCCGGCCTCGGCCGGATGATGGGCGAGGACTGCACCTCCGGCGCCTGCGCCCAGGGGAGCTGGGAGCAGTCCCGCGTCCCGCTCGCCCGGCGGGGTGCACTTCACGTCGGTGTTCTCCCGGCGCGACGGCATCGTCGACTGGCGCAGCTGCCTGGACCCGCAGGCGAAGACCGTCGAGGTGCGCACCAGCCACCTCGGCATGGCGTTCGACCCGGTCGTCCTCGACATCGTGGTCGAGGCGCTGGCCGCGCACCGGGCCCGCCGGACGCCGGGCGGCGCTCAGCCGGCCGGCCAGGTGGTCGGCAGCTCCTGACGCGTCGGTGGGTTAGCCCCTCGCCGGGAGCAGGTCACCGCGGCGGCCGTCGCGGCGCCCTGGACCAGCAGCCGGACCCGGTCGTCGTCGAGCGCGCGCACGGCGCCCTCGCCGTCGGCGACCACGCCCCAGTCGCACGAGCATCGCGAGCGTCGCGGCCATGAACGAGTCGCCGGCGCCGACCGAGTCGACCAGGTCGGTCGGCGGTGCGGGCACCGGGCAGCGTCGCGCCGTCGGTGAACGCCACCGCGCCCTCCGCTCCGCGGGTGAGGATCACCAGCTCGGTGTCGGTGCCGGCGAGCAGCTCGCGGCAGACGTCCTCCTCCGCGGCGTCCGGGCGGAGCAGCCGCAGGTCCTCGTCGGAGAGCTTCACCAGCCGGGCGAGCCGGGCGATCTCCACCACGTCGGCCCAGGCGGCCTCGCGGTCGTCGAGGAAGGCCGGGCGGATGTTGGGGTCGTAGCTGACGAAGCCGTCGGCCTCGACGGCCCGCCGGACCAGGTCGACGACCGCGGCGCGGCCCGGCCGCAGGGACGCGCCGAGCGAGCCGACGTGGAGGCCGAGCAGGTCCTCGGGCAGGTCCTGGGCGGGCAGGTCCCACACCAGGTCGAAGTCGTACGTCGCGGCGTGCTGCTCGTCGAGGTGCGCCGTCGCGGTGCTCGTCGTCCGCCCGGGGACCACCGAGCCCTCCGAGATCGGTCACGCCGCTGGCCCGCGACGTGCTCGGCGCACAGCCGGCCGAGGGCGTCGTCGCCGAGCCGGGTGACCAGGGTGGTCGGGACGTCGAGCCGGGCGAGGCCGACCGCGACGTTGAGGCAGGAGCCGCCGACCGCGTCGTGCCGGGGGCTGCCGTCGGAGGGCACCACGATGTCGACCAGGGACTCGCCGACCACCAGGAACGTGCTCATCGGCTAGTGCCCGAAGTCGACGGCCGCGTACGACTTGAGCTTCTGCAGCTTGTGGTCCGAGGTGATGGAGCGGATCGTGCCGCTGCGCGAGCGCATCACCAGCGAGTGCGTGCTGGCGCCGCCGGCGCGGTAGCGCACGCCCTGCATCAGCTCGCCGTCGGTGATGCCGGTGGCGACGAAGAACAGTCGTCGCCGGTGACCAGGTCGTCGGTGGTGAGCACGTGCTCGGGGTCGAGGTCGTGCCCGGCGTCGAGCGCGCGCTGGCGCTCGTCGTCGTCCTTGGGCCAGAGCCGGCCCTGGATCACGCCGTCGAGGCACTTCATCGCGCAGGCGGCGATGATGCCCTCCGGGGTGCCGCCGACGCCGAGCAGCAGGTCGATGCCGGTGCCGGCGCGGGCGGCCATGATCGCGCCGGCCACGTCGCCGTCGGTGATGAACTTGATGCGCGCGCCGGTCGCCCGGATCTCGTCGACCAGGCCCGCGTGCCGGGGCCGGTCGAGGACCACGACGGTGACGTCCTCGGGGGCGCTGCCCTTGGCCTTGGCGACCTGGTGGATGTTCTCGGCGACCGGGTAGCGGATGTCCACGACGTCGGCCGCCTCCGGGCCGGTGACCAGCTTCTCCATGTAGAACACCGCGGAGGGGTCGTACATCGAGCCGCGCGGGGCCACCGCCATCACCGAGATCGCGTTGGCCATGCCCTTGGCGGCCAGCGTGGTGCCGTCGATCGGGTCGACCGCCACGTCGCACTCGGGGCCGGTGCCGTCGCCGACGCTGCTCGCCGTTGAACAGCATCGGGGCGTTGTCCTTCTCGCCCTCGCCGATCACCACGACGCCGCGCATGCCGACGGTCGAGATCAGGGTGCGCATCGCGTTGACCGCGACCCCGTCGGCGCCGTTCTTGTCGCCGCGGCCGACCCACCGGCCGGCGGCCATCGCGGCCGCCTCGGTGACGCGCACGAGCTCGAGGGCGAGGTTGCGGTCCGGGGCCTCGCGGGCGGCGGACAGGCCGGCGACAGCGGGGTGGCGTCAGACATGCTCGGATCCTAGGGCATCGACGTGGACACGCCGAGACGCTCGGCTCACTGGCCTCCGTAGACCGAGACCTCGGTGGCCTTGACCGTCGCCCACACCTCCGCGCCCGGCACGACGCCCGAGCTGCGCGGCCGACGCGGGGGTGACGTCGGCGATCAGCCCGGCCGCCGCGTCGAGGTGCACGCGCACCGCCGAGCCGTGCGGGGCGACCGACGTGACCCGGCCCGGCCAGCGGTTGCGGGCCGAGCCGTGCGGCTCCTCGACCGTGAGGGTGACCGCGGACGGGCGGAAGCAGGCGCTGACGCTCGCCGCGGGCCGGGGTGGTCGAGACCAGCGTGGTGCCGTCGGCCAGCCGGATCGACGTACCGCGTGCTGGTGCCGCGGAGCACGTTGAGGCCGACCAGCCGGGCCACGTGGTCGGTGGCGGGCTGCTGGGCGACCTCGGCGGGGGTGCCGTCCTGCGCCACCCGGCCGTCGTCGAGCACCAGCACCCGGTTGGCCAGCGTCAGGGCGTCGAGGGCGTCGTGGGTGACCAGCACCGTGACGCCGTCGAAGTCCGCGAGGTGGCGGGACAGCTCGAGGCGCAGCGCCATCGCGACGCCCACGTCGAGGGACGGACAGCGGCTCGTCGAGCAGCAGCAGGCGCGGCTCGGTGGCCAGCGCCCGGGCGATCGCGACCCGCTGGGCCTGGCCGCCGGACAGCTGGGCCGGCCGCCGGCCGGCGAGGTCCCCGACGCCGAGCCGGGCCAGCCAGGCGCGGGCCCGCTCCTCGGCCGGCCCGCCGGGCGACGCCGCGGCTGCGCGGGCCGAACGCCACGTTGCCCGAGCGCGGTGAGGTGCGGGAACAGCAGCTCCTCCTGGAACACCATGCCGACCTCGCGGCGCCGGGTCTCGGTGCGGCGTCGCCGGGCCGTCCCAGGTCTCCCCGTCGCAGACCGACCCGCCCGTCGTCGAGCGGCTACGAGGCCGGCCAGCGCCCGCACCAGCGTGGACTTGCCGGCGCCGTTGGGGCCGATCACGGCGACCACGTCCCCGCGCTCGGCGGTGAGCCGCACGTCGAGGGTGTGCCCGGGCCGGCGGACGACGACGTGCGCGTCGAGGTAGGGGCTCACGCGCGCACCGCACCCTGCACGGCCTGGTCGAACCAGCGCTCGCGGAGCAGGGCGAGGATCGCGACGGAGACGACCATCAGGATCACGCTGAGCACCAGGGCGGCGTCCTGGTCGCTCTGCAGCGCGACGTAGATCGCGCAGCGGCATCGTCCGGGTGGTGCCGGGGTAGTTGCCGGCGAAGGTGATGGTGGCGCCGAACTCGCCGAGCGCGCGGGCCCAGCCGAGCACCAGGCCGGCGAGCAGCCCGGGCCCGGCCAGCGGCAGCGCGACCCGGCGGAACGTCGTCCACCGGCTCGCGCCGAGCGTGGCCGCGACCACGTCGTACTCCCGGTCGGCGGCCCGCAGCGCGCCCTCGACGCTGAGCACGAAGAACGGCAGCGCGACGAACGCGTGCGCGATGACGACGGCGGCGGTCGTGAACGGGATGGTGATCCCGGACGCGTCGTACAGCGGGCCGCCGACCAGGCCGCGTCGGCCGAACGCGGCGAGCAGCGCGACGCCGCCGACGACCGGCGGCAGCACCAGCGGGACGATCGACCAGCGCCCGGACCAGGGACCGGCCCGGGAAGTCGACGCGGGCCAGCGTCCAGGCCAGCGGGACCCCGACCACGCTGACCACGGCGATCGCCGCCAGCGAGGTGACCAGCGAGAGCCGGAGCGCGTCGAGGACCGCCGGGTCGGTGCAGCGGGTCAGGAAGTCGGCTCCAGGGCGTGCGCGGCGAGCAGCGGCCACCAGCGGCAGGCGCGAGGAACACCGACGGCGACGCGCCGCGGGCACCAGCAGCCGCGCCGGTGCGCGGCCGAGCGCGGGGCCGCGACCGCGTCACGGCTTCCCGAAGCCGGCGTCGGCGAGCACCTGCTGGCCCTCGGGGCCGGTGACCAGGTCGACCCAGTCCTGGGCGAGCTGCGGCTTCGTCGGCGTCGCTGAGCGCGGCGATCGGGTAGGTGTTGAGGTTCTCGCCCGGAGGTCGGGATGTCGACGGCCTTCACCTCGTCGCCGGCGGCGACCGCGTCGGTCGCGTAGACCAGGCCGGCGTCGGCCTCGTCGAGCTCGACCTTGCTCGAGCACCGCCTTGACGTCGACCTCCTCGCTGGCCGGCTCGGCGGTGATGCCGTTCGCGTCCAGCACCTTGACGGCGAGCTTGCCGCAGGGGGCGGTGTCCACGCAGACGACGTACTTCACGCCGGGCTTCGTCGAGGTCGGCGAACTCCGTGATGCCGGCCGGGTTGTCCGGCGGCACCACCAGCTGCAGGTGGTTGGTGGCGAAGACCGTGGGGTCGCCCTCGGTGCCGTCGGCGTCGACGACGGTCTGCATGGTGTCCTCGTCGGCGGTGGCGAGCACGTCGGCCGGCGCCCCCTGGGTGACCTGCTCGGCGAGCGTCGCGCTGGAGTCGAAGGCGAGCTTGACGTCGACGCCGGGGTGGTCCGCCTCGAAGTCCTTCGCGAGGGTCGTGAAGGTCTCGGTGAGCGACGCGGCCGCGAGGACGTTCAGCGTGCCGGTCTCCGTCGTGCTGCCGCCCCCGCGCCCTCGCAGCCCGCGGACTCGTCGGAGCCGCAGCCGGCGAGGGCCAGCGTGGCGACCAGGGACAGGGCGAGTGCGAGCGGTGCGGTTCCTCATGGCAGCTCCACGACGACGTTGGTCGACTTGACGGAGGCGATGGCCAGGACGCCGGGCTCGAGCCCGAGCTCGTCGGCGGCCTCCGCGCTCATCAGCGACACCAGCCGGTAGGGCCCGCAGACCATCTCCACCTGGGCCATCACGGTGTCCTTCTTCACGGCGGTGACGATCCCGCGCAGCCGGTTGCGGGCGCTGACCGCGGTGGCCCGGCTGACGTGCCCGAACCCCTCGGCCCCGTCGGCCAGGCTCTTGGCCAGGGCTGCCAGGTCGCTCCCGGCGATCCGGGTCTTCCCGTCGTCCCCGGCGGCGGCGGCGACCCGCCCGGCCTCGATCCACCGGCGCAGGGTGTCGTTGCTGACCCCCAGGACCTCGGCGGCCTCGGCAACTCGGTAGGTGCTCACGCTGGGATACTGCCGCACCTGCGTCAGCAAAGTTCGATGCGAAATGCGCCGCAGATGCGGAACCTGGTGCCGAGGTCGCCGGCTAGCCGAGCAGCGGGGCCCAGGCCCACAGCACGACGACGGCGACCAGCACCGCGGGGAGCGTGACCAGCGCGGAGAGCAGGTGGAAGGTCCGCGCCGAAGCCTCCCCGCCGTGCCGGATGACCGTACGGCGCCACAGCAGGTTCGCCAGCGACCCGGTGTAGGTCAGGCTCGACCCGACGCCGAGCCCGATCAGCGCCGCCATCACCGCGGTCACGCCCAGCGGGGCGACCAGGGGGACCAGCAGCAGCGTGGCCGGCAGGTTGTTGACGAGGTTGGCCAGCACGGTGGCGACCAGCGCGATGACGACCAGCGCGACCAGGCCGTCGTCCCCGGGCACGAGCGTGCGGACGAGGTCGCCGAGGAACGTGTCGGTCAGGCCGGCCACCACCACCCCCAGGCAGAGGACGAAGATCGCGAAGGACAGGTGCGCCGACCGGGCGACGGTGCGGGCGTCGATGCGCCGCCGCGAGACCGCGTAGGCGCTGAGCGCGACCGCGGCCACCCCCGCGACCCACGCCGGCTCGACCCCGAGCGGCGAGAGGGCCGCGAACGCGACGAGCATCAGCGCCACCAGCACGAGGGGTACGACGGGCAGCGGCACGCGCCGCAGGTGACCGGTCGCCTCAGGGGTGCGGGCCAGGTCGCGGGCGAAGAACAACCGGTGCCCGACGTACTCCACGGCGATGGCCGCGAGCCAGACCGGCGCCATCAGCAGCGCGAACTCCAGGAAGGACGTGTCGGGGAGATAGGGCAGCGCCAGCAGGTTGGTGAGGTTGGAGATCGGCAGCAGCAGCGACGCGGAGTTGGCCAGCCGGGCGCACGCGTAGACCATCGGCCGCGGGCTGACCAGGGTGCTCGTCGCCGCCGTCGCGACGACGGGGGTCAGCAGGACGACGGTCGCGTCCAGGCTGAGCGCCGCCGTGGTCAGGGCGGCCGCCACGAACGTGAGCAGCAGCATCCGCCGCGGGTTCGCGCCGCTGGCCCGGGCCACCGCCGACCCGACCGCCGCGAACACCCCCTCGGCGGCGCACACCTCCGCGACCACCAGGATCGCGCAGAGGAACGCGACGACCGGGAACAGCAGCTCGATCTGCTCCACCGCGCCGGACCAGTCGACGGCGCCGGTGAGGAGCACCGTCCCGGCGGCCACCAGCCCGACCAGGACCTCGACCCAGGCCGGTGGGTGGACGAACGCCACGACCAGCACGACGACGAGTGCGGCGACGGCGAGCACGTCGACCAGGGCGGTTGGCACCGCGGAAGACTATGCCCCGGACGGGCCGCGGTTTTCGCGCTTGCGAGGATGGACGCGTGAGTGGACAGGCAGGGCGCTACCAACGATCGGCCGGCGGCATGGTCGGGGCGATGGTCGTGATGGTCGTGCTGCTGGTGGCGTGGGTCGGCTTCCGGTCGCTGACCACCCAGGAGCCGGAGAACCCGGTGAGGACCGTGGACTACGCGCAGGTGGTGGAGCCGGCCCGGAAGGCCGCGCCGTTCGACCTGGTCGCACCGCCGTCCCTGCCACCGGGCTGGCGCGCGACCTCGGTGGACTTCAACGACCAGTCGCAGCCCCGCTGGCACCTCGGCGTGCTCACCGACCAGAAGCGGTACGTCGGGCTGGAGCAGGCCGAGCGCCCGGTGCGGCAGATGGTCCGCCAGTACGTCGACATGGACGCGTCGCGCGGTGCCCCGGTCGAGGTCGCGGGGAGCCCCTGGGCGACGTACACCGACGCGGGGGGCGACCTCGCCCTGGTCCGGCAGGACGGCGCGACCACCACGCTGGTGGTCGGTCACGACGTGCCGCGCGCGCAGCTGCTGTCCTACACCGCCGGCCTGCGCTAGTCGGGCGTCGCGTCTGCGAGCGCGGCGTCCAAGACGGGACTTCGGCGCCGTCGAGCCAGCCCTGGCAGACCTGCGCGAGCTCCTCGCCGCGCTCCCACAGCGCGAGCGACTCCTCCAGGGTCGGCGCCGCCGGACTCGAGCCTCCGGACCACGTCGACGAGCCTGTCGCGGGCAGCCTCGTAGCTCGGCCGGTCCTCGGTCATGACGTCTCCTTCGACGGTGCGGTCAGCTCGGTGGTCTCGGTGCCCGTGACGGTGACGGAGACTGAAGTTGAAGAAGAGGGAATGCATTGCTCGTCACCGTCACGGGCACCGAGACCACCGAGCTGACCGCACCGTCGAAGGAGACGTCATGACCGAGGACCGGCCGAGCTACGAGGAGGCCCGCGAGGAGCTCGTCGACGTCGTCCGCCGGCTGGAGTCCGGCGGCACCGACCTCGAGGAGTCGCTGGCGCTGTGGGAGCGCGGCGAGAAGCTCGCGCAGGTCTGCCAGGGCTGGCTCGACGGCGCCAAGTCGCGTCTGGACGCCGCGCTGGCGGAGCGCGACGCCGACTAGCGCAGGCTGGCGGTGTAGGCCAGCAGCTGCGCGCGCGGCACGTCGTGGCCGACGACCAGGGTGGTGGTCGCGCCGTCCTCCCGGACCAGGGCGAGGTCGCCGCCCGCGTCGGTGTACGTCGCCCAGGGGCTGCCCGCGACCTGCACGGGGGCGCCGCGCGACGCGTCGTTGTCGACGTACTGCCGGACCATCTGCCGGACCGGGCGCTCGGCCTGCTCCAGGCCGACGTACCGCTTCTGGTCGGTGAGCACGCCGAGGTGCCAGCGGGGCTGGGACTGGTCGTTGAAGTCCACCGACGTCGCGCGCCAGCCCGACGGCAGCGTCGGCGGGGCGACCAGCTCGAAGGGCGCGGCCTTGCGGGCCGGCGCCACCACCTGCGCGTAGTCCACGGTCTTCACCGGGTCGTCCGGCTCCTGGGTGGTCAGCGACCGGAACCCGACCCACCCCACCAGCAGCACGACCATCACGACCATCGCCCCGACCATGCCGCCGGCCGATCGTTGGTAGCGCCCTGCCTGTCCACTCACGCGTCCATCCTCGCAAGCGCGGAAAACCGCGGCGGGTCCGGGGCGTAGTCTTCCGCGGTGCCAACCGTCCTGGTCGACGTGCTCGCCGTCGCCGCGCTCGTCGTCCTCCTCGTGGTGGCGTTCGTGCACCCCCCGGCCTGGGTCGAGGTCCTGGTCGGGCTGGTGGCCGCCGGCGCGGTGCTGCTGAGCGGCGCCGTGGACTGGTCCGGCGCGGTGGAGCAGACCGAGCTGCTGTTCCCGGTGGTCGCGTTCCTGTCCGCGATCCTGGTGGTCGCGGAGGTGTGCGCCGCCGAGGGGGTGTTCGCGGCGGTCGGCTCGCGGTGGCCCGGGCCAGCGGCGCCAGCCCCGGCGGATGCTGATGCTGACGTTCGTCGCGGCCGCCCTGACCACGGCGGCGCTCAGCCTGGACGCCACGGTCGTGCTGCTGACCCCGGTGGTCGCGGCGGCGGCGACGAGCACCCTGGTCAGCCCGCGGCCGATGGTCTACGCCTGCGCCCGGCTGGCGAACTCCGCGTCGCTGCTGCTGCCGATCTCGAACCTCACCAACCTGCTGGCGATGCCCTCGACCCGGACACGTCCTTCCTGGAGTTCGCGCTGCTGATGGCGCCGGTCTGGCTGGCGGTGATCGCCGTGGAGTACGTCGGGCACCGGTTCTACTTCGCGCGGGACCTGGCCCGCACGCCCCCGGCGACCGGCCCCGTGCGGCGCGTGCCGCTGCCCGTCGTGCCCCTGGTGATGGTGGCGGTGATGCTCGTGGCGTTCGCGGCCCTCTCGCCGCTCGGCGTGCAGCCGGCCTGGGTCGCGGGGGTGGCCGCGGTCGCGCTCAGCGGCTACGCGCTGTCCCGCCGGCGCATCGACTCCCGCGCGGTCCTCCGGGCCACGCACCTGTCGTTCGCGATCTTCGTGCTGTGCCTGGGCGTGGTGGTGGCCGGCCTGACCGACACCTTCCTCGGCGACCTCGTGCGCACGGTCGTGCCCGGCGACGACGGCCTGGTGGCGCTGGTCGTCATCGCGCTGGTCGCGACCGTGCTGGCCAACGTGGTCAACAACCTGCCGGCCACCCTGCTGCTGGTCCCCCTGGTGGCCCCGCTCGGCGTGACCGCGGTGATGGCGGCGCTGATCGGGCTGGGCGTCGGGTCGAGCCTGACCTACACCGGGTCGCTGGCGAACCTGCTGTGGCGCCGGACGGTGATCCGGCACGGCGGGGAGGCCTCGGCGCGGGACTTCCACGTGCTGTCCGCGCTGGTGACGCTGCCCGCCGTGCTGGTCGCCGTCGTCGTGCTGTGGGCCTGGGCCCCGCTGGTCAGCTACGCGCGGGCGGGCAGCACTCGGCGGTCAGGTTCCGCAGCTCATGCGGCCGCATCTCAGTCGACTTTGGCGCAGGTGCGACAAGATCGCGGCGTGAGCACCTACCGAGTTGCCGAAGCCGCCGAGGTCCTGGGGGTCAGCAACGACACGCTGCGCCGGTGGATCGACGCCGGGCGGGTCGAGGCCGCCGCCGGGGAGGACGGGAAGACCCGGATCGCCGGGAGCGACCTGGCGGCCCTCGCCAAGCGGCTGGCCGACGGGGCCGAGGGGTTCGGGCACGTCAGCCGGGCCACCGCCGTCAGCGCCCGCAACCGGCTGCGCGGGATCGTCACCGCCGTCAAGAAGGACACCGTGATGGCCCAGGTGGAGATGGTCTGCGGGCCCTACCGGCTGGTGTCGCTGATGAGCGCCGAGGCCGCGGACGACCTCCGGCTCGAGCCCGGCGTGCTGGCCATCGCCTCCGTCAAGTCAACCAACGTCGTCGTGGAGCTGCCATGAGGAACCGCACCGCCGCACTCGCCCTGTCCCTGGTCGCCACGCTGGCCCTCGCCGGCTGCGGCTCCGACGAGTCCGCGGCCTCGGGGAGCGCGGGCAGCAGCAGCACGGAGACCGGCACGCTGAACGTCCTCGCGGCCGCGTCCCTCACCGAGTCGTTCACCACGCTCGCGAAGGACTTCGAGGCCGACCACCCCGGCGTCGACGTCAAGCTCGCGTTCGACTCCAGCGCCACCCTGGCCGAGCAGGTCACCCAGGGCGCGCCGGCCGACGTGCTGGCCACCGCCGACCAGGACACCATGCAGACCGTGGTCGACGCCGACGGCACCGAGGGCGACCCCGCCGTCTTCGCCACCAACCACCTGCAGCTCGTGGTGCCGCCGGACAACCCGGCCGGCATCACCGAGTTCGCCGACATCGCGAAGCCCGGCGTGAAGTACGTCGTGTGCGTGGACACCGCGCCGTGCGGCAAGCTCGCCGTCAAGGTGCTGGACGCGAGCGGCATCACCGCCGAGCCGGCCAGCGAGGAGGTCGACGTGAAGGCCGTGCTGAGCAAGGTCGAGCTCGACGAGGCCGACGCCGGCCTGGTCTACGCCACCGACGCGGTCGCCGGCGGCGACAAGGTGAAGGCCGTCGACATCCCCACCTCCGGGGAGAACCTGAACACCTACCCGATCGCCGCGCTCAGCGACGCGAAGAAGCCGCAGCTCGCCCAGGACTGGGTCGACCTGGTCACCGGCACGCAGGGCCAGCGGGTGCTCGCCGACGCCGGCTTCGGGAAGCCGTGAGCGGTCGCGGCCCCGCGCTCGGCCGCGCACCGGCGCGGCTGCTGGTGCCCGCGGCCGTCGCCGCGGTGTTCCTCGCGCTGCCGATGGTGGCCCTGCTCGCCCGCACGCCCTGGACCGACTTCCTGACCCATCTGACCGACCCCGCGGTGCTCGACGCGCTGCGGCTCTCGCTGGTGACCTCGCTGGCGGCGATCGCCGTGGTCAGCGTGGTCGGGGTCCCGCTGGCCTGGACGCTGGCGCGGGTCGACTTCCCCGGCCGGTCCCTGGTCCGGGCCCTGGTGATCGTCCCGCTCGTGCTGCCGCCGGTCGTCGGCGGCGTCGCGCTGCTCTCCGCGTTCGGCCGACGCGGCCTGGTCGGCGGCCCGCTGTACGACGCGACCGGGATCAGCATCCCGTTCACGACCACCGCCGTCGTGATCGCCCACGCGTTCGTGGCGCTGCCGTTCTTCGTGCTCAGCGTCGAGGGGGCGCTGCGGGCCGCCGACCGGGAGTACGACGTGGTCGCGGCCACGCTCGGCGCGAGCCGGTGGACGACGTTCCGCCGGGTCGGGCTGCCGCTGGCCGGGCCCGGGCTGCTCGCCGGCCTGGTGCTCGGCTGGGCCCGGGCGCTCGGCGAGTTCGGTGCCACCATCACCTTCGCCGGCAACTACCCCGGCACCACCCGGACGATGCCCAGCGCGATCTACGTGGCGCTGCAGAGCGACCAGGACGCCGCCCTGGTGCTCAGCGTGATCCTGATGGTCGTCTCCGTGGCGATCCTGGCCCTGCTCCGGGAGCGCTGGTTCGACCAGGCGGTGCAGGGTGCGGTGCGCACGTGAGCCCCTACCTCGACGCGCACGTCGTGGTCCGCAGGCCCGGGCACACCCTCGACGTGCGGCTCACCGCCGAGCGCGGGGACGTGGTCGCCGTGATCGGCCCCAACGGCGCCGGCAAGTCCACGCTGGTGCGCGCGCTGGCCGGCGTCGTACCCCTGGACGAGGGGCGGGTCGTCTGCGACGGGGAGACCTGGGACGGTCCGGCGACGCGCACCGAGACCCGGCGCCGCGAGATCGGCATGGTGTTCCAGAAGGAGATGCTGTTCCCGCACCTCACCGCCCTGGGCAACGTGGCGTTCGGCCCGCGCAGCCGCGGCGTCCCCCGGCGGCTGGCCGAGGAGCGGGCCCGCGCGTGGCTGACCCGGCTCGGCGTCGAGGACCTCGCGGGCCGGCGCCCGGCGCAGCTGTCCGGCGGCCAGGCCCAGCGGGTGGCGATCGCCCGCGCCCTGGTCACCGAGCCGCGGCTGCTGCTGCTCGACGAGCCGCTCTCCTCCCTCGACGTGGGCGTCGCGATGGCGCTGCGCCTGGAGCTGTCCCGGCACCTCGCGGACTTCGACGGCGTCTCGGTGCTGGTCACCCACGACGCCCTGGACGCCATGACGGTGGCCAACCGGGTGCTGGTGATCGACGACGGCCGGGTGGCCCAGGACGGCACCCCCGCCGAGGTCGCCCGGCAGCCCGCCACCGACCACGTGGCCCGGCTGGTGGGGCTCAACGTGCTCCGCGGCACCAGCACCGGTACGTCGATCCGGCTGGTCGACGGCACCACGCTGGTCTCGACCACCCCGGCCCGCGGCGAGGTCAGCGCCTGCTTCAGCCCGTCGGCGGTCACCCTCACGGTCGGGGAGCCGCACGGCTCGGCCCGCAACCGCTGGCCGGGTCGGGTCACGTCGGTCGCCCCGCACGGCTCGGCGGTGCGCGTGCACGTCGACGCGGCCGCCGGGCTGATCGCCGACGTCACCCCGGCGTCGGCCTCGCAGCTGGGCGTCGTACCGGGGGCGGAGGTGTGGGCGACGGTCAAGGCCACCGAGGTCTCGGTGTACGGAGGCCAGTGAGTCGAGCGTCTCGGCGTGTCCACGTCGATGCCCTAGGATCCGAGCATGTCTGACGCCACCCCGCTGTCGACCGGCCTGTCCGCCGCCCACGAGGCACCGGACCGGAACCTCGCCCTCGAGCTCGTGCGTGTCACCGAGGCGGCCGCGATGGCGGCCGGCCGGTGGGTCGGACGCGGCGACAAGAACGGCGCGGACGGGGTCGCGGTCAACGCGATGCGCACCCTGATCTCGACCGTCGGCATGCGCGGCGTCGTGGTGATCGGCGAGGGCGAGAAGGACAACGCCCCGATGCTGTTCAACGGCGAGAGCGTCGGCGACGGCACCGGCCCCGAGTGCGACGTGGCCGTCGACCCGATCGACGGCACCACGCTGGCCGCCAAGGGCATGGCCAACGCCATCGCCGTGATGGCGGTGGCCCCGCGCGGCTCGATGTACGACCCCTCCGCGGTGTTCTACATGGAGAAGCTGGTCACCGGCCCGGAGGCGGCCGACGTCGTGGACATCCGCTACCCGGTCGCCGAGAACGTCCACCAGGTGGCCAAGGCCAAGGGCAGCGCCCCCGAGGACGTCACCGTCGTGGTCCTCGACCGGCCCCGGCACGCGGGCCTGGTCGACGAGATCCGGGCGACCGGGGCCCGCATCAAGTTCATCACCGACGGCGACGTGGCGGGCGCGATCATGGCCGCCCGGGCCGGCACCGGCATCGACCTGCTGCTCGGCGTCGGCGGCACCCCGGAGGGCATCATCACCGCCTGCGCGATGAAGTGCCTCGACGGCGTGATCCAGGGCCGGCTCTGGCCCAAGGACGACGAGGAGCGGCAGCGCGCGCTCGACGCCGGGCACGACCTGGACCCCGACCACGTGCTCACCACCGACGAGCTGGTCACCGGCGACGACGTGTTCTTCGTGGCCACCGGCATCACCGACGGCGAGCTGATGCAGGGCGTGCGCTACCGCGCCGGCGGCGCCAGCACGCACTCCCTGGTGATGCGCTCGCGCAGCGGCACGATCCGGTCCATCACCTCGGACCACAAGCTGCAGAAGCTCAAGGCGTACGCCGCCGTGGACTTCGGGCACTAGCGATGAGCACGTTCCTGGTGGTCGGCGAGTCCCTGGTCGACGTGGTGGTGCCCTCCGACGGCAGCCCCCGCCACGACGCGGTCGGCGGCTCCTGCCTCAACGTCGCGGTCGGCCTCGCCCGGCTCGACGTCCCGACCACGCTGGTCACCCGGCTCGGCGACGACGCGTTCGGCAAGCTGTGCGCCGAGCACGTCCGGGCCAGCGGCGTCACCCTCTCGGAGGACTCGGTGGTCCCCGGGCGTACGACGAGCACCGCGACGGCGCACCTCGACGCGCAGCACGCCGCGACGTACGACTTCGACCTGGTGTGGGACCTGCCCGCCCAGGAGCTGCCCGAGGACCTGCTCGGCATCCACGTCGGCTCGCTCGGCGCGTCCCTGCAGCCGGGCCGCGCCGCGGTCGTCGACCTGGTCCGGCGGGCCGTCGAGGCCGACGGGTTCGTCAGCTACGACCCCAACATCCGCCCGGCCTTCCTCGAGGACCGCGAGTCCGCGTGGGCCGACGTGGTGGAGATCGCCCGGCTCGCCCGGCTGGTGAAGCTCTCCGACGAGGACCTGCGGCTGCTGCGCCCGGACGCCGCGGAGGAGGACGTCTGCCGCGAGCTGCTGGCCGGCACCGACACCGAGCTGGTGATCCTCACCCGCGGCGCGGCCGGCGCGGTGGCGTTCACCGACGGCGCGACAATGCCCGTCCCCGCCCCGCCGACCGACCTGGTCGACTCGGTGGGCGCGGGCGACTCGTTCATGGCCGCGACGCTCGCCATGCTCTGCGACTGGGGCGTGGTCGCCGACGGCGAGGGGGCCGTGCGCGCGCTCGACGACGACCGGGTCCGGCTGCTGGTCCAGGGCGCCGCGACGGCCGCCGCGGTGACCTGCTCCCGGCGAGGGGCTAACCCACCGACGCGTCAGGAGCTGCCGACCACCTGGCCGGCCGGCTGAGCGCCCGCGTCCGGCGGGCCCGGTGCGCGGCCAGCGACGCGGCCACGATGTCCAGGACGACCGGGTCGAACGCCATCCCGAGGTGGCTGGTGGCCACCTCGACGGTCTTCGCCTGCGGGTCCAGGCAGCTGCGCCAGTCCACGATGCCGTCGCGCCGGGAGAACACCGACGTGAAGTGCACCCCCCGGACCAGCGGGACGCGGGACTGCTCCCAGCTCTCCTGGGCGCACGCCCCGGAGGTGCAGTCCTCCCCCATCATCCGGCCCAGGCCGGCGCGCTGCAGCCGGGTGAGCACCTTGAGGTCGAACAGCAGGACCGGGTGCGCGGCCCCGGGCGCCAGGACCGGGCTGCCCAGGGTGACGATGCCGTCGACGAGGTCCGGGCGCCGGCCGGCCAGCCCGCGGGCCATCAGGCCGCCGAGGCTGTGCCCGACGATCGTGACCTTGCGCCCGCGCTTGGCGGCGATCGCCTCGATGCGCTGCTCGAGCACCTCGGAGGCCTCGCGGGTGCAGCCGACGTTCGCGTGCATCGTGGAGCGGTAGGTGCGGTAGCCCAGGCCGCGCAGGTGGCGCGACATCAGCGCGAGGCTGCCGTCGCCGGCCAGGAACCCGGGCACCAGCACCACCGGCTCCAGGCCGGCCTCCGGGACGCGCAGCGCGTAGGGCGTGTCGCGGCGGTGCAGCCGGTCGTGGGCGCTGCGCCGGACGAACCGCGCGGCCTCGGTCATCGCGCTGCCCTCGCGCGCGATCGCGCGCAGGCCCGACGGCCCGGCGTAGCCGGGCGGGCACAGGAAGGAACCCAGGGGTGACTCCACACCTGTGACGGTAGCCACTTCGTACCCCGAGTATGTGGACCCGCACCGAAAATCACCCGAACGGGCAGGTCGATATACTCGTGAGTACCGTGCATTCGACGAAAGGTCCCGATGTCCTCCCCCTCGTCGCAGGCCTCGCCCGCGGCCCCCGACGGCGCCTCCCCCGAGCAGCACGCCGCCCTCCCGAACGGCCTCGAGCTCTGCTACCAGACGTTCGGTGACCCCACCGGGGAGCCGCTGCTGCTGGTGATGGGGCTCGGCGGCCCGATGACCTGGTGGAGCCCGGGGTTCTGCCGGGCGCTGGCCGACCGCGGGTTCTTCGTGATCCGCTACGACAACCGCGACACCGGCCGGTCCTCGCGGGCCCCGGGCCGGGTCACCCGGCTGATGCTCGTGCAGACCTTCGTCGGCCCGCCCCGGACGCGCCCCCGGCCGCCGTACACGCTGGAGGACCTGGCCGAGGACGGCTTCGGCCTGCTGGACCACCTCGGCCTGGAGTCCGCGCACGTCGTCGGCATCTCGATGGGCGGCATGATCGTCCAGACGATGGCGCTGCTGAGGCCCGACCGGGTCCGGTCCCTGACCTCGATCATGTCCACCACCGGCCGGCGCACCGTCGGCTGGCAGGACCCCCGCCTGCTCCCCCGGCTGCTGGAGCGGCCGGCGACCACCCGCGAGGCGTACGTCGACGGCTCGGCACGGTTCTGGGCGGTCATCGGCTCGCCGGTCTACCCCGACACCGAGCAGGCCGTCCGGGACCGCGCCGCCGAGACCTGGGACCGCGGGATCAGCGCCGCCGGCGTCGCCCGGCAGATGGTCGCGATCGTGTCCCAGCCCGACCGGACCGCGCGGCTGCGGGAGGTCGCCGTGCCCACGCTGGTGATCCACGGCACCGCGGACAAGATGGTGCACGTCTCCGGCGGCCGGGCCACCTCGCGCGCGATCCCCGGCTCGGAGCTGCTGCTGGTGCCCGGGATGGGCCACGACCTCCCCGAGCAGCTGCACGACACGTTCGCGGACTCGATCAGGCGGGTGGCCGACCGCGCTTCTTCGCGGTGACCTTCTTGGCGGCCACCTTCTTGACCGGGCTCCGCTTCGCGGCCTTGTTGACGGTCGTCTTCTTGACGGTCGCCCTGGACGCACCCGGCCGCTTCGCCGCGGCCTTCGGGGCCGACTTCGCGGGCTGGGCGACGGGCACCAGCGCGAGCATCTCGGCCATCGCGTCCTCGAGGTAGCCGATCAGGTGCCACACGTCCGGGACCATCTCCCGGCAGGCGATCAGCCCGAAGTCCAGGGAGCCGTCGTAGGAGAACAGCGTGATGTTCAGCCCGCCGGTGATGTCGGTGACCGCGGAGACCGGGTAGACCCCCTCGACGCGGGCCCGGCGATGTAGAGCGGCAGCTGCGGCCCGGGCACGTTGCTGACGAACAGGTTGAAGATCACGCCCGGCACGGTGGCCAGCTTGAACAGCGCGCGGGCGGCCAGGCCGGACAGCGCGGTGGGCACCAGCGCGGACAGGTCCTGCAGCAGCGAGGCGGGTACGGCGTCGAACGCCCGCTTCGCGTCGGCCATCGACTCGCGCATGAACGCCATGCGCTCGCGGGTGTCGCCCAGGTGGGTCGGCAGCTCGGCCAGCATCACCGAGACCTGGTTGCCGAGCGAGCCGGCCTGGTCCTCGGTGCGGATCGACACCGGCACGGCGGCGACCAGCGGGGTGCCGGGCAGCGCGTCGTGGTCGAGCAGCCAGCGCCGCAGGGCGGCGGCGGTCAGCACCATCACCACGTCGTTGACGGTCATCCCGAAGTGGTTCTTGACGGTCTTCACGTCCGCCAGCGGGATCGACCCGAAGGCGAACCGCCGGTGCGCGGTGATCGTGCCGTTCAGCGGGGTGCGCGGGGCCTTGAGGTCACGGGTGTGCAGCGCGGGCCGGCCCTCCTCGCCGAGCAGCCGGCCGACGAGCGCGGCGGCTCTCGCTGAGCAGGTGCGTGCCCGGGAAGTTCGCCGCGCCGGGCAGCCGGTCGACGATCCAGGGAGCGGGGGACGGTCTGCAGCAGCTCGAGCGGGTTGACCACCATCTGCGGGACGCCGCGGCGGACCAGGTTGACCGTCGAGGGCATCGCCCGCGGCACGAAGTCGGCTCTCCTCGCCGTCCACGTCGCGGGGCTCGACGGTGATGTCCATGATCGTCTCGAGGATCTCGGCGCCGGAGAGACCGTCGATCGCGGCGGTGGTGGATCTTGGAGTAGAACGCCGCGCGGGCCGTCCTCCAGGCCGGTGATGACGTAGGCCTCCCACAGCGGGCGCAGTGGTTGAGCTGGCGGGCGTGGATCCGGGCGACCTGCTCGCCGAGCTGCTCGCGGGTGCCC
>CAWERI010000012.1:0-298661 GCA_963811515.1 uncultured Actinomycetota bacterium
CTCTACCGGTACAGTCGTGCCGATGCCCTCCCCCTCCGCACCGGGCGGCCCTGGGTCCTGGCGCTGGTCCTGGTGACCGGCGTCGGCCCGCTGGCCACCAACACCTACCTCGCCGCGCTCCCCCAGGTGCGCGCGAGCCTCGGCACCAGCTCGACCGTCGTGCAGCTGACGATGACCTCTTCATCGCCGGCATGGCCGTGGCCAGCTGCTCGCCGGACCGGTCAGCGACGGCCAGGGGCGGCGCGGCATGATCCTCGGCGGCGCCACCACCTTCACGCTGGTGTCGCTGCTCTGCGCGTTCGCCCCGACAGGCTGGACGCTGGTGGCCGAACGGGGCGTGCAGGGCCTCGTCGCGGGTGTCGGCGTCGCGGTGGGGCGTGCCGTGGTCAGCGACCGGTACGCCGGTCCGCGGGCCGCCGCGATGACGGCACCCTCGCGTCCTTCTCGCTGATCGGACCGGTCGTCGCACCGGCGATCGGCAGCGGGCTGCTGGCGGTCGGCGACTGGCGGACGATCTTCTTGTTCCTGTCCGGGCTCGGCGTGCTGATGACCACGACGGCATTCGTCGGCATCCCGGAGACGCTGCCCGTCGAGCGACGCCAGGCCACCGGGCTCCGCGACGTCGGCCTGCGGATGCGCGACCTGCTGGGTGACCGGGTGTTCGTCGCACGGTCCTCGTGCAGTGCCTGGTGGTGGCCGGGTTCTTCGTCTACATCGGTGGCTCGTCGATCGTGCTGCAGACCCAGCTCGGGATCAGCCCGGCGCAGTACACCGTGCTGTTCGCGACCAACGCCCTGGTGATGGTCTCGGCCAGCGTGGCCTTCCGGCTGCTCGTGGTCCGCACCGGCGCGGCCCTGCTGCGCCGGGTCGCGCTCGGGGTGGCCACCTCCGCCGGCACGGTGCTGTTCCTGGTCTGCCTGCTCGCCCCGGACCACGCCCCGCCGCTGCCCCTGGTGTGGGCGCCCTCGCGGTGATGTCGGCGGCCTCGGCCTGTTCCTCCCGGCCAGCACCGCGATCGTGCAGGCCGGCGCCGCTCCGCCGGCACGGCCGCGGCGCTCGGGGGCGGCGTGCCGTTCTTGGTCGGCGCGCTGACCACGCCGCTGACCGGCCTGCTCGGCAGCCGACCGTGCTGACGATGGCGTCGGGCACGTTCGCCTTCTACGTGCTGGCGCTGCTGGCCGCCTGGCGGTTCCGCCTCAGGCTCGACGACCCCCTGTGCGGGACGTCACTGTCTCATCGACCGGAGCTCGTGGGCCACCCCGAGGAATGTCCGGGCACCCGCCGACGTTGTGCCTGGTTCGACCGGAACGACCCCCGCACTCCCGAGGAGACATCCCGTATGACGCAGACCGTTGACGCCCTGGTGACCGCCGGCGCGAGCAAGCCGTTCGAGCGGGGAACCATCGAGCGCCGCGACCCGCGCCCGCACGACGTGGTGATCGACATCGCCTACGCCGGCATCTGCCACAGCGACATCCACCAGGCCCGCGAGGAGTGGGGCAGCGCCCTGTTCCCGATGGTGCCCGGCCACGAGATCGCCGGCGTGGTGCGCGAGGTCGGCACCGAGGTCTCGAAGTACCAGGTCGGCGACCGCGTCGGCGTCGGCTGCTTCGTCGACTCCTGCCGCGAGTGCGCCAACTGCAAGGCCGGCGAGGAGCAGTACTGCCTCGCGGGTGAGGTGGCGACGTACAACGGCACCGGGTACGACGGTGAGCCGACGTTCGGTGGCTACAGCAAGTCCGTCGTGGTGGACGAGAACTACGTGCTCGGCATCCCGGAGGGCATCGGTCTCGACGAGGCCGCGCCGCTGCTGTGCGCCGGCATCACGCTCTACTCGCCCGCTCAAGCACTGGGGCGCCGGCCCGGGCCAGCAAGGTCGCCATCGTCGGCATGGGCGGCCTCGGCCACATGGGCGTCAAGATCGCCCACGCCCTCGGCGCCGAGGTGACCGTGCTCAGCCAGACGCTGTCGAAGCAGGAGGACGGCAAGCGGCTCGGCGCCGACCACTACTACGCGACCAGCGACGCGAAGACCTTCGAGGACGCTGGCGCAGCACCTTCGACCTGATCGTGAACACGGTCGCGGCGAACCTGCCGGTCGACGACTACCTGTCGCTGCTCCGGCTGGACGGCACGATGGTCAACGTCGGGCATCCCGGAGAGCCCGGACAGCTTCCACGCGTTCTCGCTGGCCGCGATGCGGCGCCGGATGGCCGGCTCCAAGATCGGCGGCATCCGCGAGACCCAGGAGATGCTCGACTTCTGCGCCGAGCACGGCCTGGGCGCCGAGATCGAGACGATCGGCGTGGACGACGTCAACGGCGCCTACGACCGCGTCGTGAAGAGCGACGTGCGCTACCGCTTCGTGATCGACATCGCCACCTTCTGACCCGGACCGGTCGACCCGCCGGCCCCGGTGGCCGGGTCGACCCGGTGACCCGCCGAGGTTCCGGTCCCGACCCGGGCCTCCGTTCACCTCGACCCGGGCCTCTGGTTCACCTCGAGCCGGGCGTCGTACGACGGACCCGGCATACTCGCCGGATGCGCAGATGGGTGCTCGCCTCCGCCACGGTTGCTCCGACGGCCTTGATCGGCGGATGGACGCTGGCCGCGTCGCGACAGCGGGGTGGGTTCGACCAGGTGCGCGACACGATCAGCGCCCTGGCCGCGCAGGGTGCCGACGACCGCTGGTTGATGACCTCGGCCCTGCTGGTCCTCGGCGGCGCACACGTCGCGACCGCGGCCGGCCTCGAGGAGGCTGCGCCCGCGGGACGGGCCGTGCTGGCGATCGGCGGGGTGACCGCCGCCCTGGTCGCGGCGTTCCCACAACCTTCGGCGGGCCACTTCCCCGCTGCCGACGGCCAGCTTCGCGGCGCTCGCCCTGTGGCCCGCGCTCTCGGGCCTGCCGACACGGGCCGGCGGCCGGTGGGCGACGGCCGGGCTCCTCGCGCTGCTCGGCTGGCTCACGGTCGAGCTCGACGACGGCGACCTGCTCGGTCTCAGCGAGCGCGTGGTCGCGGGCGCCGAGGCGCTCTGGCCGCTCGCCGTCGTGCTGGGCCTCCGCACCGGGCGAGCCGCGCCCGGTCTCGGGCCTGACCCGCCGACCCGGGCGAACCCGACCTCGGCCCGGTCAAGCACCGACCCGGCGCTCTGCGGTCCGAAGCGCCCTGACCCGGGTCGGCCTGAACTCCGGGCCGGGTCTCACACCAACCGCCGGGCCGGCGACTAACATCAACCAGACGCGCCGGGTCGGCACGCTCTACGCAACCAGACGCGCCGGGTCGGCATGGCTTTCCGCAACCAGACGCGCCGGGTGCGGCGAGTGGGTCAGGGCTGGACGGCGGGGGCGTACGGTGGCGCCGTCGATGCTGGCCTGGCTGACGATCATCGGGTGGTCGCTGGTCCGCTTGTTCAACGGGCCGCGGTCCTCGACGTACCCGCTGAACGTGAGGTCCTGGCTGCCGAACGCCCAGTCCACGTAGCGCGGGTCGCCGGCGCGGCAGGTGCCGCCGGTGTGGCTGCCGCCGCGGGCGGCCTGGAGCGGCGCCCGCGAGGTCAGCGGGCAGAACGCCTGCTCCCGCTCGTTCATGTCGCCGGTCAGGAACACCGGCAGGCCGGTGTCGTGCAGCCGGCTGGCCAGCCGCGCCTCCTGGGCGATCGCCTTCGCGCGCCACTTGGCCGAGCCCCGGTGCCCGCCGGTCGACGCCGGGTTGTGCACGTTCGCGAACCAGGCGGTCATCCCGGTCTCCCGGTTGCGCAGCTTGACCAGCGGCATCGCGCGGCGGTTGCCGTGGAAGTAGGGGATCGAGAAGGTGCGCGTCTCGACGGCCTCCCAGGCCGAGCGGTCCCAGGCCACCGAGTTCTCGCCGTCGATCTCGCGCGCGCCGCCCGGGCCGGGGAACATCGCGTACTTGCCGCCGGTGCGGTGCCGGAAGCTGCGCATCTGGTCGGCCTGCATCTCCTGCAGCCCGACGACCTCGACGTCGTGGCGGGCCAGCAGCCGCACCACCCCCGCCGTACGACGGACGCCGCTGGCGTAGCCGCCGTGGCCGCGGGTGTGGCTGCTGCCCAGCACGTTGAACGACGCGATCGTCAGGTCCGGTCGGCGCGGGCTGCTGGGCGGTCGCCGGAGCGGGCGCCGGCGGCCGGTACGTCGACCGCGTCGGCGGGGGTCAGCGACCCCGCCTCCGACCGTGACGGCGAGCAGGGCGGCGAGGCCGGCGGCACGGCGGAACAGGGGATGTGCGGTCCGGGGGGGCATCGATCGACCGTAGGAAACCTCGCCCGGGAGGGCAAATCGGGCCAGACCGGCCCGGGGTCGCTCGCCTCCCGCGCGCAGACACATGTAAGGATCATCGGCAGACCGGGGTCGAGGACCCCGCTTGCGCGACCAGAGAGGGTCCACGTGAACGACACGTCCACAAGCCGGTAGCTGGGCAGTACTCGAGCAGAACCGCACCGCCATCACCGAGGGGTGGGTCGCCGCGGCGAGCCGCTCCCTGGCCGGCCGGATGACCCAGCGCCGAGCTCCAGCGCGACGTCACCGAGATGATCGACGGGATGATCGCGGCCACCGACGGCGGCAGCCACCAGGCCGAGGGCGACGGCTCCGCCCCGCTGCGCGGCGCTGCTCGCGGACCTGGCCCGCACCCGGGCCCGGCAGGGCTTCTCCCCGACCGAGACCGCGGTCAGCGTGTTCGCGGTCAAGGAGGCGGTGCTCGGACGTCCTCGAGACCCAGGGCGACCTCGCGGCGTACCGCTTCTTCGCGGAGTTCTCCCGCTTCGTCGACGACCTCGGCCTGCTGATGCTCGAGACCTACGCGCAGGCCCGCGAGCAGGTGATCTCCGAGCAGGCCGACGCGCTGCTCGAGCTGTCCACGCCGGTGGTCAAGCTCTGGGACGGCATCGTGTCCCTGCCGCTGGTCGGCACCCTGGACTCGGCGCGCACCCAGGTCGTGATGGAGAAGCTGCTCCAGGCGCTGGTCGACACCGGCTCCGAGCACGCGATCATCGACATCACCGGTGTCTCGGCCGTCGACACCCAGGTCGCCCAGCACCTGCTCAAGACCGTGATGGCGGCCCGGCTGCTCGGCGCCGAGTGCATCATCTCCGGCATCCGGCCGCAGATCGCCCAGACCGTGGTCGCGCTCGGCATCGAGTTCGGCGACGTGGCCACCAAGGCGACGCTGGCCGACGCGCTGCTCCTCGCGCTGCGCCGCTCGGGCTCGGACGTCGTACGTCGCCCGGCGCGACCCGCGTCAGCGGCGCGGCCGGCACGCCCAGGACCGCTGATGGAGCGCATCCCGATCCTGCGCATCGGCGACATCCTGCTGGTCTCGATCCAGGTCGACCTGCAGGACCACATCGCCGTCGCGCTCCAGGAGGACCTCGCCGAGCGGATCGTCAGCACCGGCTCGCACGGCGTGCTCATCGACATCTCGGCGCTGGAGATCGTGGACAGCTTCATCGGCCGGATGATCTCCACGATCGCCTCCGTGTCGCGGGTGCTGGACGCCGCAGACCGTCGTGGTCGGCATGCGCCCCGCCGTGGCGATCACGCTGGTCGAGCTCGGCCTGTCCCTCGCAGGGCGTGCGCACCGCCCTCGACGTGGACCGCGGCATGGCGATGCTCGCAGGCCGACCTCGAGCACGGCGATCCGGCGTCGACCACCTCGAGGACGAGACCAGCGGACCCGTTGGATGAGGGAGGTCTCCGTCGACGTCGAGAGCGAGGCGTCCCACGTCATCGCGTCGGACGCCGACGTGGTCCGGGTGCGCCAGGCCGTCCGCGCCCTCGCCGTCGACGCGAAGCTCTCGCCTGGTCGACCAGACCAAGCTGGTCACCGCCGCGAGCGAGCTGGCCCGCAACACCCTGGTGTACGGCGGCGGCGGGACCGCCACGGTCGAGCTGATCCGCGCCGGCCATGCGCCGGGGCGTGCGCGCCGCGTTCGCCGACCGGGGCCCCGGCATCTCCGACGTGTCCCTCGCGCTGACCGACGGCTGGACCAGCGGCACCGGCATGGGCCTCGGGCTCTCCGGGCGCCAAGCGGCTCGTCGACGACTTCGACCTGCAGACCAGCCTCCGGGGAGGGCACCGTCGTCCGGATCGTCAAGTGGACGCGATGACCGCGCCAGGCCGTCCCGGGGAGCTGCGGGCCGAGGACGTCACCTGGGTGCGGGTCGAGGACGAGAGCAGTCCCGGGGCCCTGCGGCGCCGCGCCGTCGAGCTCGCGGAGCGCGTGGGCCTCGACGCGGCAGCGCACCGGCGAGATCGCGATCGTGGTCACCGAGCTGGCGACCAACCTGACGAAGTACGCCCAGCAGGGCGTGATGGTGCTGCGGCTGCTGCGCCGCGACACGCTCGGCGGCGTGGAGATCGTCGCCATCGACCGCGGCCCGGGCATGCGTGACGCCCGCTCCCTGTTCGCCGACGGCGCGTCCACGTCGGGGACGCTCGGCATCGGCCTGGGCGCCGTACGACGGCTGGCGAACGCCTACGACGTCTACTCGCTGCCCGGCCAGGGCACCGTGCTGACCGCGACGTTCTGGCCCGCCGAGGTGGACGCCGACGAGCCGGCCGCCGGGATGACCCGTCCGATCGAGGGCGAGACCGAGTGCGGTGACGCCTACGCCGTACGACGGACCGGGCGCGGGCTGCTGCTGATGGTCAGCGACGGGCTCGGCCACGGACCGCTGGCGGCACGGGCCTCGGCCGAGGCGCTGCGGGCGTTCCGGGAGTCCGAGCAGGAGTCCCCGCTGGCGCTGCTGCGCGAGCTGCACACCCGGATGTCGGCCACCCGCGGCGCGGCCACCGCCATCGGCCACCTGGACCTCGAGGCCGGCCGGCTGACCTACGCCGGGATCGGCAACATCGCCGGCCGGGTCGTGGGCGCCGGGCGTCCGCAGGGCCTGGTGTCGATGCCCGGCATCGTCGGGCACAACATCCGCAACGCGCGGGAGATGGTCTACGAGCTCGCCGACGACTCCTGGGTGGTGATGCACAGCGACGGCCTGACCGACAAGTGGGACGTCGCCGACTACCCCGGTCTGCTGGCCTGCTCGCCGCTGGTCGTCGGCGCCACCCTGCTGCGGGACGCCGCGGTCCGGCGCGACGACGCCGGCGTGCTGGCCTGCCGGGCGGGTGAACGATGACCGCGGAGATCTACACCCTCGAGGTGCACCACGAGACCGACGTCTTCGCCTCACGGCAGGCCGCGCGTGACGTCGCCACGACGGTCGGCGTCGAGGGCCAGGACGTGATCCGGGTGGCCACCGCGCTCAGCGAGGTGACCCGGGACCTGCTCGCCGCGGGCGGTGGCCGGGTGTCGTTCACCTCGGTCGCGCCCGACGTGCTGCGCGTGACCCTGACCGGCGGCGCGCCGGGCCCCGGGACGTCCTGGGGGTCCGCGAGCGGCGTCGACGCCGCCCGCCGGCTGATGGACACCGTCGCGCTCGGCCTCGACGAGGAGGGCCGGACGGTCGTCGTCCTGGAGAAGCGGGCACGGTCCGCTCGGCCCGTCGACGACCAGGCGCGGCGCGAGCTGCGGCAGCGGCTCAGCGACACGGTCGGCCGGACCTCCGTCGACGAGCTGCGCCTCCAGAACCGCGACCTGATCGCGGTCCTGGAGGAGGTGCAGTCCCGCAAGGAGGAGCTGGAGCGGGTCAACGCCGAGCTCGAGGAGACCAACCGGGGCGTGCTCGCGCTCTACGGCGAGCTCTCCGACGAGCTGGAGCGCACCAACCAGGGCGTGGTCGCGCTCTACGCCGAGATCGACGACAAGAGCCGGCTGCTGGCCGAGGCGAGCGAGTCCAAGACCCGGTTCCTGAACAACATCAGCCACGAGCTGCGCACCCCCGGCAACTCCGTGCTCGGGCTGTCCCGGCTGCTGCTGGACCCGGCCGCCGAGCCCGCTGACCGACGAGCAGCGCCACCAGGTCGAGCTCATCTCGACCAGCGCCGCGGACCTGCTCCGTCTGGTCAACGAGCTGCTCGACCTGGCCAAGGCCGAGTCCGGCCGCCTCGAGGCGGTCGTCGACGACGTCGACCTCGCCGCGCTCTTCGACGAGCTGCACGGCACCACCGCCCCGCTGGTGACACGTCCCGGGGTCACGCTCGTCGTCGAGCCGCCGCAGGGGCGTGAGCGGGTTCCGCACCGACCGCACCCTGCTGCGCCACCTCCTGCGCAACCTGCTCAGCAACGCCGTGAAGTTCACCGAGTCCGGCAGCGTCACGATGACCGCCGACGCCGGCGACGGGGTGGTCTCCTTCAGCGTGCGCGACACCGGCGTCGGGCATCGCCGAGGCGGACCAGCCGAAGGTGTTCGAGGAGTTCTTCCAGGTCCGCGGGACGCTGCAGGCCACGACGACCGGGTCCGGCCTGGGGCTGCCGTTCGCCCGCCGCGTCGTGCCGGATCCTCGGCGGCGACCTGCGCCTGTCCAGCAGGCCCGGCGAGGGCACCACGTTCTCGTTCGCGCTGCCCACGACCGGGCCGGGGCCGGCCACCGAGGGGGTGCGTCCCGCATGAGCCCGGTCTCCGTCCTGGTGTGCGACGACACCGCCGCCAAGCGCTACGTCATCTCCAGCTGGCTGCGCCGCGACGGCTACGACGTCCTGGAGGCCGAGACCGGCGGGCAGGCCCTCGCGCTGGTCGCCGAGCGCACCGTGGACCTCGCCGTGCTCGACGTGCACCTGCCGGACATGAACGGCCTCGAGGTCTGCGCCCGGATCAAGGCGGACCCCCGCACGGCGTCGACGCCGGTGGTGCACATCTCCGCGGTCGCCGTGGAGCCCCGGGACCGGACCGCCGGGCTCGAACGGCGGCGCGGACGCCTACCTCGTCGACCCGATCGAGCCGCAGGAGATGCTCGCGACGGTCCGCTCCCTGCTCCGCTCGGCGGGCGCCCGGCGCAGCGCCGAGCGGCTCGCCGTACGCCTGGACCGGCTGTCGGCGGCGAGCCTGCGGATCAACGTCGCGATGACGCGCGGCCCGGCTGGCCACCGCGTCCGTCGAGGGCGCCGCGCGCTTGTTCGACTCCGAGGCGGCCGTCCTGCTGGTGGACGACACCGACGCCAGCACCGCCGCGCGGACCGCCGCCGACGGGACCACGACGGCCTGGGAGGTCTCGCCCGACACGGTGGCCGACCTGCTGGACGGCTGCCCACGGAGCCCGGCTCGTCGATCCTGCCGAGGACCCCTGGCCCGCGCTGCTCGGCGGGACGGACGCGCCGCAGTGGTGGGTGGTGCCGGTCCCCGGGGCCGCCGGACCGGTCGGCCTGCTCGCGGTCCCGGCCGACGCGGCCCCCGACGACGAGGACCAGATGCTGCTGGTGCGGCTGGCGCAGGCCACGACGGTCGCGCTCGGCAACCTGCGGATCTTCGAGGAGGAGCACCGCACCGCGCTCACCCTGCAGCGCAGCCTGCTGCCGGCCGGGCTCCCGCCGCTGCCCGGCCTGACGGTGGCCGCGCGCTACCAGGCCTCGGGCAAGCAGGTCGAGATCGGCGGGGACTTCTACGACGCGTTCGAGACCGACGACGGCGACGGCGTGGTCGTGATCGGCGACGTGCAGGGCCACTCGCTGGAGGCGGCGATCGTGATGGCCGAGCTGCGCTACGGCCTGCGGGCGTTCATGCACGAGGGGCACACCGCGCTCGCGACGCTCGACAAGCTCAACCGGATGCTGCTGCGCAGCCACCCCGAGATGACCGCCACCGTGTGCGTGCTGGTGTTCCCCCCGGACCGGGCCACCGTCACCGTCACGAACGGCGGCCACCTCCCGCCGCTGGTGCTGCAGGACGGCGCCGCGACGTACCTCGAGCCCGGCGGCACCCTGCTCGGCGTCGAGGGCGGCGTACGGCGGCCCGCCACCGTCCCGGTGCGTCCCGGCGACCGGCTGGTGGTGATGACCGACGGGCTCGTCGAGCGGCGCAACGCCTCGCTCGTGGACCGCCCTGGACGAGCTGGCCGCGCAGGTCGGCGGCGACCGACGTCGACCCCGAGGAGCTGTGCGACGCGCTGATGGACCGCTGGGGCGACAGCGAGGACGACATCTGCCTGATCGTCCTCGACGTGCTCGCCGGCTGACCGGGCTCAGCGCGCGGCGTACGCCTCGATGCGGGCGCGTTCGGCGTCGGTGACCCGCCGGGAGCTGCCCGACGCGAGGTCGCGCAGCACGCACACCGAGCGGCCGCGGGCCACCACCCGGCCGTCGTCGGCGCGCAGCTCCTCGCGCAGGGTCAGGCTGGTGCCGCCGACCCGCTCGACGGCGAAGTCCGCGCTCACCCACCGGTCGGTGCGGACCAGGCTGCTCACGTAGTCGACCTCGACCCGGGCCAGCACGTAGTCGCCGGCGTCGTCGAGGCGCAGCCCGTCGCGGAACCACGCCGTGCGCGCCTCGTCGAGCAGGGTGAGGTACTCCGCGTGGTAGACGTGCCCGAACGCGTCGAGGTCGCGGAAGCGCAGCGGCAGCCGGACGGCTGGGCAGGCGGGGCCGAGATCGGGACCCGGACGGGGTCGGTCATCCCCTCAGCCCTTCGCCGAGAGGATGCACCACACGGCCTTGCCGTGCTCGGTGGGCCGGGTGCCCCAGCGGGCCGCCAGCGCGGAGACGATCTGCAGGCCGCGGCCGTGCTCGTCGATCTCGTCGGGCCGCTGCTTGCGGGGCTGGTAGGTCGCCCGGTCGCGGACCTCGATCAGCACGTCGGCGCCCTCGAGCCGCAGCCGCAGCTCCACCGGCGGCCGCCCGTGCAGCACCGCGTTGGTGACCAGCTCGCTGGTGGCCAGCGCGGCGTCGGCGACCAGCGAGGCCGGCATCGCGCGCTCCTCGAGGTAGGAGGTGACCAGGTGCCGGGCCACGGCCACCGCCGTCTCGTTCGGCTCGAGCCGCCGCGACAGGCTCTCCTCGCCGGTCGGCGGGTCGACGCGCGCCACCAGGATGGCGACGTCGTCGTCGGGACCGTCGGGCAGCATCGCCGCGACCAGCTCCTCCGGGCACGCCGTCGACCGGCCCGACCATCTCCGCGACCCGGCGGGCCAGCGTCTCGATGCCGACGTCGATGTCCTCGCCGCGCCGCTCCACCAGCCCGTCGGTGTAGAGCACCACCCGGGCGTTGGACTCCAGGTCGACGTGGTGCTGGGTCAGGTTGAACGGGCCCACGCCGAGCGGCGGGTTCTCGTCGCCGCCGACCAGCCGGCACTCCCCGCCCGGGACCGCGACGATCGGCGGCAGGTGCCCGGCGTTGGCGAACCGCAGGCAGCTGGTCGGCCGGGTCGAAGACGGCGTAGATGCAGGTGACGATCTGGTCCTCGCCGAGGTCGCGCACCAGCCCGTCGAGCGACTCCAGCAGGTCGGCGGGCGGCAGGTCGAGCCGGGCGTAGGCCCGCACCGCCGAGCGCAGCTGGCCCATCACCGCCGCCGCGCGCACGCCGCGGCCCATCACGTCGCCGACGACCAGCGCGGTCCGCCCGCCGCCGAGCTCGATCACGTCGTACCAGTCGCCGCCGACCTGGGTGCCCTCGACGCCGGCGCGGTAGTAGGTCGCGACCTCGAGGTGGTCGAGGTCGAAGCCCTTCTGGGGCAGCAGGCTGCGCTGCAGCTGGTCGGCGATCGCGTGCTCGCGCGCGGCCGCCTCGGCGTTGGCGGCGGCCATCGCGAGGGCCTCCTCGGCGGCCCGGCGCTCGGTGATGTCCTGCACCGACCCGCGCAGCCCGACCCGGTCGCCCCGGTCGTCGAGCACCGCCTCGCCGAAGATCGCGACCAGGATCTCCGACCCGTCGCCGCGGATCACCCGGAACTCGTAGTGGAACCCGGACTCCTCGTTCGACAGGTCCTCGGCGACCCGGTCCTTGTCCTCGGGGTGCACGACCGTGTCGATGATCTCGCCCCAGGCGCGCCCGTCGAGCTCCTCGCGGGTGCGGCCCATCACCCGGAGGTACTCGTCGGAGAACTCCGCCTGCCCGGTGCCGAGGTCGATCTCCCAGCTGCCGACCCGCGCCAGCCGCTGCGCCTCGGCGAGCAGGCTGCGGCTGCGCTCGAGCTGCCGACGGGTACGACGGGCGCGGTCGAGCTCGAGGTTGGCGCGCACCCGGGCGAGCAGCTCGCGGGCCGTGAACGGCTTGACCAGGTAGTCGTCCGCGCCGGCGTCGAGGCCCTGCAGGGTGCCCTCCTCGCCGGCCCGGGCGGAGAGCATCACGACCGGGACCCCGACCGTGGTGGCGTCGGCCTGGAGGGCGGCGAGCAGCTCGAAGCCGTCCATCCGCGGCATCATCACGTCGGTCAGCACCAGGTCGGGCGGCAGCCGTCGGGCCTGCTCGAGCCCGTCGAGGCCGTCCACGGCGGTCTGCACGGCGTAGTCGTCGGCCAGCAGCCCGGCGACGTACTCCCGGATGTCGGCGTTGTCGTCGACGACGAGGATCCGCGGCCGGTCCTGGCCGGTGTCGCCGGACGGCCTCGACAGGTCGGCGGCGTCCGGGTCGGTCCAGTGCGTCGCCTCGGCGAGGAAGCCCTCGGCCACCGCGCTGACGCGCCGCGGAGGTGGTCTCCGCGGGCGCGGCGAGCTGCTCGGCGGGCAGGTGCGCGTCTGCCGAACGGCAGCCGCACGGTGAACGTCGTGCCCCGGCCCAGCACGCTCTCGGCGCTCGACCCGGCCGCCGTGCAGGGCGACCAGCTCGGCGACCAGCGCGAGGCCGATGCCGGAGCCCTCGTGGGTGCGCGAGCGGGCGCCCGAGACGCGGTGGAACCGCTCGAAGAGGTGCCCGACCTCGTGCTCGGGGATGCCGGTGCCGGTGTCGCTGACCGTGAGCTCGGCGTCGCCGTCCGTCCGCCGACGGCCAGCCGCACGGTGATGCCGCCGGTCGAAGGTGAACTTCAGGGCGTTCGACAGGAGGTTGAGCACGACCTTGGCCCAGAGGTCGCGGTCGACGTACACCGGCTCGGGCAGTGACGGGGAGTCGACGGCCAGCGCGAGCCCGAGGCGCTGCGCGGCGGTCGTCGAACATGCTGGCCAGCTCGCGGGTGTACTGCCCGAGGTCGACCGGCTCGAAGCGGGCCTCCACCCGGCCGGACTCGAGCCGGGAGAAGTCCAGCAGGGTGTTGACCAGCTTGAGCAGCCGTTGCCCGTTGCGCAGGATCACCTCGACCCGGTCGCGCTGGCGCCCGGTCAGCGGGTCGGCCTCGTCGGTGACGGCGTCCTCGGCGGGCCCGAGCAGCAGGGTCAGCGGGGTGCGGAACTCGTGGCTGACGTTGGTGAAGAAGTCGGTCTTGGCCTGGTCGAGCTCGGCGAGCGTCTCGGCCCGGTCCCGCTCGAACTCGTAGGCGCGGGCGTCGGTCAGGCTGGCGGCGAGCTGGCCGGCCACCAGGTCGCAGAAGTCCCGGTAGCCGTCGTCGAGCGGCCGGAACCGGTTCAGCCCGAAGACCTGGAAGCCGTAGGGACGCCCGCCGGCGCTGGCGGCCAGCGGGACGACGAGGGCCTCCCGCGGGCTGACCTGCCACGAGCCGGTGGGCAGGTCGAAGAACCGGTCCTCGAGGTTGCCCACGAACGTGGACTCGCCCTTCGCGGCGGCCGCGGCCGGCCAGACCTCGCCCTCGGCGCCGACCGCGATCGTCTCGCGGGGCGCCCGGGTGCTCCCCGGCGAACCCGGTGGAGCCGACCAGCCGGGCGGTCTCGCCGCCGTCGAACAGGTAGACCAGCGAGAAGGGCAGGTCGGCCGGGCACGACGCGAGCTCCTCGCACGCGGTGGAGATCGTCTCGGCCTCGGTGAGGTTCGAGGCGCGCCGCGAGCCGAGGTCGCGCAGGGTCTGCATGCGCCGGTGGGCGATGACCTCCTCGGTGTCCTCCTTGACCACGCAGAGCATGCCCGCGACCACGCCGTGGTCGTCGAAGATCGGGCTGTAGGAGAAGGTGTGGAACGACTCCTCGGTGTAGCCGCTGCGCTCCAGGAACAGCATCAGCGACTCGTCCCAGGTCGCGACGCCGGTCGACATGACCGTCTCGATCCGGTCGGAGATGTCGTCCCAGATCTCCGACCACACCTCGGCGGCCGGCTTGCCGAGCGCCCACGGGTACTTGTCGCCGAGGGTGTCGCGGCGGTAGGCCTCGTTGCAGAAGAACGTCAGGTCGGGTCCCCACGCCATCCACATCGAGAACCGCGACGTGAGCATCAGGCGGACGACGGACTCGAGGCTGCGCGGCCAGGTGTCCAACGGCCCCAGCGGCGTCGCGGCCCAGTCGACCTTCAACAGGTCGCTGCCCACTTCGCCGGACCGCTGAAACATCTCCCGCACGGAGAGCCACCTTCGTCGTCAGCCGAGACCAGGGCACCGACCCGTGGCAGCGGACGGTGCCTGCCGCGAAGTCTAGGACGAACCGCCTCAGGCCGGTCGCCGGTTCGCCCGGTGCCGGCGGTGGCCGCCCCGTGCAGCGCGACGACCACCTCCAGGACCGTGCGCGGGTCGTCGAGCCGGTCGCCGTACAGCTCGCGCAGCTGCCCCATGCGGTAGCGCACCGTCTGGGCGTGCACGTGCAGCTCCGCGGCCACCTCGTCGCGCCGGCCCTGGTGCAGCAGCCAGGACCGCAGCGTCTCCGCGAGCCGGTCCCGGGTCGCCGGCCGCAGGTCGGCCAGCGGCGCCAGCACCCGGGCCCGGAGGTCGGCCAGCGCCTCGGGGTCCGCGCCCACGACCAGGTCGGCGAGGTGCTCCTCGCTGTCGACGGCCGCCCCCTCGCGCGGGGCGGGGGCGAGGGCCGCGGTCCGGGCCGCCCGGTCGTACGACGACCGGGCCCGCAGCCAGGGCCGGGGCGGCCCGACCACGGCCTGCCGCCCGTCGAGCACCCGGAGCAGGTGCCGGCGACCCGGCCGCCTCCACGTCGGGCACGAGCAGCAGGGAGAACGGCTGCTCCGGGTCGACCGGCTCGGCGCCCGGGAGGTCCTCGCCGACCTGCACCGTGTCCGGCCCCAGGGAGGCGAGCACCCCGCGGACCTGCGCCGCGGGCAGCAGCACCGCGGTCAGCGTCACCGGCACCGGCCAGCCGGCGCGCTCGGCCGCCGCGGTGAGCACGTCGAGGTTCGCGCCGCGCCAGCAGGTGCTGGCCGAGCCGCTCGCGGTAGCGCTCGCGCACCCGGCCGCTGGTGGAGAGCTCGTCGGTGTGCCCGGCGACGCTGGAGGCGGACAGCTCGTCGATGTAGGCGAAGACCAGCTCGGCGAACTGCGCCATCGTCGCCGCCCCGACCCCCGCCTCGGCCGCGGCCCGCGCCATCTCCCGCCACGCCACCCGGGCGCCGACCCGGTAGGCCGCGAGCAGCGCGTCCATCGAGCGGCCGCTGCGCGCCTCGCCGCGGCCCAGCGCGTAGGCGCCCTCGAGCGTGGGGCCGAGCGGGGTGCTCGGGTCGGACTCGCGGCTGCCGCCGGCGAGCTTCAGGAAGCCGCCGAGGGCCATCGTCACGGCCGCCTCGATGTTGGCGCCCATCGAGCCGCTCAGCGCCCCGGTGTAGCCGGGCACCTCGACCGTCACCGCCGCCACGGTCTGCGTCGCCACGTCGGGGAGCCGCTCGCGCAGCGCGCGGACCACCCGGTCGTCCATCTCGAGCGCCGCCGCGCCCCGCGCGGTGGCGCTGCTCACCTCTGACACCATGATTTGTTCCCTCCGAACAAAGAGTGCCCGGAAGTTCACGCGCACCGGTCATGACTTTACCCCCTCCGGCCAGACAGTATGGATGCATGAGCACTTCCGTCCCGACCCGCCGCTCCGGCGCCCGCCCGCTCGTCCAGCGGGTGGCCCGGCTGGCCGAGCGCGCGACGACGCCCCTGCTCCCGGCCGACTACCTCGACCTGTTCCACCCGCTGCGCTCCGGCGCCGACCTGCGCGGCCGCATCGTGGAGGTCCAGCCCGAGACGGCCGACGCCGCCACGATCGTGATCCGCCCGGGCGCCGACTGGGCCGGGCCACGTGCCCGGCCAGTACGTCCGCATCGGCATCGACGTCGACGGCGTCCGCCTGTGGCGCGCCTACTCCCTGACCCACGGCCCCCGCGCCGACGGCCTGATCTCCGATCACCGTCAAGGCCGTCCCGGACGGCAAGGTCAGCAACCACCTGGTCCGGCAGGCCCGGCCGGGCACCCTGGTCCACCTCGAGCAGGCGGCCGGCGAGTTCGTGCTGCCGGCCGACGGCACCAAGCTGCTGTTCGTGACCGCCGGCTCGGGCATCACCCCGGTGATCGGGATGCTGCGCAACCTGTTCCCGGTCGCCGACTCCGGCGTGGTCCGGCTGGCCCGCAGCGCGGGCTACGACATCACCGTCGTCCACGTCGCCCCGAGCGAGCCGGACTCGATCTTCCTCGCCAACCTGCGCGAGCTCGACGAGGCCGGGATGATCCGCCTCGTCGCGCGCTACGACGACGTGCACGGCGTGCTCGACGTCGCCGACCTGGCCGACCTCGTGCCCGACGTGCAGGAGCGCACCACCTTCGCCTGCGGCCCGGCCGGCCTGCTCGAGGCGCTCGGCACCCACCACGCCGGGCTCGGCATCCCGCTGCTCACCGAGCAGTTCCGGGTCGCCACGGTCGTGGCCGGCGAGGGCGGCACCGTCTCCTTCGACCGCTCCGGTACGACGGTCGACGCCGACGGGTCCACGCCGATCCTGGACGCCGCCGAGGACGCCGGCGTGCTGATGCCGTCCGGGTGCCGGATGGGCATCTGCTACGGCTGCGTGCTGCCGATGCGCGAGGGCGCCGTACGCGACCTGCGGACCGGCGAGGTCACCACCGCGGCCGACGGCGACAACGTGCTCGTCCAGACCTGCATCTCGGCCGCCGCCGGACCCTGCCACCTCGACCACTAGCGACACCCCGGGTGGTCGAGCTCGTCGAGGCCACTCCCCCACTCAACCGTTTCCCGCGCGACCCGAAGGAGATCCCATGACCGTCATGCAGAAGAAGGCCCAGGACCCGACCGCGCACCTCAGCGCCGCCGACGTCGAGCAGCTCGGCGTCGAGCTGGACGCGATCCGGCAGTCCGTCCTCGACGTCCGCGGCGCCGACGACGCGGCGTACATCCGCAAGGTCATCGCCGCCCAGCGCAAGCTCGAGCTGGGCAGCCGCGCCGTCCTGCTGGTCTCGATGTTCCCGCCGGCCTGGGTGCTCGGCACCGCCGGCCTCTCGATCGCCAAGATCATCGAGAACATGGAGATCGGCCACAACGTCATGCACGGCCAGTGGGACTGGATGCGCGACCCGAAGATCCACTCGACCACCTGGGAGTGGGACAACGCGTCGCCGTCGGAGCAGTGGAAGCACTCGCACAACGAGCTGCACCACACCTACACGAACGTGATCGGCAAGGACAACGACCTCGGCTACGGCATCATGCGCGTCGACGAGGACCAGCGCTGGGTGCCGCTGTACCTCGCGCAGCCGCTGTGGAACTTCATCAACGCGTGCTTCTTCGAGTACGGCATCGCGGCCTACGACCTCGAGCTCGGCAAGAACCTGGCCACCAAGAAGCGCCGCTCCAGCCCCGAGTTCCGGGCCCGCGGCAAGCAGGTCCTGCGCAAGATCCGCGGCCAGGTCACCAAGGACTACGTGGTGCACCCGCTGCTGTCCGGCCCGTCGTTCCTCAGCACGCTCGCCGCGAACGCGACCGCGAACCTGGTCCGCAACCTGTGGACCCACTCGGTCATCATGTGCGGCCACTTCCCCGAGGGCGTCGAGACCTTCGAGCGCCGCTCGATCACCGGCGAGACCCGCGGCGAGTGGTACCTGCGCCAGATGCTCGGCTCGGCCAACATCAACGGCTCCAAGGCGATGCACTTCATGACCGGCAACCTGTCGTTCCAGGTCGAGCACCACCTGTTCCCCGACCTGCCGAGCAACCGCTACGCGGAGATCGCCCCGCAGGTGCAGGCGCTGTTCGCGAAGTACGGCCTGACCTACACCACCGGCTCGCTGCCCCGCCAGGTCGGCTCGGCGTGGAAGAAGGTCTTCCGGCTCTCGCTGCCCAACGACTTCCGCTCCACCGCGCAGGCCAAGGTGCTCAAGCTCGGCCTCCCCGCGGCGCGGGAGGACGAGTCCGCCGCCGCCTGAGCGGCGCCGGCGGGCCCCGCGCCAGCGGGCCCCCGCCAGCTGTAACGCGGGGTTATGGACGCTGGACCCGAGGTATGACGCCGGGGATCCGTCCACAGCGCATGCGCAGCCGGCGTCGCCGACGGCGCATCGGCCGGCCGTACGCGCGACGGCCGGCTCCGCACGCGCTGTGGACGGTTCGCACGCGGCGTACCTCGGGTCCAGCGTCCATAACCCCGCGTTACAGCTGGGCGGCGGGGCGCGTTCCCGGTCACGGTGCGCTGACCCGTCGCGCACGCAGCTCGGCCCCCACCCCGTCGAGGTGCCGGAGCACCGCGGCGTACGACGACCAGGCCGACGCCTCCGCGTAGGGCACGCCGCGCCTCTCGCAGAACCGGCGCACCACCCGTTGTGCGTGCGGCAGGTGGGGTCGCGGCATGCTCGGGAACAGGTGGTGCTCGATCTGGTAGTTGAGGCCGCCGAGCGCGTAGTCGACCAGCACCCCGCCCCGGACGTTGCGTGAGGTCAGCACCTGTCGCAGCAGCGGGTCCTCGGCCTGCTCGGGCGTCAGCACCGGCATCCCCTTGTGGCCCGGCGCGAACGAGCAGCCGAGGTAGACGCCGAACACGGCCTGGTGCACCACGACGAACACCAGCGCCTGCTGCCAGGTCAGCGTGCCGACCAGCAGGCCGCCGTACGCCACGAAGTGCACGAGCAGCAGGACGCCCTCGACGACGCGGTGCCGTGCTCCGGGGCGACCCAGCGCCCGCACGCTCGACACGTGCAGGTTGACCGCCTCGAGCGTCAGGAACGGGAAGAACAGCCAGGCCTGGTGGCGGGTCGTCCACCCGGCGACCCCGCGACGACCGACCGCCTGGCCGGAGTCGAACACCAACGCACCCGCGTGCACGTCCGGGTCCGTGGCGAGGTCGTTGGGACGGGCGTGGTGCGCGTTGTGCTTGTCGATCCACCAGGACCAGCTCATCCCGTTGAGCAGGTTGCCGCACAGCAGGCCGAGCGCCAGGGTCACGCCCCGGCGACGGGTGACCTGCCGGTGCCCCGCCTCGTGCCCGAGGAACCCGAGCTGGGTCGAGACGACCGCCAGGACCGGGGCGAGCAGCACGGCCCACCACGAGTCGCGCAGCACCAGCATCCCGGCGACCGTCGCAGCCAGTGCCGTGAGGTCGACGGCCAGGAGGCCGAGCGTAGAAGCGCGGCCGCGGGCGCAGCAGCCCGAGCGAGCGGATCTCGGTGGCCAGCTCGGCGTACCCGCCGGGATGCATGGACGGGGTGGGCGGGTCGGCGAGGGACACGATGACGCTCCGAACGGGGACGTGACGCCGTCGGGGTCCGGAACAGCCTGGCTCCCCACGGTACGCCGGGTCCGGGAAGCCGGCTCTTCCCATCGGGTCACAGGACCGCTACGGTCAGGCCGCGACTGCCGGGGGGCCGAGCCGTCGAAGGAGCCACGCGTGCGCGTGCCACCCCGCAAGTCAGCTGTCCCCGTCCTGGCCACGGTGCTCGCCGCCCTGGCGTCCCTGCTGTCGTCACCGCACCGGCCGCCCAGGCCGACGGCCCCGGCGCCGGCGCGCCGTGGCTGGTCAGCGTCGGCGACTCCTACATCTCCGGTGAGGCCGGTCGCTGGGCCGGCAGCTCGAACACCTCCTCGTCGTACGCCGACGCGCTCGGCGCCTCGGCCTACGACGACGCCGGCAGCTCCGAGCAGATCAACCGCTGCCACCGCAGCAAGGCCGCGGAGATCTACGTCGGAGGCGGCGTCAACGGCCTGAACCTCGCGTGCTCGGGGGCGAAGACGTCGACGTACACGACCTCCGAGGGCTACTTCAAGCCCGGCCTGGACTTCGCCGACGACGGCGCCGGCCACCTCGGGCAGGCCAAGCTGCTCCAGCAGTTCGCGGCGACCCACAACGTGCGGATGGTGGCCGTCTCGATCGGCGGCAACGACTTCAACTTCGGGTCGGTCGTGCAGCAGTGCGTGACCGACTTCCTGGGCTCGCCGTCGTGGTTCAAGGACTACTGCAACGACGACTCCTCGGTCACCGCGAACTTCACGCCGCGCCAACGTCGCGGCGGTCCGCAGCCGGATCGCGACGGCGTACGCCAACGTCCGGCAGGCGATGCGCGCCGCGGGCTACGCCGACACGGCCTGGACGATGCTGGTGCAGAACTACGCGTCGCCGCTGCCCTCCGGGGCCGGCCTGCGCTACTCGCAGAGCGGCTACACCCGGCAGAGCACCGGTGGCTGCGGCTTCTGGAACGCCGACGCCGACTGGGCGAACGCCACCGCGCTGCCGACGATCAACAGCACCGTCACCGGTGCGGTCGGCACCGCCGGCATCACCAACGCCAGGACCCTCGACCTGTCCTCGGCGTTCAACGGGCGCCGGCTCTGCGAGAGCACGGTCGGGCTCTACGAGGAGAAGGGCCTGACGTCCTGGACGCAGGCCGGCGCCGTCGACCGGACCGAGTGGGTCAACCAGATCCGCACCGTGTCGACCGCCGGCAGCAGCCCGTACTACGTCCAGGAGTCGCTGCACCCGAACTACTGGGCGCAGCTGGCGACCCGGTCGTGCGTCCGGCAGGCCTGGAACGCCGGTACGCCGCGCGGCGGCACGTGCTCGATCGCCGGAACGGGACTGGTGAACGGCGAGCCCCGCATGACCTTGAAGTACAAGCAGTTGTCAGACCCTCGATCGGCCCTGGCCGATCGAGGGTCTGACAACTCGGCGGGTGAGTGCGGGTACTCAGCTCCGGCTGAGGCGTTCGGCGCTGATGCCCGGCCCCTCCGCGTGGGTTGATGGGTCCATGACCCGCTACGCCGACCCGACCCGCTGCCCCGACTGCGGCGCCTCGATCACCCCGGGCTCCGCCTCCTGCCCCGTCTGCGCGCTCTCCCTGCGCGGCGAGACCGCGCGCGACCTGTTCACGACGCTGACCCGGGCCGACGAGCTGCTGGCCGTGCTGCGGCGCGCGTCGACGCCGCGCGCCGTACCGCACGACCGCCTCGCTGCCGGCCGCGCCCGCGACGCCGGCCCACCACCCGCGGGCCCGGCTCAGCTCGGCCTCGGTGCCGCAGATCCTGCTCGCCCTCGGGGCCGGCTGCCTGCTGGTCGCCGCGCTGGTGTTCCTCGCGGTCACCTGGTCGGTGATGGGCGTCGGCGGCCGGACCGCCACGCTGGTGGGCTTCACGGTCGTCGCCGGCGTGCTGGCGGCCTGGATGGCCCGGCGCGGCCTGCGGGGTGCGACCGAGGCGCTCGCGCTGGTCGGCTACGGCCTGCTCACCCTCGACGTCGTCGGCGCCGACCACGCCGGCTGGTTCGGCGACCTGTCCGACGCCGGCCTGCTGGTGCTGCTCGGCGTCGTGCTGGCCGCGGCGGGCACCGCCGGCCTGACCGCCGTACGACGGACCGCGGCACGGGGCGCTGGTCGCCGGCGAGGTCGTGGCCGGGACCGGGGTCGCCCTGGTGTGCCTCGGGGTCGGCCTGGCCACCTGGCTGCCGGTCGCGCCGTCCCTGGTGCTGGCGACGCTGCTCGCCGCCGGGGCCGTCGTGGGGCTGCACCGGCTCCGGGCGCGCGTCGCCACCGCCCTCGCGGCCGTGGTCGCCGCGGCCGCCTGGGTCTCGCTGGTGTCGGTGGCGCTGGACCGCGTGTTCACGCACTCCTCGTGGCAGCGAGCTGTGGGCCGGGCTGCACGTCTGGCCGCTGCTCGTGGCCGCCGGCCTGGCCGCCGCTCCGGCCCTGGTGTCCCGGCTCCCGCTGGCGGCCCGGGTGACCGGCGCGAGCCTCGGCGAGCTGCTGCTGGTCTGCGCGGTCGTCGCGCCGTTCGACGGGGCCACCGCGACGACGCAGGTGCTGGTCGGCGTCGTCGTGCTGGCGGTCGTCGGCGCGGTCGTCCTGGCGGCTGCCGCGGCCCTGGGGGCTGAGCGGTGCGGCCACCCAGGCGGTCGTCGGGACGGCCGCTGCTGACCGCGCGCCGGCGTGCAGGCCTCGCTCGCCGCCGGCCGGCTGCTCGAGGGCGCTGGCCCCGGTGTGGTCCGGCGGGGTGACCGACCGGCTGCCGCTCGCCGACCGTGTCCGACGTGCCGGCCCCCTGGCTGCTGCCGCTGGTGGTCGCTCGCGCTGCTCGCGACGCTGGCGGTGCTGGCGGAGGCCAGCACGCGCGGTCGACCGGGCCGTCGGCGCCGTCGCCGGGCTCCAGGTCGTCGTGCGTCACCCTGCTGGCCGGATCGGTGGTGGGCGCGCGTGGCGCTGTACCCGGTCGCGCTGTGGCTGGTCGTCGGCCTGCTGCTGGTCCTGGCCTCGTCGTTCACCGTCTGGAGCGTCGCCGGCCGCACCCTCGCGCCCCTGGTGCCGGCCGGCCTGTTCCTGGCCTCCGCGGCCGTCGTGTCGCTGCACGCGGCCGGCGCTGACCGCGGTCGCCCTCGCGGTGGCCCTGGCGCTCACCGGGCTGGTGCACCTGTCCGCCCGCTCGGTCGTGCTCGCGTCCGGCGCCGGTGCGGTGCTGGCCGCGGCGCTGGCCGCGGAGGTCTGGACCGCCGGGCACCTCCTGGACGCCGCCCCGGGCCTGGGTCGCGACGGCCGGGCTGCTGGCCCTCGGTGCGCTGGTCCTCGGGGCGCCGTACGCTGCCGGACCGCTGGTGGGTCTCGGACACCCCGGTGCTGTGCCGCACCGGGCTGGAGGCCGGCGCCGCCGCCGCCGCGCTGCCGCTCGGGGCTGGCCGGGGTGCTCCTCGCCGCCCGTCTCGGACGACGGCGACCTGGACCGCGGTGCTACCTGACCGTCGCCGGCGTCGCTGGTGACCGCGATGTCCCTGCTGCGCGACGACCGGCGCGCGCTGGGCTGGGTCGGCGGCGCGCTGCTGGCGCTGGCCAGCTGGGTGCGGCTGTGGGACCTCGGCGTGCACCAGCCCGGAGGCCTACACGCTGCCGTCGGCGCTGGCCCTGCTGGTGGTCGGCGGGCGTGCACCTGCGCCGCCGCCCGGACGCCGGCACGATGACCGCCCTCGGCGCCCGGGCTCTCGCTGGCCCTGGTGCCGAGCCTGCTGTGGGTGCTCGTCGACCCGACCGGCCTGCGCGCGCTGCTGCTCGGCCTGGGCTGCCTGGCGCTGGTGCTGGCCGGCGCTGCGGCTGCGCTGGACCGCCCCGCTGGCCGCTGGGCGCGACGGTGGGCGCGCTGCTGGTGCTGCGGCTCGCGGCGCCGTACGTCGGCGACGCGGTGCCGCGCTGGGTGCTGATCGGCGGCGCCGGGGCCCTGCTGATCGCCGTCGGCGCGACCTGGGAGCGACGGCTCGCCGACGCCCGGCACGCTGGCCGGCTACGTCCGCGCGCTGCGCTGAGCGCGCGACCGGCCGGACGTGAGAACAGCCCCCGAGCGTCACGGCTGCGGGGGCCGTCTCCAAGGCCTTTGCCCGTTCCCCTCGCCAGCGCCGTGAACCGCCAACAGACCGGCCAAAAGCTTGTGGTACGACGTCCAACTGACCTGGGGAGTCAGTCCTCGTCGCTGCGCCGCTGCTCGGGGACCATCCCGGTCAGCAGGTCGCGTACTTCGGACTCGCGATAACGGCGATGTCCGCCGAGAGTCCGGATCGAGCTCAGCTTGCCGGCCTTGGCCCACCGGGTGACCGTCTTCGGGTCTACCCGGAACATGGCCGCGACCTCCGCAGGCGTGAGCAGCGGTTCGGACTCAGGTGGCCGCGTATTCATAGCGGGCCTCCCTCACAGTTGTTCCTTACCGTGGTGCTCCGAGAATCCGGGCACCCTTCACCCTCAGTGTGACACCGATCAGCGTATTCGGACCCTCGAAACTATGACAATGACCTATATGAGTCACCAACTCCCCCGGACTAGTCATTTCGGTCCCCGGTCCCCCCGTCGGACCTCCGCGATCCCCCGATCGTGTGACCCAGGTCGCACCACCCCTCCGGCTTCCGTAGGCTGGTCCCGACGCGCCGCACCACCCCCGCGGCCGCGCGACCACCACCGACGAGCCGCCCGCCCACCCCGCGGGCACGACAGGGAAGGGTCACCACCGTGACCGGCACAGCACAGGTCCCCCCCGCACGCGGAGGGCGTCTTCGGACGGGCCTCCGGCCACGAGCAGGTCGTCTTCTGCCACGACGAGCCGACCGGCCTCAAGGCGATCATCGCGATCTACTCCACCGCCCTCGGCCCGGCCCTCGGCGGCACCCGCTTCTACCCCTACGCCTCCGAGCAGGACGCCCTCGACGACGTGCTCAACCTGTCCCGCGGGATGGCCTACAAGGCCGCGCTCGCCGGGCTCGACCTCGGCGGCGGCAAGGCCGTCATCATCGGCGACCCCGCGCGAGCTCAAGACCGAGGCGCTGCTGCGCGCCTACGGCCGCTTCGTCGAGTCGCTCAACGGCCGCTACTACACCGCCTGCGACGTCGGCACGTACAGCGCGGACATGGACCACATCGCCCGGGAGTGCTCCTACGTCACCGGCCGCACCGTCGCGCACGGCGGCGCCGGCGACTCCTCGGTGCTCACGGCGTACGGCGTCTTCCAGGGCATGCGCGCCGCGGCCGAGCGGATCTGGGGCGCGCCCACGCTGCACGGCCGCACGGTCGGCGTCGCCGGCGTCGGCAAGGTCGGCCGGCACCTGGTCCGGCACCTCGTCGAGGACGGCGCGACGGTCGTCGTCACCGACGTGGACCAGACCGCGGTCGCCGCGGTGCAGGCCGAGCACCCCGACGTACGCTCCGTGGCCGACGCCGACGCGCTGGTCGCCTCCGAGCTCGACGTCTACGCCCCGTGCGCGCTCGGCGGCGCGCTCACCGACGAGGTCGTCGGCGCGGCTCGTCCGCGAAGATCGTCTGCGGCGCCGCCAACAACCAGCTCGCCCACGAGGGCATCGAGAAGCAGCTGCAGGACCGCGGGGTGCTCTACGCCCCCGACTACATGGTCAACGCCGGTGGCCTGATCCAGGTCGCCGACGAGCTCGAGGGCTTCTCCTTCGAGCGCGCCCAGCAGCGCGCCGAGAAGATCTTCGACACCACCGCCCGGGTGTTCGACCTCGCCGAGGCCGACGGGCGTGCCGCCGGCGGTCGCCGCCGACCGCCTCGCCGAGCGCCGGATGACCGAGGTCGGCCGGCTGCGCGGCATCTGGCTGGGCTGAGCCCGGGCTCGAGGCCCCGCCGCAAGGCGTCCCCTCCCGCGACCGGGTCGCGGGACGGGACGCCTCGGCGGTGCCGCCGGTCGGAACCGGGGGAGGTGACTGCTAGTCGCGACTGCGGGACTCGGAGTAGTCCGCCCAGTCGTCGTGGTCGTCCGGGGAGCCGTCACCGGCGCCGTCGGACGTCTTCGGCTCTCTGCCATGCAGCTCCTGGGCCAGCGCGCTGAGGTCCGTCTCGTGAGAGCGGTACTTCAGATCGCGGGCAACCTTGGTCTGCTTCGCCTTCGCTCGGCCGCGCCCCATAGGGTCGACCCCCTCGCCACTCGGCCGGAGTCACGTCTGACCCTCTGTCGGCGGTTCGTCTCACGAAGCCGCGACTGAGCCACACGCGCGTCCGGTCTCACCTGTAGTTTCTCGTGGGCCCACGGTACCTGCCCCGGGGTCGATATCGCACGCCAGGCCCCCGAAATGGGCACGATGTCGGCTGTCGGCTTAATCGCACCGTCACCAGCCCGGGTGGGTGCCCCGCCAGCGTCGACCGTGCCGCCCGCCGGGCGCGCCGGCCGCGCCGGTCGGCCTCGGCCGACCTCGCCGCACACCCAGCTGTCGACGCCGTGCGCCGGCCAGCAGGCTGACCGCGCCCGGTCGACGTCGGCGGCCGCGGTGATCGCGACCATGCCCGACGCCGCAGTTGAGGGTGCGCTCCAGCGCCGCCTGCTCCACGGAGCCCGACCTGGCGGACCAGGTCGAAGACCGGCGCCGGCGTCCAGGTGCCGCGGTCGAGGGTGGCGACCTTGGTGTCCGGCAGCACCCGCTCGAGGTTCGCGGCCAGGCCGCCGCCGGTGATGTGCGACATCGCGTGGGTGGCGGTGCTGCGGGCCAGGTCCAGGCAGGCCTTGGCGTAGACCGTGGTGGGCTCGAGCAGCTCCTCGCCGAGCGTGCGGCCGAGCTCGTCGACGTGCCGGTCCAGGGACCAGCCGGCCGGTGTTCAGCAGCACGTGGCGCACCAGCGAGTAGCCGTTGGAGTGCAGCCCGCTCGACGCCATCGCGATGACCACGTCGCCGGCCTCGACCCGGCCGGGGCCGAGCAGGTCGGCGGCCTCCACGACGCCGGTGGTCGAGCCCGCGACGTCGTACTCGTCGGGGCCCAGCAGGCCCGGGTGCTCGGCGGTCTCGCCGCCGACCAGGGCGCAGCCGGCCTGCACGCAGGCCTCGGCGATGCCCTGCACGATCGCGGCGACCCGCTCGGGGACGACCCGGCCGGTGGCGATGTAGTCGGTGAGGAACAGCGGCTCGGCGCCGCAGACCACGAGGTCGTCGACGAGCATCCCGACGAGGTCGAAGCCGATCGTGTGGTGGATGTCCATCGCCTGCGCGATCGCGACCTTGGTGCCGACGCCGTCGGCCGAGGTCGCCAGCACGGGTGGTCGAAGGACTTGAGCGCGCAGGCGTCGAACAGGCCGGCGAAGCCGCCGATGCCGCCCATCATCTCGGGCCGGCGGGCCTTGTCGATCCACACCTTCATCAGCTCGACGGCCTTGTCGCCGGCGTCGATGGACACCCCGGCCGCTTCGTACGTCGCGCCGCTCGGCGGCTGCTGCTCGGTCATGGGGCTCCTGCCTTCGGGCGTTCGGGGCGGTCAGGGGCGTTCGAGGGAGTCGCCGGCGCCACCGCCGGACAGCGAGGCCGAGAGGCCGTCGACGTCCGTGCCCGGTGGTCGGGGCGAGCTCCAGGAGGTGCTTGCCGAGGTGCTCGGGGTCGGGCAGCTCGATCGGGTAGACCCCGTCGAAGCAGGCCCGGCACAGGTTCGGCATCGGGACCGTGGTGGCCTCGACGAGCTGCTCCAGGGAGATGTAGCCGAGCGAGTCCGCGTCGATCGAGCGGCAGATCTCGTCGGAGGTCAGGCCGTTGGCGATCAGCTCGGCGCGGGTCGCGAAGTCGATGCCGTAGAAGCACGGCCACTTCACCGGCGGCGAGGAGATCCGCACGTGCACCTCGCGGGCGCCGGCCTCGCGGAGCATCCGCACCAGGGCGCGCTGGGTGTTGCCGCGCACGATCGAGTCGTCGACGACCACGAGGCGCTTGCCCTCGATCACGTCGCGCAGCGGGTTGAGCTTGAGCCGGATGCCGAGCTGCCGGATGGTCTGCGACGGCTGGATGAACGTGCGGCCGACGTAGGAGTTCTTCACCAGGCCGGTGCCGTAGGGGATGCCGCTCTCCTCGGCGTAGCCGATCGCGGCCGGGCGTGCCGGACTCCGGGACCGGCATCACCAGGTCGGCGTCGGTCGGGAACTCGCGGGCCAGCCGGCGGCCGATCTCGACCCGGACGCTGTGCACGCGCTTGTCGTTCATCAGCGTGTCCGGGCGGGCGAGGTAGACGAACTCGAACAGGCAGTGCTTGGGGGCGGCCTCGGCGAACCGGCGGCTGCGCAGGCCGTCCTCGTCGATCGCGACCATCTCGCCGGGCTCGAGCTCGCGGATGAACGAGGCGCCGACGATGTCGAGCGCGGCGGTCTCCGAGGCGACCACCCAGCCGCGCTCGAGGCGGCCGAGCACCAGCGGCCGGACGCCCTGCGGGTCGCGGGCGGCGTACAGCGTGTTCTCGTCCATCCAGACGAAGGAGAACGCGCCGCGCAGCCCGGGCAGGAGCTGGACGGCGTTCTCCTCGAGGCTCGTGTCGGGGTGGTGCGCGAGGAGCGCGGTGACCAGGCTCGTGTCGTTGGTGGCCGCCGGGGTCGGCTTGACCGGCAGGTCCAGCTCGCCGAACACGTTGGTCAGCTCGGCGACCTGCTGCTGCAGCTCGCGGGTGTTGGTCAGGTTGCCGTTGTGCGCCAGCGCGATCGAGCCGGTCTCGGTGGGCCGGAACGTCGGCTGGGCGTTGTGCCAGGTGCTGGCGCCGGTCGTCGAGTAGCGCGCGTGGCCGACCGCGAGGTGCCCCTTGAGCGAGGCCAGCGTGGACTCGTCGAAGACCTGCGAGACCAGGCCCATGTCCTTGTAGACCAGGATCTGCCGGCCGTTGCTGACCGCGATGCCGGCGGACTCCTGGCCGCGGTGCTGCAGCGCGTAGAGGCCGTAGTAGGTCAGCTTCGCGACGTCCTCGCCCGGCGCCCAGACACCGAAGACACCGCAGGCGTCCTGGGGTCCGGCGTCGTGCGGGTCGAGCTCGTGGGTGAGCATTCCGTCGCCACCGGTCCGGCCTGAGCTGCCGCGGGGCGTCTGGTGAGCGGGCACCGCTCGAGTCTACGGCCGGGCCCGCGCCCCCGACGAATCAGTCCACGCGGCCCGTCAACGAGCCGCGGGGGTGAGCCCGGCGTTGGCGAGGTTGTGCAGCAGCAGCGCCTCGGCCAGGCAGACCCGCTCGAACTCCGCCAGGTGCAGGCCCTCGTTGGCGCCGTGCGCCCGGGTGTCCGGGTCCTCGACGCCGGTGACCAGCACGGCCGCGTCCGGGAACGCCTCGTTGAACGCCGCGATGAACGGGATCGAGCCGCCGACGCCCATGTCGACCGGCTCGACGCCGTCCCAGGCGTCGCGGAAGGCGGCCCGCGCGGCGTCGTACGCCGGCCCGGTGGCGTCGATCTGGGTGGGCTCGCCGAACTCGCCGGCGGTGAAGGTCAGCTGCGCGCCCCACGGGACGTGCTTCTCGAGGTGCTCGCGGAGCCGCTCCATGGCCGCCTTGCGAGGAGTCGCCGGGGGCGAGCCGCACCGAGAGCTTGGCCTTGACGGTCGGGATCAGGGTGTTGCTGGCGTCGGCGGTGCGGGTCGCGTCGAAGCCGATGGTCGCGATCGCGGGCTTGGTCCACAGCCGCTCGACGACCGAGCCGCTGCCGATCAGCTCGACGCCCTCGGCGAGGCCGGACTCGGCCCGGATCCGGTCCATCGGGTAGTCCACGTCGGCGGCGGGTCCCGCGTGCAGGCCCTCGACGGCGACGTTGCCGTCGTCGTCGTGCAGGGTGGCGAGCAGCCGCACCATCGCGGTGACCGCGTCCGGGACGACGCCGCCCCACATGCCGGAGTGCACGCCGTGGTCGAGCGTGCGGACCTCGACGAAGCAGTCGACCAGGCCGCGCAGGCTGGTGGTCAGGGCGGGCTCGCCGATGTCCCAGTTGCCGGAGTCGGCGATCACGATCACGTCGGCGGCGAGCAGCCCCCGGTGCTCGTCGAGGAACGCCTCGAGCGTCGGCGAGCCGACCTCCTCCTCGCCCTCGACCAGCACGGTGATGCCCGACCGGGAGCTCGTCGCCGTGCGCCCGGATCGCGGCCAGGTGCGCGGCGATGCCGGCCTTGTCGTCGGCGGCGCCGCGGGCGTAGAGCCGCTCGCCGCGCTCGGTCGGCTCGAAGGGCTCGCTGTCCCAGTCGGCCGGGTCGCCGACGGGCTGCACGTCGTGGTGGGCGTAGAGCAGCACGGTCGGCGCGCCCTCGGGAGCGGGCCGGCGGGCGACCACGGCGGGGGCTCCCCCGGCGGCGGTGAGGATCTGCACGTCGTCGAAGCCCTCGGCGCGGAACAGCTCCGCGGTCGCCTCGGCGGACCGCCGTACGTCGTCGGCGCGGGCGGGGTCGGCGCTGACCGAGGGGATCCGGACCAGGGCCTCGAGGTCGGCGCGCACGGACGGCATCACGTCGCGCACCGCGGCGCGGATCTGGTCAGGAGTCTTGGTCATGGCGACACCCTAGGACGCCGTGCCGACGGGCCGGTCGGGGGCTCACTCGGCCGTGAGCAGGGGCAGCAGCGGCCCGAGGTCCGAGCGCTCGCCGGACGCCGAGCAGCCGGCCGTCGCGCTCGGCCTCGGCCCAGTCCAGGTCGCCGGTGCCGAGCGCGATCCAGGTGGCGGCGTCCATCTCGACGGCGGCCGGCGGCGTGCCCCGCGTGTGCCGGGTGCCGGTCAGGCACTGCGCGGCGGCGTACGGCGGCACCCGCACCTCGACCGCGCCGCCCGGCGCCTTGGCGACGAGCAGCGCGAGCAGGTGCTTGGTGAGCAGCCGGAGGTCGTCGCCGTCCGCGGCGCCGTCCCGGAACCGGGCGAGCGCGGGCCCCACCACGGCGGGGTCGGCGGGGCGGAGACGGACGGGCACGGACCCAGTATCCGCCGGGCGCCGACGACCCGGAACCACCGGCGTGTCATTCACCGGCAGATGTTGCAAGTCTTGTTACCTTTGGTGATTTTGTGACTAGAGTGACGCCTGCTTCCCCGACGAGCAGGAGCCCCGATGCACCCTCTGTCCCGGTCCCCGCGACGCCCGATCAGTCGCACCCTCGCCCGCACGGCGACCGCCGCCCTCACCGGCCTGGCCACGCTGGCCGCCGGCCTGGTGCTCGCCGCGCCCGCCGACGCCGGCAACCGGGTGACGCCCGGCAGCTTCACCGGCTACGGCTTCGACCAGTGCACGGCGCCGACCCAGAAGGCCATGGACGCCTGGCTGACCAGCTCGCCGTACTGGGCCGTCGGCATCTACATCTCCGGTGACTCCCGCGCCTGCACCAGCCAGCCGAACCTGTCCCCGACGTGGGTCGGCACCCAGCTCGCGAACGGCTGGCGGCTGCTGCCGATCACCCTCGGGCCGCAGGCCTCGTGCACCACCCGCGAGCGCTACCTGCACCAGGTGCGGATCAACCCCTCGCCGGCCGGGTCGTACGCCGCCGCCCGCAGCCAGGGCCGCGCCGAGGCCGCCAAGACCATCGGCGCCGCCCAGGTCGCTCGGCATCTCGCCCGGCAGCACGCTGTGGTACGACATCGAGGCCTTCGCGATCTCCAAGACCGACTGCCGCGAGTCCGCGCTGACGTTCCTGTCCGGGTGGACCGAGCAGCTGCACGCCCAGGGCTACGTCTCCGGCGTCTACTCCAGCGCCGCCTCCGGCAACAAGATCCTCGACGACGCCCGGGCCACCCGCCCCGGCGTGCACGTGATGCCCGACCACCTCTGGATCGCCGACTGGAACGGCCGCGCCGACACCGGGTCGAGCTACCTCCGCTCCGACGGCTGGACCCCGCACCGCCGGGTGCACCAGTACCGCGGCGGGCACAACGAGACGTACGGCGGCGTGACGATCAACATCGACACGAACTGGGTCGACGTCGGGCGTGGCTCGACGATCGCCGCGGAGCCGAAGCACTGCGCCGGCGCGGCGTCGTACAACTTCCCGCGCTACTCCACCCGCCGCGCCGGGAACACCGGCGCGCTGGTGAGCACCGCCCAGTGCCTGCTGAAGGCCAAGGGCTACTACGCCGGCCCCGTCGACGGCGTGTACGACGCCGAGGTGTCCGCCGCCGCCCGCCGGTACCGCGCGGCGACGCGGCTGCCCGCCGGCGGCACGGTCGGCCCGCGGGTGTGGGTCTCGCTGCTGTCCCGTGGCGTCGACGCCGCTGCTGAAGTTCGGCGCCGCCTCGTCCGCCGTACGCCGGCTGCAGCGGGGGCTGAACGCCGCCGACGCCGCGGGCCTCCCGGTCACCGGGGTGTTCGAGGCGGGCACCACCGCGGCGGTGAAGAGGTACCAGCGCGACCACGGCCTGGCGCAGACCGGCGTGGTGACGACCGCCCTCTGGTCCAAGCTGCAGCCGCCACCCCCTGAACCCACGAGTTCACGTCGACCCGGGCCTGAGTTCACCTCGACCCGGGCCTGAGTTCGCGCCGAGCGTCAGTTCTGGGCGTTGGACATAGACACGAACTGGGCGACTTCGCGCATGCCGAGCCCTTCGTAGACCCGCCGCGGGAGCGGATACTCGGCGTCACCGCGAGGAGCTACGACGGCTTCGTTAGCGCCGAGCTTGCGTGCTGCGTAGAGAATCTGGGCACAGAGGGCTCGTGCGAGTCCTCGGCCGGAGTGCGCGGGGTCGGTGCCCACGGGCTCGAACAACAGCGAATGGCTGCGTTCGTCCAGCCACCCCAAGGCGTAGGCCGCGAGGTCGCCGTCAGGGCCAACGGCAACCAGATCGAGCTCGGGGTGATAAGCCGCGGTTTCGATGACGGCGCGGTGCTTGTCGATCGAGTAGCTCGATCCGGGTTCGTCTCCCGTGACCTCCAGGCCAAGGAGTCCCTTGATGCGGGCCGGCGCCCATGCCCGTCGGTGGATCTCGACGCGAGCGAACACATCGTCGGCATCGGTGATGTCCACACTTCTGATCCGGTAGCCCGGCGGATAATTGTGCTGTTCGAGGTCAGACATGTCGCGGAGCTCTCTCCACAACTGCGCAAACCAGGGCCCCTCCCCTTCTCGGAAGCCGGCACTCGCCAAGGCCTTCACCAGCGCGACGTCTTGTCGCGACACCTCCACCGTCATCGCGGGAAAGGCGTCGATCAGTTCCTGCACGATCCGTGACCGCTCCTCTGGAGCCGCTTGGGGCGATACGTGCAGCGACACCTCCGCCGGGCCGTTCGGCGACCCGTCATGCCAGACGTCTGCGAAGCCAGCGAGCGGCTCGCCCCAGGCCAAGATCGCGTCCGGAGACTGGGCTACCGTCGCCACGGCTGTGGGACCAGGCGACGTGGCCCGGGTGTAGGCGCTGGTGGGGCGTCCAGGTGGCGCTGACGCAGTCCCACCTAGCGACCAGGTCGTCTGTCATGCCGACATCCCCTCATGGAGCGCAAGAACCCGTCAAAGACCTTTCCGCGGGCCCGAACCCACCCGGACGTACTCATCGGCGGTCCTCCGCTTTCGTGGAACCGTCGCGGTAGCTCGCCTAGAAGGCCATCAGGAATTCGCTTGATGCCCGCGGGCGAATGGGGTGTCGATGACCACCCTCAACGGCGTCGGATCCACATGGGACGTGATCACGTCGACCCGGGCCTGCGTTCAGTCGACCTTGCGGGAGGCCCGGGTCGAGCTTGCGTTAGGCCCGGCTCGGGCTTGCCTACGGCCCGGGTCGACATCAACTCAGGCCCGGGTCGACGTGGACTCAGCCCAGGGCGTCGGGGAGGGTGGCGGACCAGGCGGCGCTGGCCTCGGACAGCGGGAGGGTGAACTGGCCCTGGACGTCGAGCACCGCGTCGGCGCCCGGAGCCGTCGGTGACCCCGATGCGCGCGTGCGGGAAGCCGCGGGCCGCGCACATGTCGGTGAACCGGACCTCCTCCGAGCGCGGCACCGCCACGATCACCCGGCCGGCCGACTCGCTGAACAGCGACACGAACGCGTCGACGCCGTCGGGCAGCCAGACCCGCGCACCGATGTCGTTGCGCAGGCAGGACTCCACCAGCGCCTGGGCCAGCCCGCCGTCGGAGAGGTCGTGGGCGGCGTCGACCAGGCCGTCGCGCGAGGCGTTCACCAGGATGTCGGCGAGCTCCTTCTCGGCGGCCAGGTCGACCCGGGGCGGCAGGCCGCCGAGGTGGGCGTGCACGACGTGCGCCCACTCCGACCCGGACAGCTCGTCCGCGGTGGCGCCGAGCAGGTAGATCTGCTGGCCCTCCTCGACGAAGCCCGACGGCGTACGACGGGCCACGTCGTCGATCACGCCGAGGACGGCGACGACCGGCGTGGGCAGGATCGCGGTCTGGCCGGTCTGGTTGTACAGGCTGACGTTGCCGCCGGTCACCGGGATGCCGAGCGTCTGGCAGCCGTCGGCGAGACCACGGGTGGCCTCGGCGAACTGCCACATCACGTCGGGGTCCTCCGGCGAGCCGAAGTTCAGGCAGTCGCTGATCGCCAGGGGACGCGCGCCGGAGGTCGCCACGTTGCGGTAGGCCTCGGCCAGGGCGAGCTGCGCACCGGCGTACGGGTCGAGCATCGCGAAGCGGCCGTTGGCGTCGGTGGAGACCGCGACGCCGAGACCGGACTCGGCGTCGACGCGCACCATGCCGGAGTCCTCGGGCTGCGCGAGCACGGTGTTGCCCTGCACGTAGCGGTCGTACTGGTCGGTGATCCAGGACTTGTCGCACAGGTTCGGCGAGGCGACCATCGCCAGCACCGTCGCCCGCAGCTCGTCACCGGTCGACGGCCGGGCCAGCGCGGCGGCGGTGTCGCCCTGGAGCCGGTCCTGCCACGTCGGGGCGGGCGTAGGGGCGGTGGTAGGTCGGGCCGTCGTGCGCCACCGACCGCGGGGGTACGTCGACCACGGTCTCGCCGTGCCACTCGATGGTCAGCCGGCTGGACTCGTCGACCTCGCCGACGACCGTGGCCTCCACGTCCCACTTCTCGCAGATCTCCAGGAAGCGCGCGACGTTCGCCGGCTCGACGACCGCCATCATCCGCTCCTGGGACTCCGACATGAGGATCTCCTCGGGAGCCAGCGTGGAGTCGCGCAGCGGGACGCGGTCCAGCCACACGTGCATGCCGCCGTCCCCCGCGGACGCGAGCTCGGAGGTGGCGCAGGACAGGCCCGCCCCGCCGAGGTCCTGGATGCCGACGACGAGCTCCTCGGCGAAGATCTCCAGGGTGCACTCGATGAGCAGCTTCTCCTGGAACGGGTCACCGACCTGCACGCTCGGCCGCTTGGCCGGACCGGTCGACTCGAAGGTCTCGGACGCGAGCACGGACACGCCGCCGATGCCGTCGCCACCGGTGCGGGCGCCGTACAGGATCACCTGGTTGCCGGCACCGGAGGCCTTGGCGAGGTGGATCTGCTCGTGCCGCATGACGCCGACGCAGAGCGCGTTGACCAGCGGGTTGCCGGCGTACGTCGCGTCGAAGACCGCCTCGCCGCCGATGTTCGGCAGGCCGAGGCAGTTGCCGTAGCCACCGACGCCGGCCACGATCCCGGGCAGCACCCGGTGGGTGTCGGGGGCGTCGAGGGGCCCGAAGCGCAGCGGGTCCATCACGGCGACCGGCCGGGCGCCCATCGCGAGGATGTCGCGGACGATGCCGCCGACCCCGGTGGCCGCGCCCTGGTAGGGCTCGACGTAGGACGGGTGGTTGTGGGACTCGATCTTGAACGTCACGGCGTAGCCGTCCCCGATGTCGACGACGCCGGCGTTCTCGCCGATGCCGACCATCAGGTGCTTGCGCATCTCCTCGGTGACCTTCTCGCCGAACTGCTTGAGGTGCACCTTGGAGGACTTGTAGGAGCAGTGCTCGCTCCACATCACCGAGTACATCGCCAGCTCCGAGGACGTCGGGCGGCGGCCGAGGATCTCGCGGATCTCGGTGTACTCGTCGGGCTTGAGGCCGAGGTCGGACCAGGGCTGCTCGTGGTCGGGAGTCGTGGTGGCCGTCTCGACGGTGTCGAGGTGAGGACGCTGCTCGGTCAACGCGGGAGGCTCCAGATCGATGGGCTGGTGCGGGAGGTCGGCGCGCTCAATCTACCGGTGCGGGAGCGGGGCGCCTCCGGCCGACCCCGGACGTGAACGAGCACGGCGAATCGGGCCGCGCTGTTTACTGCCGACCGTCCGCGTGTGACGGTGGAGGGCAACCCTCTCGGAGGTCACCCGTGGAACGCCGCACCATCCTCAAGGCCGGTCTCGTGGTGCCGGCCGCCATGACCACCTCGGCGATGTCGGCAGCACCGGCGGACGCACGGCCCCGGCTCGGCGGCACGCTGGCGGCCGGCCTGGACTACCCGTGGGGCGTCGACTTCCTGGCCGACGGCAGCGCGCTGGTCAGCGAGCGGAACAGCGGCCGCGTGCTCCAGGTCCGGCCGGGCGGCGGGGCCACGGTGGCGGGCGTCGTACCGGACGTCTACAACGACGGCGGCGAGGGCGGCCTGATGGGGGTCGCGGTCTCGCCGACGTTCAGCCGCGACCGATGGGTCTACTTCTTCCTCACCACCCCGCGCGACAACCGCATCGTCCGGATCCGGTACGTCGACGGGCGGCTGTCCGGCGCCCCGCAGCCGATCCTCACCGGCATCCCGAGCGGCTCCACCCACAACGGCGGCGGCCTCTGGTTCACGAAGTACCCCAGCCTGTTCGCCACCACCGGCGACACCCGCGACAGCGCGCTGGCCCAGAGCAAGGGGTCGCTGGCCGGCAAGGTGCTCCGGCTGAAGCCGAACGGCGAAGCGCAGCGCGGCAACCCGTTCGGCAACCGGGTGTACTCCTTCGGGCACCGCAACCCCGAGGGCATCACCGTCGACGCGAGCGGCCGGGTCTGGGCCGGCGAGCTCGGCGAGAACACCTGGGACGAGCTCAACCGGATCCTGCCGGGCCGCAACTACGGCTGGCCGCGGGTCGAGGGCACCGACCGCGCCGGCGGCTACCGCGACCCGCTCGTGCAGTGGCACCCCGCGGACTGCTCCCCGAGCGGCGTGACGACGCTGCACGGCCGCGCCTGGGTGGGCGCCCTGCGCGGCGAGTGCCTCTGGTCGGTCGACGTCGACGGCCGTGCGCTGCGCCGCAAGACCCGCTACTTCCACGGGACCTTCGGCCGGATCCGCAACGTCAAGCGGGCTCCCGACGGGTCCCTGTGGCTGACCACCAGCAACGGCGGCGGCACCGACAAGGTCCTGCGGGTCACGTTCGGCTGAGCGTGCCGGCCCGCCTCCGGGAATCCGCGGACGGCCGGCGGGGTTCGGGGTACACGTGACCTCCCTGCAGACGACCGTCCCGCTGTCCGTGCTCGACCTCTCGCCGATCCCGTCCGGGCGGCCGGCGTCCTCGGCGCTGCACGAGACCGTCCGCGCTCGCGCGGGCCGCGGAGTCCTTCGGCTACCAGCGCTACTGGCTGGCCGAGCACCACAACATCGGCAGCGTCGCGAGCAGCGCGCCGATGGTGATGATCGCGACGGTGGCCGCGGCGACCAGCACGATCCGGGTCGGCAGCGGCGGCATCATGCTGCCCAACCACGCGCCCCTCGCGGTCGCCGAGTCGTTCCGGGTCCTCGAGGGCCTGCACCCCGGCCGCATCGACCTCGGCATCGGCCGCGCGCCCGGGACCGACCAGCTCACCGCCTACGCCCTGCGCCGCGGCCGCGTCGAGTCCGAGGAGTTCCCCCAGCAGCTCGTCCGAGCTGCTCGCCTACGTCGACGGCTTCCCCGACGAGCACCCCTTCCAGCCGCTGCGCGCGATCCCGGACGACGTACCGCTGCCGCCGCTGTGGATCCTCGGCTCCTCCCTGTACGGCGGCCACGCGGCCGCCGCGTTCGGGACCGGGTTCGCGTTCGCGGGGCACTTCGGGTCGGCCGACCCGGCGGAGGCGGTCGCCGGCTACCGGGAGCGGTTCGAGCCGTCCGCGCGCCTGGCCGAGCCGCGGGCGATCCTCGGGGTGGCGGCGATCGCCGCGGAGACCGAGGAGCGGGCCGAGGCCCTCGCCCGGGCCAACGACCTCTCGATGGTGCGGCTGATGCAGAACCGGCCCGGCCCGCTGCCCACGCCCGAGGAGGCGGCGGCGCACGACTGGACCGAGCAGGAGCTGGAGCTGGCCGCCCAGCGCCGCCGGTTCATGTCGGTCGGCACGCCCGACCAGGTGCACGCCGACCTGGAGCGCCGGCGCACCTACGCGGACGCCGACGAGCTCGTGATCACCACGCAGGTCCACGACCCGGCCGAGCGGGCGCTGTCCTACGAGCTGGTGGCGAAGGCCTACGCCGCCTGAGCGGCCTCAGCCGACGAGCGCCTCGACCAGCCGGAAGAAGCCGAGACCGTCGGTGCCGGGACCGAACCCGTCCTCGACGGCGTGCTCGGGGTGCGGCATCAGGCCGACGACGTTGCCGCGGGCGTTGCTGATGCCGGCGATGTCGCGCATCGAGCCGTTGGGGTTGTCGCCGACGTAGCGCGCCACCACCCGGCCCTCGCCCTCGAGCTCGTCGAGGGTGGCGGTGTCGGCGACGAAGCAGCCCTCACCGTTCTTGAGCGGCACGACGATCTCCTGGCCCGCGGTGTACGACGAGGTCCACGGGGTGTCGGCGTTCTCGATGCGCAGCTTCTGGTCCCGGCAGACGAACTTCATCTTCTCGTTGCGGACCAGCGCACCCGGCAGCAGGTGCGACTCGCACAGGATCTGGAAGCCGTTGCAGATACCGAGGACGGGCAGGCCGTCCCGGGCGCCGGCGACGATCTCGGTCATCAGCGGGGAGAACCGGGAGATCGCACCGCAGCGCAGGTAGTCGCCGTAGGAGAAGCCTCCGGGGAGCACCACCGCGTCGACGCCCTGCAGGTCGTGGTCGCGGTGCCACAGCGGCTCGACGTCGTGGCCGGCGACCCGCGCCGCGCGCTGGGCGTCGACGTCGTCGAGGGAGCCCGGGAACGTGACGACGCCGATCCTCACGAGACGTGCACCTCGAAGTCCTCGATGACGGGGTTGGACAGCAGCGTCTAGGCGATCTCGTGCAGCTGCGCGAGCCGGTCCTCGGTGACCTCGCCGTCGACCTCGAGCTCGAACCGCTTGCCCTGCCGGACCTCGGTGACCCCGTCGAAGCCGAGGCGGGGCAGCGCGCCGTGCACGGCCTTGCCCTGCGGGTCGAGGATCTCCGGCTTGAGCATGACGTCGACGACGACTCGGGCCACGGGGTTCCTCCTGGGTGGTGTGCCGCGGACGGCGCGCCCCATCCTAGGGTCTGGGGGTCGACGACGCTCAGGCGGAGTCGGCCGTGCTGCGGCGCCGGCCCCGCGTCGTACGACGCCCGAGCCTGACCCCGCCCAGCCACGGGCGCACCACCAGCGCGAGGGCGCAGAGCCCGACGGCGGCCAGCCCCCACCAGAGGGCCTGCTCGCGCGCAGGGGCGAGCGGGTCGCTGCGGACCGCGAGCGGGGTCACCGGGGACTCGACCGCCACCTGCTCCGGACCGGCGGCGGCGCCGGGCAGCGGCGGCCCGGGCCGGTTCGGGTCGATCGACATGCTCAGCGCGGAGTAGGGCCGGATCTCGCCCCAGCCCTGCACGTCGTCACGCTCGGAGAGCCGCGGCCGGTCGGCCGAGGCCATGATCCGGTAGGCGATCTGGTCCGCCGACTCCTGCGGGTAGCGCTCGCGCAGCTGGGCGGCCAGCCCGCTGACGAACCCGGTGGCCCAGCTGGTGTACGCGTGGTCCTGCCCGGCGAGGCAGTCGCCGTTGGAGTGGAACGCGATCAGGACGTCGGCGCCCGGCGCGGACACGTCGTTCTGGGGCCCGTGGATCGACCAGTCGTCGACCTCGCCGGTCGGGTTCGACGCCGCGACGCCGATCACGCCGCGACCACCCGCCGGGTAGCGGACCTGGGTGAAGGCGCGCGTCCTGGTCCTGGTTGCCCCCGGAGGCGACCACGACGACGTCCTTGCGGTGCGCGAGGTCGAGCGCGGCCTTGAGCTGCGGAAGGGCGTCGTCGGTGGGCCGGGTGCTCATCGACACGTTGATCACGTCGGCGCCGTGGCGGACCGCCCAGGCGATGCCGGCCGCCATCCGGCCGGTGTCGGGTGGGTACGCCACCGGTCGGCTGCCCGTGGTGTCCTCGTCCTGGAACACCCGCACCGGCAGGATCTTCGCCTGCGGGGCGGCTCCGACCAGGGCGGACTTCCCTCGCCGAGCGACCGGGCGGCGATGATGCCGGCGACGCCGGTGCCGTGTCCGAGCAGGTCCTCGGTCGCCGGGACCGGGCACGAACGACACCCCGGGCAGCACGGCCTTGCCGAGGTGCGCGTTGCCGGGGTCGACGCCCGAGTCCACGACGGCGACCGTGACGCCCTTGCCGGTGGCCAGCGTCCAGGACTGGCGGGACGCCGAGGCTGCTGAGCGCGTACGAGGAGCTGGTGACGTAGCTGCGTCTTGCCGACCTCGCACTGCTGGCCCTCCGCCGCCAGCGGACCGGACCGGTGCCGCCAGGGCAGCTGGGCCCACCGACCGAGCCGCCGACGGCGACGGCCGCGGCAACCGTGCCGCGGCGGCGTCACGACTGGCTCCCGCTCGCCTGGGTCGCCGCCTGGGAGGTCAGGGCCGGTCCGTCCCCGAACAGCTCGAGCCACGGGGACGGGCACCGGCATCGGCTTCTCGGAGTGGTAGCCCAGCGCGGTGAGCGCCGCGTGCACGTCGCTCTTCTGCCCACGGCGTAGCGGGTGCCGGTGGAGTCGACCAGGAAGGTGGTGCCGGAGCCGATGACGCCGCCGCTGGTGGCCTGCACGAGCGCGCCGTGCCCGCTCTCCACGGTCCGGCACGATCCCGGCGCCGGTGCTGGCGGCCAGCGAGTCGGTCCGGGGCGCGCGAGGCTGACGGTCCGGCGGCCTTGTCCGGGGTCGGTGTCGAGCAGCAGGCAGGGGCGTCGACGCGGTCGAACGGCGTGACGTCCTGCTCCGGCCAGTCCCAGGGGTAGGGCCGCTGCGCCCGCGTCGTTGACGGTGCGCACCTAGGAGATCTCGCCGCTCTGCACCTCACGCTCGCGGAGCTCGGCACCGGGGCCCGCGGAGCGGTAGACGGTGTAGGCGAAGTCGGTGAGCGGGAGCAGGCCCTTCCTGCTCAGCACGTAGGGCCGCCCGTCGACCTTGACCGGGCGTGCCGACGGTGTCCAGGCCGCTGACGCCGGTGTCCACCGGTCGCCCTCGCCGTCGACCTGGAACGGCGTCGAGCGTGCTGCCCGGCGGGACCAGGTCGAGCCAGAGGCCCGGGACGGGGGTGGGCGGCGTCGCCGTCGAGGCCGAGGGCCCGCAGGGTGGCGATGCCGCGAGCGCCGCCCGGGACGGCGTACGTGCTCGCCGCCGGCGATGACCTGCGACGCTGCCGTCGTCCGCCGGACGTGACCACGAACGCGCCGTCCGGGCGCTGGCGGTCGACCGGGGCTTCGCGGCTCGGAGCGCGACCCGTGACGCCCTGGGCGGCGCCGGTGCAGGCGCTCCACCCGGTCTGGATGAGCTTGCGCGGGCGTCGGCAGCAGGTCCGGGGCACCGGCGATGCCGATGGTGTCGCCCTGCTTCTGCTTGGCGATCTCGTCGTCGGGCACGAAGTTGACGTCGAAGTCGCCCTCGGCGCCGAGGATCAGCCGGGCCGACGTGGTGTTGATGACCGGGTAGAGGGTGCCCTGTGAAGGCGACGAACCGCGAGCCGCTCTCCTTGCCGACCACCAGACCCTTCTGGTTCCAGTCCTTGGGCAGCGCGGGCTTCAGGAGCGGCGCGACCGCGGCACCGCCACGATCAGCAGGGCGAGCACGAGGCCGCCCACCAGCGTGCGGCCGTAGCGCACCGGCTCGACCTCGCGGCCGCCCGGTGCGCCGCTGACGAACGCGGTGATCAGGCGACGGCGGTTGAAGGAGTGCGCCTCAACCAGGTCCTTCTTGCTCGACATGCTTCCTTCGTACCTGTCCGTGACCCGTCACCGGGTCGGTTCGCCGACGATCGTTACCCAGCAGGCGACCGAGGGGCGCGGCGCGGCGCCGCCACGCCCCTCGGTGAGCGCTCAGGCCTTGTGCCGGGCCAGCCGGCGCGGGCGGACCAGCAGGAAGCCGGCGGCCACCAGACCGAAGCCGAGGACCAGCAGGCCCTGCGTGCTCGCGGGAGCGCCGGTCTCCGGCAGGACCGAGCCGTCGTCGGCCGAGGCCGACACGGACGGCGTGCTGCTCGACGGGACGGACGCGCTGGCCTCGACGCCGAGGATGCCGCTGTCGTTGCAGATCGCCGGGTCGCCGCACGCGGACGTCCCCGGGGAGCTGCTGCCACCCGACGACGCGCCGGGCACCGTGCCCTCCGAGCCGGACCCGTCGCTGCTGGACGAGCCGCCCGCGCTGACGCTCGGGCCGTTGGCGCCCGACCCCTTCACGCCGCCCTGGCCGGTGCTGCCACCGAGCCCTCCGGAGGCCTGGCCACCGGTCTGCGGGTGCGTCGGGCCGGTGGACGGCTTGGTGCCGCACCCGGCGAGGACGCCGTTGTAGTCGGTGTGACCGGCGGGGCAGCCCGACGAGGGCTGCCCGGGGGCCGGGGCCGGGGCGGGCGCCGGTGCCGGGGCCTGGCCGGGGCCGAGCCGCAGCCGGCCAGCGCACCGTTGTAGTCCGGGCCGTTCGTGCACGCGTCCGGGTCGCTGCCGCAGCCGGCGTCGTTGCCGTTGTAGTCCGTCTGGTTGCCGGGGCAGGCGTTCGGGTCGTCGCCGCAGCCGTCGAGCGGGCCGTTGTAGTCCGTCTGGTTGGCGGGGCAGGCGTTCGGGTCCGTCCCGCAGCCGCTGCCGTTGCCGTTGTGGTCGGTCTGGCCCGGGGGGCAGGCGTTCGGGTCGGTGCCGCACCCGTCCTGGTCGTTCCCGTTGTAGTCGGGCGGGTCCAGGCACGGGATCACCACGGGCAGGTCCGGGACGCACGAGTCGGCCGGACCGGGACCGTAGCCGTCGGCACACGTCCCGTCCGCGTCACAGTTCGGGAGCGCCGGGTCGCACTCCTGGCCGGGGGCGGCGAGCAGCGTGACCGCTCCGGCGGGTGCCAGCGTGCGGGCCGAGACCGTCGTGCCGGCGGTGTCGCCGGTCGGCGTGCTGCTGTCCTGGGTGGTGCTGTCCTGGGTGGCGGCGTCCGAGGACGCGCCGGCCTGGTCCGCGACGGAGCTCACCGTGGTGACGCCGGTGCCCGTACCGCTCGTGGCGTCCGCCAGGGACGGTGCCGCGAGACCGACGAGCAGAAGTCCCCCGGTGATGATCCCGACTGCGGTCAGTCTGCGACCGTTTCTCATGATTCCCCTTCTCAAGGCCGTGCTCGGCCGTTCGTGATGTGGTGCAGTGCGAAGTGTTCTGGTGCTGCCGGACCCGAGAATGTCCCGATTGTTCCCAGGCGGGCTCAGCCGCCAACCGCGCCGACGAGCCCGATGGCGAACACGAGCAGCGGCAGCATCGCCACGAGGGCGACGAGCTCGCCGATGTCCCCCAGCCGGCCCCGTCGGACCGACGGAGCCATCGGGACCAGCGTGAAGACGAGCAGGACCGCGCCGGTGGCCGCCAGCAGCAGCGCGAGGGCCACGTGCCAGGTCGGCTGCTCGACGATGACGCTGACCGCGAGCGCCACCAGCCCGGCGATCCCGCACAGCAGGCCGGCCGCGACCTCGCTGCCGACGCGGTACTGACGGGTGCGCAGCATCAGCACGACGCAGGCGCAGACCACGACCAGGGCACCGGTCACGCCGAGGCTCACCGCGAGCGGGCTGACCAGGACGACCAGCAGCCCGACGGTGGAGGTGACGGCGAGCAGGATCTCGTGGCCCATCCGGGCGTCCCGGCGCACCTGGCCCGGCTGCACCTCGCGCGGCTCGGCGGTGATGTCGGCGTCGGTGTGCGCCTGGTCGACCCGGGTCGAGGTGGTGCCGAGGGCGACCCACGGCAGCGCGCTGCCGACGACGACCGCGAGGACCAGCGCGACGGTGTAGACGGCGCCGGCGGAGAACGACGAGACGGTCAGCACCCCGCCCGCGGCCGCGACGACGCCGCCGACGGTGACGGCGGGGAGCATCAGCGTGCGGCGCTCGGCCAGCCCCACCAGGCCGACCAGCCCGACCAGGACCGCGCCGGCGCCGGCCAGCGCGGCCGGGGCCTCGAGCAGCGGTCCAGCGGGGGCAGCGGTCAGGCCGCAGACGACGGCGTAGGCGACCCCGGCCCACGCCAGGGTCGCGGCCGCCTCGTGCTCGGCCTGCACGCGGGAGAGCACCAGCGCGGAGGCGACCAGGACCAGCGCGGCCACGCCGGCGGCGGCGCCGGCCACCACGTCGGGCCGCTGCAGCGCCAGCGCGAGCGCGCCGAGACCGAGCAGCAGGGCGGCCGTGGACAGCGCCGTACGGCGTCCGGCCGCGGGCTCCCACGGACGCATGTCCTTCTCGACCGCGTCGGCCATCGCCTCGACGATGTCGTCGTAGACCCGCGGGGGCTCCTCGTCGACGCCGACGGTGATGGTCAGCACGCCGCCGTCCTCGACGCCCTGGAAGGTCAGGCCGGTGTCCTCCGAGAGCCGTCGGCCGTCGGAGGTCAGCAGCGAGTACCCGCCGTACACGGTCTGCGCGTCCAGGACGCCCACGGCGCGGGCCAGCTCGGGGAGCAGCTCGGCCACCGGGAGGGCGCCGGGCAGGGCGAGGTCGGCGCGCCGCTCACCGGCGACCACCGACACCCGCACCAGGCCGGCGCTGCCGGTCATCGTCCCTGTCATCGCCCTTTGGGTCACCGGATCACGTCCGGTCCGGCCTCGTCGTCGTCGAGCCAGGCGTCGTCGTCCTCGAACACCATCGACTTGCGCTTGGCGTTCTTCTCGTCGCGCCCGCTGCCGGTGGATCCGTGGGGACCCGTGCCCCGGCCACCCGCGCGCTCCTCGGCCGCGGCCGCGCCGGCACCGGTCCGGCCGCCCGAGCGGGCGCCGCTGCCCGAGGTGGTCCGGCCGCCGCGTCCGGCGGCGGCCTCCTCCTCGGTCGCACCGGCGGTGTAGCGGCTCGTCGCCGACCGGCCGCCGGCGCTGGTCGAGCCACCACGGCCACCGGCGCCGCTGCCACCGGCCGTCGTGGCGGACCGTCCGGCGGTCGCGCCCTGGGCGGTGCTGCTGCCGGTCCTGCCGGCGGTCGTGCTCGTGGCGCCCTTGCCTGCGGTGGTCCCGGTCCTGCCGGCGGTCGCGCCGGTCGACGATCCGCCGAGGACGCCGCCCTTGGCGGTGCCGAGCGCACCCGCGCGGGTGCTGCCGCCCAGCGTGGCGCCGGTCTTGCCGCCGACCGCGCCCGCGGCGCCACCCAGCCGTCCGGCCAGTGCGCCACCGCGGGAGGTGGCCCCGCCGCGCAGCGCGCCCAGGGCGCCGCCGGCGCCACCGAGCATGCCCGCGAGGCCGCCGACCGCGCCGCCCGCGAGGCTGCCGGACGAGCCACCGAGGGCTCCCGGCGCGCCGCCGAGGGTGCCCGGGCTGCCCAGCGCGGAGCCGCCCGCGGCGCCGTGCGCGCCACCGACGAGGCCGTCGACGACGCCGTCGGCCGTGGTGCCGGCGTAGGGGTGCAGCGGCCCGCCCACGACCGGGTGGACCAGCGGGTCGAGGCCCGGCACGTGCTTGCCCCCGCCGGTGACCAGCTCGGCGTTGACGTGCGTGCCGCTGGTGCTCACCGCGTAGCCGCCGATCGGCGCGCCGGTCGGGTTGTTGCCGGGCGTCGGGCCGGTCCCGCCACCGCCGGTGGTGCTTCCGCCGCCGCCGGGCGGGGTGACGACCGGACCGGGGCCCGGGACCGGAGTCGTAGCGGGGCGGCGCCGCGGCCGCCATGCTCACCTGGGCGTCGCCGAGCGCGCTGGTCAGCTGGTTGTAGGCACGTCCGGCGGCCGCCTCACGCTGGCGGTCCGCCGCCGCCGCGGCGTCCTTCTCCCGGTTGTGGGCGACGACGGCCTTCGGGTCGTCCTGCGCGGCGGGGGCCAGCGGGTCCGGCGCCACTCCCGCGGGCGGCAGCGTGTTGAGGTCCTTCTGGGCCTCCATCAGGCTGGCGGCCGCGGCGTCGACGGACCGCCCGGCCGTCGCCATCCGCTCCTGGTTGGTGGTGACGTTGGCGCTCAGGGCGCTGAACGCGGCGGTCGCCGCCTCGGCGTCGTCCCCGGTCCAGGACGCCGCGATCGCGGACCGTGCGGTCTCCAGGCGCGCGGCCACCTCGCCCAGGCCGTCGGCCGCCTTCGTCCAGGTGTCGGCCGCCTGCATCAGGACGACCGGCTGCGCGCTCGCGGCCTTGTCGAGCTTCGCCTCGTTGGGACCAGCCATGGTCAGGCTTCCTCTCCGTTGCGGCCGGCCGTGACCGGCCGACTCCCCCGTTTGTTCAGTGCGATGCCGCCGCCGACGGCGCCCGCCACCACCACCGCGAGCAGCGGCCAGACCCAGACCGGCAGGCCGCCCCCGTCGGTCGAGGCGGCGGCCGGAGTGGTCTGCGTGTCCCCGGTGCCGGTCGACGGGCGCGTCCGACGGGTCCGCCGCGGCACTCGTGGAGCTGCTCGCCGACGGCCGGGCGCCGTACACGCTGGGCGGGAAGTCCTGCAGGGCCCGCTTCGGCCCGTGCAGCAGCGGGTTGACGTCCGGCCACTTGGTCGGGTCGTGGGCGAGCATGTTCGTGACCGAGATCAGGCCGAAGCCGTAGTAGCGGTCCCAGTAGTTCTTCTTGTTCGACGGCCAGTGCACCAGGTTCTGGATCAGCTGGTTGCCGGTCGCGTCCGGGTACTTCGACTTGACCAGGGCCAGGGCGCCGGCCACCAGCGGCGCGGCGTCGGAGGTGCCGGTGCGGTCGACCCCGGAGACCCAGCCGCGGCCCGGCAGGTAGCCGACGCCGGTGACGTCGACGCCCGGCGCGGTGATGGTCGGGTAGGCCTTGACGAAGGTGTGCAGGTCCGGCGGCGGGTTGTTGACCCAGGCCCGGCCGGTCTTGGCGGCGGCGTTGACCGCGACCACGCCCTGCCGGGCCGCCGGGAACTCCATCGGCAGGTGGACGTACGACGGGCGGGTCCGGTCGCCCGTCGCGCCGATGACGACGATGTTCTGGTCCAGCGCCTTCTGCAGCGCGTCGCGCATCGGGTAGCTGTAGCCGAGTCCCAGCGAGGTGGTGATGATGTCGGGGTGGTCCGCGATCGCCATCTCCATCAGCCGGGCGGTGAAGATGTCGGTGGTGCAGTCGACCTTCGCGTCGCTCGGCTCGCTGTCGGTCGCGTAGAACCGCACGTCCGCGCCGGGTGCGATCCCGCGGATGCCGGGCGCCCCGTCGGCCCCGCGACCGGTGCCCGAGATCAGGGTGGTCACCGCGGTGCCGTGGTCGGCCTTGGCGCCGGTGGCCTTCTTCACCCGGTCGCCGTTGCAGTCCTGCGCCAGCGTCACGTGGGCGCCCCGCAGCTCCGGGGCCGTCGGGTCGATGGCCTCGTCGATCACGGCGATCCGCACCCCCGCGCCGGTGGTCTGCCGGTGCGCCGCGGGGAGCTTCATCGCGTCGTACCACCAGGTCCGCAGGCCCCCGTCGGCGCGCTGGACGGCCGAGGCGTGGGGGCGGGCGCAGCAGCCGCCGGCCCCGCCGGCGCGAGGCCGAGGAGCAGGAGACCGGAGCAGGCGACGCCGACGGCGCGCACTGCGCCGCGCACGGACACGGGGGCAGGACCTCTCATCAGAACGAGCTGCCCCCGGCGGGAGGCGGGGCGGTGTCGGTGGCCGGCTCCGGGGCCTGCGCGGGACGGCTCCCGGTCGCCGGCGGGGCCGCGGGGACGGGGCCCGAGTCGTAGGCCGGGCTGGTGCCCGCGCCACCCCGCGAGGTGGTGAGGTCGTCGGCCCGGTCGGCGCGGGCCTGCTCGTTGGCCAGGTCGGAGTGGAACCGGTGCCCGTCGTACTTCTTGGAGACGGTCAGCAGCATCGCCGCGATGGCGTCGTCGTTCTGCTCGTGGCTGTCCATCGACTCACGCAGCTTGTCCGCGAAGTCCTGGAGGTCGCGGATCACGCCGTTGATGGTCTCGACGAACACCTCGTGGGCGCCGCGGTGCTGGTGGGCCAGCTCCTTGGCCAGCGGGTGGCCACCGAAGGCAGCCGTGTCGACCGCGAGGTCGCGGAAGCTCTGCGTCGCCTTGGTGGCGTCTTCCTCGGTCGCGGGAATCGTCGTGTTGGCGATCCGCCGGATCTCGTCGATGGTGATCTCGACGGCCGCAGCGGTGCCTGCCAGGTCCGGAATCATGTACTCCCCCTTGAGCCTGCGCAGAGCCGGGCGCCCAGGGCGCCCGGCTCCACAGGTGCCGTCCCGGACGGGACGACGGTTGGTCCGGATCAGCCCCAGCGGGACTGGTTCTGGTTCTCCGTCGACTGGTAGTCGCTGTTCGAGGTCGACACGGCGGTGCCGATCTCGGCGAGCAGCGCCTTCATGTCGGCCATGCCCTGGTCCCACTTCGCCTTCGCCTGCTGGTACGACGCGGACGCCGAACCGGTCCAGTCGGAACGGAGCGGGGCGAGCTCGGACTCGAGGGCGTCGAGACGACCCTCGATCTGGTTGGCGGACGCCTGGATGTCGGCCGCGGCCGCGTCCAGGCCGCCGAAGTTGACCTTCAGCTCTCCTGCGTTCATGTCTGGGTTCCCCTGTTTCGTCGAGAGTCGAGCGTCAGCCGAGACGGCCGGACAGCTTGCCGAACGTGGAGGACTGCGCCTCGTCGTTGGCGTTGTAGGTCTGCTCGGACGAGCGGAGGTTGGCCTCGAACTCGTTGAGCGCCGAGATGATCTTGCGGGAGTCCTCGTCCCACCGGACCATCACCTGCTGGAAGGCGGACGAACCCGCGCCGCGCCACTGCTGCCCGATCCCCGACAGCTTGCCCCGCAGGCCGCTGAGCTGCTGCTCCAGGTCACCCCGTGCGGAGGACACCATCTGTGCGCCCCGTGTCAGTGCCTGGTCCTGCTTGGTTACCTCGCCGGCCATGTCGCCAGCCTCCTTTCGATCCCCCGTTCGAAGGTCAGCCGCATAGCCGAGCCCCCGCTCGAGATTGTCTGTGCGTCCATCACCCGCGACGCTTGGACGTTCCGCCCGAAACTGTACTGTCTCGCCACCAAAGTGGCGAGGGGACATATTCCCCTTCGTTCACGCCGTAAACCCGCGGACGACTTCGTAGAATCCGGACGCCAGCGGCACCGCGGCGACCACCAGGACGATCGACAGCCCCTCGACCAGGTCCGCGACCCGCGCCCACCACACCGAGCGCCAGCCGCGCCCGAGCGAGACCGCGGACAGCGTCACGAGCAGGGCGAGCCCCACGACCGCCGCGAACGTGACCCAGTCCGCCGTGCGTCCGTAGGTGTCCAGGACGTCGTACCCCAGGAAGGCGAGCACCCAGACCGCCGCCGACCGCAGGGCCACCCGCGGCAGGGTCGAGCGGAACGACCGCGCGACCAGGGCCAGCGCCGCGCCGCCGAGGCCGACCATCACCAGGGTGCTGACGCCCTGCAGGCCGCGGTCGGCGCCGAGCACCAGCAGCGGGCCGGTGACCGCGGCGACGGCGGCGATCACCACGGTGCCCGCGGCGACCAGCCGGAGCCCCCGGCGGACCACCTCGGTGACGCCGTCGAGCCGGACGATGCTGCGGCGGCGCCGGCTGCCGCGCGGCTGCTCGCGGGCCGACCAGGCGGTCACCGCCAGCCGGTCGAGGTCGAGCAGGGCCTGGTCGGGCACGTCGACCACGGTGTACGGCAGCAGCCGCGCGCCCACCACGGCGGCCGCGAACAGCACCGCCCAGAGGCCCTGCACCGAGCCGCCGAGGAGCAGCAGCACGACGGTCAGCACCGCCAGCGTGGCCGCGACGGCGAGCCAGATCTCCACGAGCTCGTCGTGGTCGGAGTCCAGGAAGGTGCGGCCCACCGCGGCGAAGACGGCGGCCGCGAGGGCGGCGACGGCCAGCCCGAGCAGCAGGCCGCCCGGGGCCGAGGAGTACGCCGCCACGAAGCCGGCCCCGGCCGCGAACGCCGGGCTGGCCGCGCTGCGGGCGCGCGCGGCGGCACCGTCCGCACCGGCCAGCGGCGCCGCGCAGACCAGGGCGCACAGCAGCAGCAGGACCAGGCACACGACGCGGGCCGGACCCGCACCGCCCGTGGCGGCGAGCACGCCGGCCCCCGCGACGCCGCACAGCGCGGCGAGCGCGAGCAGCAGCGGCTGCCGGTCGACGGTCCCGCCGGCCCCGTGCCGCACCGCGCGGCGGCGACGGCCCGGCTGCGGCGTACCCCCCTCGTCGAGGGCGACCACGACGTCGCCGTGGCGCAGGCCGGCGAGCTCGACCGTGCGGGTGCCGTCCAGCAGCACCCCGGCGCTGGTCGCGAGGGGCGGCGGCCCGGAGGCGCCGACCAGGTCGGCGTAGCTGTGCGCGAGGGTGTCGACGTCGACCCAGAGCGGGACGGCGAGGTCGGCCCGGCCGGCGCTGCCGACCACCGTCACCCGGATGGTCGCCGAGACGATTCCTGCGGACACCTGCGCCTCCCCGTGGCTTTCTGGCTTCCGGCGTCCGGCCCGCAGACGTCGGCCTACTATCATGCACGACGGAGCGTCGAACCGGACATCGAAGACAAGTCGGAAGACTTCCCGGGCCGCTCCGTCGACGACGGGGAGGTCATCGCTTGTCCACGACGCTGGGCCGCGGCCAGAAGCTCGAGCCGCCGACGATGCCCGGGGGCCAGCTGGTCCTCCAGGCGCCTCCGGAGCTCGCACCGCACGAGGGCGCGGGCGGCGCGCTGATGATGGCGCTGCCGATGCTGGGCAGCGTCGGCTCGATCGTGTTCGTCGCGGCGGCTCAGCCGGGCGGCAAGGGCATGATCGCCGCGGGCATGTTCCTGGTGGCCACCCTCGGCTTCGTCGGGGTGAGCATCGACCGGCAGCGCAAGCAGCGGGCCGCCAAGGTGACCGGCGCCCGCCGCGAGTACCTGCAGTACCTCAGCGGCGTCCGCAAAGTGGTCCGCGAGACCGCCACCCAGCAGCGCCAGAGCCTGCTGTGGCACCACCCGCTGCCCACGTCCCTGCCGTCGATCGCCGAGGACCGCACCCGGCTGTGGGAGCGCTCGGCGGACAGCCCCCAGCACCTCCAGGTCCGCTACGGCCTGACCTCCCAGCCGCTCGCGCTCGAGCTGCTGCCGCCCGAGACCGCCCCGGTCGAGCAGCTCGACCCGGTGGCCGCCTCGGCGCTGCACCGGCTGCTCGTGGTGCACCGGGTCCAGCCCAACCTCCCGGCCGCGCTCGACCTGCGCGCGTTCAGCCGCGTCGAGGTCACCGGCGAGGCCGGCCAGGCCCGCGCGCTGGCCCGGGCGATGGTCTGCTCGATGGCCGCGTTCCACTCCCCCGAGGACCTCCTGGTCGCGGTGCTGGCCACCGACGAGACGCTCCCGGAGTGGGAGTGGCTCAAGTGGCTGCCGCACGCGCAGAGCACCGAGGACAGCGACGCCCTCGGCCCGAGCCGGATGGTCACCACCTCCCTCGACGACCTGGCGGCGATGCTGCCCGCGGACCTCGTGGACCGGCCGCGCTTCGGCGCCGACCAGCGCGCCGCCGCCCCGCACGTCCTGGTGCTGGTGGACGGCGCCACCCTGCCCCCGGGCAACCACCTGATCCCCGACGAGGGCGTCCACGGGGTGACCGTGCTCGACCTCCCCGAGCGGTGGGACGAGCTCGACGACCCGACCCGGCTGCGGCTGAACATCGAGCCCGGCCTGCTCCCCGACGGCCTCGCCGCCGTCACCGCGCTGCGGGTCCGCGAGGGCGCCACCCGGGCGGCGGGCGACCAGCTCGACCTGGCCAGCGCCGAGGCGTTCGCCCGGCGGCTCGCGCCGCTGCACACCACCGAGGGACCGGTCCGCGAGGACTCGCTGGCCGGCACCCCCGACCTGCACGACCTGCTCGGTCTCAGCGACGTGCGCTCCTTCGACCTGGCGGCCGCCTGGCAGCCCCGTCCGGCCCGCGACCGGCTCCGCGTCCCGGTCGGCGTCGGCGACACCGGCGCCCCGATCTACCTCGACATCAAGGAGTCCGCCCAGCAGGGCATGGGCCCGCACGGCCTGGTCATCGGCGCCACCGGCTCCGGCAAGTCGGAGTTCCTGCGCACCCTGGTCCTCGGCCTGGCGATGACGCACTCGCCCGAGGTCCTCAACATGGTCCTCGTCGACTTCAAGGGCGGCGCGACCTTCGCCGGCCTCTCGGACATGCCGCACGTGTCGGCGGTGATCACCAACCTGGAGGACGAGCTCACCCTCGTCGACCGCATGCAGGACGCGCTGTCCGGCGAGATGGTGCGCCGCCAGGAGCTGCTGCGCGAGGCCGGCAACTACGCGTCGGTCCGCGACTACGAGAAGGCGCGCGCCGCCGGCGAGCCCCTCGAGCCGCTGCCCAGCCTGTTCATCGTCGTCGACGAGTTCTCCGAGATGCTCTCGGCCAAGCCGGAGTTCATCGACCTGTTCGTCGCCATCGGCCGCCTGGGCCGCTCGCTCGGCCTGCACCTGCTGCTCGCCTCGCAGCGGCTGGAGGAGGGCCGGCTGCGCGGCCTCGAGAGCCACCTGTCCTACCGGATCGGCCTGCGCACCTTCTCCAGCGCCGAGTCGCGCGCCGTCCTCGGTGTCCCCGACGCCTACGAGCTGCCGCCGGTCCCCGGCCTGGGCTACCTCAAGCCCGACCAGTCGACGCTGCTGCGGTTCAAGGCCGCCTACGTGTCCGGGCCCCCGCCCCGCCTGGTCGGCTCGGCGTCCACCCGCGTCCGGCGTCCGCGCGCGCAGCATCCTGCCGTTCACCGTCGGCCACGTGCTCGCCCCCCGCGAGCAGGAGCCGGAGCTCGTCGAGGAGACCGCGGCCAGCGTCGCCCCGGTCGACTCCCGGTCCGTGCTCGACATCGCCGTCGACCGGATGCTCGGCCACGGCCCCGCGGCGCACAAGGTCTGGCTGCCGCCGCTCGACGTCCCGGACACCCTGGACGCGCTGATGGGCGACGTCGTCGAGGACCCGGACCTCGGTCTGGTCTCGCCGTCGTGGCGGGCCCGCGGTGGCCTCGACGTCCCGCTCGGCATCGTCGACCGGCCCCGCGAGCAGCGGCGCGACGTGATGCGGGTGAACCTCGCCGGCGCCGGCGGCCACGTCGCCGTGGTCGGCGGCCCGCGCAGCGGCAAGTCCACGCTGCTCCGCACGATCGTGAGCAGCCTCGCGCTGACCACGACGCCGAACGAGTCGCAGTTCTACGTCCTCGACTTCGGTGGTGGCACGTTCGCGCCGATGACCGAGCTGCCGCACGTCTCCGGCGTCGCGACCCGCTCCGAGCCCGACGTCGTACGACGCGTGGTGGCCGAGGTCCAGGGCATCGTCGACCGGCGCGAGGCGTACTTCCGCCGCGAGGGCATCGACTCGATCGAGACCTACCGGTCCCGCCGCCGGCAGGGCACCGCCGACGACGGCTACGGCGACGTGTTCCTGGTCGTCGACGGCTGGAGCACGCTGCGCGCCGACTTCGACGAGATCGAGATGGAGCTGCAGGCGCTGGCCCAGCGCGGCCTGACCTTCGGCCTGCACCTGGTCGCCGGCGCCGCGCGCTGGGCCGACTTCCGGGCCGCGATCCGCGACGTCTTCGGCACCCGTCTCGAGCTGCGGCTGGGCGACCCCAACGACTCCGAGGTCGACCGCAAGCTCGCCCAGCTCGTGCCGACCGGTCGCCCCGGACGCGGCCTGGTCGCCTCCAAGCTGCACTTCCTGGCCGCGCTCCCCCGCGTCGACGGCGCGCGCCGACGCGCACGCCGTCGGCGTCGGGGTCGAGGACCTCGTCGAGCGGTCCCGCAAGGCGTGGGGCGGCAGCCAGGGCCCGAAGCTGCGCCTGCTGCCCGAGCGCCTCGAGCTGGCCCGGCTGCGCGAGCAGGTCGAGCGGACCGGGTCGCTGGCCGGCCCGACGGTCTACCTGGCCGTCGACGAGCGGGACCTCGCCCCGGTGGGCCTCGACATCGACCGCGAGCCGCACCTGCTGGCGTTCGGCGACAGCCGCTCGGGCAAGAGCGCGCTGCTGCGCACCTACGCCCACGAGGTGATGCGGACCCGCACCGCCCAGGAGGCGCAGGTCGTCGTCGTCGACTACCGGCGCTCGCTGCTCGGGGAGATCCCCGAGGAGTACCAGCTGCACTACCTCACCAGCGCGACGCAGGCCGAGCCCGCGATCGCCGAGCTGGCGGCGTACCTCCAGCAGCGGCTGCCCGGCCCGGACGTCACGCCCGACCAGCTGCGCAACCGGTCCTGGTGGACCGGCGCCGAGGTCTACGTCGTGGTCGACGACTACGACCTGGTCGCCACCCAGTCCGGGTCGCCGGTGCTGCCGCTGGTCCCGCTGCTGGCCCAGGCCCGCGACGTCGGCCTGCACCTGGTGCTGGCCCGGCGCTCCGGCGGCGCGGCCCGTGCGCTGTACGAGCCGGTCATCCAGAGCCTGCGCGACCTGGCGATGCCGGGCGTGCTGCTCTCCGGCAGCCCGGACGAGGGCCCGCTGATCGGCACGGCCAAGCCCCGCAAGGCGGTTCCGGGCCGGGCCCAGCTGGTCACCCGGGACCGCGGCGTCGAGGTCGTCCAGACGGCCTGGACCGACCCGACGCTCTGACCGGGCCTGTCCCTCTTGCACGGGAGGTTCCCGGTGTCACCGTGCGAGGCATGTGACCTGCGCAGGGTGGTGGACGCGGGTGCTGGCCCAGGCTCCGTCGATCCCGGTGTTGTGAGCCGGCGCCAGGTCTATGGTCAGGGAAAGTTGGTTGGTATCCCGCGACGGTGGGAGGGATCCGGAATGGTGACGCCGCGATGGTTCCGGGTGCGCAACCTGGTCATCCCGCTGGCGGTCCTGGGCCTCATCGTCGTCGTTGACGCACTCCTGCCGGCCAACATCGTGGTCAGCGGCGCGTTCGCCGTCGCCGCCATCGTGGCGAGCGCTATCGCCACCGTGCGCCAGACGGTAGTCGTCGCCGTGGCGGCCCTGGTCCTGGCCGCCGTGTCGGCCCTGTGGAACCAGAACCTCGCGACGATCGACTGGTGGGTACGCCTGGCCACGACCTTCCTCGTCGGCGCGCTGGCGGTCCTGCTGGCCGCGGTCCGGGTCCGGCGAGAGGTGAAGCTGCAGCAGATGACCGCCATCGCCGAGGTCGCGCAGCTGGCGCTGCTGAGAGCGATGCCCAGCTCGGTCGACTCACTGGGGTTCGCCGTCCGCTACGTCTCGGCCGCGCACGAGGCGCTGGTCGGGGGCGACCTCTACGAGGTGGTCGAGACCGACTTCGGAGTACGCGTCATCGTCGGCGACGTACGCGGGAAGGGGCTGGACGCCGTCCAGATGGCAGCGACCGTGCTGGCGGGCTTCCGCCGGGTGGCGGTCACCGCGCCATCCCTGACCGCCGCTGCCACGCACCTCGACGAGGTGGTCAGCTCGGTGGCGGGCGACGAGGACTTCGTCACCGTGGTGCTCGCGGAGTTCCACAAGGACTCCACCGTGACGCTGGTGAACTGCGGACACCCCCCACCGTTGATGGTCACCGCCGCCGACGGCGGCCGGCTCGTGGACACCGGTGTGCCCGCACCGCCCCTGGGGCTCGGACCGTCACCCGATTCGGTGACGTTCAGACTGCCGGATCGTGGCCGGCTGCTGTTCTACACCGATGGTCTGGTCGAGACCCGCAATCACCAGGGAGACTTCTTCCCCCTCGACGGCCGCGTGGCCGCCGCGCTGCACGCGGACACACCGGGCCACGCTCTGGACGCCTTGCTCACGCTGTTGCGCGAGCACGCCGGGCACCACATCAACGACGACGTGGCCCTGCTGCTCGTCGAACAACGAGCCAGTGCGTGAGTCCGCGTGCCCGGACGCGTAGATCGTGGTGGCAGGGTGGCGGTTGCCGCGGCGAGCGCGTCCGCGACGGCATCAGCCTGATGGTCTCTGCGGGGCAGTCCGAGCGCGTGGACGCCAGGAGGCACAACCCAGTGAGGCCCGGGGCGACTGGATGGTTCAGAAGGTGCGGCCGGTGAGGCGCTCGTAGGCCTCGACGTAGCGGGACCGGGTGCGCTCGACGACGTCGTCGGGCAGCGGCGGCGGGGCCTCCCCGGACGTCCGGTCCCAGCCGCTGGCCGCGGACGTCAGCCAGCCGCGGACGATGTCCTTGTCGTACGACGGCTGAGCCCGGCCCGGTGACCACGACGCGGCCTCCCAGAACCGGGACGAGTCGGGGGTGAGCACCTCGTCGGCCAGCACGATCGTGCCGTCGGGACGGGCGCCGAACTCGAACTTGGTGTCGGCCAGCAGGATGCCCCGCTCGCGCGCGACGCCCTCGGCGCGGCCGTAGACCCGCAGCGTCAGGTCGCGCAGGGCGGCGGCCACCTCGGCGCCGACCTCGCCGACCACGGCGTCGTACGACACGTTCTCGTCGTGGTCGCCGATCTCCGCCTTGGTCGCGGGCGTGAAGATCGGCTCCGGCAGCCGGCTGCCGTCGACCAGGCCGCCGGGCAGTGCGAGGCCGCACACCTCGCCGGTCTCGGCGTACTCCCGCAGGCCCGAGCCGGTGAGGTAGCCGCGGGCGACGCACTCCACGGGGTACATCGCGAGGCTCTCGCAGACCACCGCGCGACCCTGCCACCGCCGCCGGTACGTCGACCGGGAGCACGTGGTTCGGGACGAGGTCGGCGAGCTGCTCGAACCACCACAGGGACATCTGGGTGAGCACCGCGCCCTTGTCGGGGATCGTGGTGTCGAGCACGAAGTCGTAGGCGGAGATCCGGTCGCTGGCCACCATCAGCAGCTCGCCGCCCGGCAGCCGGTAGAGGTCACGGACCTTGCCGGAGTGGACGTGCTCGGCGCCCTCGATGACCGGTGCCTCGGGGATGCCGTGGGTGCCTGCGCTCATGGCGACGAGCGTAGGGGACATGCTGGGCGCATGTGGAACGACCTGATGAGCCTCGGGGTCAGCGCGCCCGAGAAGATCCTGCGCACGATCGTGGTCTACCTCGTGCTGGCGGTGCTGCTGCGGCTCGCCGGCAAGCGCGACCTCGCCCAGCTGAACTCCTTCGACCTCGTGGTGATGCTGCTGCTGTCGAACGTGGTGCAGAACGCCGTGATCGGTCCGGACAACTCGCTGCTCGGCGGCATCGTCGGCGCGACCGTGCTGGTCGCGTTCAACGCCGTCATGGTGCGCACGTCGCTGGCCTCGGACCGGACCTACCGGCTGATGGAGGGCACCCCGACGCTGCTCGCCCGGCACGGGACGTGGGACATGAAGGCGCTGCGCCGCGAGGGACTGCGGCAGGCGGACGTGGACGCGGCGCTGCGCCGGCAGAACGCCAACGGCGTCGACGACGTCGAGACCGTCAGCCTCGAGCCCGGCGGCGCGGTGGTCACCACCCTGCTGCCCGGCGCCGAGTCGGCCACCCGCGCCGACATCGCGCGGCTCGAGGCGAAGCTCGACGCCCTGCTCTCCCGCCAGCGGTGACCGGCGGCGCCGGTTAGCATCGGCGCTCATCGTCGAGGAGAGGCACCCGCCTGAGCACCGAAGGTTTCATCAGCGTCCGCGGCGCCCGCGAGCACAACCTGCTCGACGTGGACGTCGACGTGCCGCGCGACGCGTTCGTGGTGGTGGCCGGCGTCTCCGGCTCCGGCAAGTCCTCGCTCGCGTTCGGCACGATCTACGCCGAGGCGCAGCTGCGCTACTTCGAGTCGGTGGCGCCGTACGCCCGGCGGCTGCTGCAGCAGGTCGGCGCGCCCCAGGTCGACGAGATCACCGGGCTGCCGCCGGCCGTGGCGCTCCAGCAGGCCCGCGGCGTGCCCACGGCCCGCTCCACCGTCGGCACCCTGACCACGCTGTCGAACTCGCTGCGGATGCTGCTCTCGCGCGCCGGCACCTACCCGCCGGGCGCGCCGCGCCTGGACTCCGACGCGTTCTCCCCGAACACCCCGGCCGGCGCCTGCCCGGAGTGCCACGGCCTGGGCCGGGTGCACCACGCCACCGAGGCGTCCCTGGTGCCGGACCCGTCGCTGAGCATCCGGGAGCGGCGCGATCGCCGCCTGGCCGGGCGCGTGGCAGGGCAAGAACCTGCGCGAGATCCTGGCCACGATGGGCTACGACGTGGACCGTCCGTGGCGCGACCTGCCGCAGGCCGACCGGGACTGGATCCTGTTCACCGACGAGCAGCCGGTGGTCACCGTGCACGCCCACCGCGAGGCGCACCGGATCCAGCGGCCCTACCAGGGCACCTACCAGAGCGCCCGCCGCTACGTGCTGCACACGCTCGCGAGCACCGGCAGCGCCACCCTGCGCCGCCGGGTCCTGCAGTACGTCGAGGTGACCGCCTGCCCGCGCTGCGAGGGCACCGGCCTGCGGCCCGAGGCGCTGGCGGTGCGGTTCGCCGGGCTGACGATCGGCGACCTCACCGCGCTGCCGCTCGACGGTCTCGCCGGCACGCTGCGCGACGCGGCGTCGTCGGGTCCACCGGGCGAGGTGGCGGCCACGATCGTGCCCGACGTGCTGGCCCGGATCGAGGTGCTGACCGAGCTCGGCCTGGGCTACCTCAGCACCGGACGGCCGACCCCGACCCTGTCGGCCGGCGAGCTCCAGCGGCTCCGGCTCGCGACCGCGCTGCGGTCCCACCTGTTCGGGGTGCTCTACGTCCTCGACGAGCCGTCCGCCGGGCTGCACCCCGCCGACACCGAGCCGCTGCTGCGGGTCCTCGACCGGCTCCGGCAGAGCGGCAACTCGCTGATGGTCGTCGAGCACGACGTCGACGTGATGCGCCGGGCCGACTGGCTCGTCGACGTCGGGCCGGGCGCCGGCACGCTCGGCGGCCGGGTGCTGCACAGCGGGCCGGTCGCCGGTCTCGCCGACGTCGAGGAGTCCGCGACCGCGGCCGTACCTGCTCGGCGCCTCCCCCGTGCCGGCCCGGGCCCCGCGCACCGCCGTCGGCACGATCGGCCTGACCGGGGTCAGCCGGCACAACCTCGACGACCTGGACGTCGCGGTGCCGCTCGGCGTCTTCACCGCCGTCACCGGGGTGTCCGGCTCCGGCAAGACCACCCTGGTCACCCAGGTCCTCGCCGACGCGGTCCGCGAGCACCTCGGCGCCGACGCCCCGGACCCGGACGACGACGGCGAGGACCCTGACGACGACGGGGACGGCGCACCCGCTCCCGTCGCGCGCACCGGGCTGCGGGCCGTCACCGGGCTCGACGCCGTCGACCGGCTCGTGCAGGTCGACCAGCGTCCGATCGGCCGTACGCCGCGCTCCAACCTGGCCACCTACACCGGGCTGTTCGACGGGGTCCGCAAGCTGTTCGCCGCCACCGACCTGGCCCGTGAGCGCGGCTGGGCAGCCGGGACGGTTCTCCTTCAACGTCGCCGGCGGCCGGTGCGAGACCTGCCAGGGCGAGGGCTTCGTGGCCGTCGAGCTGCTGTTCCTGCCGGGCACCTACGCGCCCTGCCCGGTCTGCCACGGCGCCCGCTACGAGCCGGCGACGCTCGAGGTCCGCTACCGCGACCGGTCGGTCGCCGAGGTGCTGGCGATGACCGTCGAGGAGGCGGCCGGGTTCTTCGCCGAGGTCCCCGCGGTCTCCCGCAGCCTCGCGACGCTGCTCGCCGTCGGGCTGGGCTACCTCACCCTCGGGCAGCCGGCCACCGAGCTGTCCGGCGGTGAGGCGCAGCGGATCAAGCTGGCCTCGGAGCTCCAGCGGGCCCGGCGCGGTCACACGCTCTACCTGCTCGACGAGCCGACCACCGGGCTGCACCCCGCCGACGTGGCGCTGCTGGTGCGCCAGCTGCACGCGCTGGTCGACGCGGGCAGCACGGTCGTGGTCGTCGAGCACGACATGGACGTGGTGGCCGGAGCCGACTGGGTCATCGACCTGGGCCCCGGTGGGGGCGGTGCCGGCGGCCGGCTGGTGGCCGCGGGCACGCCGCACGACGTGGCCCGGTCAGCGAGCGGTCGTACGGCGCCGTACCTCGCGGCCCGGCTGGCGGCTCAGCAGCCGCCGCAGCTGTAGAACGTCACGTCCCAGTGGCTGCCCTCGTCGGCGTACACGTTGCCGGCGCCGGACTGGTACTGCGGGTAGCCGTCGCCGCGCAGCCCGATGTAGGTGAAGTTGGCGTGCACGTAGCTGGTCAGGCAGGTGGTCTTGGTGAAGTCCAGCTTGTAGCCGTTGTAGTGGCTGTAGGTCCCGCTGGCGTGCCCGACCTCCGTGCCGCCGGTGATGTTCAGGGCGCACCCGCTCGCGCTGCGCAACGTGACCGCGCCGTCGATCGTGGTCTGCCGGATCCCGTCGAAGGACGTGCAGGTCGAGTTGCTGCGGGTCGTGCAGCCGCCCGAGGAGGACCAGGTGATCCCGGCGGCGCGGAACTGGCTCTCCGCCGAGGCCTGGGTGACCGCGGACGCGGGCAGCGCGCCGGCCAGCAGGGCGGTGAGGGCGAGCAGCACGGCGGCGACCAGCGAGCGCGGCCGGACGCGGCCGGGTGACGGGGGTGGTTTCCGAGAGGGTCATGCCCGCGAACCTAGGCCCGCCCGCCGGTCACCGGCAGCCGCACGATCGTGCAGTGCACGAACCGGCAGACGTCAGAGGATGTCGCCGGGCGTGTACGCCGCGGCGTCCGGGTGCGCCTGCGCGACCTCGTCGACCCGGCGTACGACGGCCTGGACCTGGTCGACGGCGGCGCCGGTGAAGGTGATCGGGTCGGCGACCAGCGAGGCCAGCTGCTGCTCGGTCAGCCCGAGCCGCTCGTCGGCGGCGAGCCGGTCGAACAGGTCGTTGACCGGCCTGGCCCTGGCGCATCGCCAGGGCGACCCCGACGGCGGCGTCCTTGATCGCCTCGTGCGCGACCTCGCGGCCGACCCCGTTGCGGACCGCGGCCATCAGCACCTTGGTGGTCGCGAGGAACGGCAGGTAGCGGTCGAGCTCGCGCTGCACGACGGCCGGGAAGACCCCGAACTCGTCGAGCACGGTGAGGAAGGTCTGGAACAGCCCGTCGCAGGCGAAGAACGCGTCCGGCAGCGCCACCCGGCGTACGACGGAGCAGGAGACGTCGCCCTCGTTCCACTGGTCGCCGGCCAGCTCGCCGACCATCGAGAGGTAGCCGCGCAGCACCACGGCCAGCCCGTTCACGCGCTCGCAGGAGCGGGTGTTCATCTTGTGCGGCATCGCCGAGGAGCCGACCTGGCCCTCCTTGAACCCCTCGGTGACCAGCTCGATGCCGGCCATCAGCCGGATCGTGGTCGCGAGGTTGGAGGGGCCGGCGACGACCTGGACGAGCGCGGAGACCACGTCGAAGTCCAGCGAGCGCGGGTAGACCTGGCCGACGCTGGTGAGCACGTGGTCGAAGCCGAGGTGGCCGGCGACCCGCTGCTCGAGCTCGGCGAGGCGGTCCGTGGACCCGTCGAGCAGGTCGAGCATGTCCTGGGCGGTGCCGACCGGGCCCTTGATGCCGCGCAGCGGGTAGCGGGCCGAGCAGGTCCTCGACGCCGGGCGAGCCCGACGAGCATCTCGTCGGCGACGGTCGCGAACCGCTTGCCCAGCGTGGTGGCCTGCGCCGCGACGTTGTGCGAGCGGCCGGCCATCACCAGCGACTCGTGCTCGGCGGCCAGCCGGGCCAGCCGGGCGAGCGCCGCGACGACCCGGTCGCGGACCAGCTCGAGCGACGCCTTGATCTGGAGCTGCTCGACGTTCTCGGTCAGGTCGCGCGACGTCATGCCCTTGTGGATGTGCTCGTGCCCGGCGAGCGCGCAGAACTCCTCGATGCGCGCCTTCACGTCGTGCCGGGTGACCCGCTCGCGGGCGGCGATCGAGGCCAGGTCGACCTGGTCGACGACCGCCTCGTAGGCCTCGACGACCCCGTCGGGCACGTCGACGCCGAGGTCGCGCTGGGCCTTGAGCACGGCGATCCAGAGCTGCCGCTCGAGCACGATCTTGTGCTCGGGCGACCAGATCCGGACCAGGTCGTCGGCGGCGTACCGGGTGGCGAGGACGTTCGGGACGCGTCATGGCTCAGACTCCTGCGGCGATGTCGGTGCGGTGGTGGCTGCCGTCGATGCGGATCTCGTCGACCCCGGCGTAGGCCCTGGCCCGGGCCTCCGCGACGTCGGCGCCGCGGGCGGTGACGGCGAGGACCCGGCCGCCCGGAGGTGACGACGTGGCCGTCGCCGTCCGTGGCGGTGCCGGCGTGCAGCACGTCGACCCCGTCCTCGCCGCTCGGCCTCGGCGAGCCCGTGCACCCGGTCGCCGGTGCGGGGCGCGGCGGGGTAGCCGTCGGCCGCGACGACGACGGCGACCGCCGCCCCGTCGTGCCAGGTCAGCGGGCCGAGCTGGTGCAGCCGTCCCTCGGCCGCCGCCTGCAGCAGGACGCCGAGCGGCGAGGCGAGCAGGGCGAGCAGCGGCTGGGTCTCCGGGTCGCCGAACCGGGCGTTGAACTCGATGACCTTGACGCCGCGCTTGGTCAGCGCGAGCCCGGCGTAGAGCAGGCCGGCGAACGGCGTGCCCCGGCTGGCCATCTCGTCGACGGTCGGCTGCAGCACCCGCTCGGTGACCTCGGCGACCAGGTCCTCGGGCGCCCACGGCAGCGGGGCGTAGGCGCCCATGCCGCCGGTGTTCGGGCCGGCGTCGCCGTCGAGCGCGCGCTTGAAGTCCTGGGCCGGGAGCAGCGGGACGACGGTCGCGCCGTCGGTGATCGCGAACAGCGAGACCTCGGGACCGTCGAGGAACTCCTCGATGACGACCCGCTCGGTGACCGCCGCGTGCGCCAGCGCCTCGTCGCGGTCGTCGGTGACGACGACGCCCTTGCCGGCCGCGAGCCCGTCGTCCTTGACGACGTACGGCGGCCCGAAGGCGTCGAGGCGCGCGGCGACCTGCGTCGGCGGTGCGTGCACACGTGGGCCATCGCGGTCGGCACCTCGGCGGCGGCCATCACCTCCTTGGCGAAGGCCTTGGAGCCCTCGAGGTGCGCGGCCGCGGCGGACGGGCCGAAGCAGGCGATGCCGGCGGCGCGTACGGCGTCCGCGACCCCGGCGACCAGGGGCGCCTCGGGACCGATCACGACGAGGTCGGCGCCGACCTCGCGCGGCCAGGGCGGTGACCGCCGCGCCGTCGACCGGGTCGACGGCGTGCAGCGTGGCCACGCCCGGCGATGCCCGGGTTGCCCGGGGCGGCGTGCACCTCGGTGACGCTCGGGGTCGCGGGACAGGGCGAGGGCGAGGGCGTGCTCGCGGCCGCCGGTGCCGACGACCAGGACGCTGCATCAGGCCGACTCGCGCAGCACGATCGTCTGCTCGCGGCCCGGCCCGACGCCGACCGCCCAGAACGGCGCCCCGGACATCTCCTCGAGCGCGCGGACGTAGAGCTGCGCGTTCTTCGGCAGGTCGTCGAAGTTGCGGCAGGCCGAGATGTCCTCCTGCCAGCCGTCGAAGTACTCGTAGATCGGCTTGGCGTGGTGGAACTCGGTCTGGGTCATCGGCATCTCGTCGTGCCGCTCGCCGTCGACGTCGTAGGCCACGCAGACCGGGATCCGGTCCCAGGCGCCGAGCACGTCGAGCTTGGTCAGGCAGAACTCGGTGAGCCCGTTGACCCGGGCGGCGTAGCGCGCGACGACGGCGTCGTACCAGCCGCAGCGGCGGTTGCGGCCGGTGCTCACGCCGACCTCGCCGCCGATCTCCCAGAGCCGCTCGCCGTCGGCGTCGAACAGCTCGGTCGGGAACGGGCCGGCGCCGACCCGGGTGGTGTAGGCCTTGATCACGCCGATGACCCGGTCGATGCGGGTCGGGCCGACGCCGGAGCCGGTGCTCGACGCCGCCCGAGACCGGGCTGCTGGAGGTGACGTAGGGATAGGTGCCGTGGTCGACGTCGAGCATCGTGGCCTGGGCGCCCTCGAACAGCACGGTCTCGCCGTCGTCGAGCGCGCGGTTCAGCAGCAGGCTGGTGTCCGCGACCATCGGGCGGAGCCGGTCGACGTACGACAGCAGCTCCTCGACGACCTGGGTCGGGGTCGATCGCGCGGCGGTTGTAGACCTTGGCGAGGATCTGGTTCTTCAGGTCCAGGGCGGCCTCGACCTTGTCGGTGAGGATCTTCTCGTCGAGCAGGTCCGCGACCCGGATGCCGGTGCGGTTGATCTTGTCGGCGTACGTCGGACCGATGCCGCGGCCCGTCGTACCGATCTGGTTCTTGCCGAGGAACCGCTCGGTCACCTTGTCCATCGTCGTGTGGTAGCTGGTGATCAGGTGCGCGTTGGCGGACACGACGAGGCGGCTGGTGTCGATGCCGCGCGCCTCCATGCCGTCGACCTCGCGGAACAGCGCACCCGGCGTCGACCACGACGCCGTTGGCGATGACCGGCGTGCAGCCCGGGGTGAGGATGCCGCTGGGGAGCAGGTGGGTGGCGAACTTCTCGCCGTTCACGACGATGGTGTGCCCGGCATTGTTTCCGCCCGACGTACGGACGCAATAATCGATGGTCGAACCGAGCTGGTCGGTCGCCTTGCCCTTGCCCTCGTCCCCCCACTGGGCTCCGAGGATCACGATCGCGGGCATGTGGCACCTCTTTCACTGGCCGGGGCACCGGTGCGCGTGCCGGGTCTGTCCGACTGCCGCTCGTGACACGCAGGAAGCCCGGATGCGCAACAGCATCTGGGCTCTTGCAAACCAACGTTAGCAGAGCGACGCGGTCCGGCCCGGTCCGGACCGATCTCCCTCGCTGGGCGCGGACAGCGCGCTGGGCGGCGCGGTAGCCTCCGCCCCGTGGAACCACTGCTGATGATCACGAACTCCGACGCCGGGAGCAACGACGAGGAGAACCTCGAGCGCGCCCTCGCCGTGCTGCGCGCGGCCACCGACGTCGAGGTCGCGGCGACCTCGAACCAGGGTGAGCTCGACGGCGTGCTGCACCGCCGGGGCGGACGCCAGGTGGTGGTGGCGGGCGGCGACGGCAGCCTGCACGCCGTGGTCGCGGCGCTGCACCGCCGCCACGAGCTCGGCGACACGGTCGCTCGGCCTGGTCCCGCTCGGCACCGGCAACGACTTCGCCCGCGGCGTCGGCATCCCGCTCGACGCCGAGGAGGCCGCCCGGCGTCGTCGTGGCCGGCAACGTCCGGCCCGTCGACCTGATCGTCGACTGCCTCGGCGAGGTGGTCGTCAACAACGTGCACGTCGGCGTCGGCGCCACCGCCAGCCACAACGCGCAGCAACCTCAAGAAGGTGTTCGGCCGGTTCGGCTACGTCCTGGGCGCCCTCAAGGCCGCCGTGAAGCCGCCGTTCGTGCGGCTCCGGATCGAGGTCGACGACCACGTCGTCGCGGACTTCGCGCACCCGATCCTGATGGTCGCGATCGGCAACGGCTCCCGGGTCGGCGGCGGCGCCGCAGATCACGCCGGAGGCGACGCCCGAGGACGGCAAGCTCGACGTGATGGTCTCCTACTCCACGTCGCTGTGGGCCAAGGCTCGGGTACGCCGTCCGGTTCCGACTCGGCACGCCACCACGAGCGCGACGACGTGCTCTACCTGCGCGCCGAACCGGGTCAGCGTCTCCGGGCAGGACTTCTACTGCAGCGCGGACGGCGAGCTCTACGGCCCCGAGCGGAACCGCACCTGGCACGTCGAGCCCGCGCGCGTTCTCCATGCCGCTGCCGCCCGCGCTAGATCCAGCCGCGGCGGACCGCCTCGACCCCGGCCTGGAACCGCGAGTCGGCCCCCAGCTCCTCGAGCAGCTCGGCCACCCGGCGTCGTACCGTGCGCACGCTGAGGCCGAGCGCCCGGGCGATCTGCTCGTCCTTGGCCCCGCCGGCGAGCTGGCCGAGCAGCAGCCGCTGGTCGCTGGCCCCCACGGTCGTACCGCTGGCCGTCGAGCCCGGGCACGGCCATCGCCTTCTCCCAGAGGCTCTCGAAGAGCAGGGTCAGCGACCCGATCAGCGAGTGCTGGCGGATCACCAGCCGGCGGTCGGCGGGCCTCCCGAACCGCTCGGTGATCAGCGCCGCCGAGCTGCCCATGATCGCCAGCCGGCACGGCACCTCCGCGAGGATCCGCACGTGCTCGCCGGCCTCCGCGCGGCTGCGGATCACGTCGGGGGCCTCCTCCAGCACCCGGGCCGGGTAGATCGCCCGGGACCGGCGGCCCGCTGCGCATCAGGTCCTTGCACCCAGTCGTCGACCTCCGCGCCCGTGCGGCAGCTTCCACTGGTCCGGTCGCAGCCACAGCAGGTCGCCGGTCGAGGCCGCCGACAGGCTGCGCACCAGCTGCGCGATGTCGCCGCCGTCGATCAGCTCGACGGTCACCGGCTCGGCCCTTCGGGGCGGAGGCGGTCAGGTGCTCGGCGCTCAGCGAGGGCAGCATCCGCCGGACCGCCTCGAGCTGGGCGCTCGCGGCTCTGCAGCCGCCGGCTCTCCTCGTTGACCAGGCGGGAGATCGCCTCGGCCGGCGGACGCGCCACGCACCACGTCGCCGCGGAGCGTCGACGACGCCGACCCCGGCGAACCGGGCGACCTGGTCGCGCAGCTCGTCGGGGGCCAGCCCGACCAGCGCCGCCGAGCTCGGCGAGCGTGCTGCCGGAGTGCCGCAGCAGCAGCCGGTAGATCTCCTCCTGCGGGGCGCTGAAACCGAGCACCCCGAGCGTGGACGTCGTCGTCGGGCGAGAGCGGGAGCGAGGTCATGCTGACAGGTTAGTGTCAGTGGCACCAAACGGTCACAGGATTCGGACGGGTTTGCTGAGAAGGTTTTCCCAGTGGCCGACCGGGTGGTCCTCCGTTCGGGGGAATCCGAGGATCCCCGGGCCGGCCCCTTCACGTCGGAGCGTCGGAATCGCAGCAGGGGACGATTCCGGCGCTCCGCTGCGCGTCCCCCGTCCGCCCCCCGCTTGTAACGCGGGGTTATGGACGCTCCACCCACGGTACGGCGCGTGCGGACCGTCCACAGCCGCCTGCGAAGTACGTCGCCGGTCAGCCGGCTTCGCGGCCGAACCGCGCCTCGGTCTGGCGGTACTCCTCGCGCAGCCGTCGCAGCGTGCGACGCCGCGCGCGTCCCCGAACAGCTCGTCCCACACCACGCGCGACATCCCGTGACCGCCGTACACCCGGCGGAGCCAGTCCTCGCGCTGCTTCTCCTCCCACAGCACCTGCGTCACCGGCCGGTCGGCGACCCCGCCGTGCTCCCGGTCGACGTACTTCACCCGCCCGTCGAACTCGAACAGGTGCCGCCCGACCCGCAGGTCCACCTCGGCGCGGCGCGACCCCTCGGTGACGACGTACTGGGTCTCGGGCCTGCCGATGCCGAGCTCGAGCACCATCAGCCGCAGCAGCGACTCGCCGACGTTCTGGGCGCCGCCGTCGGCGATCTCGACGGCCGCGCGGGCCCGGGTGACGTGCGGCCAGTACGTCATCGGCAGCAGGGCGCCGGCCAGCGGCCGCGCGCGGCACCCCCATCCGCAGCGCGGCGTCGCACGGCCACGACGCCGTCCTCGAAGCCGTGCTCACGGCCGAGGTCGACCGCCGTCCGGGCCAGGGCGAGGACGCGCTGCCCGCCCGCCGTGGTCACGTCGTCCTCGCCGTACGCCGCGAGGTGGTGCTTGACGCCGTTCTCGGTCCGGGAGCCGGTGACGCCGGGGCGGGTGACGTGCACCAGCTCGCGCCAGCCGGGGACGGGTGGGCATCCCGAGCAGCACCGCCGCCGAGCCGTGGGAGGGCACGCCGGCCCGCACCTGGGCGAGCGGGGCCGCGCGCACGCGCAGCGCGTAGCGGCCCTCGTCGTCGAGCCGCTCCCACAGCGACCGCTCGGCGTAGCAGCCCCGGCGGACGACGACCCAGCGAGCCGCCCGGGCCGGTCGCCGTCTTCATCTCGCGCTCGGTGCATCCGCAGGCGACGGCCTCGGAGCGGCGGAAGACCCCGCCGTGACGGTGCGGCGACGGCTCGGAGCTCGGGGCGCATACCAGCAGCCTGGGACGGTTCGGCTGGTCCGGGGCCGGTCCGGCGCTCCGCCGGTGGACGAAGCAGCGCGGCTCGCGCCCTGGGGACGATTCCGGGCGCGGGCGGTCGGGCGGCGGAGCCGGCCGGCGTTCGCACGTGCCGTGGACGGTTCGCGCGCGTCGTACCGCGGGTGGAGCGTCCATAACCCCGCGTTACAGCTGGCGGGGCGGCGGCTAGGCGAGGAGGGCGTCGTACGCCGCGGGGCTGCTGTCGCGCAGGAAGTCGGCGCAGCGCTGCGCCTCGGGGGCCTCGCCGATCCGGTCGGCGGCCTTCGCGAGCGCCGCCAGCGCCCGCAGGAAGCCGCGGTTCGGCTCGTGCTCCCAGGGGACCGGGCCGTTGCCCTTCCAGCCGTTGCGGCGCAGCTGGTCGAGGCTGCGGTGGTAGCCGACGCGGGCGTAGGCGTAGGCCGTCACGTCGATGAGGCCCTCGGTGCCGGCGGTGTCGAGCGCCTGCTCGGCCAGCGTGGCCCAGGCGATCGGCGACTCCGGGTGGCTGCGGACGACCTCCACCGCGGGGGTGCCGGACTCGAGCTCCGCCGCGGCGGGGTCGACGGGCAGGTGGGTGGGCGGCGGTCCGGCCATCAGGTCCTGGAAGGTCATGCCGCCATTGTGCCCGCACGGCGGTGGCGCCGTGCGGGCCGGTGCGTCAGGCGCTGAGGCTGGTGCCCGTGCTGCTGAGGTTCTCGCAGGCGGTGACGACGCGGGCGGCCATGCCGGCCTCGGCGGCCTTGCCCCAGGCGCGCGGGTCGTAGGCCTTCTTGTTGCCGACCTCGCCGTCCACCTTGAGCACGCCGTCGTAGTTGGCCGAGCATGTGCCCGGCGACCGGGCGGGTGAAGGCGTACTGGGTGTCGGTGTCGACGTTCATCTTGATGACGCCGTAGGACACCGCGGCCGCGATCTCCTCGGCCAGCGAGCCGGAGCCGCCGTGGAACACCAGGTCGAACGGCTTGGCGCCGGCCTCGAGGCCGAGCTTCTCGACGACGGCCTGCTGGGCCTGCTGGAGGATCTCCGGGCGCAGCTTGACGTTGCCGGGCTTGTAGACGCCGTGCACGTTGCCGAAGGTCAGGGCGGTCAGGTAGCGGCCCTTCTCCCCCAGGCCGAGCGCCTCGACCGTGGCCAGCGCGTCGTCGGCGGTGCTGTAGAGCTTGTCGCCCGCGCCGCCCTCGACGCCGTCCTCCTCGCCGCCCACGACGCCGACCTCGATCTCCAGGATGATCTTCGCGGCGGCCGCCTTCGCGAGCAGCTCCTGGGCGATCTGCAGGTTCTCGTCGAGCGGGATGGCCGACCCGTCCCACATGTGCGACTGGAACAGCGGCGGCTGACCGTTCTTCACCCGCTCGACGCTGAGATGTCGAGCAGCGGCCGGACGAAGCCGTCGAGCTTGTCCTGGGGGCAGTGGTCGGTGTGCAGCGCGATGTGGACCGGGTAGTTCTTGGCCACCTCGGCGGCGTACGCCGCGAACGCGACCGAGCCGGTCACCATGTTCTTCACGCTCGGGCCGGAGAGGTACTCCGCACCGCCGGTGGAGACCTGCACGATCCCGTCGCTGCCGGCGTCGGCGAAGCCCTTGAGCGCGGCGTTCAGGGTCTGGGAGGAGCTGACGTTGATGGCCGGGTAGGCGAAGCCGTCACGCTTCGCCTTGTCGAGCATCTCGGCGTACACCTCGGGCGTCGCGATGGGCATCGGCGGTCTCCTGTGGTCTCGGGCCAGCGGGGTCGAACGTGTTCGGCATCACTCTAGGAGGCACACCCGGCCCACGGCGACCCACCGTCCGCGGGCGGCCCGGTTCCGGCGTCGAGGCGTGGTGGGATGTCCCGAGAAGTCTGCGACGGCGGGACAACCGGCGGCCCCCGGCGTTCCGTATACCCCGTGAGACCGCACACGACAGGGGGCCGCATGGACACCGACGAGCACGTCCGCGCGCGAGATCGACCGCAGCTTCGGCGACGGGCCGGACCGGCCCCCGGACCACGACCTGCTCACCCGCGGGCACCGGGCACTCGGCCGGCGCCGGCTCGCCGCCGGTGCCGTCGCCGTGGCGGTGGTCGCCGCCGTCGCGGGTACGACGCTCGCCGCGTCCGGGCTCGACGACGCGGCCGGACCGCGACGACCGGGCTACGCGGCGAGCCCGAGCGCCGGTCCGAGCCCGAGCCGCCCGAGCACGTCGCCGAGCACCGCGGTGCCACCGGCTGCCCCGTCCCCCAGCCCCACCCCACCCAGCCGGGCAGCGTTCCGGCGCGCGCTGGACACGGCTGCCGGTCTACGACGACGCCGGCCGGCTGGTGATCGCGCCGCGCGCCACCGTGCTCGACCGGGTCGCCCACCCCTACCGGGCGCAGCGGCCCGGGCAGGTCCGTGGCGCTGGCGCTGGACTTCCACGGCTACACCTACTGGGTGGCGCTCTACTGGTCGCCGGACGACACGAAACGGGGCTCGGTCACCTGGTCCGGGGAGCAGGACTCCACGTTCGGGGCCTGGGTGCGCGACCAGGCCCCGAGGCTGGTGCTGGACGAGCCGACCACGTCGGCCGGACCCGACGTCTGGCCCGGCGTCCCGAACCCGCACCTGGTGCGCTTCGTGGGAAGCACCGAGCAGCTGCGGGCCGCTCGACGGGGTGCGGATCCTGCGGCAGCGCGCCCACGTGTCCGTCGGCGCCTCGTTCGCCGGACCGGCCGACCGGACCGCGGCGGCCCTGGTGGAAGCCGCCGACGGCACGCGCTCCTACGTGCTGGCCCGCCGCACCGACGGCGGCCCGGCGCAGTACATCGGGGTCCCCGAGGCCGACGGCGGACCGACGGTGGAGGCGTTCCTCGACCTGGCCCGGACGAAGTACGCCGAGGGCGGCGGGGGGCTGCTGTGAGGACCGAGGACCGCGACGCGGCGTACACCGACTTCGTCCGCGCCCGGCGCACGCACCTGCGCCGGATCGCCTACGCCGTCTGCGGCGACTGGCACCGCGCCGACGACCTGGTGCAGACCGCCCTCGTCAAGCTGTACGTCGCCTGGCCGCGCGTGCGGCGGGACGGCCGCGAGGAGGCCTACGCCCGCACGATCATCGTGCGCTCGCCACATCGACGAGACGCGGCGTCCCTGGCGGCGGGAGCGGTCCGGCCTGGACGGGCCGGACCCGGCGGCGCGCGAGCCGCTGCCGGTGGAGGAGCGCAGCGCCCTGTTCGAGGCGCTGCAGGCCCTGCCGCTGATGCAGCGCAAGACCGTGCTGCTGCGGCACTGGCTCGGCCTGTCGGTCGCCGAGACCGCCGCCGAGCTGCGGATCACCGAGGGCACGGTGAAGAGCCACACGTCCCGGGGGCTCGCCGGCCTCCAGACCGTGCTGGAGTCCGAGGCGCTGCCGTCGGACGGGACGAGCCGCTAGGGCGACGCCCTCGGACGGCTGCTCGTCGCGCTCGCGGCCCGGCGTGGCCAGGTCGAAGCGGCGGATCGCGAACCGGAAGAGCAGGTAGTAGACCACCGCGTAGCCGACCCCGACGAGCAGCAGCGCGAGCGGGTGCGTCGCGGTCGGTGAAGTTCAGCGCGTAGTCGATCGCGCCGGCCGAGAACCCGAAGCCGTCGCGGATGCCGAGCGCGTTGACCAGCGCCATCGACGTACCGGTGAGCACGGCGTGGATGAGGTAGAGCGGCCACGCGACGAACATGAACGCGAACTCGAGCGGCTCGGTCACGCCGGTCAGGAACGACGTGAGCGCGCCGGACAGCATCACGCCGCCGACCACCTTGCGGCGGCCGGGGGTGGCCTCCTGGTAGATCGCCAGCGCCGCGGCCGGCAGCGCGAACATCATGATCGGGAAGAACCCGGTCATGAACGAGCCGGCGGTCGGGTCCCCGGACAGGAACCGCGCGATGTCGCCGTGCACGGTCGCGCCGCCGGGCGGCTGGTAGGACCCGACCACGAACCAGGGCACCGAGTTGAGCAGGTGGTGCAGCCCGAACGGGATCAGCAGCCGGTTGGCGACGCCGTAGACCCCGGCCCCGAGGATGTCGTTGCCGACCAGCCACGTCGCCGAGCCCGGTGAGGCCGGTGTCGAACGCCGGGTAGGCGAACGACAGCAGCACGCCGAGCGCGAGGGCGGCCCCGGCGGTGACGATGGGGACGAAGCGCCGGCCACCGAAGAACGCGAGGTACGGTCGGCAGCCGGATCCGGTGGAAGCGCTGCCAGAGCAGGGCGGCCGTGAGCCCGACGACGATGCCGCCGAAGACGCCGTAGTCGATGGCCGTCGGCGCCCTTCGTGCAGGACGTACGGCGACATCGCGTCCGTCACCGCGTCGAAGACGAGGTAGCCGACGACCGCGGCGAGCGCCGTGGACCCGTCGGACTTGCGGGCGAACCCGACCGCGACGCCGACCGCGAAGAGCAGGCCGAGGTTCTCGAACAGCGCGCCACCGGCCGCGGCGAGCACGTCGGCCACCGGGGTCAGCCAGCTCCAGCGGGCGCCGAGCGCGAGGCCGGTGTCGCCGTCGCCGAGCATGTCGGGCTGCCCGAGACGCAGCATCAGCGCGGCCACCGGCAGGGCCGCGATGGGCAGCATCAGGCTGCGGCCGAGCCGCTGCAGGACGCCCAGCCCGGCGGTGCGGCGCGCGGCTCCGGCCGGCGCGGCGGCCGGCGGACGCGGGTCGGACGAGCGTCCGGCGCTCATCGCGAGCACCTCCCTCCCGGATGGTTAGATGCAGCCATGAGCCAAGCAGCGGCGATCCTGGCGGCCCTCGGCGGGCCCGGGAACATCGTAGAGATCGAAGCCTGCATCACCCGCCTCCGCACCGAGATCCAGGACGTCTCTCTGGTCGACGAGGCCTCGCTGCGGGCCGCCGGGGCGCACGGCGTCATGCGGTCCGGCACGGTCGTCCAGGTCGTCCTCGGCCCCGAGGCGGACACCGTCGCCAGCGAGATCGAGGACCTCCTCCTGATGGACCGCCCCTGATGCAGGTCCTCGCTCCGGTCAGCGGCACCAGCCTGGACGTGGCCGACGTGCCCGACCCGGTCTTCGCCTCCGGGATGGTCGGCCCCGGCCTGGCGATCGAGCCGCGCCCCGGCCTGCAGACCGCGCTGGCGCCGATCGCGGGCCGGCTGGCCAAGCTGCACCCGCACGCCTTCCTCGTGGTCAGCGACACCGGGCCCGGCGTGCTCGTGCACCTCGGGATCGACACCGTCCAGATGCACGGCGACGGGTTCACCCTGGTCGCCGCCGAGCACGACGTGGTGTCGCGCCGGCCAGGAGATCGTCACCTGGGACCCGGGCTACGTCACCGGCACCGGCCGCTCGGCCGTGTGCGCGGTCGTGGTGCTCGACTGCCCGGCCCCCTCCGAGCCGCTGCAGCGCCCGGGGTCCGACGGTCACCGCCGGCGACCCGATCTTCGACATCAGCTGCTGAGCGTCGCCCCGGGCTAGCCGCGCCAGGACTCCCCGAGGTCGGCGTGCTGGCGCACCCAGGTGTGCATCGCGATGGCCGCGGCCGCCGAGGCGTTGATCGAGCGGGTCGAGCCGAACTGCGCGATCGAGAAGGTGCCGTCGCACGCCGTCGCGGGCCTCGTCGGAGAGCCCGGGCCCTCCTGGCCGAAGAGCAGGCAGACCCGGCGCGGCAGCTCCAGGGTCTCGATCGGCTGCGAGCCGGGCAGGTTGTCGATGCCGAGCAGCACGACGCCCTGGGCGTGCAGGTGCTCGGCCAGCGCCGCGACGTCCGGGCTGTGCCGGACGTGCTGGTAGCGGTCGGTCACCATCGCGCCGCGGCGGTTCCAGCGGCGGTTCCCGACGATGTGCACCTCGCGGGCCAGGAAGGCGTTGGCCGAGCGGACGATCGTGCCGATGTTGAAGTCGTGCTGCCAGTTCTCGATCGCGACGTGGAAGTCGTGCCGCCGGGTGTCGAGGTCGGCGACGATCGCCTCCATCGTCCAGTAGCGGTAGCGGTCCACGACGTTGCGCCGGTCCCCCTCGGCGAGCAGCCGCTCGTCGTACTGCTCCCCGACCGGCGGCTCGCCGGGCCACGGCCCCACCCCGACCTCGGCCGGGCCGTGCGGCATCGGGTCGTACGGCGCACGGCGCTCGTGATCGGTCGCGGGTCGTCGGGGTCGGTCGCGGGGTCGGCCATGCTGCGACCCTAGGCCGCGGCCAGGCTGCGTTCAGGTGGCACCTCTATCCTTCTCGGCGTGACGGACATCCCCGCCCTGGTCGCCCCGATGCTGCTCGGCATCAAGTGGCTCGACCCGCAGTACCTCCTCGACCAGCTCGGCGACTACGCACTCTGGGGCGCGGCGGCGGTGATCTTCGCCGAGTGCGGGCTGCTCGTCGGGTTCTTCCTGCCGGGCGACTCGCTGCTGTTCACGGTCGGGCCTGCTGGTCTCCAAGGGCGACGTGCCGCAGCCGCTGTGGCTGTGCTGCCTGGTGCTGTTCGCCGCCTCGATGCTCGGCAACGCGAGCGGCTACGCCATCGGCGCCGTGGCCGGTCCGTCGATCTTCCAGCGCGAGGACTCGAAGATCTTCAAGAAGAAGTACGTCGACAAGACGCACGAGTTCTTCGAGAAGTACGGCAACCGGGCCATCGTGCTGGCCCGCTTCGTGCCGATCGTGCGCACCTTCATCACCGTGATGGCCGGGCGTCGGCGACATGGGCTTCCGCCGGTTCATGGTCTACAGCGCCGTCGGCGGTGCCCTGTGGGCCAGCGGCGTGACCGTCCTGGGCTACTTCCTCGGCCAGATCTCGTTCGTCCGCAACAACCTCGAGGTCATGCTGCTCGCGATCGTCGCGGTCTCGGTCGTCCCGATCGCCATCGAGGTGCTCCGGGCCCGGGCCGTGGAGAAGATCGAGGAGGTCCGGGAGGACTGAGCTCCGCCGGGGCCTCGTCCCGGCCGCGTCCTCAGGTCTGCGGCAGCCCGAGCTCGTCGAGCCCGAACGCGGCGAGGTAGTCGCAGCCGGCGGCCTCGACCTTCTCCCGGGCACCGGTGGCGCGGTCCACGATCACCGCGACGCCGACGACCTCGGCCCCGGCCTCGCGGAGCGCCTCGACGGCGGTCAGCACCGAGCCGCCGGTCGTCGAGGTGTCCTCGACGGCGAGCACCCGGCGGCCGCGCACGTCGGGTCCCTCGACCCGGCGCTGCAGGCCGTGCGCCTTCTCCTCCTTGCGGACCACGAACGCGTCGAGGGCCCGGCCCTGCTGCGCGGCGGCGTGCAGCATCGCGGTGGCGACCGGGTCGGCGCCGAGCGTGAGACCGCCCACGGCGTCGTACTCCCAGCCGGAGGTGAGGTCGAGCATCACCCGGCCGACCAGCGGGGCGGCCTGCGCGTCCAGGGTGATCCGGCGCAGGTCGACGTAGTAGTCGGCCTCCTTGCCGGAGGACAGCGTGACCCGCCCGTGCACGACGGCCTTGGTCCTGACCTGGTCCAGCAACGCGTCCCGATCGCTCATGCGCGCCACCCTAGTGGCCGACCTGTCAGGCCCACGATCGGCCGGGGCCGGGTGAGCGCCTGACAGGTCAGCGGGGGGTGGTGCGGACGAGGTGCCCGAACACGATCATCCGGTTGTCGGTGTGGAACAGCTCGGCGCAGGTGGTCAGCGTGATCAGCCTCTGGCCGGCGCGCTGGGCCGGCTGCGACGCCGCCGCGCGGGTTGGTCGGCAGCGCGTCGATCACCCAGACGTCGGCGAACGTCACGATCAGCTTGTTGGGGTCGGTGTCGAGCCGGTAGGTGTACGTCGCCCTGCGGGTCTCCACCTGGACGGTGTCGCCGGGCCGCAGCTCGGGCATGTCCCGCAGCGGCTCGCCGTGGGTGACCCGGTGCGCGGCGATCGCGTAGTTGCCGACCTGGCCGGGGTCGGCGGTCCTCGGGAAGTGCCCGTAGCCCTCGGCGAGCACCCGCTCGGAGACCCCCGCCTGCACCGGCATCACGTAGCCCTTGCCGAAGCGCGGGATCCGGACCAGCGCCTGGGCGCCGTCGAGCTCCACGCCCTGCGCGGTCCCGGAGGCGCCGGCCGAGCCCTGCGACCGCCAGACGCTCTCGGTCTTCTCGACGATCTTCTGCTGCTTCTGGTGGGCCACCACGTTGGTGCCGAAGAACTGCCAGGCCACGTAGGCGAGCACCGCGAGGCCGGCGAGGATCAGCGCGATCCCGACCCAGAACGCGGCTCCGCGCCGCCGCTTCGGGGCCGCGGGCGGGCGGGCGACGGTCTGGGTGGACATGCGGCGATCATCCCTCATGCCCCGCAGCGGCTGCACGCGAACGCCGTACAGTCGCCGGTATGTCTGCGACCTCCCCGAGGATGGCGACCCGGCTCCGGTCGATCCCGCCGACGATCTTCTCCGAGATGTCCGCGCTGGCCGTGCGCACCGGCAGCCTCAACCTGGGCCAGGGCTTCCCGGACCGGGACGGTCCGCCCGGTGCCGTCGAGGCGGCGGTCGAGGCGCTGCGCGCGGGCCGCAACCAGTACCCGCCCGGTCCGGGCGTCCCCGAGCTGCGCGAGGCGGTCGCCGAGCACCAGGCCCGGCACTACGGCATCGAGCTCGACCCCACCTCGCAGGTCGTGGTGACCGCGGGGGCGACCGAGGCGCTGGCCGCCGCGATCTTCGCGTTCGTGAACCCCGGCGACGAGATGGTGGTGCTCGAGCCGTTCTACGACTCCTACGTCGCGTGCATCGAGATGGCCGGCGGCGTACGACGCCCGGTGACCCTGCGCGCGCCGGACTTCCGGCTCGACGTCGACGCGCTCCGGGCCGCGGTCACGCCGCGCACCACGACGCTGCTGCTGAACACCCCGCACAACCCGACCGGTGCGGTGCTCACCCGGGCCGAGCTCGAGGCGGTCGCGGAGGTGGCCCTCGAGCACGACCTGGTGGTGGTGACCGACGAGGTCTACGAGCACCTGCTGTTCGACGGCCGCGCGCACGTCCCGATCTGCACGCTGCCGGGGATGTGGGACCGCACGGTGAGCATCTCCAGCGCCGGCAAGACGTTCTCGTTCACCGGCTGGAAGGTCGGCTGGGTGACCGGGCCGGCCGACCTGGTGGGCACCGTGATGGCCGCCAAGCAGTGGCTGACGTTCAGCAACGCCGCGCCCCTGCAGCCGGCCGTCGCGCACGCCCTGCGCCAGGAGGCCGGCTTCTACGACGGGCTGGCCAAGGAGCTCGAGGTCAAGCGGGACCTGCTCGTCGAGGGCCTGCGCGGGCTCGACGTCGAGGTCTACCCGCCCGAGGCGACGTACTTCGTGACCACCGACGTGCGGGCGTACGGCTACCCGGACGGGATGGCGTTCTGCCTCGCGCTCCCGGAGCGGGCCGGCGTCGTGGCGATCCCGAGCCAGGTGTTCTACGACGACCACGAGGAGGGCCGGCACAAGGTGCGCTGGGCGTTCTGCAAGGAGACCGCGGTCGTCGAGGACGGCGTGCGCCGGCTCCGTCAGGCCGACCTGCACGCCTGAGTCACCAGACCGGCGGCTTGCTCCGGGGCGGCGGCTGCGGCAGCGGCTGCTGCGGCGGGCCCGGCGGCAGGCCGCGGCCGGCGAACCAGTCGCGGGTCGGGCGGCGGCTGAGCAGCGTGACGGTGGTGAAGGCGGCGACCGCCCCGGGCCAGCCGACCGGTACGGCGGCCAGGCACACCAGCCCGGCGACGATCCCGGAGACCACCAGCGCGACCCGGGCGACCTCCACCCGCCGGAACGCCAGCGCCGCCAGCGCCATCGCGCCCAGCGACCAGACGATCGCGACCGCGCTGAGCACCCACATGAAGCCGAGGATCTGCCGGGTCGTGAACCCGGCGTCGGTCAGCGTGGGGGTGCGCTGGATCTCCTCGAGCAGCCGGTCCCGGTCGAGCAGCATGGTCAGCACGACCAGCACGAACACGAACGCCACGAAGGCGGAGACCACCCAGGTCAGCCACACCGCGACGGTGACCTGCACCGGACGGCCGGTCCGCGGGGCCGGTGCGGCGTGGAACCCGCCGGCGCGCCGGGTGGCCGGGGCCGACCTCCTGCTGGGGCGGGCTGCTCCACGGCGAGCCGGCCGGCGGGTAGGGACCGGCGGCCGGGTACGACGGGCCGGCCTGCGGGTGCGGCGGCCCGGACTGCGGGCCGGCCGACGGCTGGGGCGGCAGCGCCCCGGGGGCCGGACGGCTGCGGCGCGGGCCGGGGCTGACGCCCGTCGTACCAGTCGCGCGCCTCCCGGCCCCACAGCATCGCGGCGGCGACGGCGACCACCAGCGGGAGGATGCCGGACACGAAGGTGGCCGAGAACAGCATCAGCACCGCGGCGACGCCGAGCCCGACGCGGGCCCCGCGGTGCCGCTGGAGCGCGAAGATCGCGAGCACGACGCCCGCGGCGGCCAGCGCGCCGCTGACCAGCACGACCGTGCGGAGCAGGTCGATGACGGCGTCCGCGGACAGGCCGAGGCCGTCCCCGGGCGGGGTGCCGAGGAACGTCGCGACCCGGTCCCGCATGTCCGCGGAGCGGACGGTCGCCATCGAGTCGAACAGGGACACCACCAGCAGCAGGCAGGCGGCGGCTGCCGTCACGCCGGCCACCGTCACCTGACGCGGGCGGGCGGGTGCCTTCGTGCCGTCCGACTCGCTCATGGCGCCCATTCCACCACGCGACCGGTCGGTCCCTGTCGCTGCCTTCACCGCCCGTGGCAGGCTCAGGAGTACACCGCCGCCCGGTCCGGCCCACGACAGGCGGCCGACATCGGCACGAGGATCGGACGAGAGCGTGGAGCAGCAGCGCACGACCGCCAACCCGGTCCCCGCCCTGCTCCGCAGCGCCCACGCCGGCCCCGCGCTCGCGGTCACCGCCGTCGCCGGCCTGCTGGCGGTCACGGCCGGCCTGCCCGCCGAGCACGTCCACCCTCGTGGTCGCGGCCGTGCTGACCGGCCAGCTCTCCATCGGCTGGTCGAACGACCTCATCGACGTACGGCGGGACCGGGCGGTGCGCCGCACCGACAAGCCGCTCGCCACCGGCGAGGTCGGCGTCGCGGCCGTCCGGGTCGCCTGCGTGCTGGCCCTCGTCGCGACCGTGCCGCTCTCGCTGGCCTGCGGCGTGGTCGCCGGCCTCGGTGCACCTGCTCACGGTGGCGTCGGGCTGGGCCTACAACCTGGGGCTGAAGTCGACGGCCTGGTCGTGGCTGCCCTACGCCGTCGCGTTCGGCGCGCTGCCGGTGTTCGTGGCGCTGGCCGGCGACCCGGGCGAGCTGCCGCCGCCGTGGGTGCCGCTCGCGGGCGCGCTGCTCGGCGTCGGCGCGCACCTCGTGAACGCGCTGCCCGACCTCGACGACGACGCGGCCACCGGCGTGCACGGGCTCCCGCACCGGATCGGCGCCCGCCGCACCGGGCCGGCCGCGACCGCCGTGCTGGTGGCCGCCTCGGTGCTGATCGCCCTGAACGCGACCGGCTCGCACCGGTGGCTGTCCTGGCTCGGGCTCCCCCTGGTCGCCGTGCTCGCGGCCGTCGGCCTGCGCGGCCGGGGACGCACGCCGTTCCGGGCCGCCGTCGCGATCGCGCTGGTCGACGTCGCCCTGCTGGCGGGAGCGCGATGAGGCCCGTCCCGCAGCCCCGCCCCCCGGTCACCCAGTGAGAGGGACACCCGCCATGCAGATCCTGTCGGTCCGAGGGACCCTCCCCGAGCACTGCTACCCGCAGGAGCAGATCACCGACGCCTTCGCCGAGGTGATCGCGAGCGGCGGCGGCGTCGACGAGCGGCTGCTGCGCCGGTTCCACGCCAACGCGGGCGTCCGGCAGCGGCACCTCGCGCTGCCGCTCGAGGAGTACGCCGGTCTCCGCGACTTCGGCGAGGCCAACGACCGGTTCATCGAGGTGGCCGTGCAGCTCGGCGCCCAGGCGCTCGTCGACGCCCTCAAGGCCGCCGACCTCACCCCGGCCGACGTCGACCTGATCGTGTCCACGACCGTCACCGGCCTCGCCGTACCCTCGCTGGACGCCCGGATCGCCGCGGTCATCGGGCTGCGGCCGGACGTGAAGCGGGTGCCGCTGGTCGGGCTCGGCTGCGTCGCGGGCGCGGCCGGCGTCGCCCGGCTCGAGGACTACCTGGTCGGCCATCCCGACGACGTCGCGGTGCTGGTGTCCGCCGAGCTCTGCTCGCTGACCGTGCAGCGCGACGACGCGTCGGTCCCGAACCTGGTCGCGAGCGGGCTGTTCGGCGACGGCGCGGCGGCCGTGGTCGCGGTCGGCGCGAACCGGTCGCTCCGACGCCGGCGGCGTCGAGGTGCTCGGCGTCCCGCAGCCGGCTCTACCCCGACTCCGAGCGGACCATGGGCTGGGACGTCGGCGCCACCGGCCTGCGGATCGTGCTGGACGCGAACGTGCCCGACCTGGTCCGGCGCTACCTCGGCGAGGACGTCGACGGCTTCCTCGCCGACGCCGGGCTGTCCCGCGACGACGTGGAGTTCTGGGTCTGCCACCCCGGCGGCCCCAAGGTCCTCGAGGCCATCGAGGAGGCGCTCGACCTGCCCCGCTCGGCCGTCGAGATGACCTGGGACTCGCTGGCCCGGATCGGCAACCTGTCCTCGGCCTCGGTGCTGCACGTCTTCGCCGACACCCTGCGCGACCGGCCGCCGCGCCCCGGGGCCTACGGTCTGCTGATGGCGATGGGACCCGGCTTCTGCTCCGAGCTGGTGCTGCTGCGGGCCGCGGAGGCGGCATGACGAGCCTCGCGTTCTTCACGGTCCTGGTCGCCCTCGTCGGGCTGGAGCGGCTGGCCGAGCTGGTCGTCTCGAAGCGCAACGCGGCGTGGAGCCTCGAGCAGGGCGGCTTCGAGACCGGCCGCGGGCACTACCCGGCGATGGTCGTGCTGCACACCGGCCTGCTCGTCGGGATGCTCGTCGAGGCCTGGGTCGTGCGGCCCGACGTGTCCCCCGTGCTCGCCGGCGTGATGCTGGTGCTGACGGTCGCGTCCCAGGGGCTGCGGTGGTGGTGCATCCGCACGCTGGGCCGGCGCTGGAACACCCGCGTGATCGTCGTACCGGGGCTGCCGCTGGTGCGGTCCGGCCCCTACCGGTTCCTCAGCCACCCCAACTACGTCGCGGTCGTCGTCGAGGGCGTCGCGCTGCCGCTGGTGCACGCCGCCTGGGTGACCGCGCTGGTGTTCACGCTGCTCAACGCCGTGCTGCTGACGGTCCGGCTCCGGGTGGAGAACACCGCGCTGGCCGGGGTCGGCGCCTGATGCGCGACCTGGTGGTGGCCGGCGGCGGACCCGGTCGGGCTGGTGACGGCGCTGTACGCCGCGCGGGCCGGCCTCGACGTCGTGGTGCTCGAGCCCCGCAAGGGCGTGATCGACAAGGCCTGCGGCGAGGGCCTGATGCCCGCGGCGGTCTCGGACCTGCTGGACCTCGGCGTGGCCCTGGAGGGCCGGCCGCTGGAGGGCATCCGCTACGTCGACGGGTCGCACACGGTCGACGCTGCCGTTCCGGTGCGGTGCCGGCCGCGGCGTACGACGGACCGCGCTGCTGCGCGGGCTGCAGGGGGCGGTGATGCTGGCCGGCGTCCCGGTCGAGCAGCGCGCCGTGCGCAGCGTCGTCGACGCCGGCGACCACGTCCTGGTCGACGGGGAGCCGACGCGGCACCTGGTGGCCGCCGACGGGCTGCACTCGCCGATCCGCCGGATGCTCGGCCTGGAGGCGCCCGGGGGCACCGCCCGCAGGTACGGCCAGCGCGCGCACGTCGCGGTCGCGCCCTGGTCGGGCTTCGTCGAGGTGCACTGGTCGCGGGTGGGCGAGGCCTACGTGACGCCGGTGGCCGACGGCCTGGTCGGGATCGCCGTGCTCACCGACCGGCGGGCGACCTTCGCCGAGCTGCTCAGCGCGTTCGCCACGCTCGCGCCGCACCTCGACGGCCACCCGATGACCCGGGTCCGCGGGGCGCGGGACCGCTCCGGCAGCGGTCGACCCGCCGCGTGCAGGGCCGGGTGCTGCTGGTCGGCGACTCGGCGGGCTACGTCGACGCGCTGACCGGCGAGGGCATCGCGATCGGCATCGCGCAGGCCCGGGCCGCCGTCGCGGCGATCACCGACGGCCGACGCCGGCCGCTACGAGCGGGACTGGCGGCGGGTCACCCGGCGCCACGACCTGCTCACCCAGGGGCTGCTCGCCGTCACCCGGCACCGCGCGCTGCGCAGCCGGATCGTGCCGGCCGCCGCGGCCCTGCCGTGGGTGTTCGACGCGGCCGTGAACCAGCTCGCGAGGCCGGCATGACACTGAGCGGCGGCGCCGAGCAGGTGGTGCTGCTCGACGAGGACGGGCACGGGCCGTCGGGGTCGCCGACAAGGCGACCGTCCACCATCGCGCCACCCCGCTGCACCTGGCGTTCTCCTGCTACGTGCGCGACCTCGACGGCCGGGTGCTGGTCACCCGCCGGGCCACCCACAAGCGGACCTGGCCGGGCGTCTGGACCAACAGCGTGTGCGGCCATCCGGCCCCGGGCGAGGACCTCGCCGACGCCGTGCGCCGCCGCGCGGCCCAGGAGCTCGGGCTGCGGCTGGAGGCGATGGCCCTGGTGCTGCCGGCGTTCCGCTACCGCGCGGTGATGGCCGACGGCGACGTCGAGAACGAGATGTGCCCGGTGTTCGTCGCGACGACCGCGGACGCCGTACGCCCGGACGCCGACGAGGTCGACGACTTCGCCTGGGTGCCGTGGCCGGAGTTCCGGACGTCGGTGCTGCGCGGCGAGCGGGACGTCAGCCCCTGGTGCGTCGAGCAGCTCCGGGCCCTGCCGGAGGACCCCTGGAGGCAGGAGAAGCAGAGGGCGACCTGCCCCCCGCCGCCCGATAATCCGTGACGAACTTGTCGTGGAAGGGGCCCGGAGACAGCAGAACGTCACGGACCATCGGGGGTGAGCAGCAGGCCCTGGCCCTGCGGCGCCACGTCCACCTGCACGTGGCCGCCGTCCAGGACCTCGCCGCCGAGCAGCAGCCGGGCGAGCGGGTCCCCGATCGCGGTCTGCACGAGCCGGCGCAGCGGCCGGGCGCCGTACGCCGGGTCGTAGCCGGTCTCGGACAGCCAGGCGTGCGCGGCCGGGGTGACCTCGACGGTGATCCGGCGGACGGCCAGGCGCTTGCTCAGCTGGGCGATCTGCAGGTCCACGATGTGCGCGAGCTCGTCGCGCGACAGCGAGTCGAAGAGCACCACCTCGTCGAGCCGGTTGAGGAACTCCGGCTTGAACGACTGGCGTACGACGGCCAGCACCGACTCGCGCTTCTTGTCGTCGTCGAGCGTGGGGTCGACGAGATAGGTCGAGCCGAGGTTCGAGGTCAAGATCAGCACCACGTTGCGGAAGTCCACGGTGCGGCCCTGGCCGTCGGTGAGCCGGCCGTCGTCGAGGACCTGGAGCAGGATGTCGAAGACCTCGGGGTGCGCCTTCTCCACCTCGTCGAGCAGCACGACGGAGTAGGGACGCCGGCGCACCGCCTCGGTGAGCTGGCCGCCCTCGTCGTACCCGACGTAGCCGGGGGGCGCGCCGACGAGCCGGGACACCGAGTGCTTCTCGGAGTACTCGCTCATGTCGATGCGGACGATCGCGCGCTCGTCGTCGAACAGGAAGTCCGCGAGCGCCTTGGCCAGCTCGGTCTTGCCGACGCCGGTGGGGCCGAGGAACAGGAACGACCCGGTGGGCCGGTCGGGGTCGGCGATGCCCGCACGGGAGCGGCGCACGGCGTCGGAGACGGCGGAGACGGCGGCCCGCTGGCCGATCAGCCGCTGGCCGATCACGTCCTCCATGCGCAGCAGCTTGGCGGTCTCGCCCTCGAGGAGCCGTCCGGTCGGGATGCCCGTCCACGCCTCGACGACGTCGGCGATCTCCTCGGGACCGACCTCGTCGCGCACCATCGGGTCGGTGACGGACAGCTCGTCCTCGGCGGCCTGCTCGAGCCGCTTCTCCAGCTCGGGGATCCGGCCGTAGAGGATCTCGCTGGCCTGCGCGAAGTCACCCTCGCGCTGGTAGCGGTCGGCCTGCATCCGCAGCTCGTCGATCTGCTTGCGGAGCTCGCCGACGCCCTCGAGCGCGGCCTTCTCCCGGGCCCACCGGCTCTCCAGCCCGCGCAGCTCCTCCTCGCGGTCGGCGAGGTCGGCGCGCAGCCGCTCGAGCCGGTCGCGGGACGCGGCGTCGGCCTCGCGGTCGAGCGCGAGCTCCTCCATCTTCATCCGGTCGACGCTGCGCCGGAGCTGGTCGATCTCGACCGGGCTGGACTCGATCTCCATCCGCAGCCGGGAGGCCGACTCGTCGACGAGGTCGATCGCCTTGTCGGGCAGCTGGCGGCCGGTGATGTAGCGGTCGGACAGCATCGCGGCGGCGACCAGCGCGCTGTCGGCGATGGTGACGCCGTGGTGCGCCTCGTACTTCTCCTTGAGCCCGCGCAGGATCGCCACCGTGTCCTCGACGGACGGCTCACCGACGAACACCTGCTGGAACCGGCGCTCGAGGGCCGGGTCCTTCTCGATGCGCTCGCGGTACTCGTCGAGCGTGGTCGCGCCGATCATCCGCAGCTCGCCGCGGGCCAGCATCGGCTTGAGCATGTTGCCGGCGTCCATCGCGGAGTCGCCGCCGGCGCCCGCGCCGACGACGGTGTGCAGCTCGTCGATGAAGGTGATGACCTGCCCGGCGGAGGCCTTGATCTCCGCGAGCACGGCCTTGAGCCGCTCCTCGAACTCGCCGCGGTACTTCGCGCCGGCCACCATCGCGGCCAGGTCGAGCGAGAGCACCTTGCGGCCCTTGAGCGAGTCGGGCACGTCGCCGTCGACGACCCGCTGGGCGAGCCCCTCGACGACGGCGGTCTTGCCGACGCCGGGCTCACCGATCAGCACGGGGTTGTTCTTGGTGCGGCGCGAGAGCACCTGGATCAGCCGGCGGATCTCGGCGTCCCGGCCGATCACCGGGTCGAGCTTGCCCTCCGCCGCGGTGGCGGTCAGGTCCACGGCGTACTTCTCGAGCGCCTGGTACGTCGCCTCCGGGTCCTGGCTGGTGACCCGCGACGTACCCCGGACGCTCGTCAGCGCACCGCTCAACGTCTCGAAGGTGGCGCCCGCGGAGGCCAGCACGGTCTTGGCCGGCGAGTCGACGCTGGTGGCGGCGAGCAGCAGGTGCTCGGTGGAGATGAAGTCGTCCTTGAGCGCGGCGGCCACGTCACCGGCCTGGTCCAGCAGCGCGATCGCCGCCCGGGAGTACGACGGGCCGCCGACCGTCGAGCCGCTCGCGGCGGGCAGCCGGCCGAGCTCGGCGCGGACCCCGGCCTCGACGGCCGACGGCTGCGCACCGACGGCCTGGAGCAGCGGGTGGATGATGCCCTCCGGCTGGGCGAGCAGGGCGGCGAGCAGGTGCACCGCCTCGACCTGCGCGTGCCCGGCCGACGCCGCGGCGGTGATGGCGGAGTTGATGGCTTCCTGGCTGCGGGTGGTGAACTTCGATGCGTCCATGTCGGTCTCCCGTCGTGTGCCTGCGGTCCTGCGGGTGGTCTCTCGCCGGACGACCGCAGACGAATCGAGGCGAGGGTGCTGGCTAGCGCGGGCCGCGGCGCCACACGGTGACCGACTGGCCGGTCGCCGTGGTGGCCCGCACGGCGGGCAGGTTCTTGGTGGGCGCCGACAGGGCGGCGCGCAGGGTGTACTCGGCGGAGGCCAGGTCGTGCTCGAGCTCGACGACCCGGCGCTGCAGGGCGTCGACGCGGTGCTCGAGCTCGAGGATCCGGCGCACGCCCTCGAGGCCGATGCCGGTGGAGCTCAGCTCGGCGACCTCGCGGAGCAGCTCGATGTCGCGCCACGAGTAGCGCCGGCCGCCGCCGCCGGTGCGGCCCGGCCGGACCAGGCCGAGCCGGTCGTAGGTGCGCAGGGTCTGCGGGTGCAGGCCGGTGAGCTCGGCGGCGACGCTGATGACGTAGACCGGGACCTCGGGCCCCGGCATCGGTCCCCCGCCCAGCCCGCTCATGACGGGCTGCCGGGCGTGGTGCGCGCGTCGAAGAGGTTGGCGCGCAGGTCGGATCCGGCGGTGGCCTCACGGAGCGCCTCGACGGCCGCGCGGGCCTTGTCGTCGAGCCGGGCCGGGACCTGCACCTCGACGGTCACCAGCAGGTCGCCCTTGTGGCCGTCCTTGCGCTGCACCCCGCGGCCGCGGACCCGGAAGGACCGGCCGTTCGGGGTGCCCGCGGGCACCTTGAGGGTGACCGGGGCGCCGCCGAGCGTGGGCACCTTGATGTCCGCGCCCAGGGCCGCCTCGGCGAAGCTGACCGGCACCGTGAGGGTGAGGTTGTCGCCCTTGCGGCCGAACAGGTGGTGGCCGGAGACGTGCACGGTGACGTAGAGGTCTCCCGGCGGCCCGCCGCGCTCGCCGTTCGCGCCCTTGCCCCGCAGCCGGATCCGCTGGCCGTCCTTGACGCCCGCGGGGATCCGCGCGGAGATGGTCCGGTTGGACATCCCCCGCCCGGAGCCGTGGCAGGTCGGGCACGGGTCGTCGACGACCAGGCCGCGGCCGCGGCAGGTCGGGCAGGTCTCGTTCATCGTGAACGCGCCGCCGACCGAGGCCGCCCGCATCCCGACGCCCTCGCAGTCCGGGCAGACCCGCGGCATCGTGCCCGCCCGGGCGCCGGTGCCGGAGCAGTCCGGGCAGGGCGCGTCGGAGGTGAGCCGCAGCGAGACGGTCACCCCTTCGATGGCGTCCGCGAACCCGATCGTCGCGTCGGTCTCGATGTCGGAGCCGCGGCGGGGCTGCGCCGAGGTGCGCGTGCGGCCCCCGCCGCCTCCGAACATGCCGCCGAAGACGTCGCCGAACCCGCCGCCCCGCCGCTGCTGCCGCGACCGGTGCCGCCGCCGAACAGGTCGTTGAAGTCGAACCCCTGGGGCCCGCCCCGCGCCGGTGGTCGTGAACGGTCCGAACCCGCCGCCCAGACCGGACCGCAGCTCGTCGTACTGCTTGCGCTTGTCGGTGTCCCCGACGACGTCGTAGGCCTCGGCGATCGCCTTGAAGCGGTCCTCCGCGGCCTTGTTGCCCGGGTGGGAGTCGGGGTGGTTCGCACGGGCGAGCTTGCGGTAGGCCTTCTTGACGTCGGCCGCCGACGCGTCCTTGGCGACCCCGAGGACCTTGTAGAAGTCCTTGTTCGCCCAGTCTGCGTTGGTCATCCGTGCACCCCCTCTCCCTCTCGGTTCGTCCTGGTCATGCTGGGTCATGCTGTGTCGACCACCGGGGCTAGGCCCCGGGGCCCTCCGGCTCAGGATCCACCACGGTCACCTTGGCCGGGCGTACGACGCGCTCGCCGATCATGTAGCCGGCGGACACGATGTTCTGGCAGGTCGTCGTGGTCACGTCCGCCGAGTGCGCGTGCATCAGCGCCTCGTGGAAGCGCGGGTCGAACTCGTCGCCGGGGGCGCCGAACTTGACCAGCCCGTGGGCCGCGACGATCCGCTCGAGCGAGTCGGCGACGGCCTTGAAGCCGCCCTCGAGCTCACCGTGCTCGCGCGCCCGGTCCAGGTCGTCGAGCACCGGCAGCATCGAGGAGAGCACCGAGAAGACGGCGTTCTGCTTCGACCAGCTCGCGGTCCCGGTCGACCCGGCGCTTGTAGTTGACGTACTCCGCCTGCAGCCGCTGCAGGTCCTCGGTGAGCGAACCCACCTTGGCCAGCGCCGCGGTCAGCTCGTCGGGACCGGGCTCGACCGGGGCCTCGACGGGCTCCTCGGACGGGGCCGGCTCCCCGGCCGCCCCGGGCACGGGGCCCGCAGTCTCCTGCGGGTCCCGCCCCTCGGCGTCGGGGAACTCGGCCGGCTCCTGCTCGTGGCCTGAGGTCACTTGCTCTCACCCTCGTCGCTCTTCGCGTCGCCGTCGGTGTCCTCGTCGACGATCTCGGCGTCCACGACGTCCTCGTCGGAGTCACCGGTGCCGGTCGTGCCGCCCGCGGCGGAGGCGTCGGCCTCGCCCGCGGCGTACATCGCGGCACCCATCTTCTGGCTGGACTCGTTGAGCTTGGCGAGCGCCGCGGAGATCTCCGGGCCGGCGCTCTCCTCGGTGCTCTCGAGCGCCTTCTTCAGCGCGTCGAGGTCGGCCTCGACCTCGGTCTTGACCTCGGCCGGGATCTTGTCGCCGTTCTCGCCGAGGAACTTCTCGGTGCTGTAGGCGACGCCCTCGGCCTGGTTGCGGGTCTCCACCGCCTCCTTGCGCAGCCGGTCCTCCTCGGCGTACTGCTCGGCGTCCTTGACCATCTTGTCGATGTCTTCCTTGGACAGCGCCGAGCCGCCGGTGATCGTCATCGACTGCTCGCGACCCGTGCCGCGGTCCTTGGCGGACACGTGCACGATGCCGTTGGCGTCGATGTCGAAGGTGACCTCGATCTGCGGCACGCCGCGCGGGGCCGGCGGGAGGCCGGTCAGCTCGAAGTTGCCGAGCGGCTGGTTCTGGGCGGCCATCTGGCGCTCGCCCTGGAACACCTGGATCTGCACGGACGGCTGGTTGTCGTCGGCCGTGGTGAAGACCTCGGAGCGCTTGGTCGGGATCGTGGTGTTGCGCTCGATGAGGCGCGTCATCACGCCGCCCTTGGTCTCGATGCCGAGGCTCAGCGGGGTGACGTCGAGGAGCAGCATGTCCTTGACCTCGCCCTTGAGGACACCGGCCTGGAGCGCGGCGCCCACGGCGACGACCTCGTCGGGGTTGACGCCCTTGTTGGGCTCCTTGCCGCCGGTGAGCTCCTTGACGACCTCGGCCACGGCGGGCATCCGGGTGGAGCCGCCGACCAGGATCACGTGGTCGATCGCGGAGACGTCGACACCGGCGTCCTTGATGACCTGCTTGAACGGCGACTTGGTGCGGTCGAGCAGGTCGGAGGTCATCCGCTGGAACTCGGCGCGGCTGATCTTCTCCTCGAAGTGCAGCGGGCCGGACTCCGAGTGGGTGATGTACGGCAGGTGGATCGTGGTCTCGCTCGAGGAGGACAGCTCGATCTTGGCCTTCTCGGCGGCCTCCTGGAGGCGCTGGCGGGCGATCTTGTCCGCGCCGAGGTCCACGCCGTTGTTGTCCTTGAACTTCTTGACCATCCACTCGACGAGCCGGGTGTCCCAGTCGTCGCCACCGAGGTGGTTGTCACCGGAGGTGGCCTTCACCTCGACGACGCCCTCGCCGATCTCGAGCAGGGACACGTCGAACGTGCCGCCACCGAGGTCGAAGACCAGGATCGTCTGGTCGGACTCCTTGTCGAGGCCGTAGGCCAGCGCCGCCGCGGTGGGCTCGTTGACGATCCGGCTCACGGTCAGGCCGGCGATCTCGCCGGCCTCCTTGGTGGCCTGGCGCTGCGCGTCGGAGAAGTACGCCGGGACCGTGATCACCGCGTCGGTGACGGTCTCGCCGAGGTAGGCCTCCGCGTCGCGCTTGAGCTTCTGCAGCACGAACGCCGAGATCTGCTGGGAGTTGAACGACTTGTCGTCGATCTGGGTCTTCCAGTCCGTGCCGATGTGGCGCTTGACCGAGCGGATGGTCCGGTCGACGTTGGTGACGGCCTGCCGCTTGGCGACCTCACCGACGAGCACCTCGCCACTCTTGGCGAAGGCGACGACGGACGGGGTCGTCCGGGCACCCTCGGCGTTCGCGATGACGGTGGGTTCGCCACCTTCGAGGACGGCGACGACGGAGTTCGTCGTACCGAGGTCGATACCGACCGCACGAGCCATGGTGTGTACCTCCAGTTGCGGGACCGGCCCGGGCGGGGCCGGCGAGTGCGTGATGCTTCCAAGCGTGTGTTCGCGGCGGCCGGCCGGAGCCGCCCACTGCCACCGAGTGTGTCAAACAACTTGAGTCGGTTCAACTCAACTCTTGTCAGTTGGCATTCAACGCAGGCGGCAGCGCGGACTGTTCCCGGAACCGGAGAAAACCAGCGGCCCCCGCCAGCGCGGTGCTGGCAGGGGCCGCCTCTCTGCCGAGCCTCCCGGGCGAGCGTCCCGGTCAGTCGGTCGTCGCGAACGCCGAGTCGAACGCCGCGTCGGGCGGGTCGAAGGCCAGGGACCGCACGAAGCCGAGCGCCTCGGGCGCCCCGCGGAGCCGGTCCATCCCGGCGTCCTCCCACTCGACCGAGATCGGTCCCGCGTAGCCGATGGTGTTGAGCATCCGGAAGCAGCGCTCCCACGGCACGTCCCCGTGACCGGTCGAGACGAAGTCCCAGCCGCGGCGCGGGTCGGCCCACGCCAGGTGCGACCCGAGCCGGCCGTTGCGGCCGTTGCCGACCTGGAGCTTCGTGTCCTTGCAGTCGACGTGGTAGATCCGGTCCTGGAAGTCCCACAGGAACGACACGGGGTCGAGGTCCTGCCAGACGAAGTGGGACGGGTCCCAGTTCAGCCCGAAGGCCTCCCGGTGGCCGACGGCCTCGAGCGCCCGCACGGTCGTCCAGTAGTCGTAGGCGATCTCCGAGGGGTGCACCTCGTGGGCGAAGCGCACGCCCTCGGCGTCGAACACGTCGAGGATCGGGTTCCACCGGGTGGCGAAGTCGTCGTAGCCGGCGTCCACCATGGCCTGGGTGGCCGGCGGGAACATCGCGACGTACTTCCAGATGGAGGAGCCGGTGAAGCCGACCACGGTGTCGACGCCGAGCCGTCGGGCGGCCCGCGCGGTCGTCTTCATCTCCTCGGCCGCCCGCTGCCGCACGCCCTCGGCGTCGCCGTCGCCCCAGATCCGGCTCGGCAGGATGTCGCCGGTGCCGCTCGTCGATCGGGTCGTCGCAGACCGCCTGGCCCTTGAGGTGGTTGGAGATCGCCCAGACCTTCAGGTCGTACTTCGCGAGCACCTCGCGCTTGCTCGCGAGGTAGGCGTCGTCCTCCACGGCGGCCCAGACGTCGAGGTGGTCGCCCCAGCAGGCGATCTCGAGCCCGTCGTACCCCCAGCCGGAGGCCAGCCGGCAGACCTCCTCGAACGGCAGGTCGGCCCACTGCCCGGTGAAGAGGGTGATCGGTCGCGTCATCGTCGGTTCCTTCCGGTCCGGGTGCTCAGCGTGCGCCGAGCAGGTGTTCCATGGCGAGCTGGTCGAGCGCCTCGAACGCCAGGCCCTGCTCGGCGAGGGCGGTGACGTCGTGGCGCTCGGCGCGCAGGTCCGCGAGCGTCTCGCCGTCCGCCGAGCGGTCGGCGTCGCCGAGGTCGCCGACCCGGGCCGCGTCGAGGGCCTCGTGCACCGCGGGGTCGGCGCGGAAGGCCCGGGTGCGCTCGCGGAGCAGCAGGTAGTTGCGCATGCAGGCCTCGGCGGTGACCCAGACGCCCTCGTCGTCCTCGGTGCGCGCCGGCTTGTAGTCGAAGTGCCGGTAGCCGTCGTACGCCGCGCCGCCCGGACCGCCCTCGAGGACGTCGACGGTCCAGAAGGCACCGCGGAGGTTGCCGGCGCCGAAGCGGAGGTCCTGGTCGAAGCGGGGACCGTGCTGGCCGTTGAGGTCGACGTGGAAGAGCTTGCCGTGCCAGAGCGCCTGCGCGATGCCGTGCGCGAAGTTCAGCCCGGCCATCTCCTCGTGGCCCACCTCGGGGTTGAGGCCGACGCGGTCGGGCTCGTCGAGCTCGGAGATGAAGGCGAGGGCGTGCCCGATGGTCGGGAGCAGGATGTCGCCGCGGGGCTCGTTGGGCTTGGGCTCGAGGGCGAAGCGCAGGTCGTAGCCCTGGTCGCGGACGTAGGCGCAGAGCAGGTCGAGCGCCTCCTTGTAGCGGGCCAGCGCCGACTGGACGTCCTTGCTGCCACCGGACTCCGAGCCCTCGCGGCCGCCCCAGAGCACGTAGGTGCGGGCGCCGAGCTCGGCGGCGAGGTCGACGTTGCGGAGCACCTTGGCCAGCGCCAGCCGGCGCACGCGGCGGTCGTTGGCGGTGAACCCGCCGTCCTTGAAGACGGCGTGCCCGAACAGGTTGGTGGTCGCCATCTCGACGACCAGGCCGGTGTCGGCGATCGCCTTCGCGAAGCGGTCGAGGGTCACCTGTCGCGTGCGTCGTCGGGCACGAGGTCGTCGTCGTGGAAGCTCAGGGCCGCGGCCCCGATCCCGGCGAGCCGCTCCACCGCGTAGACCGGGTCCATCGGTGGGCGCACCGGCCCGCCGAAGACGTCGACCCCCTGCCACCCGACCGTCCAGAGGCCGAAGGAGAAGCGGTCATCGGCGGTGGGGACGGGACAGTGCTGCTGGCATCGGGACTCCTCGGTGGTGCGGTCTCGGACGTGGTCAGGCGGCGGCGACGGGGGCGGCGGTGGGCTCCCAGGCGCCCAGCTCGGCACTGCGCTCCACGGCGGCCAGCACGCACTGGACCTGGAGCCCGTCGCGGAAGGACGGGAGCGGCTGGTCGCCGCGGCCGAGCGCCCGGACCAGGTCGACGACCTGGTGGGTGAAGCCGTGCTCGTAGCCCAGGCCGTGGCCGGGCGGCCACCAGCTCCCGACGTACGGGTGCTCGGGCTCGGTGACCAGGATCCGGCGGAAGCCGGCGGTCTCGGCGGGTTCGTCGGCGTCGTAGAACTCCAGGACGTTCATGTCCTCGAAGTCGAACGCCAGGCTGCCCCGGGACCCGTTGATCTCCAGCCGGATCGCGTTCTTGCGACCGGTGGCGAACCTGGTGGCCTCGAAGACGCCGACCGCTCCGCCGGTGAAGCGGGCCAGGAAGGTCGCGGCGTCGTCGACGGTGACCTGGCCGGTCCCGAGGCCCGAGCCGCGTCCGGCGTCACCACCCAGCAGCGTCGCGGACGAGCCGTCGGACAGGGGGCGCTCCCGGACGAAGGTCTCGAGCAGGCCGTTGACGGTGACGATGTGCTCGCCGGTGATGTGCTGCGCCAGGTCGACGATGTGTGCACCGATGTCGCCCAGGGCGCCCGAGCCGGCCTTGTCCTTGTCGAGCCGCCAGGTCATCGGCGACTGCGGGTCGGTCAGCCAGTCCTGGAGGTACTGCGCCCGGACGTGCCGGATGTCGCCGATCCGGCCCTGCTCGACCAGCTGACGGGCCAGGGCGACGGCGGGCACCCGGCGGTAGGTGAAGCCGACCATGGCGCGGACGCCGTGGGCGGCGGCCAGGTCGGCGGCGTCGGCCATCGCCTGCGCCTCGGCCACCGAGTTGGCGAGCGGCTTCTCGCAGAGCACGTGCTTGCCGGCCTGGAGCGCCGCGATGGCGATCTCTGCGTGGGTGTCCCCCGGGGTGCAGACGTCGACCAGGTCGATGTCGCTGCGCGAGAGGAGCCGGGTCCAGTCGGTCTCCGTGGACTCCCAGCCGAGCCGGCGGGCGGCCTCGGCGACGCGGCCCTGGTCCCGTCCGCACAACGCCCGGAGACGCGGGTGGAGCGGGAGGTCGAAGAAGTGCGGTGCCGTGCGCCAGGCGTGGGAGTGGGCGGCGCCCATGAAGGCGTACCCGACCAGGCCGACGCCGAGGTCCGGGGCGATCGGTTCCATGAGCTGTCCTTCGGTTCTGGGCGCGGGGGCGGTCGTACGGACGGACGGCGGGCCGACCGGGAGGGAGTCCCGGCCGGCCCCGCCGCTCAGGACTGGAAGCAGAGATCCGTGTAGTCGTCGACGTTGTCCTTGGTGACCACGGGAGCGTTCAGCACGATCCGCTTGGGCACCTCGACCTGCACCAGGTCGGACATGCCCTTGTCCTGGGCGATCAGCCGCGCCAGCCTGATGCCGTCGGCAGCCTGGGTCGGCGGGTAGATGACCGTGGCAGCCATCGAGCCGTCCTTGATCCACTGCATCGCGTTGCAGGAACCGGCGCCGCCGATGAACGCGAACTCGTCGCGGTTCGCGTTGTCGAAGGCCGCCTTCACGCCGACGCCCTGGTCGTCGTCGTGGTTCCAGATGACGTCGATCTTGGGTGCGGACTGGAGCAGGTTGGAGGCGGCCTTCTCACCGGACTCGACCGTGAACTCGGCGGCGACCCGGTTGTCGACGTTCTGGCCGCAGGCCTTGAGCGCGTCCTTGAAGCCCTTCGACCGGTCCTGGGTCAGCGGCAGCGAGTCGAGGCCGGCGATCTCGGCGATCACGGCGTCGTCGAGGCCCTTGTCCTCGACGACCTTGCAGGCGTAGGTGCCGGCCGAGACGCCCATGCCGTAGTTGTCGCCCAGGACGGTGGTCCGCGCCGCGAACGGCGAGGAGAACTCGCGGTCGACGTTGATGACCGGGATGCCGGCCTCCATCGCCTTGGTGGCCACGTCGGTCAGCGCCGCACCGTCCGTCGGCAGCAGCACGATCGCGTCGACCTTGTCGTTGATGAACGTCTCGATCTGGCTGATCTGCAGGTTGGCGTCGTTGGTGCCCTCCGCGGCCTTCAGCTCGACGTCCTCGTACTTCTTCGCCTCCTCGAGGGCGGAGCTGTTGATCGCCGCGAGCCAACCGTGGTCGGCAGCAGGACCGGAGAACCCGATGACGACCTTCTTGCCCGGGTCGTCGTTGGCGGAGACGGCCTTGCGTGTCGGTGCCGCCCGACGAGCTGTCGGCCTCCGGCGTGTTGCTCGTGCAGCCGGCCACGAAGAGCAGGGCGGCGAGCGCACCTCCGGTGACCAGCCGGAGCCGGCGGTGCTGGTTGGGACGAGACATGTTCTGCTCCTTGGTTGCCGGGAACACGCGTTCCTGGGGGTTCTGGACGTCCGAGACAGAGGCGGTTCGGGTGGAGCTAGGTGCCGCTGTTGCTGCGCGTCGCGAGCCGCTGCTGGAGCAGCACCGCGGCGACGATGATGAGTCCCTTGGCGACCGACTGCGCCGAGCTGGACAGGTTGTTCTGGGTGAAGACGTTGGAGAGCGTCGTGAAGATCAGCACGCCGAGCACGGTGCCGACGATGGTGCCGCGGCCGCCCGAGAGGAGGGTGCCGCCGATGACGACGGCGGCGATGGCGTCGAGCTCGTAGAGCGTGCCGTGGGTCGAGGACCCGGTCGTCGTACGCGCCACGATCATCACCGCGGCGATCCCGCAGCACAGTCCGACGATCGCGTAGAGGGCCACCGTGTGCCGGCGTACGTCGATGCCGGCGAGCCGGGCCGCCTCGGGGTTTCCGCCCACCGCGAAGGTACGACGCCCGAACGTGGTCCGGTTCAGCACGACCCAGCCGACCGCCGCGACGACGGCGAAGATGATGACCAGCAGGGGGATCCCGAGCACCGAGTGCCGGAAGAAGCTGCTGAAGCCGGGGACGTCGACGATCTGCGTCCGGCGCTGGGCGATGATCTCCGCGAGTCCGCGAGCCGCCGCGAGCATCGCCAGGGTGGCGATGAACGGGACGACCCTGCCGTAGGCGATGAGCAGGCCGTTGACGAGACCGCAGACCGTGCCGACCACCACCGCGGAGAGCACGATGATCGACCAGTGGTAGTCCCGCGCCATCGTCTGCGTGGCCAGGGTCGTCGACCAGACCGAGGCGAGCGCGACGATGGCACCGACGGACAGGTCGATCCCGCCACCGGTGATCACGAACGTCATCCCCACCGACACGACACCGATCACGGCGGCGAGCCGGAGGATCGTGAGCGCGTTGTCGATGCTGGCGAACTGCTGACCGGCGGTGGCGATCCCGACGAGGCAGAGGATGAAGAGCGCCACGACGAGGCCCAGGTTGCGACCGACGGACGACCCCATCAGCCCACCGAGAGCTCCGCGCGACCGGCCCTTGCCGCTCCCGGACAGTGGCTCCTGGACGACCTGGTCCTGCGCCGCGACCGGGTGGCTCGTGGCGGCCGCGCCCGTCGTCGGGTGAGCCGTCTCCTGTTCCGGGTTCATGCGGCACTTCCTTCCATGACCAGGTCGAGGACCCGGTGCTCGTCGATCTCGTCGGCCGGCCCCTCGTGCACGACCAGCCCTTCCCTGATGACCAGGACCCGGTCCGCGAGACCCAGGACTTCTTCCATCTCGCTGGAGACCACCACGACCGCGACCCCGCGTTCGGACAGCGACCTGATGAGCGCGTAGATCTCGCTGCGTGCCCCGACGTCGACGCCGCGCGTCGGCTCGTCGAGCAGCAGCACCCGGCAGTCCCGCATCAGCCACCGCGCCAGCACGACCTTCTGCTGGTTGCCGCCGGACAGCGTCCTCACCGGCCGGGTGACCCCGGGCGGGCGTACGTCGAGCGCCTTCGTCAGCTCGAGGGCGGAGGAGCGCTCGGCCGACCCGTCGAGGAAGCCGGCCCGTGCGAAGCGTCCGAGGCTGGAGACCGTGATGTTCTGGTAGATCGCCTGGTCCAGGAGGAGGCCCTGGCTCTTGCGCTCCTCGGGCGCGAGCCCGATCCCCGCCCGGACTGCCGCGGAGACCGACCCACGCCGCAGGCGCTTCCCGTCGACCGTGACGGTGCCGCTCGAGGGCCGACGGGCGCCGTACACGGACTCGAGGATCTCCGAACGTCCCGAGCCGACCAGCCCGGCGAGCCCGACGATCTCGCCGGCCCGCACGGAGAAGGACACGTCGGCGAACGACTTCGCCAGGCCGAGACCGTCGACCTCGAGGACGGTCGGAGCAGCGGCGTCCAGCGTGGCCCGGGGCGGGAAGACGTACTCGATGTCGCGGCCGGTCATCAGCCGGATCAGGTCGGAGGTGGGGGTGTCCCGCGCCTGGAGGTCGGTGGCGACGGTGCGACCGTCCTTGAGGACCGTGACCCGGTCGCCCACCTGGCGGATCTCCTCGAGCCGGTGGGAGATGTAGACGACCGCGACACCCTCGGAGGTCAGGTCGCGGATCACCCGGAACAGCGACTGCACCTCCTGCTGGTCGAGAGCCGCCGACGGCTCGTCCATGACGATGAGCTGGGTGTCGTGGGAGAGGGCGCGCGCCATGCTGACGATCTGCTGCCCGGACGCCGGGAGCGTCCCGACCTCGCGGTCGACGCGGATCTCCTCGTGGCCGAGACGGGCGAGCAGGGCCCGGGCCGCGCGACGGGTGTCGCCCCGGCGGAGCAGTCCGCCGCGGGACTTCTCGTGCCCGAGGAAGATGTTCTCGGCGACGCTCAGCCCCGCGACGAGGTCGAGCTCCTGGTAGATCGTGGAGATGCCCAGCGAGATCGCGGTGTCCGGCGTGCTCAGCGCGACGGGCTCGCCGCGCCACTCGATCACGCCCTCGTCGGGACGGTGGGCGCCCGCCAGCACCTTGATCAGCGTGGACTTGCCGGCGCCGTTCTGGCCGAGCAGGCAGTGCACCTCACCGGGCCGCACCACCAGGTCCACGCCGTCGAGCGCGCGGACGCCGGGGAAGGTCTTCACGATCCCGCGCATCTGCAGCAGGGGCGCGACGTCGTCGGGCGACGCCGCCCCGGACGGGCCGCCGGACGGGCTGCTGGTCAGGTCGCTGCTCCACCTGGACTCCTCGGCTGGCGGCGTGACGGGCGTCACGCCGGCATGCAGAGGAACCTAGAACGCCAAACGAAAGTTGGCAAGAGTATTTCGCAAGTTACTTGCGAAAGTCTCCCGGTGCATAGACCGCGTCGCTGATCAGCCGGGCCGCGCCGACCACGCCGGCGTCGCCACCGAGCTCGCTGAGCACGACCGGCAGGTTCCCGGTCGCGAGCGGCAGCGACTGCCGGTAGATCGCGCTGCGGATCTCCGCCAGCAGCGTGTGGCCCAGACCGGCGACGCCACCCCCGATGACGATCAGCCCCGGGTTGAAGAACGACACCAGGTTCGCGAGCACCGTCCCGACCCGGCGGCCGCCGTCGCGGGTCAGCTGCAGCGCCGTCGCGTCGCCCGCGCCCGATCGCCCGACCGACGTGCTCGGCCGTCAGCGCGACCGTCCTCCTCGAGCATCTCGGCCAGGATCGCCGAGCGCCCCGCCCGCGCCGCGCTCGACGCGTCGCGGGCCAGCGCCGCTCCACCGAAGAACGCCTCCAGGCAGCCCTGGTTCCCGCAGGCGCACACGGGGCCGGACTGCTCGATGCGGATGTGCCCGATGTCGCCGGCGCACCCGTCGGCCCCGCGGTAGAGGTGCCGGTCCACGACGATGCCGCAGCCGATGCCGGTGCCGATCTTGACGAACAGGAACGCGGAGGCGGACCGGGCCACGCCGGTGTGCTGCTCGCCCAGCGCCATCACGTTGACGTCGTTGTCCAGCAGGACCGGGGTCCCGAGCTCACGCGACAGCGCATCGCGGACCGGGTAGCCGTCCCACCCGGGCATGATCGGCGGCGAGACCGGCACGCCCGCGTGGAAGTCCACCGGGCCCGGCACCCCGATGCCCAGGCCGGCGGGACGCTCCACGCCCTGCTCCGCCAGGAGCTTGCGGGTGAGCTCGATCGCCTCCGCCAGCACCGGCTCCGGGCCGCGGCGGATGTCGGCGTCGGGCGCCGTGGCCCGGGCCAGCACGCCGAGCCGGCCGTCGGTGACCGCGATCCTCATCGAGGTGGCGCCGAGCTCGATGCCGACGAAGCGGAGCCCCGCGTCGAGGTCGACCAGCGTCGAGCGCCGCCCGCCCCGCGACGCCGCCGGGCCGCCGTCCTCGGCGAGCCCGAGCTCGACCAGGCGCCCCACCTCGGCGGCGACCGTCGTCCGGGACACGCCGAGCCGGGCGGCCAGGTCCATCCGGGACAGCGGCCCCTCGTCGCGCACGTAGGTCAAGATCTTGGACTGCGTGGGGGTCTCGGCCCGGCCGGACAGAACGTGCGCCATGGTCCGGGATCCTGTCACGCCCGTCCGCGGTCCGCGATCCTTCGAGACCGGTGGCCACGGTCTTTCGCAAGACCACGGCGCAAGTGACGACGGTGGAGCTCGCCCAGGTGCGCGGCCGGTCAGCCGAGGTCGACGCGCACCGGGTTCGACGTACGCCCGGACGCCTTGTCGACGACCCGGAACCGGTTGGGTCCGGAGCGCCCGGTGTAGACGTACGTCGAGAACGAGCCGCCGCGCACCGAGGCGTCACCGGGAAGTCCACCCAGCTGCCCTCGAAGCGCTGCACCTGGAGGCTGGCGCCCTCGGACCTGGGGTAGGCGCCGGTCAGGTTGATCCGCTCGTTGGCCGGCACCTGCTGCGGGGAACGCCTGCAGGCTGATCGCCCGTGCGCTTCTTCGCGGGCTTCTTCGTGGGCGACGGCGCTGCGGGGACGGCGACGTCGCGTCGCCGGAGCCCTCGGGGTCCGGGAAGGTGCTCCGGGCTGCGTGGTGGGCTCGCCGCTGGGGATGTACAGGCTCGGCGGGGCGCGTCGCGCGTCGGGCGCGCGTCGTCGATCCCGGAGACCTGGGCCGCCCCGAGCGCGACCACGCTGACCACGCCGCCGATGACCAGGGCCACCGCGACCAGCGCCCCGATCGCCGACCAGCAGCTGCCTGGTCCAGGGGGTCGTCCTCGTCGTCGTCGCGGGCCATGGGCCAAGGATGCGGGACGCTCCGGCCCGACCGGTAATCAGGTTCCGCGTCCGAGCAGGTCTCGCAACAACCCGGGCCCCCCGTTGACCCGGGCCTGAGTCACGTACCCGGGCCTGAGTCACGTTCACCCGGGTCCGTCTCGGGAGCCCTCGCCGGACGTACGCCCGGCTCGACCGGACGGGGGTCGGGTCAGGCGGTCCGGATGCCTGGGTCGGGTCGGGGGCGTTCTCGGGGAAGTGGCAGGCGACCTGGTGGCGCGGGGCGAGCTCCAGCAGCGGCGGCTCCTGGGTCTTGCAGATGTCCTGCGCCTTCCAGCACCGGGTGTGGAACCGGCAGGCCGGCGGCGGGTTGATCGGGCTGGGCACGTCGCCCTGGAGCCGGATCCGGTCCCGCTGCGTACGGCGCGTGGTGTCCGGCACCGGGCACGGCCGACATCAGCGCCGTCGTGTACGGGTGCATCGGCGCGCCGTAGAGGCCCTCGCGGTCGGCGATCTCGACGATCTTGCCGAGGTACATCACCGCGACCCGGTCCGAGACGTGCCGCACCACCGAGAGGTCGTGGGCGATGAACACGTAGGTGAGGCCGAGCTCCTCCTGCAGGTCCTCGAGCAGGTTGACGACCTGGGCCTGGATCGACACGTCGAGCGCGGAGACCGGCTCGTCGGCGACGATCAGCTTGGGCTTGAGCGCCAGCGTGCGGGCGATGCCGATCCGCTGCCGCTGGCCGCCGGAGAACTCGTGCGGGTAGCGGTTGTAGTGCTCGGGGTTGAGCCCGACCAGCTCGAGGACGGCCTGGACCGCCTTCTTCACGCCGCCCTCCGGGGTCACGCCCTGCAGCCGGTACGGCGCCCCGACGATCTTGCCGACGGTGTGCCGCGGGTTCAGCGAGGAGTACGGGTCCTGGAAGATCATCTGGATGTCGCGGCGCAGCGGGCGCATCTGGCCGTCGCTGAGGTGCGTGATGTCGCGGCCCTCGAAGACGATCTTGCCGGCGGTCGGCTCGTCGAGCCGGGTGAGCAGCCGCCCGGTGGTGCTCTTGCCGCAGCCCGACTCGCCGACCAGCGACAGCGTCTCGCCCCGCTTGACCGTGAAGTCGATCCCGTCGACCGCTTGTACGGCGGCCACCTGACGTTGCAGCAGGCCCTTGCGGATCGGGAAGTGCCGGACCAGCCCGGTGACCGTGAGCAGGTCCGGGGCGTCGGCCTTCGCAGTGCCCCCGGTGGTCTCGGTGACTGTCATCGTGTGGTCGTCCTTGCTGGTCTCGGTCGGGCGTGCTGCCGGGCGGGGCGTGCTCAGAGCAGCGGCTGGATCTCGTCGCGCCAGATCTGCTGGCGACTGCGCGTGCGGCAGGTGGCAGGCGACGAGGTGACCCTGGCCGTTGTCGACCAGCTCGGGCCGCTCGGTCTGGGAGAGGCCGTCGGTCTGGTCCGCGAACTGGCAGCGCGGGTGGAACGCGCAGCCGTTCGGCACGTGGATCAGGCTGGGCGGCGTGCCCTTGATCGGCAGCAGCCGCTCGGTCCGCTCCCGGTCGAAGCGCGGCATCGAGCCCAGCAGGCCCCAGGTGTAGGGGTGCTCGGGCTCGTTGAAGATGTGCTCCGCGGTGCCGTACTCGATCGCGCGGCCGGCGTACATCACCAGGATGTCGTCGGCGAGCTCGGCGACCACCCCGAGGTCGTGGGTGATGATGATGACCGCGGAGTTGAACTCCTTCTGCAGGTCCCGGATCAGGTCGAGGATCTGCGCCTGCACCGTGACGTCGAGCGCGGTGGTCGGCTCGTCGGCGATCAGCAGGTCGGGGTCGCAGGACAGCGCCATCGCGATCATCGCGCGCTGCCGCATGCCGCCGGAGTACTGGTGCGGGTAGGAGTCCACGCGCTGGTCGGGCTCGGGGATGCCGACCCGGTCGAGCATGTCGATCGCGTGCGCGCGGGCCTGCTTCGCCGAGACCTTGTTGTGGATCCGGTAGGCCTCGATGATCTGGTTGCCCACCGTGTAGTACGGGTGCATCGCGGACAGCGGGTCCTGGAAGATCATCGCCATCCGCTTGCCGCGCATCTTGCGGACCTCCTCGGCGGAGGAGGAGATCAGGTCCTGCCCGTCGAGCAGGATCTCGCCGCTGATCTTGGCGCTGTCCCTCTTGTGCAGGCCCATCACCGACATGCTGGTGACGCTCTTGCCCGAGCCGGACTCCCCGACGATCCCGAGGGTCTTGCCCCGGTCGACGGCGAAGGACAGCCCGTCGACGGACTTCACCAGGCCGTCGTCGGTCGGGAAGTGCACGCGCAGGTCGCGCACCTCGAGGAAGGAGCCGCGCCGCGGTTCGGCGGCGGGACGTTCGTGGTCGGTGAGTGTCACTTGGACCGCACTCTCGGGTCGACGACGGCGTACAGCAGGTCGACGACCAGGTTGGCAAGGATGACGAACAGGGCGGCGACCAGGGTCACCCCGAGCACCTTCGGCAGGTCGTTGTTGATGATGCCGTCGATGGAGTACTTCCCGAGGCCGTTGAGCGAGAACACCTTCTCGGTCAGCACGGCGCCACCGATCAGCAGGCCGAAGTCGAGGCCGAAGATCGTGAGCAGCGGGGTCAGCGCCCCGCGCAGGCCGTGCTTGACGACCACGCGCTGCTCCTGGAGGCCCTTGGCCCGGGCGGTGCGCACGTAGTCCTCGCCCATGGTCTCGAGCATGCCCGCCCGGGTGAGCCGGGCGTACTGCGCGGAGAACAGCAGGGCCAGGGTGATCCAGGGCAGCATCAGGTCGTAGGCCCACTCCGCCGGGTTGGTGAAGAACGGCGTGTAGGAGCCACCGGGCGGGAAGATGTGCCACTTGTAGCTGAAGAAGGTCAGCCCCATCAGGCCGGTCCAGAAGATCGGCATGGAGACGCCGGCGAGCGCGATGGTCATCGCGGCGCGGTCGAAGATGGACCCGCGTCTCAGCGCCGAGAGCACGCCGATGCTGATGCCGGAGATCACCCAGATGACCGCGGCGCCGATGGCGAGGGAGAAGGTGACCGGCATCCGGTCGAGCAGCTCGGGCCAGACCGGCTGCCGGGTGATGAAGGAGTAGCCGAGGCACGGGGCCGGGCACTGGACCGTGTCGGCGCCCATGTCGAACTCGCCGCCGACCACGACGGTCTTGGCCCAGTGGAGGTACTGCACGTAGAACGGGTCGTAGAAGCCGAGCCGCTCGGCCGTCGCCTGGACGGTCTGCGCGGTCGCCGTGCGCCCGACGTACCGGGTGGCCAGCGTCTCCGGCGTCGCCCCGGCCAAGCGGGGCACCAGGTAGAAGATGGAGAACGTGAGGATGCTGACGAGCACCAGCATCGCGGCGGCGGCGACGAGCCGCCGGAAGATGTAAGCAACCACGTTGTTCGGCACCGGTGCCCGGCCGGGGTCTCCCCCGGCCGGGCACCTTCGCCTTCACTCCTCAGATCTGTCGATCGTTGTGTGACAGGGACGAGCAGGCTGCTACTTGACGCCCATCTCCATGTAGTCGTACATGCCGTAGGAGTCGTTGACGAACACGTTCGTCAGGTTCTTGCTCCGCAGCAGCACGCTCTTCGCGTCCACACCGGGGTAGATCACGGCCTCCTCCATCACGGCCTTGTCGATCGCGCCCCAGTCGGACTCGCGCTTGGCCTGGTCGAGCTCGACCTGGGCGGCGTCGAGCATCTTGTCGACCTCGGGGATCCGGACGCTCGTGTTGGACGAGCCACCGGTCTCCCGGATGACCCGGCTGTCCACGATCTGCGACAGGAAGCCGAAGCCGTCGTTCCAGTCGGCACCCCAGCCGTTGACGACCAGGCCGAGGTTGTTCTTCACCACGAACGGCGGGTTGCCGGCGTAGGCGGAGAAGTAGTCGCCCTGCGGGTAGCCCTTCGGCGTCGCGTCGATGCCGATCTTGGCCAGCGCCTGCTGGAACGCCTCGGCGGTCGCCTTCTCCTTGGGACGCTCGGTCCGGTAGGAGATGTTGGTCTCGAAGCCGTCGGGCTGGCCGCACTGCTTGAGCTCGTCCTTGGCCTTGTCGACGTCGCCCTTGCCGTCGGGGGTCGCGTAGAGGTCGAACTTCTCGTAGCCCGGGATCTGCGGGGGCAGGATCGTGGTGGCCAGCTCGCCGCCGGCGATCGGGCCGCCGTACGCCGTCTGGTAGGACATGCGGTCCATGCCGTACTCCACGGCCTTGCGGCAGTGGATGTTGTCGAACGGCTTCACCGTCGGGTTGATCGAGGTGTACCAGAGACGCGCGATCGTCGGGTTGTCGGTGTCCGCCTTCAGCGACGGGTCGTTGAGCACCCGGGCCAGGGCCGCCGGCTGCGCGCCGGTGCCCGCGACGTCGAGGTCGAGGTCACCGGACAGGATCCGGTTGTCGATGTCGTCGGCGTTGACGTTCAGCGAGACGTCGTACTCGTCGGGCAGCGCCTTGCGCTGGTCGTCGGTGCTCTGGTCCCACTGGTCGTTGCGGACCAGCTTGAAGGACTTGCCCGGCTGCAGGTCGTCGAACTTGTAGGGGCCGGTGGACTGCACGCTGTTGCGGTACTGCGCGCCCTTGTCCTTGGCCTCCGGCACCGGCATCGTCTGGGTCAGCTGGGCCAGGTAGTCGAACCCGGCGAACGGCTGCTTGAGGTGGAAGACGATGGTGGAGTCGTCCGGCGTCGAGATGGCCGAGGAGTAGTCCACGCCCTTCGACTTGTAGGGGCCCTTGTAGCCGGCCGGCCAGTCGAGCATGGCGTCGAAGTACGCCGGGCCGTTCGGGAAGGTCTCCTTGTCGATGGAGCGCGCGACGGCGTACGCCACGTCGGAGGCCTTGACCTCGGTGCCGTCCTCGAACTTCACGCCCTTGCGGAGCGTGTAGGTCCAGGTCTTGCCGTCGTCGCGTGGGCTTGCCCAGGTCCGTGGCGAGGTCCGGCACCAGCTCGTTGCTGGCGTCGCCGGGAGCCGCCTTGAAGGTCAGGAGCGAGCGACCGTAGAGACGCGCGAAGTTCCAGGAGTAGCCGTAGTAGGTCTCACCCGGGTCGAGGGTGTCCCAGTCGCCGGAGTTGGCGATCTTGATGACACCGCCCTTCTTGTCGGACGGGTTGTAGATCTTCCCGACGGCCGCGTTGAAGGAGGCCGAGGCGCTGCCGCCCGAACCCCCGTCGCCGTTGTCGCCGCTACCGCCGCCGCAGGCCGAGAGGCCCAGGGCAGCTACTGCGGTGAGAGCCGCAAAGGCTCTCCATCGCGTGCTAGTCATCGTGCGGTTACGCCCCTTCTTGAGGAGTGGGTGTTGCTGTTTCTCTGGGTGGATCAGTCAGCGGGCCCGGGGATCGAGCGCGTCGCGCAGCCCGTCACCGAACAGGTTGAAGGCCAGGACGGTGCCGAAGATCGCGAGTCCGGGCCAGAGCATGAAGTGCGGGATCGTGTAGAAGTTCACCGCGTCGGAGAGCATGCCGCCCCAGGTCGCCGTGGGCGGCCGGACACCGACGCCGAGGAAGGACAGCGCCGCCTCGAACAGGATGTTCGTCGGGATCAGCAGCGTGCGCGTAGACGAGGATCGGCGCCACGAGGTTGGGCAGCACCTCGGTGAACAGGATGTACGGGCGCCGGGCCCCGAGGCTGCGGGCCGCGTCGACGAACTCGCGCTCGCGCAGCGACAGCGTCTGGCCGCGGATGATCCGGCCGATGTAGGGCCAGTTGAAGAAGCCGATGATGAACACCAGCAGCACGATCCGCAGGGTGTTGCCCTGCAGCCCGAAGGCCTGGTCGGGGATGACGCCGGCGAGCGCGATCGCGAAGACCAGCAGCGGGAACGCCAGGAACACGTCCATCAGCCGGCTGATCACCGAGTCGACCCAGCCGCCGAAGAAGCCGGCGACGGTGCCCAGCGTGGTGCCGATGACGACCGAGAGCAGGGTCGCCAGGAACGCGATCAGCAGCGAGATCCGGGCGCCGTACACGATCCGGCTGAAGATGTCGCGGCCGTTGACCGGCTCGACCCCCATCAGGTGGTCCCAGCTCTGGCCCGCCGCGCGGACCGATCGGCAGGCCGCCGGTCGCCGGGTCGATGAGGTCCTGGTGGAACTCGTTCGGCGGGGAGCCGAGGTACTTCACGATCACCGGGGCGAAGATCGCCACGAGCACCAGGAAGATCAGGAAGAACGCACCGCCGAGGGCGACCTTGTCACGCTTGAGGCGGCGCCAGGCGATCTGCCCGAGCGAACGACCCTCGATGACCGGTCCCGTGCCGACGAGGTCCTGCTCGGTCGCGGCGCCGTCGGCACCCGGATCGACTTCCAGCGGCGTGCTCACGCGATGGGACTCCTCCGGGACGACAGGCTCGGCAGACACGAGGACGCACCGTGTGCGCCGATAGGTCAACGTCGTCCTAGTTGGCCCCGGAGTCAAGCAGCGAACCCGCCGTGTTGCGCAATCGTGACGGTAAGGATTCCGGCCGTGCGCGAACGGACCGGCGCGTGTCGCTCAACGGCCGCGCAGCGGCAGCGTCAAGGTGAGCTCCGCCCCCGGCACGCCGTCGGTCCGGTTCTGCGCCGCGACCGTCCCGCCGTGGGCGGCGGCGACGTCCGCGACCAGCGCCAGCCCGATCCCGTAGTGCCGGCGCGACCCGGCCGCCTCGGCGGTCCGCGCACTGGTGAACCGCTCGAAGACCCGGGGCCGCACGTCGGCGGCGATGCCGGGCCCGTCGTCGCGGACCACCACCCGGGCGGTGCGGCGCACCGCCTCGACCCGGACGTCGACCCGGGTCGCGGCGTGGTCCAGCGCGTTGTCGACCAGGGCGGTCACGGCCCGCCGCAGCGCGGGCGCGACCCCGTCGACCACGACCGGCCGCTCCGCCTCGCACCCCAGGTGTACGGCGGCCACGTCGGCCGCCCCGGACGCCGCGTCGACGCACTCGCGCACCAGCGAGGCGAGGTCCGTCTCGGACCGGTCGGGGTCGGCGCGGGTGTCCGCGGCCATCAGCAGGTCGTCGAGGATGTCGGTGAGCCGGCCGGTGTCGGCCAGCACGCCGTCGAGGTCGTCCCCGGTGAGCCGGCTGCCGGGCTGCCGGGCGCGGCGGGCCACCATCTGCAGGCGGGTGCTGAGCAGCGTCAGCGGGGTGCGGAGCTCGTGGCTGGCGTCGGCGACGAAGCGGCGCTGCATCGCGAGGCTCTGGGTCAGCGGCGTCATCGCGCGACGCGCCAGGAAGGCCGCGACCAGGGCGGCGAGCAGCACGCCGACGCCGCCCGCGGTGAGCAGCGAGGTCAGGATCCGGCTGCGCTGCTCGTCGATCTCGTGCCGGTCGAGCACGGCCTGGGTGACCCGCGGACCCGACCCGCACGGTCCGGACGGTGTACTCCCGCCCGTGGGCCGAGACCTCCTCCTGGCGGACCCCGCCGTCGCGGCGCACCGCGGCGATCGCGTCCTCGTCGGGGAAGCCGGCCGGCATCCCGGCGGACTGGGTGCGACCGGTCGGCGTGACCACGACGACGTGCACGCCGGGCGGCGCCTCGACCGGCGCGTCCACGGTGGCGGTGGTCGCGCGCAGCGCCTGGGCGGCGGCCTGGTCGGCGGACCGCTCGTAGATCGCGAACAGCAGCACCCCGACGACCACGAGCACGCCGACGACGAGCAGGCCGGTCTGCACCCCGAGCCGCACCGACGTACGACGGAGGTCGGTCACGGGCGGCCGATCCGGTAGCCGACGCCGCGGACCGTCTCCACGACCCGGCGGCCGAGCTTGCGGCGCAGGTAGTGCACGTAGGTGTCCACGACGCCCTCCTCCTCGGCGTCCTCGAAGACCGAGTCGACCAGCTCGGCGCGCGAGAGCACCCGGCGCGGCTGGCGGGCGAGCGCGGCCAGCAGCATCGACTCGCGCTCGGACAGCGCCACCTCGGCGCCGTCGTCGAGCCGCACCGTCCGGCTCTCCGGCTCGAAGGAGCCGCCCACGACGGGCAGCCGGGCGGCCTGCTCGAGGTGCCGGCGGAGCAGCGCCCGGAGCCGGGCCAGCAGCTCGTCGAGGTCGAACGGCTTGCCGAGGTAGTCCTCGGCGCCGGCGTCGAGCCCCTCGACCCGGTCCCGCGGGTTGCCGAGGGCCGAGAGCACCAGCGTCGGGGTGCTCCGGCCGCGGCTGCGCAGCCGGGTCAGCAGGTCGAGCCCCTCGATCGCCGGCAGCCCCCGGTCGAGGAGCATCAGGTCGTAGTCCCGGGTCAGCCCGAGGTGCAGGCCGCGCTGGCCGTCGCCGGCGGTGTCGACGTCGTACCCCTCGCTGGTCAGCAGCTCGGTGAGCAGGCCGGCGAGGTCGGGGTCGTCCTCGACGAGGAGCAGCCGCGGCGTGGTCATCGGCCCGGGGCCGGGTGCGCGCTCAGCCCTCGCCCCCCTCGCCGCCCTGCGAGGAGGACGACGCGGTGCCGACGTCGCCCCAGGCCGACTGGGCGCCGCTGTGCCCGATCAGCACGACCTGCACCAGGGTGCCGACCGCGACCAGGACGGGCAGCACGGCCACGACGACCGCGAGGCCCCGGCCGGGCCGGCTGCTGCGGTGCCACCAGTAGAGGACCGCGGCCAGGACGGCCAGCGGCACCACCCACCAGATCAGCATGTCGCCGAGCTCGGCGTGCCGCTCGACGGCCGAGCTGCTCCCCGACCCGGTGCTCGAGCTCCTCGCCCGAGGAGGTGCTCAGCGGGGTGAGCACCACCGCGGCGACCGCGAGCGCGAGCGGACCCCAGCCGGCCCAGGCACGGAACTTGGGCCACACCGCGCTCAGCAGCACCGTCAACGCCGCCAGGGGCACGATCACCACGGTGGCGTGCACGAGCAGGGGATGGATCGGAAGCCCGAAGACGGTGTCCAGCACGGGTGAGGCCCTTCGACGACGTGGGTGGAGGCCCCAGGCTCGCGGAGTTTTCTTGGAGCTTCCTTGGAGGGAGTGTGCCCCTCAGCCCACCACGACGCGAGCGCCGTGCCGCGGGACGCTGGTGATGTTGCGGACCTTCGGGACGTCGGCGGCGTCCCCTCGGGAAGCCGCACGTCGTAGCGCGCCGAGCACCTCGCGCAGCACCGCGACGCCCTCCATCAGGGAGAACCCGGCGCCGATGCAGCGCCGTACGCCGCCCCCGAACGGGATCCAGGTGTGGGGGGCCACCTCGCCGTCGAGGAACCGCTCGGGACGGAACGCGCCGGCGTCGCGGTGGCTGTCCTCGCGGGCGTGCCCGATCAGGATCGACGGCCCGATGTTCACCCCGCGGGGCAGGTCGATGCCGCCGACGGTGGCCGGCGCCATCAGGTGCCGGGCGACCATCGGGATCACCGGGTGCAGCCGCATCGACTCCTTGAGCACCGCCTCGAGGTGCTCGTCGTCGCCCGCGGCCGCCGCGCGCCGGGCCGTGCGCATCTGGTCCTCGTCGCGGCCGAGCTCGTAGAGCGCCCAGGCCAGCGCGGTGGCGGTGGTCTCGTGCCCGGCGAGCAGCAGCGTGACGAGCTGGTCGCGCAGCTCGTGGTCGGAGCAGCCCCTCCTCGCCCCCGACCTGCAGCAGCCGCGACAGTACGTCGCCCCGCTCGGCCAGGTCCGGCGCGGCGCGACGCTCGGCGATCTCGGCGTACATCACCTCGTCGAGGGCGCGCTGGTTCTGCGACCGTCGCCCGCCAGGGCCCGAACCGCTGGAGGAACGGGTACCCCCAGCCCAGCAGCACCGCCGGGCTGACGTCGACGGTCCGGTTGACCAGCGGACGCAGCCGGGCCAGCCGGGACTCGTCGGTCACCCCGAACACCACCCGCAGGATCACCTCGAGGGTCAGCGCGTTCATCCGGTCCAGCGAGCGGAACGGCACGCCCGGCACCCAGCGGTCGACCTCGCTCCGGCGCGAGCGCGGTGACCACGGACTCGTAGCCGCGCAGCGCGTGGCCGTTGAACGCCGGCATCAGCAGCTTGCGGGCGCGCTGGTGCTCGCCGGAGTCCTGCAGCAGCAGCGAGTGCTCGCCCATGATCGGGCCGAGGATCGCGTTGCCCTTGCCGGCGTGGAACACCTCGGGGTCGCCGGCGAAGATCTCCTTGGCGTGCTCGGGCCGGGTGAACAGCACCAGCGCCGACCCCTTCGGCATGATCCGGACGGTGAAGACGTCGCCGTAGCGCCGGTGCATGGCCGGCACGAACCGGTGCCGGAACCGGACCAGCGCGATGCTCTGCAGCAGCGAGGGCCAGCGCGGCCCGGGCGGCAGGTCCTTCGCGGCGACAGCCGCCGCGCCCGGGACCGTTCGTCCCGGGGCCGAAGGGCTGCATCCTCGCGAACCGGTCGTCCGTCACCGTCATGCTTCGCATACTACGAGTATGTGACCGGCCGGGGGAACCCCCGTCGGCGCGGTGGTCGGCCGGGCTACGGCGGCAGCAGCCCGTCGCGCCGGGCGATGGCCGCCGCCTCGGTCCGGCCGGCGGCGCCGAGCTTGGCCAGGATGTTGGAGACGTGCACGCTCACGGTCTTGGTGCTGATGAACAGCTGCCGGGCGATCTCGCCGTTGCTGCGTCCCTGCGCGACCAGGCCGAGGATCTCGGTCTCGCGGGCGGTGAGCGTCGCGTCGGCCCGGGTCTCGCGCGACCTCGGCCGGCTCGCCGCCGCGCGCCCAGCAGCGCGAGCAGCGGCTGTCGCGCCGAGCCCGGTCGCCACCCGGCGCGCCGCCGTCGGTGAGCTCGCGGGCCTCGGCCGGTCCGGCCGGCGGCGCGCAGCACCGCGGCCAGCCGGGCCTGCGAGCGGGCGGTCTCGTAGGGCTGCCCCATCACCTCGAAGGCCGCGACCGTCCGCTGCCAGGCGGCCACCAGCTCGGCCTCCTCGGGCGGGGCGTCGTCGGCCAGCCAGCGCAGCCGCAGGTGCTCGGCGTGCGTCCGCTCCAGCCAGGCCACGCCCTCGGGGCCGAACGGCCGCTTGCGCTCGCTGCACCCGCTGCATCACCCGCTCGACGCCGGCCATCAGGTCCGGGACCCGGTCGAGCAGCGCCGCCCGGTCGGCGTGCGGGGCGGTGCCCGCGGCGTCGGCGAGGTGGCCGAGCACCAGCGCGGTCAGCCGGATCCGGGCCTGGAACGCCTCGGACCAGGGCACGCCGACGACCTCGACCGCCCGGTCGAACGACGCGAGCATCGGCGGGCACGTCGGCCGCGCGCGCCGTACAGGTCGATCTCGGCGGCGGCCCCGCTGATGCCGACCAGGCCGTCGAGCGGTCCACAGCGGCCGCAGCTGGTCGAGCAGCCGCGGGCTCGCCGGGTCGCCGCGGCCGACGCAGACCCGCACCCGGGCGCCGAGCAGCATCGCCTCGGCGAGCGGCGGCGGGGACTGGCCGCCGACCACGGTGAGCTCGAGCGCGTCGTCCCAGTCGCCGGTCTCGTAGGCGACGAAGCGCCTCCATCAGCCGGGCCTCGAAGCCGTAGGGCGCCCACGGGCGACCGCTGTCGCGGGCCACGAGGTAGCCCTGGTGGTAGGCGGCCCGGGCCGCGGCCAGGTCGCCGCGCTCGTGGCGCAGGCTGGCCGAGGAGGTAGCGGCTGCGCAGCTCCGCGTGCACGTCGCCGTCGCGGTGGGCCTGCTCGATCACCCCGTGCAGCACCCGCTGCGCGGTCTCGGCGTCACCGGCCCGGTCGTCGATGCCGGCCAGCGTGGTGGTCACGTCGGCGACCACCGACGGCAGGTCGAGCTTCTGGGCCAGGCCGAGCGCCTCCATCGCCTGCTGGGCGGCGTCCTCGTCGTGGCCGTGCCAGAGCTGGGCCCGGGCGTGCAGGCTGAGCACCCGCGCCCGGGTCGCGCTGGGCTCGTCCGGGCACCAGCGTGAGCGCCTCGGTGGTCAGCGCGAGCGGGTCGCCGGCGTTGTCGAGCGTCATCGTCGCGGTCGCCAGCGACATCAGCAGCCGGGCCCGGCGGTCGGCTCCGGCGGCCGACGGGTGGGCGAGCTGGGCCTGCACCAGCTGGACGGCCCGCTCGGGGTGGCCCGAGGCGACGAGCGCCTCCGGCGGCCTTCACCGCGAGGTCGACCTGGTCGAGGTCGGTCGTCCAGCCGCGGGTCGGCGGCCAGCTCCAGCGCGGCCTCGTAGTGCGCGGCCGCCTCCTCGGGGCCGCCGACGCCCATCGCCTCGTCGCCGGCCTCGATGCTGGCCCGGACCGCGGTCGCCGGGTCGTGCGCCAGCCGGGCGTGCCGGGCCAGCTCGGCGGCGGTGCCGTCGACGCGCCGGCTGCGCAGCGCCTCGGCGTAGGCCGCGTGCAGCCGCACCCGCTCCCCGGGCAGCAGGTCGTCGTAGACCGCCTCGGCGAGCAGGGCGTGCCGGAACGCGTAGCTGTCGACGCCGACCTGGACCAGGACGTTCTGCTCGACGGCGGTGCGCAGCGAGCGGTCCAGCTCGTCGTCGGGGTGGCCGACGACGGCGGCGATCAGCGCGTGGCTGACCCGCCGGCCGGAGCAGGCGGCCGCCCGGACCACCTCGCGGGCGCCGTCGTCGAGCCGGTCGAGCCGGACCAGCAGCAGGTCGGCGAGGTCCTCGGGCAGGCCGCCGCCCCGGGCGCCCTGCGCGGCGCTGACCAGCTCCTCGGCGAAGAACGCGTTGCCCTCGGCCCGTCGCACGATCCCCTGCAGGTCGCCCTCGGACAGCGGCCCGGGCAGCAGGGCCTGCACCAGGCGTCGTACGTCGACGTCGGCCAGCGGGTCGAGCTGCACCCGCTGGACCCCGGGGACCCGGACCCACTGGGCCACGGCCGCGCGCAGCGGGTGCCGGCGGTGCAGGTCGTCCGAGCGGTACGACGCGAGCACGCTGACCCGGCCGCGGAAGGGGCGGGCGAACAGGAAGGACAGCAGGTCGCGGGTGGACCGGTCGGCCCAGTGCACGTCCTCGATCACCACCAGCACCGGCTGCTCCTCGGAGAGGTCGTCGAGCGCGCCGTGGATCGCCTCGAAGAGGTCGGAGCGGTCGAGGTTGTCCGCGGAGTCGCCGGAGCCGGCGGAGGTGCCGGAGATCAGCCGGCGCCCGGGCTGCAGGTGGGAGAGCGCCGGGTGCGCCTCGGTCAGCCGGGCGGCCGCCTCCGGGGAGTCGAGCGCGAGCCGGCCGAACAGCTCGGAGAAGGGGAGGTAGGGCAGCGCGCTGTCGCCGAAGTCGAGGCAGTGCCCGACCAGGGTGCGCCAGCCGCCCCCGGACGTCATCGAGTCCGCGGTCGCGGCGAGCTCGCGCAGCAGCCGGGTCTTGCCGACGCCGGCGTCACCGGCCAGCAGCACGCAGCGCGACCGCGGCTCGCCCGCCAGGCCGAGCAGGTCGGCCAGCAGGGCGAGCTCGCGGTCGCGCCCCAGGATCGGGTGCCGCGCGTCGGTCAGAGGTGCCACGTCGACCATCATCGCGGAGAGCACCGACGTCGGGAACGGCGTGCTCTCCTGCGTCGTACGGGCCTCGACCGGCTGGGCGCTCACGCCACGGACAGCGGGCGACGGCGCGGCTGCGGCAGCCGCAGCGTCCGCCGGCGCGGGATCCGGAAGCGGCGCGGCGACCGGCCGTACTGCTCGGCCAGGTGGTGCTGGCGGTACGCGATCTCGGCACTCAGGAAGGGCTCCGGAGTCATCATCATGATCATCTCCTCGGATGTTCTGCGATGACCCGATCCTGTGCCTCTGAGGTGGCCGCGCACATCGGGAGAACTCCCTATCCCTGCTCGCCCAGGGCCGGCGTGCGGTCCCTGAGGTACCTCAGGGCGGCCGGTCAGGCCCCGGCGCCAGGAACGCCTCGATGGTGTCCACCACGAGCCGGTGGTCCTCGAGCTGGGGCAGCCCGGAGACCGCCACCGTGCCGACGCAGCCGGTCCCGCGCAGCAGGACGGGGAACGCGCCGCCGTGCGCGGCGTACTCCGCCGGGTCGAGCCGGGACTTCTCGTCGAACGAACCGCCGTCGACGCGGAACTGCTCGCCCACCCGCAGCGAGGAGCGGCCGTAGCGGTCCACGACCGCGCACTTGCGCGCCAGCCAGCCGTCGTTGTCGGCCGAGGCGCCGGGCAGCGCGGCGTGGAAGAGCCGCTGGCCGTTGCGGCGGACCGAGATCGCCACCGGCAGCCCGGCGGCCAGCGCGGCCTCCCGCAGCGCGACCCCGAGCTCCCACGCGGTGCCCTCGTCGAACCGGTCGAAGACCAGTCGCGCCTCCTGCGCCTCCAGCTCGTCGAGCAGCGCGCGGCCGGTCACCGGTCCGCCCCCGGCCGGACCGCCTGGTGGGTCGCGGCGCTCACCCGGGCGGCCTCGAGGACGTCCGCGTTCGCGACCGCGTCGGCCGCGGCCACCGGGGGCGGGCCCTCGCCGCGCACGGCCCGGGCGAACGTCGGGTAGTAGGTGTCCCAGGCGCCCCGCTCCAGCCGGACGGGCGAGGACCCCGGAGGGGGTGAAGAGCCGGTCCTGGTCGGACGCCGCCTCGACGCCCCAGGTGCCGGCGGTCGCGGGGGTCTCCCCGGTGACCAGCACGTCCTCCTGGGTGTCGGCGGTGGTGACCACCAGCGACCCGGCCGTGCCGGTGACCCGGAAGCGGGGGCCCGGTGCGGGCTGGCTCCAGCTGCCCCAGAGGTGCGAGACGGCGCCGCCGGTGTGCCGCAGCGCCACGAACACGTCGTCGTCGAGCCCGCTCTCCCGGGTCCGGGACTCGGCGTGCACCGAGTCGACCGGACCCAGCAGGCAGAGCGCCTGGTCGACGAGGTGGGCACCGAAGTCGAGCAGGGTGCCGCCGCCCGACCGGCCGGGTCCGGCGTCCGGGGCGTACCGCTCGAACCGGGACTCGAACCTGCGCACCTCCCCCAGCGAGCCGTCGGCGACCCGGGCGCGCACGGTCAGGAAGTCGGAGTCCCACCGCCGGTTCTGGTAGGGGCTCAGCGTGACCCCGGCCGCCGCGGCGAGCCCGACCGTACGACGGGCCGCCGCCGGGTCCAGGGCGAACGGCTTGTCGCAGACCACCGACAGGCCCAGGCCGATCGCCTCGTCGGTGAGCGCCGAGTGGGTGTCGGCCGGCGTGGAGATGCTCACCGCCTCGGCGCCCGCGGCGGCCAGCGCGGCCAGCGAGTCGAAGGCGTCGACGTCCGGGGTGCTCCGCCCGCAGCAGGGCACGACGCTCCTCGGAGGCGGTGACGACGCCGAGGAACGTGCACGCGGGGGCCGAGGCGATCAACGGGGCGTGGAAGTACCTCCCGCCGAAGCCGTAGCCGACGAGTCCGATCCTGAGCGGGTCCATGGGGCCAGCCTCCCCGGAGCGCGACCTCCCTGCCAACCCCGCGGTCCGTGCGCGCTGCTCAGCCCCGCAGGCCGACCCAGTAGCGACGGACGCGGACCGCCCCGGTGTCGCGGACCTCCTCCAGCACCCCGCCGTGGTGCTCGATCACCCGCGCCGACGCCGCGTTGTCCTCCTCGCAGACGACGAGGACCCGGTCGAGGCCCTCCGCGGCGGCCACCGCCAGGACCTGCCCCAGCGCCCAGGTGGCCAGGCCGCGTCCCCGGGCCGAGGGCCGGATGCCGTAGCCGACGTGACCGAGGCGGAGGACGGTGTCGTCCGTCCCGTGCCGCAGGGCGATGCCGCCGAGCACCGTCTCGCCCTCGACGATCCACCAGCACGTCGCCGGCGCCCGGACCGGGTCGGGGTGCGCCGGGTCCGGCTCGCCGCGCCGCCGCCGGACCCACGCCGCGAACCCCTCGGGCGTCTCGACGTCGTCGTTCTCGGAGAGCCCGAACCCGTCCTCGTGGGTGCCGGGACCCCAGTCCGCCCGCGCCGCCAGCCAGGCGGCGTGCAGCCCCGTCGTGGGGAGGACCAGCTCCGGCATGGCAGGACCGTAGCGTGCCCGCTGCCCGCGCTCAGCGCCCGTTCGCCAGGACGGTCAGGTCGCGCTCGGCGTACAGGCGGTGCTCCCACTCCTCGTTGAGCACGATGCGCAGCGCCTGCTCCAGCGGGAAGTCCTCGGCCTGCGGCCAGCCGGGCTCGGTGCGGGTCACCTCGGTGGCGAGCTGCTCGTCGGTCAGCGACTCGAGGACCCGGCCGACCATCGCCTGCCGCTCGCGGCGCACGGCGAGCGTCTCGTCGAGCGAGGGCCGCGCGTCCCGGTCCCACGGGATGCCGTCCCACCCGGGCGCCTCGTCCCACGGCAGGTCCAGGGGGTGCCACGGCGACGGGTCCCCGAGCACCATCCGGCCGACCCAGGCGGCGCTCGCGAAGCCCAGGTGCCGCAGCGTCGAGATGAACGACCACTCGTCGTCGACGCAGCGGTGCAGGTCCTCCTCGGGGAACGTCCGCGCCCGCGCGACGGTGCCGTCCCAGAGCCGCAGCAGGATCGCCCAGGCCTCCCGGAACCCGTCGCTGTCGTCGGGGCGCATCAGGGGCCGCTCGGGCATCCGGCGGTCCAGCTCGGCCTCGACGAGGGGGGCGACGTCGACCCCGTTGACGACGACGTTCCGCAGCTCGCCGCTGATCTCGACGTCGACCAGCTCGACGCCGCGCATCCGGCTGCGGTGCACCAGGGCGCCCCGGACCTGCACCCCGGTGAGGTCGACGTCGCGCAGCCGGGCGTCGGTGAGGTACACGTCGGTGAAGCTGGCGCCCCGCAGGCTGGTGCGGGTGAAGCGGGCGCCGGTCAGGTCCTGCTCGAGGAACTCGGTCATGACGTCACGCTAGGACAGGTTCCGGACGGTCTGCTTCCGGTTCCGGCGACGCACCGCCTAGCCTGCTCGCGTGCCGACCGACCTGAGCCCCACCGCCCGGGCCCTGCGCGCCCTGGAGGTGCTGCGCCACCGTCCGGGCACGACGGCCGAGGAGCTCGGCGAGCGGCTGGGCGTCTCGGAGCGGGCCGCCCGCCGGTACGTCGGGATCCTCCGGGAGGCCGGTGTCGACGTCGAGTCGACGCGGGGCCCGTACGGCGGCTACCGGCTGGGCCAGGGCACGCGGCTGCCCCCGGTGGTGTTCACCAAGGCCGAGGCGCTCGGCCTGGTCATGGCGGTCCTCGACGCGACGCGCGGCGCCCGCCGACGGCGACGACCTGGTCGGCTCCGCGCTCGACAAGGTCGTCCGGGCCCTGCCGGAACGGGTCGGGCGGGAGGCCACGGCGCTGCGCGAGCACGCGTCGTCCGCGCGCGACCGGCGCTCGACCAGCCCCGACCCGGCCCTGACCAGCGCCCTGGTCGACGCCGTCGCCGGGCGACGTACGGCCGTGGTCGCCTACCGCAGCGAGTCCGGCAACGAGTGGGAGGCGGAGGTGGACCCGTGGGCGGTCGTCGTGCGCCACGGCCGGTGGTACCTGCTGTGCCGCTCCCACCGCGCGGACGCGATCCGCACCTACCGGCTCGACCGGGTCCGCGCGGTCCAGCAGACCGACCGGTCCTTCAGCCGCGCCCGAGGGACTCGACCCGGTGGCCGTGCTGGAGGAGAACCTGGGCACCGGCTGGGAGTTCCCCACCCGCGTGGTGTTCGACGCCCCGCTCGACCGAGGTGGCGCCCTGGATCCGGCCTGCCATGGGACGGCTCGAGCCCGCCGGGGACGGCTGCGTGCTCGTCGGCAGCACGAGCAACCCGACGATGTACGCCGGCGAGTGGCTGGCGAACGGTGCCGCACGACTTCCGCGTCGAGGACGGGCCCGAGCTGCGCGCCGCCGTGGCCCGGCTCGCCGCGCGGTTCGCCGCCGCGGTGCCGGCTACTTCACCGACGTGATGACGACGTCCTGCTTGGGTGCCCCGTCGCCGCTGCCGTCGGCGGTGCCCTTCTTCGCGAGGTCGAGGACCACCTTGGTGCCGGCCGCGTCGAGCTTCCCGAACACCGTGTAGGCCGGCGGCAGCGAGGTGTCGGCGTACACGAGGAAGAACTGCGAGCCGTTGGTGCTCGGTCCGGCGTTGGCCATCGCCAGCGTCCCGGCCGGGTAGGTCTCCTGGCCGCTGAGCTCGTCGTCGAACGAGTAGCCGGGACCCCCCGAGCCGGTGCCGGTCGGGTCGCCGCACTGGAGGACGAAGATGCCCTGCGTGGTGAGCCGGTGGCACTTGGTGTCGTCGAAGTACCCCTGCCGGGCCAGGGAGGTGAACGACCCGGCGGTGCACGGAGCGGCGTCGGCGTCCAGGGTCACGCCGATCGGGCCCCGGTTGGTGGTGATCGTCACCGACCGGGCCGGGGCGGGGTCGCTCGGCGGCAGGTCGACCTTGCGGGCGGCGTCGCCGGTCGGGGTGTAGGTGCACTGCCCGGAGGCGGCCCCGCTCGCCTGGTCGGAGCCGGAGGAGCCCGCGGCGGGGTCGTCCTGCCCGCAGCCGGACAGCAGGGAGGCGGAGAGCGCCGTGAGCAGGAGGACGGCCGAGATGCGCATGGCCAGGATCGTACGGGGCGGTCCCGGACCGCCGGTCGGCCGATCGCGGCCCGCCCGTCGGCTAGGTGAGGCGGCCGCCGACGAAGGTCTGCCGGACCAGCGGCACGCCGGGCCGGTAGGCGAGGTGGAGGTACGACGGCGCGTCGAGCACCGCGAGGTCGGCGCGAGCGCCCACGCCGAGGTGGCCGACGTCGGTGCGGCCCAGCGCCCGGGCCCCGCCCCGGGTGGCCGCGGTCAGCGCCTCGGCCGGCGAGAGCCCCATCTCGCGGACCGCGAGCGCGAGGCACAGCGGCATCGAGGACGTGTAGCAGGACCCCGGGTTGCAGTCGCTGGCGATCGCCACCGGCACGCCCGCGTCGAGCAGCCGACGGCCGTCCGGGTACGGCGACCGGGTGGAGAACTCCACGCCGGGCAGCAGCGTCGCCGTCGTGCCGCTGCTCGCGAGGGCGTCGACGTCCGTCGTCGGTGAGGTAGGTGCAGTGGTCCACCGCGACCAGGCCGAGCTCGCAGGCGAGACGGACCCCCGGACCGGGACCGAGCTGGTTGGCGTGCAGCCGGCCCTGGAGGCCTTTCGCCTTGCCCGCGTGCAGGATCGCCCTCGCCTGGTCCTCGTCGAAGGCGCCGGTCTCGCAGAACACGTCGATCCACCGCGCGTGCGGCGCGCAGGCGTCCAGCATCGGGCCGGTCACCAGGTCGACGTACGCGGCGGGGTCGTCGGCGTACTCGGGGGCGACGACGTGCGCGCCGAGGAAGGTGGTCTCCTCGGTGACCTGCCGGGCCAGGGCCAGGCTGCGGGCCTCGTCGTGGACGGTGAGGCCGTAGCCGCTCTTGACCTCGACGGTGGTGGTGCCCTGGCGGCGCATCTCGTCGACGAGCCGGGCGAGGTTGGCGGCGAGCTGCTCGTCGGACGCGGCGCGGGTCGCGGCGACGGTGGTGCGGATCCCGCCGGCGGAGTACGGCGTCCCGGTCATCCGCGCCGAGAACTCCTCGGCCCGGTCGCCGGCGAACACCAGGTGGCTGTGCGAGTCGACGAAGCCCGGGACCACGGCCCGCCCGCCGAGGTCGTGCGCCGTGTCGGCGGCCGGTGCCTGCGCGGCCGGGCCCACCCAGGCGACGCGGCCGTGCTCGACGACCAGCGCGGCGTCGTGCAGCAGGCCGAGCTCGTCGTCCTGCGTGGACAGCTCGCCGATCCCGGTCAGCGCGACGGACGTCATGGCAGCAACCTACGGATCACCCGGTCGAGCTCGGCGCCCAGGTCGGCCGGGTCGCGGGTGATGTCGACCCCGTCGCGCAGCACCCGGACCACGTCGGCGCCGGACGCCGCGAACACGGCGGTGCCCGCGTCGGCGCCGGTGCCCGCGGTGCGCACGGTCGTCGGTGTCGAGCGTGACCAGGTCCGCCCGGGCCCCGACCTCGATCCGCCCCACCCCGTCGAAGCCGAGCGACTCGTGCCCGTCGTACGTCGCGGCGCGGAGCAGCTCCTCGGCCGACCAGTGCCCGCGCTCCCGGGTGGCGAGCCGCTCGTCGAGCTCGACGGCCCGCATCTCCTCGAACAGGTCGATGACCGCGTGGCTGTCGGAGCCGAGGGTGAGCGGCGGCGCCGGCCTCGAGCAGCCGCCGGGACGGGCCGATGCCGTCGCCGAGGTCGCGCTCGGTGGTGGGGCAGAAGCAGGCGCGGGTGCGGGAGCCGCCGAGCAGGGCGACGTCGGAGGCGGTCAGGTGGGTGGCGTGCACGGCGGTGGTGCGCGGGCCCAGCGCGCCGGCCCGCGTCGAGCACCTCGGTGGGCGTCGCGCCGTAGGCCGCCCGGCAGGCGTCGTTCTCGGCGACCTGCTCGGAGAGGTGCACGTGCAGGGGCGCCTGGTGCTCCTCGGCCCAGGCCGCGACGGTGGGCATCTGGTCGCGGGGCACGGCGCGGACCGAGTGGATCGCGGCCCCCCACCGCACCGCCGACCCGTCACTCGCTGCACGACCGTTCTCGCGGCGTGTCGTCGCAGCGGTGACGGCTCGGCGGGAGAGGCGGGCGGCCCAGGCGTCCGCGTCGCCGTCGGAGAAGCGCTGCTGGACGCCCTCGGGCGGGCGGCCGATGCCGGCGGTGAGGTAGCAGGTGTCCAGCAGGGCGATCCGGATCCCGGCCTCCCGCGCGGCCTCGACGAGCGCGTCCGACATCGCGTTCGGGTCGTCGTACGGCGTGCCGCCGGGGCCGTGGTGCAGGTAGTGGAACTCGCCGACGGAGGTGATCCCGACCGCGGCCATCTCCCGGTACGTCGCCCGCGCGAGCTCGAAGTAGCTGTCCGGCGTCAGCGTCGCGGCGACGGCGTACATCTGCTCGCGCCAGGTCCAGAACGTCCCGCGCTCGCGCTGGGTGCGCCCGCGCAGCGCCCGGTGGAAGGCGTGGCTGTGGCAGTTCGCCAGGCCGGGGACGGTCAGGCCGGCCAGGCGTTCCGCGTCGCCCGGGGGCCCCTCGACGACCCGGGTGAACACGCCCGTCCGCGACGTCGACGAGCACGCCGTCGCGCACCGGCCCGTCGCCGAGCCAGGCGCGCTCGAGCCAGTAGGTGCTCACGCCAGCCGCTCCAGGGTGTCCGCGAGCGCCTCGACCCCGGCCAGGCAGTCGGCGGTCTCCGCGTGCTCGTCGGGCGAGTGCGAGACGCCGGTCGGGTTGCGCACGAACAGCATCGCCGTGGGCACGCCGGCCGCGGACAGCACGCCGGCGTCGTGCCCGGCCATCGTCGGGATCACCGGCCAGGCCCCCGGCCCGGCGATCCGCGCGGCCAGGTCGGCGTCGAAGTGCACCGGCCCGGAGACCGACTCGGCGGTGACGGCCAGCCCGGTGCCGTCGCGGCCGGCGCGCTCCTGGGCGAGCCGCTCGACGTCGGCGAGCATCGCGTCGAGGTGCTCGGTGGTCTCGGCCCGCGCGTCCAGCCAGGCGGTGACCGAGGACGGCACGGCGTTCGTCCCGTTCGGGCGTACGTCGACCCGGCCGAACGTCGCGCGCTGCCCCGAGAGCCGGGCCTGCTTGTTCGCGGCGAGCACCGTCATCGCGTAGGTCAGCATCGGGTCGCGGCGGTCCTCCATCCGGGTCGTGCCGGCGTGGTTCGCCTCGCCGGTGAAGTCGAAGCGGTAGCGGCCGTGCGGCCAGATCGCGCTGGCCACCCCGACGGCCGCGTCCCGGTCGACGAGGTCGCGGCCCTGCTCGACGTGCAGCTCGACGAAGCAGCCGACGTCCGCCAGCAGGTCGGCGTCGCCGGTCTCGATCCCGGCCGACCGCCTCCTCGACGGAGACCCCGTCGCGGTCGGTGAGCACCCGCGCCCGGTCCCAGGACGTCGCGCCGGTCGCGAGCCGGGAGCCCAGGCAGGCCAGGCCGAAGCGCGACCCCTCCTCCTCGGCGAAGACGCCGACGCCGATCGGGCGGGTCGGGGTGAAGCCGCGGTCGCGGAGCACGTCGAGGGCGGCCAGCGAGGAGACCACGCCGAGCGGTCCGTCGTACGCCCCGCCGTCGAGGACCGAGTCGAGGTGCGACCCGACGAGGATCCCGTCCGCCGTCGGCCCGGACAGGCCGCCACCACGCGACCACGTTGCCGAACCGGTCGCGCTCGACGTCGAGCCCCCGGGCGGCGCACTGCTCGAGGAACCACGCGGTGGCCTCGCGCTCGGCGGTCGTGAACGGCTGGCGGAAGTACCCGCCGCTGCCGGCCGACCGGCCCACCGGCGCGAGGTCGCGCCACATCTGCTCGAAGTCAGGCACAGGGGCCATGATCGTCTCCATGGAGTTCCAGGACGTCGTACGCAAGCGCAAGATGGTCAGACGCTACGCGGACCGGCCGGTGGACCCGGCGGTCGTGGACCGGATGCTCTCGAACGCCGTGCGGGCGCCGAGCGCCGGGTTCAGCCAGGGCTGGTCGTTCCTGGTGCTGGACGGCGCCGAGGACGTCGAGCGGTTCTGGACCGTGGCCAGCCCGCCGGACGCCGACCCGGCGAGCCGGTGGCTGAGCGGGATGCGGACGGCGCCGGTGGTCGTCGTGCCGCTGTCCAGCAAGGCGGCCTACCTCGAGCGGTACGCCGAGCCGGACAAGGGCTGGACGGACCAGGAGGAGCGTCGCTGGCCGGTGCCCTACTGGCACATCGACACCGGCATGGCCTCGCTGCTGATCCTGCAGACCGCGGTCGACGAGGGGCTCGGCGCCTGCTTCTTCGGGATCCCGCGCGAGCAGGTGGCGGGGTTCCGCGCCGAGTTCGGGGTGCCCGAGCGGTGCACGCCGATCGGGGCGATCACGGTCGGCCACCTGCCCGAGGACGCCGACCTCGGCGCCGCCGGCTCGCCCAGCCGTCGGGCCCGCAAGCCGGTCGAGGAGGTCGTGCACCGCGGTCGCTGGTGACACGTCGGCGGGCATGCCCCCAGTCCATCGACCGGGGTCCGGCGGGTCAATCGGCGCGCACCCCGCGGCGTCTCGGATACGAGAACGTCGAGTCCACTCCGGGGCCGCCGTAAAGGAACGGTCTGCTTCCTTCCGCACGGCACCCGCGTCCGGTACCGCCCGGATCAGGGGTTCTGACCAACCTGCGTCAATTGCGCCGAGCAGCGGTGACAAGTCCGCACATGACCAACAAGATCGGCCCATCGAGTAGATGGGGAGACATCATGTCTGCAACCGCCACCGCCACCCTGCGTCGCTCCCCCCTGACGGTTGCCGTCACCTTCCTGGCGCTCGTCGCGGCCGCCCTGGTGGGACTGGCGGCGCCGCCCGCGCGCGCGGACTGGAACCCCGCCACGAACCTCGCCACCCCGGGCCAGCGGATCATCGGCGCCGCCCAGGTGGCCTACGACGCGTCCGGCCGCGGCTACGCCGTCTGGACCGACTACGGCCCCTACCCGAGCGACGACCGGGTCTGGCTGCGCGAGCGGCCGGCCGGCGGCCCGTGGGGTCCGGCGCAGCTGCTCCCCACGGCCGGGACCGGCTACGTCCGCAGCCTCGACCTGGCCGTGAACGACGCCGGCGACGTGGTCCTGGCGTGGTACGGCAACGGGATCACGGCGATCCGCCGCCCGGCCGGCGGCACGTGGGGACCGCAGAAGACCTGGTCCAGCCCCGGCACCGCCGGCCCCGGCAGCGGCTGCCCGAACGCTCCCCAGGTCTCGGTCGGTCCCGACGGCACGGTGCTGGTCGGCTGGACGTCGTACCAGTCCTGCAACGGCAACGTCAGCCAGTGGCGGGTGATGACCGCGACGTGGAGCAGCGCGGCCGGGTGGCAGGCGTCGCCCACCGTCTTCAGCATCTCGACGGTCGACGCCCACTCCCAGCCCTCGGTCTCCGTCGGCGCGGGCGGCGCCCTGCTGATGGCGCTCTCGGCGCGCAACTCCTCGCAGAACGACGAGCTGTGGACCGTCGAGGGCACCGTGGCCGACGGCTGGTCCGCGCCCGTACGGCGGTCCGGGAACGCGAGCTACCAGGGGCAGAACGTCGCGCAGCGCGGCGGCGTCGCCGTCGTCTCCTGGTACGGCAGCTTCGGGGCCTACGCCCTGGTCCGGTCCGGCGGCAGCTGGGGAGCGGCCCAGCAGCTGCCGGTGTCCGGCGCGCAGCCCGACCACGTCCCGCCGTCCGTCGCGGTCGACGGCACGGGGCACGCCCTGGTCGCGGTCAACTCCCCGCAGGGCGGCAGCTGGACCTCCCACCTGCTCACCTCCTCGTCCGGAGGTCCCTTCAGCGACGAGGTGATCGCCACCGACAACGCCGTCGACCCCCAGATCGCGGTCAACGCGGCCGGTGACGTGGCCGCGACGTACGAGCTGCTCGCGGGCGGCGGCGCCACCGCCTACGCCGTGCTGCGGCCGGCCGGGGAGGACTGGGGCGCGACCCAGCAGGTGTCGAACGCCGCGTCGGTCAACGGCGGCAGCAGCCAGCCGCAGGTGGCCATCGACCCGTTCGGGCACGTGCTGGCGATCGCCACGCCCACGGCGGCAGGGTTCGGCACCGAGGTCGACGTGACGCTCGAGGCCCGCGACCCGGCCACGCCTCCCCCGCCGACCCAGCCCGTCACGATCAGCCCCGGCACCGCGTTCGCCGGGGACACCGTGACCTGCGACCCGGCGGGCTTCGGCGGGACCGGGCCGTTCCGGTACACCTACCAGTGGGCCGTCGAGGGCACCCCGGTCGCCGGGGAGACCGGCAGCAGCTACGTCGTGAAGCGCTCCGACGCCCGGCAGGGCCTGACCTGCACCGTCGACGCGGCCAACGAGGCCGGCACCGCCACCTCGACGTCGGAGGCCCTCGTGGTCGGCAGCACCGCGCCGGCGTTCACGTCCGGCACCACGCTCACCGGGGCCGTGCAGGCGGGCAGCACCGTCACCTGCGTCCCCGGCACCGTCACCGGCGCGCCCGACCCGGACCTGGGCTACACCTGGCTCCGCAACGGCTCCGCCATCCCCTTCGAGACCACCTCGACCTACGACGTGACGCTGGCGGACGGCGGCTCGTCGCTGGTGTGCCGGGTGACGGCGACCAACGACGCCGGGTCCGCGGTCTCCCTCTCGCCGGGCAGCACCGTCCCGGTGCCGGTCGGCCCGAAGAACAAGACCCTCCCGACCATCTCGGGACCGGCACCGGCGGGCGTGGGCTCGGCGCTGACCTGCTCGACCGGCACGTGGACCGGGTCACCCGCTCCGACGTACGCCTTCTACTGGACGCGGGACGGCGTCCAGGCGCCCGGCGGGTACGGCGCCGGCTACACCGTGCAGCCCGGCGACGCCGGCACGACGCTGCGCTGCCAGGTCAGCGCGACCAACGCCGCCGGGGACGTCACCGTCACCAGCAAGGACCAGCGGGTCGTCTCGCCGCCGCCGCTCAACACGCAGCTGCCGGTGGTCAAGGCCGCGACCGGGAGCACCTGGTCGGTCGGCGGCACCGCGCAGTGCACCAGCGGCTCGTGGAAGTACGCCACCAGCTACGCCTACCAGTGGCTGCGCGACGGCAACCCGGTCGCCGGTGCCGTCCAGGCCACCCGGACGATCACCGCGGCGGACGCCGGCACCTCGCTGGCCTGCGTCGTGACGGCCACCGGCCCCAGCGGGAGCGCCTCCGCGGTCAGCGCCGGCAAGGCGGTGGCCTCCGGGCCCACCCTGGTCAGCGCGCCGACGATCTCGGGGATCGCGCGGCCCGGCAAGGTGCTCACCTGCAACCGGGGCACCTGGAGCAACGCCGCGTCGTTCGCCTACGCCTGGCAGCGCAACGGCACCACGGTGGCCGGCCAGACGACGAACAAGCTGACGCTCGCCGCCGGGGACGTCGGCGCCACGATCACCTGCACGGTGACGGCGACCGGTCCCGGCGGGACGACCTCGGCGACCACGGCGGGGGTGCTGATCGGCCCCTGACCGAGCGGGCGCGTCGTCCGCGGGGCTCTCGTAGACTGGCGCGACCGACCACCTCGGGGGTGACCATGTCCCATCAGCCCGACGAGTCCGAGTCCGCACCTCGGCGCATCGACCGCTCACGGCTCGAGGACGAGCGCGACGATCGCACCGGCCGGTCGGCCGCGCAGGAGCGGATCCGCAACCAGACCCGCTGGGTCGACCTGCAGGTGCAGCAGGCGATGGAGCGCGGCGAGTTCGACGACCTGCCCGGCGCCGGCAAGCCGCTGGCGCTGCCCGACAAGCACGACCCCGACTGGTGGGTGAAGCGGCTCATCGAGCGGGAGAAGATCACCGGCATCGCGCCCCCGGCGATCGGGCTGCGCAAGGAGGACGCCGAGCTCGACGGCCTGCTCGACCGGGAGGCGACCCCCGACGGCGTACGACGCGTGGTGGAGGACTTCAACGCCCGGATCGTCGAGGCGCGCCGCCAGCTCACCGGCGGGCCGCCGGTCGTCACGCCCACCCGGGACGTCGACGCCGAGGTCGAGGCCTGGCGCGAGCGCCGCGCCGAGCGGCGGGCCCGGGCCGCCGAGCAGACCGCCCGGGACGCGGCGCCGTCGCAGCGGCCCGGCCGCCGGCCCGCTGGTGGCACCGACAACGGTGACGAAACGTGACCTGGGGGTCACTCCTCGTCATCCGTTGTCGGGTGGTTGTCAGTGACCCCTGGGTCACTGACAACCACCCGATGTCGGATCAGGCCTCCTGCATCGGGATGCGTACGCCGCGCTCGGCGGCCGCCTTCTCCGCCTCGGGGTAGCCGGCGTCCACGTGCCGGATCACGCCCATGCCCGGGTCGTTGGTCAGCACCCGCTCGATCTTCTGGGCGGCCAGCTCGGTGCCGTCGGCGACGGTGACCTGGCCGGCGTGGATCGAGCGGCCCATGCCGACGCCGCCGCCGTGGTGGATCGAGACCCAGGTGGCGCCCGAGGCGGTGTTCACCAGCGCGTTGAGCAGCGGCCAGTCGGCGATCGCGTCGGACCCGTCGAGCATCGACTCGGTCTCCCGGTAGGGCGACGCGACCGAGCCGCTGTCCAGGTGGTCGCGGCCGATCGCGATCGGGCCCTTCAGCTCGCCGCTGGCCACCATCTCGTTGAACTTGAGCCCGGCGAGGTGCCGCTCGCCGTAGCCGAGCCAGCAGATCCGGGCCGGCAGGCCCTGGAACGCGACCTTCTCGCCGGCCATGGTGATCCACTTGTGCAGCCGCTCGTTGTCCGGGAACAGCTCGAGGATCGCCTTGTCCGTGGCGGCGATGTCGGCGGGGTCGCCGGAGAGCGCCGCCCAGCGGAACGGGCCCTTGCCCTCGCAGAACAGCGGCCGGATGTAGGCCGGCACGAACCCCGGGAAGTCGAACGCCCGGTCGTAGCCGCCCTTGCGGGCCTCGTCGCGGATCGAGTTGCCGTAGTCGAAGACCTCGGCGCCCTTGTCCTGGAACCCCACCATCGCCCGCACGTGCACGGCCATCGAGTCCTGCGCGCGCTTGGTGAACCCGACCGGGTCGGCCTCGCGCTCGACGGCCCAGTCCTCGAACGCCGTCCCCACGGGGAGGTAGTAGAGCGGGTCGTGGGCGGAGGTCTGGTCGGTGACGACGTCGATCGGGGCGTCCTGCTCCAGCAGCGCCGGGCACGATCTCGGCGGCGTTGCCGAGCACCCCGATCGACAGCGGCCGGCGGGCGTCGCGGGCCTCGACGGCGAGCTCGAGCGCGTGCTCCACCGACGTCGCCTGTACGTCGAGGTAGCGGTGCTCGATGCGGCGCGCGATGCGGGACTGGTCGCACTCGACGCAGATCACGACGCCGTCGTTCATGGTCACGGCCAGCGGCTGCGCGCCGCCCATGCCGCCCAGCCCGGCGGTCAGCGTGATGGTGCCGGCCAGGGTGCCGCCGAAGCGCTTGTCGGCGACCGCCGCGAACGTCTCGAAGGTGCCCTGCAGGATGCCCTGGGTGCCGATGTAGATCCACGACCCGGCGGTCATCTGGCCGTACATCGTCAGCCCGAGGTGCTCGAGCCGGCGGAACTCCTCCCAGTTGGCCCAGTCGCCGACCAGGTTGGAGTTGGCGATCAGCACCCGCGGCGCCCACTCGTGGGTGCGCATCACGCCGACCGGCTTGCCGCTCTGCACGAGCAGCGTCTCGTCGTCCTCCAGCGTGGTCAGGGCGCGGACGATCGCGTCGTACGCCTCCCAGGACCGCGCGGCCTTGCCGGTGCCGCCGTAGACGACCAGGTCGTCGGGGCGCTCGGCGTTCTCGGGGTCGAGGTTGTTCATCAGCATCCGCAGCGGCGCCTCGGTCTGCCAGCTCTTCGCGGTCAGCTCGGGGCCGCGCGGCGCGCGCACCTCACGGGGTCCAGAGGTCATGCCAGTTCTCCCATCGTGTCCTCGACAGCGCGCACCAGGGCGCCGCTGCGTACGTCGTCGAATGCGTGCTCGATCTCGGGCGAGAGGTGCCGGTCCGGGCCGGGTCCCTCCACGTTGCGGCGCAGCAGCGCGACCGCCGCGGCGGTGGCCGGGCGAGGGCTCGAGCGGGCCGCGCAGGTCCAGGGCGCGGGCCGCGGTGAGGTACTCGATCGCGACCACCCGGGCCAGCCCGTCGACGGAGCGGCGCAGCTTGCGGGCCGCGGACCAGCCCATCGAGACGTGGTCCTCCTGCATCGCGCTGCTCGGGATCGAGTCGACGCTGGCCGGGTTCGGCGAGCCGCTTCATCTCCGAGACGATCGCGGCCTGGGTGTACTGCGCGATCATGTGGCCGGAGTCGACGCCGGGGTCGTGGGCCAGGAACGGCGGCAGCCCGTGGCTGCGGGTCCGGTCGAGGAACCGGTCGGTGCGGCGCTCGCTGATCGACGCGACGTCGGCGGCGACGATCGCCAGGAAGTCGAGCACGTAGGCCGACCGGGGCCCCGTGGAAGTTGCCGTTGGACTCCACCCGGCCGTCGTCGAGCACGACCGGGTTGTCGACCGCGGAGGCCAGCTCGCGCGACGCGACCAGCGCGGCGTGGTCGACGGTGTCCCGGGCGGCGCCGTGCACCTGCGGCGAGCAGCGCAGCGAGTAGGCGTCCTGGACCCGGTTGCAGTCCGGCCCGCGGTGGCTGGCGACGATCTCCGAGTCGGCGAGCAGCCGGACGAGGTTCGCGGCCGAGGCGGCCTGCCCGGGGTGCGGGCGCAGCGCCTGCAGGTCGGCGGCGAAGACCCGGTCGGTGGCGAGCTGGCCCTCGACGCTCATCGCCGCGGTGACGTCGGCGGCCTTGAGCAGCATCCGCAGGTCCTCGATCGCGAGCACCAGCATGCCGAGCATCCCGTCGGTGCCGTTGATCAGCGCGAGCCCCTCCTTGGCCTCGAGCTCGACGGGCGCGAGGCCGGCCTCGGCGAGCGCGACGGCGGCGGGTCGACGTACGCCGTGCGGGTCGCTGACCTCGCCCTCCCCCATCAGCGCGAGCGCGCAGTGCGACAGCGGCGCGAGGTCGCCGGAGCAGCCGAGCGAGCCGTACTCGTGCACGACCGGGGTGATGCCGTGCGTGAGCATCGCGGCCATCGTCTGCGCGACGACCGGCCGGACGCCGGTGTGGCCGGTGGCGAGCGTGGAGAGCCGCAGCAGCATCAGCGCCCGGGTCACCTCGCGCTCGACCTCGGGGCCGCTGCCGGCGGCGTGCGAGCGGACCAGCGACTTCTGCAGCTGGGCGCGCATCTCGGTCGGGATGTGCCGGGTGGCCAGGGCGCCGAACCCCGTCGAGATCCCGTACGACGGAGTGGGCGCGGCGGCCAGCTTCTCGACGGTCAGCCGGGCCTGCTCGATGGCCGTCACGGCGTCCGGGTGCAGCTCGACGGCGGCCCCGTCCCGGGCGACGGCGAGGACGTCGGCGAAGGAAACCGGGCCGACGCCCACGGTCACGGTTGTCATGGCCTCATTCCACTCGCCCCACCCGGCGCCCGCCAGCCTGCCGGGCGCCCGACTGTCTCGGATCCGAGATAGCCCTGACGGCCATGGGACAGGTGCCGGCGGCGACCCGGGCGTTGCGGGTGCTGCGCTACCTCGCGCGCCAGCCCGACCCGGTGACGCTCGACCGGCTCGCGTCCGAGGTCGGCCTGCCGCGGTCGACGGCCTACCACCTGGTGACCGCGATGATCGAGGAGGGCTTCGTGGTGCACCTCGCCGAGGAGCACCGCTACGGCCTCGGGGTGGCGGCGTTCGAGGTGGGCAGCGGCTACGCCCGCCAGGAGCCGCTGCAGCGGATCACCCGTCGGCCACCTGGCCGCGCTCGTCGACGCGCGTCGGGCAGAGCGCGCACCTCGCGGTGCTGCACGGGCGCGACGTGCTCTACGTCCTGGAGGAGCGCGCGCCCGGGCGGCCGCCGCTGGTCACCGACGTCGGCGTACGCCTCCCGGCCCAGCTCACCGCCAGCGGCCGGGCGGTGCTGGCCGCGCTGCCCGCGCCCCAGGTGCGCGCGCTGTTCCCGGACCGGTCGGCGTTCGTGGACCGGCACGGCGTGGGCCCGACCTCGCTGAGCGCGCTGCGGACCCTGCTCGCGGAGACCCGGCAGCGCGGCTACGCGGTCGAGCAGGGCGAGGTCACCCCGGGCTTCGCCTCGGTCGCGGCGGCCGTCCTCGACCACAACCAGCACCCGGTCGCCGGGGTCGCGGTGACCTACCCCGTGGACGCCGGCGTGGACGTCGACCGCGCGGTGCGGGCCACCCAGCGGTGCGCGGACACCGTCACCCGGCGGCTCGGCGGCGCACCCGCCGCGACGGTGAACCGGGCCGGCGGACCCTTGCCGGGCCGTGGCGCCATGCCCGACGATGCCTACAGGTCGTGCGGACCGGCGCGGCCGACCAGGCAGGGGCAGCGGAGATGAAGGAGCCACCGCACCGTTCCCGAGGGGGCCGACGACGTCGGCGGCTCCCCGCAGGCACCGCGACCCCGCGCACTACAACTCATCGGGCAAGCTGCGGGGCCCGGTCTACAGACCGAGATGGCCCGGCTCCAGGAGCAGCTGGTGCTGCTGCAGTACTGGATCCAGTCCCAGGGCCTGCGGGTGCTGGTGGTCTTCGAGGGCCGCGGCTCGGCGGGCAAGGGCGGGGTGATCAAGACCGTCACCGAGCGGACCAGCCCGCGGATCGTGCGGGTCGTCGCGCTGCCCAAGCCGACCGAGCGGCAGCGCACCCAGTGGTACTTCCAGCGGTACGTCGAGCACCTGCCCGCGCTGGGAGAGATGGTGCTGTTCGACCGCAGCTGGTACAACCGCTCGAACGTCGAGTGGGTGATGGGCTTCTGCACCGAGGACGAGCACGAGGAGTTCCTGCGCAGCTGCCCGGAGTTCGAGCGGATGCTGGTGCGCTCGGGCATCGTGGTGCTGAAGTACTGGTTCTCGGTCAGCTTCGCCGAGCAGCGCCGCCGGTTCGAGGCCCGCAACCAGGAGCCGCTGAAGCGGTGGAAGCTCTCCGAGATGGACCTGGCCGAGCACGAGCTCTACGTGAGGTACTCCATGGCCAAGGACACGACGTTCCAGTTCACCGACATCAAGCAGGCCCCCTGGTACGTCGTCCCGTCCGACGACAAGAAGGCGGCCCGGCTCAACTGCATCACCCACCTGCTCTCGCGCTTCGAGTACGAGGACGTCACCCCGGCCCCGGTGGAGCTGCCGCACATGCGGGAGATCGCCTACATGCGGCCGCCCCTGCAGGAGCAGACCTTCGTCCCGCAGCTCTACTGACCCCGGGTCGGCGGCGAAGTTACCCGTAGGTAAGATTCTTGTCACAGGGCGCGGCCGGTGACGCGGTCCTCCGCGTCGCCCTACGCTCGGCAGACGCTCGCACGCAGCTGACCTCGCAGCACACAGGAGCCTCCATGCAGATCTTCGCCATCGTGGTGTCGCTGGCCATCGCGGCCGTCGGCATCGCGCTGTTCGTCAAGGCGATCCGCTCGATCATCGCCACGGTCAAGATCGGGCAGCCGGCCGTCGGCCGCACCGACGACAAGGCCGCCCGCTGGACGAACATGCTCAAGGAGACCCTGGGGCACACCCGGATGCTCCAGTGGACCGCGATGGGCGTCGGGCACTGGTTCGTCTTCATCGGCTTCGGGCTGCTGTTCTTCACGCTGCTGACCGCCTTCGGGCAGCTGTTCGACCCGCACTTCGCGCTGCCGCTGATCGGGCACTTCTTCCTCTACGAGTGGGTCTCCGAGCTCTTCACCGTCGGCATGCTGATCGCGATCGTCGCCTTCATCGGCTACCGCGTGACCCGCCCGAAGGAGCGCACCCGCGGCACCAAGGGCCGGTTCTACGGGTCGACGATGTGGCAGGCGTACTTCGTCGAGTCGGTCATCCTCGGCGTCGGCCTCTGCATCGCGGTCCTGCGCGGCGCGGAGTACGCGATCTCGCAGTACGGCGGGGAGACCGCCAACGCGCTGCACTACCCGTTCTCGTTCTGGATCGGCGAGCTGTTCAGCGGGCTGTCGGAGTCCGCGCTGGCCAACCTCATCTACCTCGTCGCGATGATCAAGATCGTCATCTCCTTCACCTGGATGATCGTGATCTCGCGCAACACCACGATGGGCGTGGCCTGGCACCGGTTCACCGCGTTCTTCAACATCTGGTTCAAGCGCAGGTCCGACGGCGGTACGGCGCTGGGCGGCCTGCAGCCGATCATGGTCAACGGCGCACCGATCGACTTCGAGAACATCGAGGACCTCGACGAGGACGCCCCGCTCGGCATCGGCCGGATCGAGGACTTCGCCTGGAAGGGCATCCTCGACTTCACCTCGTGCACCGAGTGCGGCCGCTGCCAGAGCCAGTGCCCGGCCTGGAACACCGAGAAGCCGCTGTCCCCCAAGCTGTTCATCACCAACCTGCGCGACCACGCCTACGCCAAGGCGCCGTACCTGCTGGCCGACGAGGCCGACCGCGACGCGCTCCCGGACCACGTCAAGGCGGCCGCCGAGCGCGAGCTGGTCGGCGCCACCGAGGGCGACCCGACGCTGCCGTCCGGCGGCGCGGTGATCGACCCCGAGGTGCTGTGGAACTGCACCTCGTGCGGCGCCTGCGTCCAGCAGTGCCCGGTCGACATCGAGCACGTCGACCACATCATGGACATGCGCCGCTACCAGGTGCTCGTCGAGTCGAACTTCCCCTCCGAGCTCAACGGCCTGTTCAAGGGCCTGGAGAACAAGGGCAACCCCTGGAACATGTCGCCGAACGCGCGGATGGACTGGGCCAAGGACCTGGACTTCGAGGTCAAGCAGGTCGGCACCGACGTCGAGGACCTCGACGAGGTCGACTGGCTGTTCTGGGTCGGCTGCGCCGGCGCCTACGAGGACCGCGCGAAGAAGACCACCCGCGCCGTCGCCGAGCTGCTCGACCTGGCCGGCGTCTCGTTCGCGGTCCTCGGCAACGGGGAGACCTGCACCGGCGACCCGGCCCGCCGCGTCCGGCAACGAGTTCGTCTTCCAGCAGCTCGCGATGCAGAACGCGGAGGTGTTCAAGGAGGCCAAGGTCAAGAAGGTCGTCTCCACCTGCGCGCACTGCTTCAACACCCTGAAGAACGAGTACGCCGAGTTCGGCGTCGAGCTCGAGGTCGTGCACCACACCCAGCTGCTCAACCGCCTGGTGCGCGAGGGCAAGCTGACCCCGGTCGCCGCCGAGCCGAGCGTCGCCAAGAAGTCGATCACCTACCACGACCCGTGCTACCTCGGCCGGCACAACCAGGTCTACTCCCCGCCCCGCGAGCTGCTCGCCGTGCATCCCCAACGCCGAGCTGGCGGAGATGCCGCGCAACAGCGAGCGGTCCTTCTGCTGCGGCGCCGGCGGCGCCCGCATGTGGATGGAGGAGAAGACCGGCGAGCGGATCAACCTGAACCGCACCACCGAGGCGGTCGGCACCGGCGCGGACCAGATCGCGGTCGGCTGCCCGTTCTGCCGGGTGATGCTGTCCGACGGCCTCACCTCGCTGCAGGCCGACGGCAAGGCCCGCGAGGAGGTCGAGGTCCTCGACGTCGCGCAGCTGCTGCTGGCCTCGGTCAAGCGCCCCGCGGCCCCGGCGGCCGACGCCGGACGGCGGCCCCGTCGGCCGGCCCGGCACGGCGCTGCTGGACCGCCCGGATCGGGTACCGGCGACTCGTCCGCGGCCGACCCGACCCGGCCGGCCCCGCAGGAGCCGGTCGCGACGAAGGCCGAGCCCGAGGAGGGCGACGTGACCCAGACCCAGGACACGAGCGACTACCAGGACGTCGGCGCCGACGCCGGCGCGACCGCCCAGCCGGACCCCGAGATCGAGGTCGCCCAGCACGAGTCGCACCCCGAGGTGGAGCCCGAGCCGGGCCCGGCGGCCCCCGAGGTCGCCGGCGGCGAGGACGACCCCGCGGAGAAGGCGCCGAGGAGGACCAGCCCGGCGCCGACTCCGAGCCCGCCACGAACGACGGCCACCGACCGGCCGGCGAAGAAGCCGACCCAGAAGCCGGTGGAGGAGCAGGACCGGCTCTTCTGAGCCACCACGCTTCTGACCCCGCCGACCCGTCACCCGTGCAGCGGTTCTGCCCCGGCGCTGTCGCGGCACCGGTGACGCGTTCGCCCAACTGCGGACCGTCGCGGTCCGATAAAACAGTTGGGTTCTGCATGTTTGTGCAGGGCACACCTGCGCACCCATCGGCTCTGGCGCCTGATACGCGTCTTTGGGCTGCTATGTCGGGAGACGTCGGGCGGTGACCTCCGCCGGGGGACGACGTGACACCCAGGAGCGAACTGGTGATCAGGAAGACTCTGCTGTCAGCCCTCGGAGCGGGAACCCTGCTCCTCGGCGCCCTCGCGGCCGGCGCACCCGCCGCGGACGCCACCCCGTCGGGCCTGCACGCCAAGCGCGTGTGCAGCGCCTCGTCGGAGGCCACCGTCGCGAGCTGCCTCTCGAAGGTGCTCGTCAACGGCAAGGGCATGGTGCCGAACAGCGCCACGCCGAACCCCGGGGCCAAGACCCCGGCGCAGCTCAAGGACGCCTACAAGCTCGCCGGCACGAGCTCGGGCGGCCGGACCGTCGCGATCGTGGACGCCTACGGCTACCCGAGCCTCGCGGCCGACCTCGCGACGTACCGCTCCTACTTCGGGCTCCCCGCCTGCACCACGGCGAGCGGCTGCCTGACCATCAAGGACCAGAACGGCGGCACCAGCCTGCCGCGCTTCGACACCGGCTGGGCGGGCGAGCAGGCCCTCGACGTGGACGCGGTCTCGGCGATCTGCCCGGACTGCAAGATCCTCGTGGTCCAGGCCAAGAGCGCCTCGATCGCCGACCTCGGTACGGCGGTCAGCACGGCCGCCAAGCAGGCCGGTGTCGTCGCGGTGTCCAACAGCTACGGCGGCGGCGACCTGTCCGACGCGACGTACGGCGCCTACTACAACCACCCCGGCATCGCGGTGACCGCGTCCACCGGTGACAACGGCTACCAGGGCGGCAGCTTCCCGGCCTCCTCGACCTACGTCACGGCGGTCGGCGGCACCTCGCTGTTCGCCGCGTCCGGCACCACCCGCGGCTGGACGGAGTCCGCGTGGAGCGGCGCCGGCTCGGGCTGCTCGACGGTGAACACCGCGCTCGCGGCGGCTGCCGCGTCGGGCACCGGCTGCGCCAAGCGGGCGATCGCGGACGTGTCCGCGGCCGCCGACCCGAGCAACGGCGGCATGGCGGTCTACTACCCGACCAGCCGGACGGCCTCGACCTGGGCCCAGGTCGGCGGCACCAGCGAGTCGGCGCCGATCATCGCCGCGGTCTACGCGCTGTCCGGCAACACCGCCGGCTACGCCAACGCCACCCCGTACAGCCACACGGCGAACCTGTTCGACGTGAGCACGGGGAGCAACGGGACCTGCCCCACCACCCAGTGGTGCAACGCCCGCGCCGGCTGGGACGGCCCGACCGGCCTGGGCACGCCCAACGGCACCGGGGCGTTCTGAGGCTCGACCCGAGGCGGGGTCGTCCGGCGTGCTGCCGGGCGGCCCCGCCGTCGTCGTTACCCGGTGCGACCCCGTGCCAGGGTGGGCCCGTGACACCACCTGACGCCGCCTGACACCACCTGATGTCAGAAATGACGTCACAGATGCTTGACGTGACGTCACCGCTGGTGTCAGGATGGTGCACATGGACATCACCCCCTACGTCGAGAGCCTCCGGCACGACCTCGCGGCCGCCGCCGAGGCCGGTGGCCCGGAGGCCAAGGCCGCCGCCGAGCGGCTCGCGCTGGCCCTGGACCCGGCCGTCCGGCTCGCCCTGATGGACGCCCTGTCGCAGGCCGCCGCCGAGATCACCGCCGACCTCCCGGCCGGCTCCGTCGACGTCCGGCTCCGGGGCCGCGAGCCGCAGTTCGTGGTCGACGTACCGACCATGCCGATGCAGGCGCCCACGCCGCCCACCCCGCCGACGCCGCCGCTGGCCGCCGAGGACGCGGAGGACGACGAGGACGGCGCGCTGGCCCGGATCACGCTGCGGATCCCGGAGTCGGTGAAGTACAAGGCCGAGGAGCTCGCCACCAAGGGCGGCCACTCGCTCAACAGCTGGATCGTCAACGTCGTCCGGGCCGCGACCCGCGAGCGCGGCGCCGTCAACGTCGACATCGACCTGTCCAGCATCCCCTTCCTCGACGGCCAGGGGTTCGCCTCCGGCCGCGGACGGGGCTCCAAGCGCATGACCGGCTGGGTCTAGCCAGCCGGCACCACCTCCCGCACCCACCCCCACCGACCGGCGACCGCCGGCCCGGGAGCCGAGCACGCCCTCGGCCCGACGAATCGGAGATCACCATGCAGAGGACCTTCACCACCCCGGAGCCCGTCTCGCTGTACGTCGAGCTGGGCAGCGGCGAGCTCGTCATCACCGCCGAGTGACACCACCGAGACGGTCGTCGACGTCGACGGCAAGAACGCCGAGGACGTGGTCGTCGACCAGCGCGGCGACGAGATCCTGGTGGTCGCCAAGTCGCGCAGCACCGGCTTCTTCGGCTCCTTCCACGACCTCACCGTCCGCGTCACGATGCCCACCGACAGCCGGCTGAGCACCAAGCTCGGCTCGGCCGACGTCCGGGCGGAGGGCCGGCTCGGCGAGACGATGCTGAAGACCGGTTCGGGCGACGTACGGCTCGAGGAGACCGGTGAGGCCGCCTTCATCGAGACGGGTTCGGGCGACGTACAGCTCGACCGGGCGACCGGTCCGCTCCGCGTGAAGTCCGGCTCCGGCGACGTCACGCTGACCCGGGCCGCGGACGCCGTCAACATCTCCACCGGCTCCGGCGACATCCTCATCGACCACGCCGCCGGCCCGCTGCTGGCGAAGTCGGGCTCCGGCGACATGCGGGTCCGCGAGGCCCAGGAGGACGCCAACCTGAGCACCGCCTCCGGCGACCTCGTCATCGACCGGGCCCGCCGCGGGCAGCTCCAGGCCAAGAACGCCTCCGGCGACATCCGGGTCGGCATCCCGGCCGGCATCCCGGTGTGGACCGACGTCAGCAGCGTCACCGGCAGCGTCCGCTCCAGCCTCGAGGGCGCCGGCCAGCCCGAGGGCGACCAGGACTACATCGAGCTGCGCGCCAAGACGGTCAGCGGCGACGTGTACCTGGAGCAGCTGTGAGAGTCACCTGGCTCTGGGGATCCACCCCCGGCGACGACGCCGACACCCGCCCGAGCCGCACCAGGTCCGTTCCGCAAGGACGGTCAAGCGCCCGCCGTACGGCGCCCGGCACGCTCGAAGAGACCACCACCCGCTCCCGCTCCACCGAGAGGAACCACCGCCATGTCTGAGTTCGGCTACCTCAACCAGAAGCTCGCCTCCCAGCAGATCGCCGAGCGCGTCGCGACCGCCCAGCGGTCCCGCGTCCCCGGCACGTACAAGCCGCACGGCCGGCACGCGCTCGCCCACCGCCTGCACCGGATGGCCGACCGCCTCGACGGATGACCCGCCACCCGGACCGCACCACCGACAGGACCCGCTGCGCACCACCACCGCGCAGCGGGTCCTCCACGTCCCCGCCCACCCGGCGACTCTGGCGGCGGAACGCCCGCCGACCCGGCGAGTCTGGCGGCGGAACGCCCGCCGACCCGGCGAGTCTGGCGGCGGAACGCCCGCCCACCCGGCGAGTCTGGCGGCGCAGGCTGCCGCCGCTCGCCCCTGCGTGTATTAGCCCGTGGGGTCGACGTCCCCGTCGACGTAGGCCCAGCGGCCGGCCCGGCGCTCGAACCGGCTGGTCTCGTGCATGGCCCCGGCGCCCACCGGCGTGCGGTAGCGCGCCCGGAACTCGACGATGCCGGTGAGGTCGTCGACCCCGCCGTCCTGCGTCCCGAGCACCTCGAGGCCCTCCCAGGTCAGGGTGGTGTCGTTCTCGACGTCGTCGGGCCGGGTGCGTGGGTGCCAGGTGCGGAAGACGTAGTCGGTGCGACCGAGGGCGTAGGCGGAGTACCGCGACCGCATCAGCTGCTCGGCCGTCGTCGCGGCCTGCCCGTCGTGGAGGGGTCCGCAGCAGGTGGAGTACGCCTGCCCGCTGCCGCACGGGCAGCTCTGCGTCGTCCCGATCGGTGACGTCATCGCGGGTCAGCCGTGCCGACGGAACGTGCGCACGTCCGGGGGTCCTGGCGGTCCAGAAGCCAGTGGCGCTCACCCATACGCGGATGCTCTCACGCCCCTCGGTGGAACTGGATCTGTCCGGTGGGCAGGCGGGTGGTGTCGGAGTGCCGGGTTGAGCCTTGCTGTGGTGGGTCCGCACAGCTGCCGGCCGTTGTCCACGGCCCGCCACAGTCGCCGGGTCAGCCGGTCCGCGCCGCCAGAGTCGCCGGGTCGGCAGCGTCCGCGCCGCCAGAGTCGCCGGGTCGGCAGCGTCCGCGCCGCCAGAGTCGCCGGGTCGGCAGCGTCCGCGCCGCCAGAGTCGCCGGGTCGGCGCGGCCAGAGCCGCCGCGCGGCGGTTCGCGCGACAGGTCGCCGGGCGGGCGGGCTAGATGTCGGTGCGGTGGAAGTTGAGGTGGGAGCGCGACGGCGTCGGACCGCGCTGGCCCTGGTAGCGGGAGCCGTACTTGTCCGACCCGTAGGGGTGCTCCGACGGCGACGACAGCCGGAAGAAGCACAGCTGGCCGATCTTCATCCCGGGCCACAGCTTGATCGGCAGCGTCGCGACGTTCGACAGCTCCAGCGTCACGTGGCCGGAGAAGCCCGGGTCGATGAAGCCGGCGGTCGAGTGCGTCAGCAGGCCGAGCCGGCCCAGCGACGACTTGCCCTCGAGGCGCGCGGCCACGTCGTCGGGCAGCGTGATCACCTCGTACGTCGACCCGAGGACGAACTCGCCGGGGTGCAGGATGAACGGCTCCATGCCCTCGGGCTCGACCTGCCGGGTGAGGTCGGGCTGGTCCTGCGCCGGGTCGATGTGCGGGTACTTGTGGTTCTCGAAGACCCGGAAGAACCGGTCCAGCCGGACGTCGACGCTCGACGGCTGGACCATGCCCGCGTCGAAGGGGTCCAGGGCGACCCGGCGGGCGTCGATCTCGGCGAGGATGTCGCGGTCGGAGAGCAGCACACCGGCACCCTACCCACTCCCCACCCACTCGTCCCTGTCCCCGCGCCCCCGATCGCGGCCGGCCGTGGGCACCGTCGAGAATGGTGCACATGGCAAGCACTTTCCACCGGTACGTCGCCCTGGGCGACTCGTTCACCGAGGGCGTCGGCGACCACGACCCGGCGCTGCCCAACGGCGTGCGGGGCTGGGCCGACCGGGCCGCCGAGGGGCTGGCCGCCGGCGTCCGCCGACTTCGGCTACGCGAACCTCGCGATCCGGGGCCGCAAGATGGACGCGATCCTCGCCGAGCAGGTCGAGCCGGCCCTCGCGCTCCGCCCGGACCTGGTCTCGGTCTACGCCGGCGGCAACGACATCCTCCGGCCCAAGGTCAGCATCGACGCCCTCGTCCAGCGGTACGACGCGGCGGTGGGCCGGCTGGCCGCCTCGGGGGCGCACGTCGTGCTCTTCACCGGCTTCGACCTCGGCTTCGCACCGGTGTTCCGGCACCTGCGCGGACGCGTCGCGACCTACAACGAGCTGGTCCGCGAGGTGGCCGAGACCCACGGCGCGACCGTCGTGGACTTCTGGCGGCTGCGCGAGTACCGCGACCCCCGGCTGTGGGACGTGGACCGGCTGCACATGTCCTCGGCCGGCCACCAGCGGATGGCGATCGCCGTCCTGGACGCGCTGGGCGTCGAGCACGACCTGGTGCCCTTCGACCTCGCACCGCTGCCGGAGATGGACCGCCGCCAGCGCCGGGACGCCGACCTGGCCTGGGCCCGGGCGCACGCCGCGCCCTGGGTGCAGCGCCGGCTCCGGGGCACGTCGTCCGGCGACTCGCTCTCGCCCCGCCGGCCCGGGCTCGCGCCCGTCGTACCGTCGCGCGTGGGGTGAGCCACTGGGCCGGCCCGGGCGTCACCCGGACCGGCCCCCGCGGGACGCGGTCAGCGGTAGCGCACCACCAGCGCGGTGCGACCCACCTCGCGGCCACCGGCGACGCGGACCTCGCGGCCGCGGGCGGTGGTGACCACGCGGTAGGACACCCGGTGAGCCGTCGAGGGTGACCTTCGAGACCTTCGCGCCGGTCGGCAGCAGCGCGCCGACGGTGAGCGCGGAGCGACGGTCCTGCTGGACGGTGGTGACCAGCCGGCCGTTGCCGCGGGTCGCGGTGACGTTGACCAGGCCACGACCGATCCGGATGTCCCGGCCGGCGACCTTGTACTGCCCCGAGGGGATCTGCGGCACCACGGTGAACCGGTCGCGGCCGGCGTCGGGGCTGACGCCGAGCTGGTAGTGCACGACCGGCCACAGGATGCCGTAGGTGCCCCACGCCTGCAGGGCCATCGACCGCTCGGTGAACCGCCGGTCGATGTTGGCGGGCTGGAAGTCCGGCGAGGGCACGATCTCCGGCATCGCGCCGGGCAGCTCCCACACCTTGCGGGCGAGCTGCACCCGGGCGTTGTCGGTCGTGTAGCGCCGCAGCTGGCTCGGCGCCATCCGGCCGAGCGCCGCCTCGGCGACCGCCATGATCGAGGTGTTCAGCGTGAACACCGCCCGCTCGGCCTTGACCGAGGAGGTGGCCGAGTCGCAGGTCGCGCCGGGGTTGCCGTCGGTGGTCGGTGGTCGCACCGGTGCCGGTGTGGAACAGCCCGTAGGTGCCCGAGTAGCAGGCCGACTCGCGCTTCTTGACCAGCGCCCGCGCGTGCGCGGTCGGGGCGAGCGGGCCGGCGACCTGGCCGGGACGGGTGATCTCGGCCTCGGCCGGGGTCACGCCGATCCAGTGCCGCTGGAAGACCTGCTTGTTGCCCGGGTCGTCGAGGGAGTCGGCGTACTGCTGGGCGGAGGGACCGAACCACCAGGTCTTGTCGAAGCGCGCCTCGAGGTCGGCGGCCTTGCTGGTCGCCCACCGCCGGGTGGCGGTGTCGCCCTTGCTGGCCGCGAGGTCGGCGAGGTCGCGCAGCCCGCGGATCGTGTAGACGGCGTTGTCGAGCTTCTCCTCGCCCATGCCGCTGCGCTCGACGTTGCCGAGCCCCTCGGGCCAGCCGTCCTGGTCGGCGTCGAGCTCGCGGAAGATGTAGCGCATGTTGCTGACCGCGAAGGAGTAGAGGTCGTCGCGGAACCGGTCGTCGCCGGTCCAGCGCCACACGAGGGCGACCAGGCTCGGGAACTTCGCGGTCTCGTCGGTGTTGCCCGCGTCGCTGTTCGCGCCGAAGTAGACCTGGCCGTCCGGGGTGACCTCGTGGACGACCTTGCCGCCTGTGCCGTTCGCGGCGAGGCTCACGTCGCGCAGCGCCCGCAGGTGGTCCTCGATCGCGGCGAACTGGCCGCTGGCCACGGCCGCGAAGCCGGTGTACTCACCGTCGGTCGCGAACAGCCAGGGGTAGTCCGGCCAGCCGGCGCCGATCCAGCGGGCCTTGGACACGGTGCCGACGGGGGCGGGGTACGTCGTGCCGGCGTTGGTGACCCGGACCTGCAGGTGCCGGGCCTCCTGCACCGAGTCGGCGAGGTTCTGCTTGCTCCAGGCCACGCTCTGCTGGAGCAGCCGGTCGCCGGGCAGGATCACCCGCGTGTGCCGCTGTACGGCGGCCCGCTGGGCGCGCTTGGCGCGGAGCAGGGCGGCCGGGTTGCGCAGGGCGGCGCTCTGCGCGCTGCGGGCCGCGGCGACGCCGTCGTCGGAGCCGGCGACGGAGAACCAGACCGTGCGGCCGCCGGCGGGGACGCTGAGCCGGTAGGTCAGCCGACCGCCGGCCCCCTTGCCGTAGGCCGTGTCGTCGCAGCGGTCGGGCTGGGTCGGCGCACCGGCGCCGGAGGCCGGGCAGATCACGGCGCCCTGCGGGCCGCGGTGGGCGCCGGTCACGTCGGTGGCGGACGGGGTCAGCGACGAGCCGACCAGGGCGGCGTAGTCGTGCGCCTCGGCGTTCGGCACCGGCGGCCGGCCCTGCTCGCGGAACAGCAGGCTCCGGCCGTCGACCGCGGCGGTGTCGGGCAGGTTGTAGGTCGTCTGGCTGGGCTTGGTCTCGCCCCAGGGGTAGACCTTCATCAGCTCGGAGTGCGCGTCGACCGAGAGCGTCACGGTCCTCGCCGTGGACGACGACAGCCGCAGCCCGACCACGCCGGCCCGGAGGCCGTTCGGGGCGAAGTCGGTGCGGGTGACCCGGACGCCGTCGTGGGTGCCGAGGTCCATCCGGGAGTAGCCCCAGCCGCTGGTGTACTTCTTCGACGTCAGCCACGAGTCGCCGAGCTTGAACCACAGCCCGTCGAGGAGCTTGATCGGCGGCGTCCAGAACCCGCCCATCTCCCCGCGGGTGTGGAAGCCGGTCGCCGGGTAGCTGCCGTCCTCCGCGCCCATCTCGTAGAACCGGTCGCCGACCACGAGGCTGCGCCGGTCGGCGAGCCGGGTGGTCGCGGACAGCTCGGCGGACCGGAGCGCGGACGACTCCGGGTCGTCGCCGGCCCGTTTCGCCGGGGCGCTGCTCGCCGCGTCGACGACCGACAGCGGGAGGATCAGGGCGGTGGACAGGACGGCGGCAGCGAGCGGCGTACGACGCATGTGTTCTTCTTCCCGAGTGGCGGCTGTCACATGTAGGAAATACCCGACAAGCCCGGTTGGCAACCCCTCGTCTCGCGCGGTCAGGATGGCGGCATGGACTACAGAACTCTCGGCCGGAGCGGCTGCGCCGTCTCCACCCTGACCCTCGGCACGATGACCTTCGGCAAGGAGACCGACGAGACGGGCTCCCACGAGCAGCTCGACACGTTCCTCGAGGCCGGCGGCAACCTGGTCGACACCGCCGACGTCTACACCGGCGGCACCTCGGAGGAGATCATCGGCCGGTGGCTGGCGAAGGCCTCGCCGGAGGTCCGCGACCGGGTCGTGCTGGCCACCAAGGGCCGCTTCCCGATGGGCCACGACGTCAACGACGTCGGGCTGTCGCGCCGGCACCTCCAGCGCGCGCTCGACGACTCCCTGCGCCGCCTCGGCACCGAGTGCGTCGACCTCTACCAGGTGCACTCCTGGGACCCGGTCACCCCGCTCGAGGAGACCCTGGGCACCCTCGACGACTTCGTGCGCGCGGGCAAGGTGCGCTACGTCGGGCTCTCGAACTACACCGGCTGGCAGGTGCAGAAGACCGTCGCGCTGGCCCGCGAGCACGGCTGGGCCTCGCCGGTGACCCTGCAGCCGCAGTACAACCTCCTGGTCCGCGAGCTCGAGTGGGAGATCGTGCCCTCGTGCCTCGACGCCGGCCTGGGGCTGCTGCCCTGGTCCCCGCTCGGCGGCGGCTGGCTGACCGGGAAGTACAAGCAGGACGAGCGCCCGACCGGCGCGACCCGGCTCGGCGAGGACCCCTCGCGCGGCGTCGAGGCCTACGACCGGCGCTCGACCGTCCAGCGCACCTGGGACGTCGTGGACGCGGTGCGCACGGTCGCCGAGGGCCGCGGCGTGACGATGGCGCAGGTCGCCCTCGCCTGGCTGGCCGACCGACCGGCGGTGACCTCGGTGATCCTGGGCGCCCGGACCACCGAGCAGCTCACCGACAACCTCGGCGCCGCCGGCCTGCACCTCGACGAGGCCGAGGTCGCCGCGCTCGACGCGGCCAGCGACCCGGGCGCCGCGGACTACCCGTACGGCGGCCCCGGGATCCACCAGCGCGGCCGCACGGTCGACCTCGCCGGCTGGCTGGCCGACGCCCCGTGAGCTGACGTGGACTGACGTGCGTCGGGAGGCTCCCGGCGGGACGGCGCAGGTCATTGGGTACTATCTGCGTCGTCCCCGCACGGGGGCGTGCGGATGTAGCTCAGCTGGTAGAGCGCGACCTTCCCAAGGTCGATGTCGCGAGTTCGAATCTCGTCATCCGCTCCACACACTTCAGGACAGTCCCGGAAATTCCGACAATTCAGGTGTCGGTCTTCCACCTGAGTCTCCGGGAACCCCATGTCCTCCTCGCACCCCTCCGTGCGTCCGCACGCCCTCGTGCTGCGCGCCCTGCTCGCGTGCCTGTGCGTCCTGGTCGCCAGCCTGACCCTGGTCGGCACCGGCCGACGCCGCGCACCGGCTGTCGGCGCCGACGGGGCTGCGGACCGGCGCACCGACCGCGACCACGCTGACCGTCCGCTGGACGGCGCCGCGGGGGGCGAAGGCGTTCCGGGTGCAGTACTCCACCAGCGCGACGATGCGCGGGGCCAGGTCGCTGCGGACCCTGCGCGCCGCGGGGCGGCTGACCGGGCTGCGCGCCGCGAGCCGCTACTACGTCCGGGTCCAGGTGGTGGACCGGCGCACCGGCCGGGCGCTCAGCGCGTTCACCCGGGCCGCCTCGGGCCGCACGTTCGCGCCGGCCGCGCCGAGCACGCCGCCGCCCACCGCGCCGTCGGCGACCCCGATCGTCTGGCCGGCCGGCACGCCGGCGCCCGGCGCGAGCATCGGGCAGGCGCCGGTCCGGGTCGCCAGCTTCAACGTCTTCGGCGTGAACAACGACGCCAAGTCGACCGCCGACATGCGGCCCTGGCGCGAGCGCCGCGCGGTGGTCGCCGCCCAGATCCTCCGCGAGCAGGTCGACGTGGTCGGGCTCCAGGAGGCCAACCAGAGCACCATCTACGGCAGCAGCCTGGACTACGGCACGACCCAGTACGGCGACCTGCGCGGTGCCGTGAACGCGGCCGGCGCGCACTACGCGGTGACCAACGAGGCGTCGTACAACTGCCTGCGCGAGAACAGCAACCAGGGCTGCGTGCCGACCTACCGCGGCGCGTCGAACAGCACCCGGATCCTCTACAACACCGACACCCTCGACCTGCTCGCCCAGGGCTCCATGAAGTACGCCGCCCAGTCGGCCGGCCACATCGACCGCTACCTGGCGTGGGGCGTCTTCCGGGTCCGCGCGACCGGGGGCGAGTTCCTGTTCGTCGACACCCACCTGGACTCCTACGACACCACCGTCCGGGTCGCCCAGTGGCGCGAGCTGATCGACCGGGTCAACGCCCTCCAGAACGGCCGCCCGGTGGTGGCCGTCGGCGACTTCAACACCTCGAAGTTCTCGGCCTGGGCCGCGCAGATGCTGCCCGCGATGGAGCACGCCGGCTACGGCGACGTGCTCAACCAGCAGTACGCGAACCCCAACGCCGTCTCGCCGCGGGCCCAGAACCGGGTCGACGCCTGGATCAGCTCGTTCCACGGCTTCTCCCGCACGGTCGCGGGCTACTCGAAGTTCCAGGGCTCGCGGATCGGCAACAACATCGACTGGGTGTTCGCGACCAACGGGCTCACCGTGACGGACTGGAAGACGGTCGTCGACCACGACCCGTCGACCCTGCAGATCACCGGCGTCATCCCGTCGGACCACGCCATGGTCGCGGCGACGCTGCTCATCCCCTGACCAGGGCCGCCAGCACCGCGTCGTACGTCGCGGCCGGGTCGCCCTCGCGGCTCGGCACGACGACCGCCGCGGGACGGGCGGCGAGCACGTCGAGCAGCCGGGCGTGCATCGTCCGCAGCAGACTCCTCGCCGCCGGACGCCGCGACGGCCTCGCGCACCTGCGCGTGCCAGGGGTCGTCGGCGCGGTCGCCCCGGGTCCCGAACCGCCGCACGCTGGCGTCCACGTCGTCGAGCAGCACCACGTGCCGGACCGTGCCGCCGCCGTCGCGTGCGGCACGCTCGAACCGCTCGAGCTCGGAGACCCGGCCGAGGTACTGCGGCAGCACGACGTCGCGGCCGCCCCGCAGGTGCTCGGCGAGCATCGCCAGCGCGAGCCGTCGGACGATCTCCCCGGTCTCGTCGAAGCGGTCCGCGGACCCGCCGACGAGGCCGCGCAGCCCGTCGGCGTCCAGGGCGAGCACCCCCGGGTGCTCGTCGGCGTACCGCCGCGCGACCGTCGACTTCCCGACCCGGGCGGACCGTTGAGCAGCAGCAGCCGTGGTCCCGTCACGCCCGGGACTATGGCACAGGTCGGCGCCGCCGGGCCCCGAACTATCCTCGCGGCATGGACGGACCCGGCACGGCGTTCGACGGCTTCCCCGTCGCGGCCCTCGACTTCTACGACGACCTCGAGATGGACAACACCAAGTCGTTCTGGACGGCGCACAAGGACACCTACGACACCGCGGTCAAGGCGCCGATGGCGGCCCTGGTCGCGGCCCTGGAGCCCGAGTTCGGCAAGGCGAAGCTGTTCCGGCCCTACCGCGACGTGCGCTTCGCCAAGGACAAGACGCCCTACAAGACCCACCAGGGCGGCTTCGTCCAGGCCGGCCAGGGCACCGGCTGGTACGTCCAGGTCGGCGCCCCGGGCGTGCGGGTCGGGCGTGGGTTTCTACGACTCCGGCTCGCCGCGGCTGGCCGCCTTCCGCGCCGCCGTCGACGACGACCGCACGCGGCGCCGCGCTGCGCACGATCGTCGACCGGATGCTCCGGCAGGGCTGGGAGCTCGGCGGCGAGACGCTCAAGACCACGCCGCGCGGGTACGACGCGGACCACCCGCGGATCGACCTGCTCCGGCACAAGTCGATGTCGTTCGGGAAGTCCTACGGCTTCGAGCCGGTGATCCACACGGCCGAGCTGCTCGACCGGGTCCGCGACGACTGGCGGGCCGGCGCGGGCGTTCGTCGAGTGGGTCGACGCGCACGCCACCGTGTGACGCTCAGGTCCCGGTCGGCTCCTCGGCGTCCGCGGCCGGGCCGGCCAGCTCCGCGGCCGAGCGCGTCCCAGTCGGCCCGCGAGCCGGGCGGCAGGCTGCCGTGGGGCAGCGCCTCGACGACGGCGCGGGCCACGTCGCGCAGCTTGACGTTGACGTGCTGGGAGTAGCGCCGCAGCAGCAGGAACGCGTCGTCGGCGTCGAGCCCGTAGGTCACCATCAGCGCCCCCTTGGCCTGCTCGATCGCCGGGCGGCTCTGCGACATCAGCTCCATCGCCTCGTCCACCTCGCGTGCCGTCGTACGACGGACGGGCTCGGTGAGGTCGACCATGAAGCCGCTCACGCCCACCAGGGTGCCGTCCTCGGCGAAGTCGCCGGCGCACAGCGTGACGACCTGGCGGGTGCTCCCCTGCGCGTCCACGAGCCGGTGCCACACGGAGTGCGGCCGGCCGGTGTCGAGGGCGTCCTGGAGGACCTGCTGGACCGCGGCCCGGTCCTCGGGGTGCTGGTGCGACAGGACCAGCTCGTGGGTGGGCACCACGTCACCGGGTGCCGAACCCGAAGGTGCTGTAGAGCTGCTCGGACCAGGTCCAGGCAGCCGTGCTGCGGGAGAAGCTAAAGGTTCCGGTGGATCCCGGGATCGACGTCGTCACATCCAGCCTCGGATCGAGCGTGCAAAGCGCGGCTGACTGCTCAACCAAGGAGGGATCGTAGCCGGAGCTCGACCCACCCGGTCAGTGCGGCTGCCAGGCGTCCTCGGAGCGCGGTGCGCGAGGAGACCGCCTTCGGCAGCTTCCCGTCCGCGAGCGCCCGGATCGTGACGTGCTCGAAGACGTCGCGCAGGCTGCTGCGCGCCGCGATCCAGACGTGCTGGAGGACCTCGGCGGACTCGTTGTAGGAGACCGACTCGGGGCGCAGGCCGTAGACGCTCACCAGCGGGCCGTCGACGGCCCGGATCACGTCGGCGACGCTGACCGTGCTCGCGTCGCGGGCCATCCGCCAGCCGCCGGACTGGCCGCGCTGGCTGATCACCACGCCGGCCCGGCGCAGGTCCGCGAGGATCGCCTGGAGGAAGCCGTGCGGGATCTCCTGCAGACGGCCGAGCTCCTCCGCGCTCACCGGAGCGCCGTCCTTGCGGGAGGCCAGCTCGATCAGCGCCCGCAGGGCATAGTCGGACTTCGCGGAGACTCGCATGCGACTAAGTCTGTCAGACAACTACACAAAACGGTGCGGCAGCGTCGACCTGGGGCTGAGGTGCGGGACCCGGCGGCGGGTGCGCGCCACCGGGTCCCGCGATCGGGGGGTCAGGCGGACACGGTCTCGCCCTCGCGGTCGGCCCGGTCGAGCGCCCGGGAGCGGCGCTCCTGCCGGACCGCGCGGACGACCAGGGTGGCCCAGGCCGCGACGAGCACCGCGGCGACCGCGAGCTCGACGGTGCCGGAGGCGCCCAGCGCCTTGACGATGGTGTCGGTGTTGGTGACCACGATCAGGCCACCCGCGGCGACCCCGAGCACCCGGGCCGCGAGGTGCCGGACCAGCCAGGCCGCGAACGGGGCGGCGATCACGCCGCCGACGAGCAGCGCCGCGGCGAAGCCGAAGTCGATGCCCTGGCTGCCGAGCGCGAGCAGGAAGCCGAGCGAGCCGCCGATCGCGACGACGAACTCCGAGGTGTCGATCGAGCCGACGACCTTGCGCGGCTCCAGCCGGCCCGAGGACAGCAGCGAGGTGGTGCCGACCGGGCCCCAGCCGCCGCCGCCGATGGCGTCCATCAGGCCGGCGACCACGCCGAGGGGCGCGAGGAACGCGACGGAGAGCCGGCCGCGGAACGTGGGGCGCCGGCCGCCGAGGGCCAGGAACCGCCAGATGACGTAGACGCCGAGGCCCAGCAGCAGCACCGCCACCCACGGCTTGGCCGTGTCGCCGGGGATGCTGGACAGGAACGTCGCGCCCGCGAACGCGCCGAGGCCGCCGGGCAGCGCGATGATCCCCACCGTCCGCCAGTCGACGTTGCCGAGCTTGTGGTGGGAGAAGCCGGAGACCAGCGTCGTACCGATCTCGGAGAAGTGCACCGCCGCCGACGCCGCGGCCGGCGCGATGCCGGTGGCGAGCAGCAGCGTGGACGACGTGACGCCGTACGCCATGCCCAGCGAGCCGTCGATCATCTGGGCGATGCCGCCGACGAGGGCGAGCAGGACCAGGTTCCGCACGTGAATCGCACCCTCCGTCACCGGGGTGCCGCGCGCCTTCCGCACCGCACCGTCCTGGTGACATGTATGTCTACCAGATAACTACGATATGAGGCGTACGGCGCCCACGTCAACCGGCTGTCAACCGGCACGGGGCACGTCAGCGGGGTCAGGCCAGCGACAGGAAGAGCTTCTCCATCTTCTTGACGTCGACGCCGTCGAGGCCGTCGCCGCCGGCCAGGCACTGCTGCAGACCGGTCGCGACGATCGCGAAACCGGCCCGGTCGAGCGCCTTGGAGACCGCGGCGAGCTGGGTCACCACGTCCTCGCAGTCGCGGCCCTCTTCCAGCATCCGCAGGACGCCGGCCAGCTGGCCCTGCGCGCGCTTGATGCGGTTGATGACGGGGGTCATCTCGTCGGGGTTGAGCTCGACCATCGTCAGTTCTCCTCGTTGCTGGGGGCGGGCGCCGCGGCGTCCAGGCTCGCCAGCGCGGCGACCAGCCGCTGCCGGGCGTCCTCGGCGACCGCCCGGACGGCGTCACCGTCCGAGAAGGACATCATGACGTCCGGGTCGAAGGCCTCGACCACGCACGAGTCCTCGCCGACCGACCGGACCACCACGTTGCAGGGCAGCAGCGCTGCCACCGACGGGTCGGCCAGGATCGCCCGGTAGGCCAGCGGCGGTCGGCAGGCGCCCAGGATCACCTGGGCGGGGACGTCCACGTCGAGCTTGGCCTTCAGGGTCGCGGCGAGGTCGATCTCGGTCAGCACCCCGAAGCCCTGCTCGGCCAGCGCCGCACGGACGGCCGCGACCGTCTCGTCGTACGAGCCGGCGACGGTGGTGCTCAGCGTGTACGTCACCGTCCCACCTTCTCCTGCCGGGCGGCCTCCGCGCGCAGCGTGTCCACGTCGACCGCACGGACCGCTGCGACGACCTCCTCGAGGGGCTCGGCCTCGGTGGTTGCAGGGCGGGAGACGGTGCGCTCGAAGTTCTGCGCACCCAACGCGATGGTGGCCATGTTCCTTCTCCTCGTTGGTGCCGGCCGGGGCTTGGATGGATACCCCCGGGGGTGTTATTGTTCCATCGTACATACCCCCCTGGGTATCCACAAGCACTGGCCCCGGCGTCAGGAAGGACCACGACGATGAGCGACACCACCCCCGAGATCGGCACCGACGAGCTGGCCTCCGCCCTGGGACGCGGGGCCACCGTGGTCGACGTCCGCGAGGCGACCGAGTACGTCGCCGGCCACGTCCCCGGTGCCGTGCTGATGCCGATGGGTCTGCTGCCGTCACGGGTCGGCGAGCTCGACCCGGGCGCGCCGGTCTACGTCGTGTGCGCCTCGGGCAACCGGAGCCGGTCGATGACCGACTTCCTCACCCACGCCGGCTTCAGCGCCTACTCGGTCGCGGGCGGCACCCGGGACTGGATCCGCTCCGGCCGCGACGTCGTCACCGGCCGCCCGCGCCGCCCAGCGCCGCCGACCCACCAGACACCGCGACCGGCCGCCGGCACTCACCGGTGCGGTCCCGGTGCGAGACGCCCAGCCTGGGCGACCGGTCCTACCTCGTCCACGACGGCGAGGTCGGCGTTCGTCGTCGACCCGCAGCGGGACATCGACCGGGTCCTGGACCTGCTCGACGAGCACGGCGTCCGCCTCACCCACGTCTTCGAGTCGCACCTCCACAACGACTACGTCACGGGCGGGCTGGCCCTGGCCCGGCGCACCGGGGCGGCGTACCTGGTCAACGGTGCGGACCAGGTCGCCTTCGAGCGCACGCCGGTGCCCGACGGCCAGGTCGTCGAGGTCGGCCCCGGATGCGGGTCACGGCCGTGGCGACCCCGGGCCACACGTTCACCCACCTCTCCTACGTCCTCGCGGACGCCGCCACCGGCGAGCGGGTGGCGGTCTTCTCCGGCGGGTCCCTGCTGTACGGCGCCACCGGCCGCCCGGACCTCCTCGGCGCCGAGCACACCCACGACCTGGTCCGGCTCCAGCACGCCTCGGCCCACCGGCTGGCCGAGGCGCTGCCGGACTCCGCGGAGGTGTTCCCGACCCACGGGTTCGGCTCGTTCTGCTCGGCCACCCAGTCCGAGGCGACGTCGTCGACCATCGGGCAGGAGCGCCGGTCCAACCCGGTCCTCACCCAGGACGAGGAGACCTACGTCCGCGAGCTGCTGGCCGGGCTGGGCGCCTACCCGGCCTACTACGCGCACATGGCCCCGGCCAACGCCGCCGGGCCCGGCGAACCGGACCTGTCCGCCCCGTCGCAGGCCGACCCCGCCGAGCTGCGCCGCCGCATCGAGGCCGGGGAGTGGGTCGTCGACCTGCGCAACCGGACCGTCTTCGCCGCCGGCCACCTGCCCGGGTCGCTGAACTTCGGCCTCGACGGCGGGTTCGCGACCTACCTCGGCTGGCTGGTCGACTGGGGCACCCCGCTCACCCTGCTCGGCGAGACCCCGGACTCGGTCGCCGAGGCGCAGCGCGAGCTCGTCCGCATCGGCATCGACCGTCCCGCGGCCGCGGCCACCGGCACCCCGCAGGACTGGGTCGCCGGCACCGGCCACGACGTCGCCTCGTTCCGGACCGCGACGTTCGCCGACCTGGCCCAGGTGCGCCACCACCGACCGGTCACCGTGCTCGACGTGCGGCGCACCGACGAGCACGCGGCCGCCCGGATCGAGGGCGCCGTGAACATCCCGCTCCACGAGCTCCCGGCCCGGCTGGGCGACGTACCGGCGGGTGAGGTGTGGGTGCACTGCGCCGCCGGCTACCGCGCCTCGGTCGCCGCGTCCCTCCTCGACGCCGCGGGCCTGCCGCTGGTGGCGGTCGACGACTCCTTCGAGAACGCCCGCGAGGTCGGACTGCACCTCGTCGGCCCCGACGCCGGATGACCCTGCGTCGTCGCCCTCGTCGCCGGCCTGCTGATCGGCCTGTCCCTGGGCGCCCTCGGCGGGGGCGGGTCCGTGCTCGCGGTTCCCGTCCTCGTCTACGCCCTCGGCCAGACCGCCGCGCAGGCCACGACCGGGTCGCTCGTCGTGGTCGGGCTGACCTCCCTGGTCGGGGCGCTCACCGCGCGGCGGGCGGGGAACGTGCTGCTCGGCCGCGGCGTCGCGTTCGGGGCGGTGGCCATCGCCGGCGCGGCGGCGGGTGCACGACTGTCCGGCCTGGTGCCCGAGGCCGTCCTGCTGGCCGCGTTCGCCGTCCTGCTGGTGGTCGTCGCGTCGGTGATGGCCGTCCGTCTGCTCCGCGCCCACACCGGCGACCCGGCCACGCGGACCCGGGACGTGCGGCTCGACGACCCGATCATCCGCTTCAGCCCGACGTTCGCCTGCCAGTGCCCGCGCGCCCTGAAGGTGCTCGTCACCGCCACCGTCGTCGGCCTGCTCACCGGGTTCCTCGGCGTGGGCGGCGGGTTCCTCGTCGTACCCGCCCTCGTCCTGGCTCTCGGCCTCCCGATGGAGTTCGCCGCCGGCACGTCCCTGGTCGTCATCGTGATCACCTCGGCGGCCGCGCTCGCCGTCCGCGCCGGGACCGGCGTCCACCCCGACTGGGGCCTCGTCGCCCTGCTGACCGGCGCGGCCGTCGTCGGCGGCTTCCTCGGCGCCCGCACCGCGGCCCGCGTCGACACCCGGCGGCTGCAGGCCGCCTTCACCGTCCTGCTCCTGCTGGTCGCCGGCTACACAGCGGCCCGGGCGCTGCCCGCACTGGCCTGACGCGCCTGCCACGGCTGACCGCCCGCCCCCACCGACCCTCCGTCATCATCAGAGAAGCAACCGAAGGAGAACCACCATGTGTCGTCCCGTGACCTGCAAGACCTGCCGGAAGACCACCTGGGCCGGCTGCGGCCAGCACGTCGCCCAGGTCAAGGCCGCCGTGCCCGCCGGCAACTGGTGCGCCGGCCACCCCAAGGCCGAGCGCACCGGCGGCGGCTGGTTCGGCCGGCTGACCGGTCGCGGCTGACCCCGAGAGGAGCCGACGATGGACACCCCGCACCGGGTCGGAGGGATCCGCCCACTGGGACGAGGTCTACCGCACCCGGCCGGCGGACCAGGTCTCCTGGCACCAGCCGTCCGCGACCACGTCGCTGCGTCTCCTCGCCCCGGTGCTGGGTCCCGGGGCCGCGACCCGGTCGGTCGTCGACGTCGGGGCCGGCGCGTCCGTGCTCGTCGACGGCCTGCTGGACGCGGGGTGCCGTGACGTCACGCTGGTCGACGTGTCCGACGAGGGCCTGGCGGTCACCCGTCGACGCCTCGGTGCCCGCGAGGGCGTGGCGTACGTCGTCGCCGACGTGCGCACCTGGCGTCCCGGGCGGAGGTTCGACGCGTGGCACGACCGGGCCGTCTTCCACTTCCTCACCGACCCGGCCGACCAGGCGGCGTACGTCGCGACCGCGGCCACGACCGTCGTGCCCGGGGGCGTGCTGGTGCTCGGCTCGTTCGCCGAGGACGGGCCGGAGGCGTGCTCCGGGCTGCCGACGGCACGCCACTCGGTGACCGCGCTCGGCGAGCTGTTCGCCGACTGGTTCGAGCCGGAGGCCGGCGAGCGGGAGCGGCACGTCACCCCGTGGGGGGCCGAGCAGTCGTTCAGCTGGGTGCGGCTGCGGCGGAGGCAGTCCCCGGGATCCAGAAGTGCAGCGTCGTCCCCCGGCGGGCGGCTGCTCGAGGCGGAGCCAGCCGCCGGTGAGCTCGGCGCGGTCCCGCATCGTCTCCAGGCCCGCGGTGGCCCGGCACCGGGGCCAGCCGGTCCGGGTCCACGCCCACCCCGTCGTCGGTGATCGTGACCTCGACCCCGCCGTCCCGGTTGCGCACCACGATGTCGACGCGGTCCGCCTGCGCGTGCTTGCGCACGTTGATCAGCGCCTCCTTGACGATCCGCAGGGCCTGCGCCTGCTCGCACGTCGGGCAGCGACACGTCGTCGTCGCAGTCGAGGGTCCAGGTCAGCGGCTGGCCCTCGAAGATGTGCGCGGCCGCCTCGCGGACCGCCGCCTCGCAGGCTGCTGTGCTCGGCGGGCGGCTCGAGGTCGAACAGCAGCCGGCGCAGGCCGTCGACGGCGTGCGGCCACGGTGTCCTGGATGGTGCTCCACCGACGGCACGAGGTCGGGGGCGGCCTCCTCGAGGCGGTGCCGCAGCAGGCCGAGCCGCAGGTCGATGGCGGCCAGCGCCTGCACCGAGTCGTCGTGCAGGTCGGCCGCGATCCGGGCCGCGCTCCCCCTCCTGCGCCGAGACCAGCCGGCGCAGCAGCTCGCTGCGCTGGGCGGCGACGTGCTGGAGCCGCTCGGCGGCGGCGAAGCCGTCGAGGGCGAAGGAGACGTTCTCGCCCACCTGCCCGAGCAGGCCGCGCATGTCCTCGTCGAAGCTCGCCGGCCCGCGCGGAGTACAGCGACAGCACGGCGACCGGCCGCCCGGCCCGGCGCAGCGGCAGGGTCGCCGAGGCCTCGATCCCGTACGCCGCGCCGCGAGCTCGCGCCACGGCGCGGTGGCCGCGTCGGTGAGGAAGTCGGCGGTGTAGCAGGGCCGGCCCTCCCGCAGCGCGAGCGCCGTCGGCCCCCGGCCGCGCGGGTCGGCGGGGTCCACGGAGATGTCCAGCGCGGTCGATGTAGTCGTCGAGCACCCCGGCCGTGGCGAGGGGCCGGACCCGGCCGTCGGCACCCGCCGCCCCCACCCAGGCCCCGAGGTAGCCGCCCTGCTCGACCGCGACCCGGCACGTCTCGGCGTACAGCGTGGCCGCGTCGGGGGCCCGGACGATGGCCTGGTTCATCTGCGCGAGCGTGAGGTAGGCCCGGCCGACCGAGAGCAGGCGCTCCTCGGTGATCCGCTGGGTCGGAGACGTCGACGATCCCCGCGAAGACCCACGTCTCGCCGCGCTCCCCGACGGGCAGCTCGGTGACGGTGATCTCCACGGCCACGGGGGTCCCGTCCTTGCGGCACCCCGCGGACCTCGTGACCGCCGCCGCCGGGTCGCGGGGCGGGGCCCCGCAGCGGGTCGGCCCGCTGCACCCCGTCGATCCCGGACGGCACCAGGGTCTCGACGGGTCGCCCGAGCAGCTCGCCGGTCGTCCCAGCCGAAGGACTCGGTCACGACTGGGGTTGGCGTAGGTCACCCGGCCGTCCTCGTCGACCGCGACGACCGGGATCGGGGCGGCGTCGAGCAGCATCCGGACCAGCCCGGGCAGGGCGGCGGACCCAGGGACCGGCCTCGGCGTAGTCATCCGGTCACGCTACGTCCGCGACGGCGCGGGGCGCGAGGGACGGGCGACGGGCGTGACGACCCGGGTCGGCTAGTGCAACGGCACTAGATGTGCGAGCGTTCTTCTCGACCCGGCCTGTGAGCGCCGGCGCCGAGACGAGGCAGCGACCATCGACACTTCGCCCGATCGCCCGGACGCACCGGGGTCGCCCGACGACCGCCCGGTGCGGGTGCTGATCGTGGACGACCACGAGGTGCTGAGCGCGAGCCTCGCGCTGGTCCTCGACGACCAGCCGGGGCTGAAGGTGGTCGGCTCCGCCGGGACGCTCGCCCAGGCCCGCCGGCTGCTGGCGACCACCGCCCCCGACGTGGTGCTGCTCGACCACCGGCTCCCGGACGGCGACGGGGTCGCGGCGATCCGCGAGCTGCGGACGATCCGGCCGTCGCGTCGAGATCGTGGTGCTCACCGCGAGCGCCGCCGACCACGTGCTCGTGGCGGCGATCGAGGCGGGCGCCGCGGGCTTCGTCTCCAAGACCCGCAGCCTCCAGGAGGTCACCTCCGCGGTCCGGGCGGCGGCCGCCGGCGAGGCGGTGATCTCCCCCGAGATGCTGGCCCGGCTGCTGCCCCGCCTGCACCGCGGCGGCACCGCCGCGCGCAGCGACCTGACCGAGCGCGAGCGCGAGGTGCTCGGACTGCTGGCCGACGGCCTGTCGAACGCGGCGATCGCCTCCACGCTGAGCGTCAGCGTGCACACGGTGCGCAACCACATCGCCAACCTGTCGGCCAAGCTCGGGGCGCACTCCAAGCTCGAGGCGCTCTCGATCGCGGTGCGGGACGGGCTGCTGCCCGACCTGTAGTCACCGGTCGGTCCCGGCCCGGAGGACTGCGCGGTTCTCGTAGGCTGAGGCTGCACCACGACCGAGGAGCGGCACGTGAGCGACGTACACCAGCAGGAGCCGCACTCCCAGGGCCTGGCCAGCCGGCTCAACTGGCTGCGGGCCGGCGTGCTCGGCGCCAACGACGGCATCGTCTCGACCGCCGGCCTCGTCGTCGGCGTCGCCGGCGCGACCGGCGCCCGCTCCACGATCCTGGTCGCCGGGCTGGCCGGGCTGGTCGCGGGCGCGCTGTCGATGGCGGGCGGCGAGTACGTCTCGGTCAGCAGCCAGTCCGACACCGAGCGGGCGGCGCTGCGCAAGGAGGAGTGGGAGCTCGCGAACCTGCCCGGACCACGAGCTCGAGGAGCTCGCCGCGATCTACGTGGGCAAGGGCCTGACCCCCGAGCTGGCCCACGACGTCGCCCGGCAGCTCACCGAGCACGACGCGCTCGCCGCGCACGCGGAGGCCGAGCTCGGGATCGACCCCGCCGAGCGCACCAACCCGTTCCACGCGGCCTGGTCCTCGATGGCCGCCTTCTCGGTCGGCGCGCTGCTGCCGCTGCTGGCGATCCTGCTCCCGCCGGCCCCGCTGCGGCTGTTCGTGACGGTGCTGGCCGTGACCGCCGCCCTGGTCCTGACCGGCGTGGTCAGCTCCCGGCTCGGCGGCGCGCCCGCCCGGCCGGCCATCCTCCGCAACGTGGGCGTGGGGCTGGTCGCGATGACGATCACGTTCGCGGTCGGGTCGCTGTTCGGCGCCTGAGGCATCGGCGGGGCGGCGTCGCGTTCTCCACCGGGCGTGGGCGAGGCTTCGGGCATGGACGCAGACGTGATCGTGGTGGGCGCCGGCCTCGCCGGGCTGGTGGCGACGGCCGAGCTGGTCGACGCCGGGCGCTCGGTGGTGCTCGTGGACCAGGAGGGTGAGCAGGGCCTCGGCGGCCAGGCCTTCTGGTCGTTCGGCGGGCTGTTCCTGGTGGACTCCCCCGAGCAGCGCCGGATGGGCATCAAGGACTCGGTCGACCTCGCCTGGCAGGACTGGCAGGGCTCCGCCCAGTTCGACCGGCCCGAGGACCACTGGCCGCGCGCGTGGGCCGAGGCCTACGTGCACTTCGCGGCCGGGGAGAAGCGCGCCTACCTCCAGGAGCGCGGGCACAAGGTGTTCCCGGTCGTCGGGTGGGCCGAGCGCGGCGGCGGCCTGGCCGGCGGGCACGGCAACTCCGTGCCGCGCTTCCACATCACCTGGGGCACCGGCCCCGGGATCGTCGAGCCCTTCGAGCGGATCGTGCGGCGCGGCGTCGAGCTCGGCCTGGTCACCTTCGCGTTCCGCCACCAGGTCGACGAGCTGGTGGTCCACGACGGTGCCGTGACCGGCGTACGCGGGACCGTGCTGGCACCCGACGACGCCCCGCGCGCGGCGAGCACGTCGAGGGAGGCGGTCGGCGCGTTCGAGCTCACCGCCCAGGCCGTGCTCGTCACCAGCGGCGGCATCGGCGGCAACCACGACCTGGTGCGGGCCAGCTGGCCCGAGCGCCTCGGCACCCCGCCCGAGCACATGATCTCCGGCGTGCCCGCGCACGTGGACGGCCGGATGCTCGGCATCGCCGAGACCGCGGGCGCCAGCCACATCAACCGCGACCGGATGTGGCACTACGTCGAGGGCGTCAAGAACTGGGACCCGATCTGGCCGCTGCACGGGATCCGGATCCTGCCCGGCCCGTCGTCGCTGTGGCTGGACGGCTCCGGCACCCGGCTGCCGCTGCCCGGGCTGCCCGGCTTCGACACGCTCGGCACCCTGAAGCTGCTGCGGGCCAGCGGCCACGACCACTCCTGGTTCGTGCTGACCCAGGCGATCATCGAGAAGGAGTTCGCGCTCTCGGGCCAGGAGCAGAACCCCGACCTGACCGGGAAGAGCGTCCGCGAGCTGCTGCGCCAGCGGCTCTCCAAGGGCGCGACGGGACCCGTCGAGGCGTTCAAGGACAAGGGCGAGGACTTCGTCGTCGCGGACACCCTCGAGGACCTGGTGGCCGGCATGAACGCGCTGACCCCCGAGGCGCCGGTCGACGCCGCGCACGTCCGCCGGCAGGTCGAGGAGCGCGACCGCGAGCTCGACAACGACTTCTCCAAGGACCTGCAGGTCGTCGCGATGCGGCAGGCCCGCAGCTACCGCGGCGACAAGCTGATCCGGGTCGCCAAGCCGCACAAGATCCTCGACCCCGCGAAGGGTCCGCTGATCGCCGTACGCCTGCACGTGCTGACCCGCAAGTCGCTCGGCGGCCTGGAGACCGACCTCGACGCCCGGGTGCTCGGTCCCGGCGGCGCTCCGCTCCCCGGCCTGTACGCCGCCGGCGAGGTGGCCGGGTTCGGCGGCGGCGGCGTGCACGGCTACAACTCGCTCGAGGGCACGTTCCTGGGCGGCTGCATCTTCTCCGGGCGCGCGGCCGGCCGGGCGCTCGCACGGGCGGTGGGCTGACCCGGGGGTTGCCGCCTCCGCACCGACCCGCCTAACATCGTCAATGGCGATGACACAGGCGACGGTCGATGCGGACGCGCAGGCCGAGGTGACGGCCCTGACCGCGGCGGCCTGCCTCTTCCACGGGTTCAGCGACCGGTCCCGGCTGCTCGATCGTCCGGCACCTGGCGCTCGGGGAGCACCGGGTCGTCGACCTGACCGGCACCTCGGGCTCGCCCAGTCCACGGTCAGCAAGCACCTCGCCTGCCTGCTCGACTGCGGCATCGTCACGGTCCGCCCGCAGGGACGCGCCTCGGTCTACGCGCTCGCCCACCCCGCCGCCACCCTCGACCTGCTGGCCGCCGCCGAGACGCTGCTGGCGCTCACCGGCGACGCGGTGGTGCTCTGCCCGCAGTACGGCGAGGGGAGCGCCTCGTGACCCGCCAGGACCTCTCCGCCCCGACGGGCGCCCCGGTCCTCCCGGCGCCCGACTCGCAGGGCACCCTGTCCGCGGAGCGGCGGCGGCAGCTCGGCCGACGGGCCCAGCTGCTGGCGGGCGCCTCGGTGGCCTACAACGTGGTGGAGGCCGCCGTCGCGGTGACCGCCGGCCTCGTCGCGGGCTCGGTGGCGCTGGTCGGCTTCGGGCTCGACTCGGTCGTCGAGGTCTCCTCCGGGCTCGTCGTCCTCTGGCAGTTCCGGCACCCGCTGCCGGAGACCCGCGAGCGCCGGGCGCTGCGGCTGATGGCGGTCTCCTTCTTCGCCCTCGCGGCCTATGTCACCGTCGAGTCGGTGCGGTCGCTGGCGACCGGTCACGCCGCCGAGCACTCGCCCGTCGGCATCGCGCTGGCCGCCCTGTCGCTCGTCGTGATGCCGTTCCTGTCCTGGGCCCAGCGCCGCACCGGCCGCAGCCTGCGCTCCGCGACGGTGGTCGCCGACTCGACCCAGACGTTGCTGTGCACCTACCTGTCCGCGGTGCTGCTGGTCGGCCTCGTGGTGAACGCGACGCTCGGCTGGTCCTGGGCGGACCCCCTCGCCGGCCTCGTGATCGCGGCCGTCGCCGTCAAGGAGGGCCGGGACGCCTGGCGGGGCGACGGCTGCTGCGCCCCCACGGCGATCGGGGTCGACCCCGCGTGCACGGACGGCTGCAGCCCCGGCTGCGACTGCTGCGCACCGGTGCCCCAGCACCTGACCCTCGACCCGACCCACCGGAAGGACGACGCCTGATGGGCCACGACCACGGGGCGGCGGGCTCGCGGACCACCGCGGCCGGCTGAGCCGTCGTCCTGGCGCATCACCGTCGTCGTGCTGCTCGTCGAGGTCGTCGGCGCGGCGGTCTCCGGCAGCCTCGCGCTGCTCGCCGACGCCGGGCACATGCTCACCGACGTCGCGGGGCTCACCCTGGCCGTCGTCGCCTCGGTGCTCTCCCGCCGCCCGGCGACCGACGCGCGCACCTGGGGCTACCGGCGGGCCGAGGTCCTGGCCGCGGCCGGGCAGGCGGCGGTGCTGCTGGCGGTCGGGGTCTTCGTGCTCGTCGAGGCGGTCACGACGGCTCGTCGACCCGCCCGACGTCACCTCGGGCGCGATGGTCGTGTTCGGGGTCGTCGGACTGGTCGGGAACATCGTCGGCCTGCTCGTCCTGGCCGGCGGACGCGGCGACACCCTCAACATGCGGGCCGCGTTCCTCGAGGTGGTCAACGACGCCCTGGGCTCGGTGGCCGTCCTGCTGGCCGCCGCCGTCATCGCGCTCACCGGCTGGATGCGCGCGGACGCGGTCGCCTCCCTGGTGATCGGCCGCTGATCATCCCGCGGACGATCCGGCTGCTGCTCGAGACCGTCGACGTGCTGCTCGAGTCCACCCCCAAGGGCCTCGACCTCGCCGGCGTACGCGCCCGGATCCTGTCGCTGCCGCACGTGCGCGACCTCCACGACCTGCACGCCAGCCAGGTGGCCACCGGCCTGCCGGTGCTGACCGCGCACGTCGTGGTCGACGACTCCTGCTTCCACGACGGCCACCTCGGGCCGATGCTCGACGAGCTCCAGCGCTGCCTGGACACCGACTTCGACGTCGAGCACTCCACGATCCAGTTCGAGGCCGCCGCGCACGCCGACCACGAGCACGAGACGCACGCCTGAGCCGGCGGGTCACACGTTGGTGCGCGGACCCCCGGACGCGTCCCGTGGCCTCGAGCCGGTCCGTCGTACCGTCGTAGTCGACGTACCACGCGCGTCCGCCGGAGCAGGACCGTAGATGCGGGAGTAGCCGCCGGCCGCACCGTCCCCGAACCGGCCGGCGGTGTCGAGCAGCGCGTGCACGCGCGCCTTGGGCTGGCACCGCGGCGCAGGCGCCGGATCTCGCCGGCGGTCGCGCAGCCGGGGCTGCTGCCCCGCCCGACGTCCACCCCGCGCGTGGCGTCCCGACCGCCGTCGGTCGGACATCCTCACCTGCACGTAGTGCTGCTCCAGGAACCGGCCGAACTGCAGGCAGGACTGCGGGACGGAGACCTCGACCGTGTCCTCGCGCACCGACCAGGTCGCGGAGATCGCGCAGTCCCGCGGCGAGCGGGACACGTCGGTGACCAGCTCGAGACGCGTCCCGACCGTGCCGTCCGACCGCGGCCAGACCGTCGCGTAGTAGACGACGTCGGAGTCCGGCGCCCCGACCAGGGCGACCACCCGTCCGGACTGCCGCAGGGCGCGGACGTGCGCGGTCACCTCACGCGCGCCTCGCCGTCCCGGTAGGTGGCCGAGGTGAGGTCGGCGCTCGCGGGGACGTCGCGGCCGTCGCGAGACTTCTGCGGTCCTCGCCGCTGCGGGCCCGGCGACCAGGGACGTCGTGAGGACCGCCGCGCCGGCGAGCACCCAGGCACCGAGGTTCTGGAGTCTGCTCATGCCAGCAGTCTCCTCCGCGCGCCCCGCCGGCCGGTACCCCCGGGGGCGCCCGCGCGGGGTCGTCGGGTCGTCGGGGGGCTAGACGCTGCGCGGTCACCGCGACCGGCTCGGGCGTACGACGCTCCGCGAGCCGCCCGGTGCGCTGCGCCCACACCTCGAACGCCAGCGTGGCGAACGGCGGGACCGAGCAGGCCAGGCCCGCCGCGGTCGTCCGGACGTTCCACCGGGCGGACCGCGAGACAGCAGCAGGGTCAGCAGGACGTAGGCGAGGAAGATGCCGCCGTGGATCGGGCCGAAGATCTTCACTCCCACCTCGCCGACGTCGGTGAGGTACTTGAGGTACATCCCGACCAGCAGCCCCAGCCACGAGAAGGCCTCGGCGGTCGCGACGACACGGAACAGCAGCACGAGAGCTCGGTGGGACACGGCCGAAGTCTAGGCGGGCGGGGCGATGACGTTCGCCAGCCCCGCCAGCGCGTCCGGCACGACCCGGTAGTAGGTCCACGGACCCTCTTTGCGGTGCGCGAACACCAGCCCCTCGTCGGCTCAGCTTCTTCATGTGGTGGCTGACCGTCGGCTGGCTGAGACCCAGAGCCGCGGTCAGGTCGCAGGTGCACGCCTCGAGGTCCTCGTTGGCCATCATCAGCGACAGCATGCCGCAGCCGCGCCGGGTCCGCGAGGGCCTTGAGCCGGCCCGCGAGCGTCCTCGCGTCCGCCGCGGACAGCGGAGCGGACGCCAACGGCGCGCAGCACACCGGGCGGGCGGCGGGGTCCAGGACGGGCAGCTGCTTCGGCATGCCGCCCATCGTGCCACGACATCGGTGGACATCGATGAGCCAGGCCAGAGGGGTCGTCCGTCAGCCACCTCGTCACGGAGACTCGCGCCAGCCCCTTGCATCGACGCCTGTCTATGGGCAGGATGGGCGCCACCACATCGACACCTGTCTATGTCACCCACCCGAAGGAGCACCCGGATGTCCCGCCTGCAGCTCGCCCTGAACGTCGACGACATCGACGCCGCCGTCGAGTTCTACTCGACCCTGTTCGACACGGCGCCGGCCAAGCGCCGGCCCGGGTACGCCAACTTCGCCGTCGCGAACCCGCCGCTGAAGCTGGTGCTGTTCGAGAACCCGGACCAGACCGGCACGCTCAACCACCTCGGCGTCGAGCGCGAGTCGATGGAGGAGGTCGAGGCCCAGGCGGACCGCCTCGAGGCCGCCGGCCTCGCCCTCGACGTCGAGGGCGACGTCGTGTGCTGCTACGCCCGCCAGGACAAGCACTGGGTGACCGGCCCGGACGGCCAGACGTGGGAGAACTACGTCGTGCTCGCCGACGCCGGCACCGACCTCGAGGGCAAGACCTTCGCCGAGGTCGTCGGGATCGAGCGGAACCCGGACGCCGCCGACTTCGGCGTGGTCGCCGGCGCCGGGTGCTGCGGCACGTCGGGCCCCGCCGTCGAACGGTTCCTGACCAGGACGGGAAGCCGTCGGCGCTGCTCAGCGAGCTCGACCTGTCCATACGAGCTGTGGGCCGCGCTCGCTGCGGTATCGACGTCTGTCAAAATAGACGCGTGTCGAACTCCCAAGCCCCTCACAGGCCGGAACTACCCCTCCTGGCCGACCCGCTGCCGAGCTGTGTCCCGCTCGCGCACGAGCCGATGAGTGCCGAGCAGGCCGCGCAGGTGGCCCCGCTGCTCAAGGCCATCGCCGAACCGGCCCGGCTCCGGCTGCTCTCGATCGTGCTGTCCCACGAAGGCCAGGAGGCGTGCGTGTGCGACCTGACGCCCGTACTTCGACCTCTCGCAGCCGACCATCAGCCACCACCTCAAGGTGCTGCACGAGACCGGCCTGCTCGACCGGGAGAAGCGCGGCACCTGGGTGTTCTACAAGGCCCGCCCGCAGGCGATGGAAGCGCTCGTCGCGTTGTTCGCCGCCACCGGACTCGACACCGGGCCGGTGGCGCCGACCTGGGGGGGGCCAGCGCATGAGCGACACTGCGCACGAGCCCCGCGCCGCGTCGCCCGAGCGACACCGTCCTGCACCGACTCTCGACCCTCGACCGGTTCCTGCCCGGTCTGGATCGGGGTGGCGATGGTCGCCGGCCTGCTGCTCGGTCGGCTGATCCCCGGACTGGACACGCGCTCGCCGCCGTCGAGGTCGGCTCGGTGTCGCTGCCCATCGCCATCGGCCTGCTCGTGATGATGTACCCGGTGCTGGCGAAGGTCCGCTACGACGAGCTCGGTCACGTCACCCGCGACGGTCGCCTGCTCGTGACCTCGATCGTCCTGAACTGGGTGATCGGTCCGGCGCTGATGTTCGCGCTCGCGTGGCTGCTGCTGCCCGACCTGCCGGAGTACCGCACCGGCCTGATCATCGTCGGTCTCGCGCGCTGCATCGCGATGGTGCTGATCTGGAACGACCTCGCCTGCGGGGACCGTGAGGCCGCCGCCATCCTGGTCGCGATCAACGCGATCTTCCAGATCCTCGCGTTCGCGCTCCTGGGCTACTTCTACCTCCAGGTCCTGCCCGGCTGGCTCGGCCTGGAGCAGAACGCCCTCGACGTCTCCATGTGGGGGCATCGCCAAGAGTCGTCCTGGTGTTCCTCGGCATCCCGCTGCGCGCGGGCTACCTGACCCGCACCATCGGCGAAGCAGCCAAGGGCCGCGACTGGTACGAGTCCGAGCTCCTGCCCCGCATCGGCCCGCGGCGCTCTACGGCCTGCTGTTCACGATCGTCATCCTGTTCGCGCTGCAGGGCGGCACGATCACCTCCCAGCCGCTCGACGTGGCCCGGATCGCCGTACCCCTGCTGGCCTACTTCGCACTCATGTGGGGCGGCTCGATGCTGCTCACCCGGGCGCTCGGGTTCGACTACCAGCGCGCCACCGCCGTCTCCTTCACCGCCGCCGGCAACAACTTCGAGCTCGCCATCGCGGTCGCCATCGGCGTCTTCGGCGTCACCTCCGGCCAGGCGCTGGCCGGCGTCGTCGGGCCCCTCATCGAGGTCCCGGCGCTCGTCGCACTCGTCTACGTCGGCCTGTGGGCCCGCAAGTTCTTCCCCGAGCAGACGGTCGCCCCGACGCACCGGCAGGAGCCCCCCGATGAGCACCCCGGACACCCCGAACGGAGCGGCGGCGTACCGCAGGTCGTCTTCGCCTGCGTCCGCAACGGCGGCCGCTCGGTCATCAGCCGGGTGCTGGCCGAGCACTACGCCGGTGGCCGGGTCCGGGCACTCTCCGCGGGCACCCAGCCCGGCGAGCACATCCACCGCGAGGTGGCCGAGGCCTCGAGGACCTCGGCCTGGACACCTCGCGGGAGCGTGCCCAAGCTCCTGACCCGCGACACCATCGCCGCCAGCACCATGGCCATCACCCTCGGCTGCGGCGAGGAGTGCCCCTACGTGCCCGGCGTGCGGTACGTCGACTGGCCGGTCGCCGACCCCGGCGGCCAGGACGAGGCGACCGTGCGGGGCATCATCGCCGACCTGGACACCCGGGTCCGCGCCCTGCTGGTCGAGCTCGTGCCCGACCTCGACCTGCCGCCGTCCGTCCTCGCCTCCCGCTGAGCGCTGCGACCCCGGACTACGGGGTGCGCAGGGCGTACAGGTCGATCGTGGTCTCCTCGGGAGGCCCGGCGAACCCGCCCTCGATGCCGGCCTGCATGCGAGGGAGCAGGATGCCGTCGCGGAACTTCTCCCAGCTCTCCTGGGACTCGTGGACCGCGACGATGGTCCAGCCACCCTCCGACGGGCCGGCGGCGTGGAAGACCTGTCCCTCCGGCAGCTGGTCCGGGCCGGGGTGCACGGCGGCGATGGACGCGTCGTACTGCTCCTGGGTGCCGCCGGCGAAGTGGTGGACGATTCCGTAGGCCATGGCCTGCTCCGATCGGGTCGGGCGGATGGCCGGTGCCGGTCGGCGGGGCGCCGCCTCGGCTCCCCCGGGTACGACGTCCTGGCCACCCTCCTCCGACGCTAGGCGCGGGGGCGTGCGCCGGCAATGACCCGGACGGGCGGTCAGACCCCGAGCCGCTCCTGCATCTGGGAGATCTCGGCGGTCTGCGCGGCCTCGATCTTCTTCGCGAGGGCGACGGCGTCGGGGTTCTGGCCGTCGCTCTGCTCGGCCTTCGCCATCTCGACGGCGCCCTGGTGGTGCTGGATCATCATCTGGAGCCACATCCGGTCGAACGTCGGCGCCGGACGCCTTCCCGAGCCGGGACATCTGGCCGCTGGTCATCATCCCGGGCATGTCACCGGTCCATCGACCCATGTCGTGACCGCTCATGTCGCCGCCGTAGCCGGTCGGCGGGGACCTTCTCGCCCCACGCCTTGCAGCCAGCCCGACATCTGCTCGATCTCGGGCCCCTGGGCGGCCTCGATGTCGGCCGCGAGGGCCTTCACCTTCGGGTCACTCGCCTGCGTCTGCGCCATCTTCGCCATGACCACGGCCTGGGCGTGGTGCGGGATCATGTCTTGGGCGAACGACACGTCGGCGTCGTTGTGCTTGCTGCTCGACGAGCTGGCGGTCTGGCTGCTCGAGGTGGTGCTCGATCCGGTGTCGCTGTGGTGCTGCAGGCGGCCAGCGTGAACGTGGCAGCGGCGACGACCGCGGCCAGCTTCAGGGTCTTGCTCATGACGGGGTTCTCCTTGAGGTCTGTCGAAACGAGGGGTTGCTGAGGGCGCGCGCGAGCGGCCCGGGCACCGTGGGGTGCCGGCTGCTCGGCGGTGTGACTCAGCAGCGTCGGATCGACAGGGCGGTCAAGGACGGTGGGTCGCGGTCACGACCCACGCGCGAGGAACGCCGACGGTGCTGGTGCCGGCATCCGTGCCGAGCGCGACCCGGGGGCGTCGCGTACCCCAGCAGGAGCAGGAGGAGGCGCCGGCGGTGAGGACCGCCAGGCAGAGCATGGACATCGCCCACCAGACATCGCACCGGGGACAGCGCCCGTCAGGTCGGAGCAGCGCCGCTCGGCCGCGCGTCCGCATGCGGCCGAGGTGGGTGGTCATCGGCGTCGTGCCCGCTCGTCACGGTCCCGCGGTCGTGGGCATCGTGACCATCGAGTCGCCCATGCCCATCTCGGCGGCGTGCGAGCCGTGCCCGGCCAGGCCGTGCATCCCGAACAGGCCCGCGAGGACGACGACGAGCGCGACCCAGTGCCCCGTCGACGGCGCGGACCGGGCTACGCGAACCGCGGTGCGGCTCGCTTCGGCCGGGTGCTGGGTCTGGGTCATCTCACGTCCGAGTCTAGGGAGGCGGTGGCTGGCCGGGTCACAGGTGCTGGGTGCGTAGCCGCAGCGCGTTCGTGATGACGCTGACCGACGACAGGGCCATCGCGGCCGCCGCGATGATGGGTGAGAGCAGCACCCCGAACACCGGGTAGAGGACGCCGGCGGCGACCGGGATGCCCGCGGCGTTGTAGACGAACGCGAAGAACAGGTTCTGGCGAATGTTCCCCATCGTGGCCTTCGACAGCTGCCGGGCGCGGACGATGCCGGTCAGGTCACCGTTCAGCAGCGTGATGCCGGCGCTCTCGATGGCCACGTCGGTGCCGGTGCTCATCGCGAGCCCGACGTCCGCTGCCGCCAGCGCCGGGGCGTCGTTGACCCCGTCGCCCGCGAAACCGACGACGTGGCCCTCGTCGCGCAGCTGCTGGACGATGTCGCGCTTGTGGTCCGGGAGCACCTCGGCCTCGACCCGGTCGATACCCAGCCGGCGGGCGACCGCCTCGGCGGTGACCCGGTTGTCACCGGTCAGCATGACCACCTCGATGCCGTCGGCCCGCAGCGCCGCGAGCGCTTCGGGGGTGCTGTCCTTGACCGGGTCGGCGATGGCGAGGAGGCCGGCGACCCGGTCGGCGACGCCCGACGAGCACGACGGTGGCGCCGTCCGCGCGCAGCTCGTCGGCCCGGGCCGTCACGTCGGCGGTGTCGATGCCGTGGCCGTCCAGGAAGCTCGCGCTGCCCACGACGACCTGCCGGCCCTCGACGGTGCCGACGACGCCCTTGCCGGCCGGGGCGTCGAAGTCGGCCACGTCCGGGATGACCAGGCCGGTCGTCTCCGCGGCAGCCCTGCTCGGCGGCCTGGACGACGGCGCGGGCCAGCGGGTGCTCCGAGGCCCGCTCGACCGCGGCAGCGAGCCGCAGCACCTCCGCCTCGTCGAACCCGGCCGACGCGACGACGGCGGTGACCGCGGGCGGCCCTCGGTCAGCGTGCCGGTCTTGTCGACGACGAGCGTGTCGACCTTCTCCATCACCTCGAGCGCCTCGGCGTTCTTGATGAGCACACCGAGCCGGGCACCGCGGCCGACGCCGACCATGATGGACACCGGCGTGGCCAGCCCGAGCGCACACGGGCAGGCGATGATGAGGACGGCGACCGCGACGATGAGGGCGTGCGCCAGCCGCGGGTCCGGACCGACCGTCGCCCAGACGACGGCGGCGAGGACCGCGACGCGCGATGACGGCGGGCACGAACCAGGCCGCGACCCGGTCCGCCATCCGCTGGATGGGTGCCCGCGACCGTTGGGCTTCGGCGACCATCTGCACGATGCGGGCCAGCATCGTGTCCCGGCCCACGCTCTGTGGCGCGCACGACCAGCGACCCGGTCTGGTTCAGGGTGCCGCCGATGACGGTCTCCCCGGCCGCCTTGGTGACCGGCATCGACTCCCCGGTCACCAGCGACTCGTCCAGCGACGAGCGGCCGTCCTCGACCGTCCCGTCGACCGGGACCTTCTCCCCGGGGCGGACCCGGAGCCGGTCCCCGAGCTGCACCAGGTCCAGGGTGACGTCCTCCTCGGTCCCGTCCGGGAGGAGGCGGTGCGCGGTCTTCGGGGTCAGGTCCAGCAGCGCCTTGATGGCCCCTGAGGTCTGCTCCCGGGCGCGGAGCTCGAGGACCTGGCCGAGCAGCACCAGGACCGTGATGACCGCGGCCGCCTCGAAGTACACGTCGACGGTGCCCATCTCGCGGAACGAGGCGGGGAAGATGCCCGGCGCGACGGTCGCGACGACACTGAACAGCCACGCGACACCGGTGCCCATCGCGATGAGCGTGAACATGTTCAGCCTCATCGTCGTCGACCGAGACCCAGCCGCGGACGAAGAACGGCCACCCGGCCCAGAGCACGACCGGGGTCGCCAGGACCAGCTGCACCCACGTCGAGGCGGTCGGGGAGATGACGTCGTGCATCGCCGGGAACAGGTGGCCGCCCATCTCCAGCACGACGACCGGCACGGCGAGGACGAGCGCGACCCAGAACCGGCGCGTCATGTCCGCCAGCTCCGGGCTCGGACCGGAGTCCGCGGTCACCATGACCGGCTCGAGCGCCATCCCGCAGATCGGGCAGGCACCCGGACCCGGCTGCCGGATCTGCGGGTGCATCGGGCACGTGTACTCGACGGCCGCGACATCGACGTGCGCATCGGCGGCCCGCGGGCCCGCGTCCGTCTCGCGGCCCGGGTCCTTCCCGGGCGCTCCTGTGTCTGCGACGCGTCCTGGGGCTTCGCGTGGCTGGCCATACCTCCAGCATACCCCCTGGGGGTATCTGTCAAGGGTCGGAGGTCACCCGGTCACCTAGTCTCTTCCGGACCGTCCACCGTCGCCACCCCCGAGGAGCTGCGTGCGCCACGACCAGCCAGACCTCCCGCGCCGACCGCGACGACTGACCCGTGCGGTCCTCTCCGTGCTCGCGACGGCACTGCTGACCGGCTGCACCGGCGGCGGGGAGGGCGGTCCCGACGCGGCCGACACCGCCTACGCGACCAGCGTGGTCAGCCACCACGCGCAGACCCTGGCCCTGCTCGACCTCACCCTGGGCCGCGACGGCCTGGACCCGCGGATCGGCACGTTCGCCGACGAGGCCCGCGGGGACCTGTTCGCCGAGGTGGACGCGACGGAGAAGCGCCTCGACAGGTGGGGAGAGAAGGTCCCGCGGACTGCCCTCGAGCACCTGCACGACGAGACCGTCACCTACGACACGTCGATCGCCGGCGTGCTGAGCAACGAGTCGATGCACACCCTCGAGCAGGCCACCGGGCCGGCCTTCGAGAGGGCGTGGCTGCGCGCGCTCCTCGCCCACGAGCGCGGTGCCGTCGAGCTCGCGGAAGAAGCGGTCGAGCACGGCCGCGACGAGGCGGCGGTCGCAGCCGCGAGGAAGGACGAGCAGGTCCACGCGGACCGCATCGCCGTGCTGGAGGGGCTCGCAGGCCCCTAGCGCTGGCACCGGGGCAGGGGGTGGGGTTGCCGTTCGTACTCGCCGGTAGCATAATGATGTTACTGACGAGTAGGGCCGACATGCCGGCCACCGCGCCGCCCTGGGGCGAGCGGTACCTCCTGATTTCGAAGGTGGAGCAGTGAGCCACTACAAGAGCAACATCCGGGACATCGAGTTCAACCTGTTCGAGGTCCTCGCGCGCGACGAGATCCTCGGCACCGGCCCGTTCGAGGAGATCGACACCGACACCGCGCGCTCGATCCTCGCCGAGGTCGACCGGCTGGCGCGGCGACGAGCTCGCCGCGTCGTACGAGGACAGCGACCGCAACCCGCCGGTGTTCGACCCGGCGACCGGCACCGCCGACGTCCCGGAGTCGTTCGCGAAGAGCTACCAGGCCTGGATGGACGCGGAGTACTGGCGGCTCTCGATCCCCGCCGAGCTCGGCGGCCAGCCCGCGCCCTCGACGCTGAACTGGGCGATCGGCGAGCTGGTGCTCGGCTCGAACGCCCCGGTCTGGATGTACGCCTGCGGCCCGAGCTTCGCCTCGATCGTGCACCGCAACGGCAACGACCGCGACAAGAAGATCGCGGAGCACATGATCGAGAAGCAGTGGGGCGCCACCATGGTGCTCACCGAGCCGGACGCCGGCTCCGACGTCGGCGCCGGCCGCGCCAAGGCCACCCAGCAGGACGACGGCTCCTGGCACATCGAGGGCGTCAAGCGGTTCATCACCTCCGCCGAGCACCAGATGAGCGAGAACATCATCCACCTCGTGCTCGCCCGCCCGGTGGGCGTCGAGGGCAAGGGCGGCCCGGGCACCAAGGGCCTCTCGCTGTTCATCGTCCCCAAGCTCCACTTCGACCTCGAGACCGGCGAGCTGACCGGCGAGCGCAACGGCGCCTACGTCACCAACGTCGAGAAGAAGATGGGCATCAAGGTGTCCAACACCTGCGAGGTCACCTTCGGCGAGCACGGAGCCCGCCCAGGGCTGGCTGCTCGGCGAGGTGCACGACGGCATCGCGCAGATGTTCCAGGTCATCGAGAACGCCCGGATGATGGTCGGCACCAAGGCCATCGCGACGCTGTCGACCGGCTACCTCAACGCGCTCGACTACGCCAAGAGCCGCGTGCAGGGCCCGGACCTGACCCGCGCCTCGGACAAGACCGCGCCGCGCGTCACGATCACCCACCACCCCGACGTACGTCGCTCGCTGATGACCCAGAAGTCGTTCGCCGAGGCGATGCGCGCGCTGGTGCTCTACACCGCGTCCTGGCAGGACCGGGTGATGGTCGCCGAGCACAACGGCGAGAAGGACGAGCTCGCCGAGCGCGTCAACGACCTGCTGCTGCCGATCGTCAAGGGCTACGGCTCGGAGCGCTCGTGGGTGCTGCTCGGCACCGAGTCGCTGCAGACCTTCGGCGGGTCCGGGTTCCTGCAGGACTACCCGATCGAGCAGTACGTCCGGGACGCCAAGATCGACACGCTCTACGAGGGCACCACGGCGATCCAGGGCCAGGACCTGTTCTTCCGCAAGATCGTCAAGGACCAGGCCAAGGCGCTCGGCTTCCTGGCCGGCGAGATCGAGAAGTTCATCGCCAGCGAGGCCGGCAACGGCCGCCTCAAGAACGAGCGCGAGCTGCTCGCGAAGGGCCTCGAGGACGCCCAGGCGATCGTCGGTCACCTGATCACCGACCTGATGTCGGCCGACCCGAACGCCGAGGGCGGCAACATCGCGAACATCTACAAGGTGGGCCTGAACACCTCCCGCCTGCTGATGGTGCTCGGCGACATCGTCTGCTCGTGGCTGCTGCTGCGCCAGGCGGAGATCGCCCTGGAGAAGCTCGTCCGGCGACACCGGCAAGGACCAGGCGTTCTACGAGGGCAAGGTCGCCGCGGCGCAGTTCTTCGCCCGCACCGTGCTCCCGAAGATCACCGCCGAGCGGGCCATCGCCGAGGCGACCGACCTCTCGCTGATGGAGCTCGACGAGTCCGCGTTCTGACCGCGACGTACGACGGCCGCTCCACCCTCGCCGGGGTGGGCGGCCGTTGTCGTGATTTGTCCGGAGCGCCTGATTGACATGGTTCCCGGCGGGGTATCCCCTGGGTCCGAGGGCATTCCCTGCCCTCACGCGACCGTGGTCGCGGCAACCCCAAGGAGAGAACATGGGTATCGGACTCGGCATCGTCCTCGTGGTGATCGGCCTGATCCTGGTCCTCGGTGTCGTCAACTTCGACATCAGCTTCGTGGACGACTCCGCACTCGGGTGGATCCTGCTGGTCGTCGGCATCCTCGCCATCATCCTGGCGCTGGTGATCAACCAGCAGCGGTCGCGGACCACGCACGTGGAGGAGCGGCGCTACGACGACCGCGGCTCCTCGCTGACCTGGACCTGTAGAAACGCCGAAGGGGCGCCGAGACTCTCGTCTCGGCGCCCCTTCGTGCATGCTGCTGGGTCAGCGGTCGGCGGGCGACCAGCGCTCGCTGCGGCTGACGGTCTTCGGGCGACCGTTGCCGGCCTGACCGCCACGTCCGCCGCGGCTGGGCGCGCTGCCCCGGTAGCCGCCGCTGCTGCGCGACGAGGAGCTGCTGCGCGCCCCGGTAGCCGCCGGGTGCTGCTGCCGCCGCGGTAGCCGCCCGAGCGGCCACGGCTGGCCGCGGTCGAGCCGCCCTTGTTGGCCTGCGGGGCCGGGCTGCCGGAGGTCGCGAGCGCCTCGGCGGTCATCGGGCGGGGGGTGCTGCGCGAGTCGTGGTGCAGGGACTCGACACCGGCCCGGCTCATCAGCCGCACGACGTCGTCGACCTGGCGCGGCGTGGTGATGGAGACGACGGCGCCGGCCTCGCCCGCGCGCGCCGTACGACCGGAGCGGTGCAGGTAGGCCTTGGCGTCCGCCGGGGCGTCGAAGTGCACGACCAGGCCGACGCAGTCGACGTGGATGCCGCGCGCGGCGACGTCGGTGGCGACGACCACGGAGGCCTTGCCGGAGGAGAACTTGTGCAGGTTGCGCTCGCGCACGCGCTGGGACAGGTTGCCGTGCAGGTCGACGGCCTCGATGCCGTGCGTGCCGAACGCCTCGGCCAGCTCGGTGGCGCCCTCGCGGGTGCGGGTGAACACGATCGAGCGCGGGTTGGCCTCGATCGAGCGCGACGGCCGCCTCGACCTTGTCGCGGAAGCCGCCGACGACGAGCACGTGGTGCGCCATCGTGGTGACCGAGCCCTTGTTGGCGTCGAGCTCGTGCAGCACCGGCTCGCGCAGGTGCGCGCGGACCAGGCGGTCGACGTCACCGTCGAGCGTGGCCGAGAGCAGCATCCGCTGGCCGGTGGCCGGCGTGGCCTTGAGCAGCTTGTCGACGGCCGGGTAGAAGCCCGAGGTCGCACAGGTGGTCGGCCTCGTCGAGGACGGTGATCTGCGACGTCGTCGGTGCGGCAGTGGCCCTTGTCCATCAGGTCCTGCAGGCGGCCCGGCGTGGCGACGACGATGTCGGCCCCGGCGCGCAGCTGCTTGATCTGGCGGTCGTACGGCGTGCCGCCGTACACGGTGACGAGCTTGAGCTGCGTGGCGAACGCCAGCGGCTCGATGGAGCGGCGCACCTGGGTGGCCAGCTCGCGGGTCGGGACGATGATCAGCGCGCGCGGGTGCTTGGGGCGGCTGTGCTCGCCGGCGAGGCGGGCCAGGATCGGCAGGCCGAAGGCGAGCGTCTTGCCGGAGCCGGTCTGGGCGCGGCCGAGCACGTCGCGAGCCCTTCATGGCGTCGGGGATGACGGCGGCCTGGACCGGCGTCGGGGTGGTGATCTCGAGCTTCTCGAGGGCCATGATCACCTTGCCGGACAGGCCGAGCTGGGCGAAGGAAGGCAGGGTGGAGCAGCGGAAGACAAAGAGGATTCCTCAGGATGGCGGGCACGTCCCTGCAACGAATCCACGGCGTGGTCCGGCGAGCCTGCGAGACGCAGTTCGTGCCCGATCACTGGTCTTGCGCGAGATCCGCGCACCCACACCGGGCCACAAAAAAAGGCCGACGAGCGGCCTTGGCTGACACCGATTCTACCAGCGCGCCGGGCCTTGTCCCGACCACCTGGACGAGACCTGCACCACGCCGCGACCCGGCGCTCGTGGTTGCCCAAGAGCCGCTGACCCGGCGCTCGTGGTTGGCCGGGGGTACCCGGCCGGCAACCACAAGCGCCGGGTCGGCGCGGGTCCGGCAGCCATGGGCGCCGGGTCAGGCGGGCGGAGAGGGGGAGCACCAGCCGGGCGTCGCCGTCGGCGGTGACCCGCACCGGGACGCCCCAGTCCTGCTGGTGCAGGTGGCAGGCCGCGCCCTCGCCGCCGTGCGTGTCGCAGGACGCGGCCCGCGCGGCGACGTGCAGCACGCCGTCGCCGACGGCGGCGTCGATGCGACCACCCGGGTCAGGTCGGTGCCGCGGCCCTCGCCCTGCCTGGATCAGCGCCGGCGGGGTCGAGGAGACGAACAGCTGGGACGGCGGCCCGAACCGGTCGTCGACCTTCTGGCCCGGCGGCGGGGTGAAGTCCACGACGATCTCGAGGTCCCCGCGGCGATCTCGGTGACCGGCCGCTGCGTGGTGTGCGCGAACCCGTCGGCCGCCGCGACGCCGGCGAGCGAGACCCGGGTCAGCCGGTGCGCGGCCGACTCCACGACGACGAGGTGGTCGCCGTCGACGACGGCGCCGCTCGGCTCGGCCAGCCCGGTGGCGATCGTGGTGACCTGACCGTCCGCCCAGCGTCGTACGGCGCCGTTGTAGGTGTCGCACACCGCCACCGACCCGTCGGGCAGCACGGTCACGCCGAGCGGGTGCTGGAGCAGCGCCTCGGCCGCGTCGCCGTCCTGGAAGCCGAAGTCGAACAGGCCGGTGCCGACGGCGGTGTGCACCTCGCCGGCCTCGACGAAGCGCAGGCTCGAGGTCTCGCTGTCCGCGATCCACAGCCGGTCCTCGGCCGCGGCGAGCCCGGACGTCTGGGCGAACCAGGCCTCGGCGAGCGGGCCGTCGAGCAGCCCCTCGTTGGCGGTGCCGGCCGGCCACCTCGACGGCAGCCGGTGCGGGGGTCGAAGGTCCAGAGCTGGTGCACGCCGGCCATCGCCACCCAGACCCGGTCCTGCCACCAGGCGACGTCCCACGGGCTCGACAGCGCGCCGCCGTCCTCGCCCGGCACGAGCTGTCGACCGGTGCCGGCCAGGGTCCGGACCGTCCCCGTCGGCGAGGTCGCACGCCGCGCAGCGCGTGGTTGACGGTGTCGGCGACCACGACGTCGTACCCGACCGCGGCGGCCAGGTCGTCGGGCAGCAGGCACAGGCCGTTGGGCTCGTTGAAGGACGGCTCGTCGCCGTCGACCAGGCCGCGCTCCCCCGACCCGATCCGGCGCACGACGGTCTCGGCGTCCGCCGCGAGCTCGACGAGGGCGTGGTGACCCGCGTCGGCGACCAGGAAGCCTCCGCCGGGCAGCGCGACCGCCTTGGCCGGGAACAGCAGGTCGCCGGACCTGGCACGGCGGGGCGACGTAGGGCGAGTCGCCCGGCTGCAGCGTGCCCCTGGCCCGGTGCTCCTCGCGCAGCTCGGCGACGAGGGCGTCGATGGCGTGGGCGTGGCCCTCGCCGGCGTACTGCGCGACGACGTAGCCCTCCGGGTCGACGAGCACGAGCGTCGGCCACGCCCGGGCGGTGTAGGCCTGCCAGGTGACCAGCTCCGGGTCGTCGAGGACCGGGTGCTCGACCTGGTAGCGCTCGACGGCGGCGCGCAGCGCGTCCGGGTCGGCCTCGTGCACGAACTTCGGCGAGTGCACGCCCACGACGACGAGCTCGCCGTCGTACTTCTCCTCCACCGGACGCAGCTCGTCGAGGACGTGCAGGCAGTTGATGCAGCAGAAGGCCCAGAAGTCGAGCAGCACGAAGCGGCCGCGCAGGTCGGACAGGCGCAGGGTCTCGCCGCCGGTGTTCAGCCAGCCGCGGCCGGCGAGCTCGGGGGCGCGGACGCGGGGACGGCGGCCGGTGTCGGGAGCACTCACGGCGGTAGTCAACGCGAGCAGGACCCTCGTGTCATCCCGAGGGGTCAGCCCGAGCTGGCCGAGGTGCTCGCCGTGACCGCGGCCAGCACCGCCGCCAGCATCGCGTCGATGGCCTCCCGGACGGCCTTCGAGCCCCAGCTGCCCTCGGCGATCTCCTTCGCGCGCCGGTCGAGCTCGCGGCGCTTGAGGTCGTGCTCCTTCGGGTCCACGACCTTGTGCGTGGAGCGCAGCGCGTGCAGGAGGGCGACGAGCGCCGCGGAGCGCGGGTCGGGGGTGAGCCCGTGGACCAGCAGCCCCTCCAGGCCCCGGCGTACGGCGGTCTCGTGCTCGGCCGACGCCGTCGGCCAGCTCGTCCTGGGGAACAGGCCGAGCACCTTGCCCGCGCTCGGAGCGCAGCACGCCGGCTGCTGCGAGCCGGGCGTAGAGCTGCCCGCGCAGGCCCTTGCCCAGCGCGCCGAGCACGGCCGACGGCTTCTTGCCCGCCCGCTGCGCGACGACCGCCAGGGCGCCGTCGAGGAGCGGGTCGCCGGTCGGCGAGGGGTCCAGGACCACCAGCCGCTTGCGGTCGTCCACGTCGACCCGGCGGTCCAGGCTCAGCTGCACGAGCTGCGCTCCCGCGAGCGCGACGTCGACGTACTGCCCGGTCACGAGCAGGCGGCCGGTCTCGTCGTCGGTGAGCAGGAGCAGCAGGTCCTCGGCGAGCAGCATGAGGGCGAGGCTAACCGGGCTCGTCAGCCGTCGGCGAGGGCTCGGTGAGCCGGACCCGCTCGGCCCGGAGCCACCGCTCGCGGCGGCGGATCTGGTCGCCGACGCCCTCGGCCCACATCCGGGCCCAGCCACCGCCGTCCCGCTCGGCGCGCTCCCGCATCCGGTGCCAGACGAGGTCGGCGTGCTCGATCCCGCGGTCGACGAGGCTCTCCCGGAACGCGCGGTCCCACCCGTAGGCGTCCGCGAACAGCCGGAGCCGGCCGGCCTGGTCGACGGTCCCCCACGTCGGGTGGACGTCGACCGGGTCGCGGAGCGGCACCCAGTGCATCGCGGTGTTGTAGGCGTCCATCGCGGCCTCACCGCGCCGGGCCAGGTCGAAGTCGACCAGGCCGACGGCCGTGCCGTGGCGCACCACGACGTTCTGCGGGGTCACGTCGAAGTGGCAGACCGTTCCGTCGCCGGGGAACACCGCACGGTCCTCGTCGAAGCCCGCCGCGGCGTCGTGCAGCCGGCGCACCAGCCGGGCCACCGACGCGAGCAGGCCGTCGTCGCCGGACCAGGGCTCGGGCGGGTCCCCCGCGACGTCCCCGACGAGGTAGCTCAGCACGTCGCGGCCCTGCCCGTCGCGACCCAGGTAGCGGGTGGACTCCGGCACGCCGACGTCCTCGAGGTGGTCCAGGAAGCGCGCGATCGCGTACGACGCGGGGGTGTGCGGGCGACGTACGGTCGCGCCGACCCGGACCACGCCCTCGGTCACGTCACCGCGCGGCAGCTCGACCTCCGGCTCCGACGGGTCGTCGGTCCAGGTGCGCTGCTCGGGAGCGGGGCGGGTCACGGTCGCATCCTAGGGATGCCCCGTCCGCTCGGAGGGTGGTCCGCCGGGCCGCGGTGGGCGAGGGTGGTCGAGGCTCGACCGGTGACGGCTCGACCGCCCGAGACAGCTCGACCACCCGAGCAGCTCGACCACCCGATGCGCCGCACCGATGGAGGTTCCGTGTTCTACCCGCTGACCGTCCGTGACTTCCTGGACCGCGCCGAGACCGTCTACCCCGACCGGGTCGGGCATCGTCGACGAGCCGGACCAGCCGGCGCCGAGCCTGGGCGACCTGACCTACCGCGCAGGTCGCGGCGAACGCCCGGGCGCAGGCGGCGAGGCTGGACCGGCTCGGCGTCCCGGTGGGCGGCCGGGTCGCGGTGATCTCGCAGAACTCGGCCCGGCTGTGCACGTCGTTCTTCGGGGTCAGCGGCTGGGGCCGGGTGCTGGTGCCGGTGAACTTCCGGCTCAGCCGCCCCGAGATCGAGTACATCGTCGGCCACTCCGGCGCCGACGTGGTCTACGCCGACCCGGCGCTCAAGGACACGCTGGCCGCGCTCGACGTACGCCACAAGTTCCTGCTCGGCGAGGACGACGACCTCTACCTCCGCGACACCGAGCCGCGGCCGTGGGACGAGCCGGACGAGGGCGCGACGGCGACCATCAACTACACCTCCGGCACGACGGCCCGGCCCAAGGGCGTCCAGCTGACGCACCGGAGCCTCTGGCTGAACGCGACCGTGTTCGGGCTGCACGCCGGGATCAGCGACCGCGACGTCTACCTGCACACGCTGCCGATGTTCCACGCCAACGGCTGGGGCATGCCGTTCGGGATCACCGGCGTCGGCGGCCGGCACGTCGTGCTCCGCCAGGTCGACGGCACCGAGATCCTGCGCCGGGTCGAGCGGCACGGCGTCACGATCATGTGCGCGGCGCCGGCCGTGGTCAGCGCGGCGCTCGAGGGCGCGGCGACCTGGGAGGGCGAGGTCCCCGGCCGCGACCGGTCCGGATCATCGTGGCCGGCGCTCCCCCGCCCACCCGGACGATCGAGCGGGTGATGGAGGAGCTCGGCTGGGAGTTCATCCAGATCTACGGCCTCACCGAGACCTCGCCCCTGGTGACCGTCAACCGCGCCCGGGCCGAGTGGGACGACCTCGACACCCACGAGCTGGCCCGGCGGCTCGGCCGGCAGGGCGCGCCCGCGCTCGGCGTGCGCGTCTCGATCGACCCGCAGGGCGAGGTGCTCACCTCCTCCAACCACAACCTCGACGGCTACTGGGAGCAGCCCGAGGAGACCGCCCGGGTGACCGAGGGCGGCACGTTCCACACCGGCGACGGCGGCTACCTCGACGAGGACGGCTACCTGGTGATCTCCGACCGCAAGAAGGACGTGATCATCTCCGGCGGCGAGAACGTCTCCTCGATCGAGGTGGAGGACGCGCTGATGTCCCACGCCGGGGTCCGCGAGGTCGCGGTGATCGGCATCCCCGACGAGAAGTGGGGCGAGCTGATCACCGCGCTCGTGGTCCGCGCCTCCGAGGAGGTGACGGCCGAGGAGCTCGTCGCGCACTGCCGCAAGTGGCTGGCCGGCTACAAGTGCCCGAAGCGGATCGACTTCGTCGACGAGCTGCCCCGGACGGCGACCGGCAAGCTGCAGAAGTTCAAGCTGCGCGAGCCCTTCTGGGCCGGCCAGGACCGTCAGGTGAACTGAGGCCCCCCAGGTCGGTTGGCCAGAGCTCAGTTCTGCCACGTCGAACAGGAACACGCTGGCGCCGGAGGCCACCTGGTTGCCCTTGGCGCACTCGACCTTCTGCACGAGCCGGTGGGTGCCGTTGGCCAGCTTGGTGGTGTCCACGCTCAGCGTGGTCGCCGGCAGCGGGCCCGGGCCGTCGGACAGCGTCGTGCCGGGGATCCCGGCGTGCGCGTTCGCGTCGAGCGCCACCCGGTGGTGGGTCGGGTCGACGTCGTCGGGGCCGTGGTCGACCTGCTGCACCTTGAACTGCACGGTGCCCTTGAGCGGGCCGTCCGGCAGGGGTACGCCGAGCACGTCGGCCTCGCAGTAGCCGAAGTCGGTGTACCAGCCCTTCGAGCGCAGGTAGGGCTGACGGGTCACGTCGGACTTGGCCTTGCCGTTCTGCACGTAGGCCTGGAAGTTGAGGCTGGTGTGCATGCGCTTGCCGTCGGGCTCGTCGACGTACACCCGGAAGCGGACCTCCTGGAGGCCGCTGCGGTCGAACTTGGCGAGAGTCGATCGGGGCCGTCGCGGTGATCGTGCAGGTCTGGCCGGCGGGGCAGGTCCGCTGGCTCGGGACCACCTTGGCGACGGTGGTCTCCGAGGCGTTGGTCTTGAAGACCACGCTGACGTCCTGGAGGCGACCGGGGTTGTCGTGCAGGATCAGGGTGAGCGGGACGGTGGTGCTCGCCGAGAGGACGTCCCGGTCCGGGATGCAGGCGCCGACGTGCACGTGCCCGAAGTCGTTGCCGCCCGTGGTGCCCGGCGCCGGGGCCCACCACGCCTGGGACTCGGCGAACACCCGTGGTGCGGGACAGCCGCCGGTCGCGGAGGCGGTGCCGCCCTCCCCGACGACGGCGACCAGGCCGACCAGGCCGAGCCAGGCTCGCCAGTGCGAGCCAGATGCGAGATCTCATGCGGTTCTCCCTCGAGTGACCCAGGTCCAGGGAGAGGAGTCGGCAATCCGGACAGGCGTCACAGACCCCGGTCTTGACCACAACACGGTCGAAGACCCGGAAAAAGAGGTGAATCCCCTCGTTCCGGGTTTCGATCCGGGCAGGAGTGGTAAAGCGGACGTAGTTCCGCACGTCGAACCGGAGCACGCTCACCCCGGCCACCACCTGGTTGCCCTGCGCGCACTCCACCCGCTGCACGAGCCGGTGGGTGCCGTTCGAGAGCCGGGTGGTGTCGACGGTGAGCAACGTGGCGGACATCGGCCCGAACCCCTCGGCCATCACCGTGCCGGGGATCCCGGCGTGCGCGTCGGCGTCCAGGGCGACCCGGTGGTAGCTCGGGTCGACGTCACCGGGCCCGTGGTCGACCTGCTGGATCACGAAGTGGACGGTGCCGCTGAGCGGACCGTCGGGCACGGGTACGCCGAGCACGTCGGCCTCGCAGTAGCCGAAGCCGGTGTACCAGCCCTTCGAGCGCAGGTACGGCTCCCGGGTGACGTCCGAGCGGCTCTTGCCGTTCTCGACGTCCGTCTGGAAGTTGAGGCTGGCGTGCAGGATCTTCCCGTCCGGCTCGGTCACGAACACCCGCAGCCGGATCTCCTCCAGCCCGCTGTGCGGGAACTTCGAGATGTCGATCGGCGCCGACAGCGGGATCGCGCAGGTCGCCATGCCCGGGCACGTGCGCTGGACCGGGGCCACCGTGGCCACCGTCGTCTCCGAGGAGGCGGTCTTGAAGACGACGCCGACGTCCTGCAGGACGCCCGGGTTGTTGTGCAGGACCACGGTGACCGGCAGCGTCGTGCTCGCGGTGAGCGTGTCCGCTCCGGGATGCAGGCGCCGACGTGCACGTGCCCGTAGTCCTTCCCGCCGACGGTCCCTGGGGCCGGGAACCACCAGGCCTGCGACTCCGCGAAGATCCACGGGGACGGGCAGCCCCCGGTCGCGGACGCCGTACCCCCGTCGCCCCCGACCGCCACGAGCACCAGGCCGACCAGACTCGTCAGCGCACACCAGACGCGACCGTTCATGGCACCTCCCTCGAATGCCCCCGGACCCCCAGGAAACAGGGCACCGACCGGGGGCCGACAACCCCGGTCTTGACCAGTGCGGGGCCTTCGGCCGGGGATAACTCGGAAACTCTGCGATGTCCACGGGGTGGGGCCGGGAATCGGCGGCGCCGGAGCCTGGGACAGTGGGCGGCGTGAAAGCGCTGCTCCTGGAGAACCTGCACCCCCTCGCGTCGTCGATCCTCGGCGAGGCCGGCATCGAGGTCGAGAACCGACCCGGCGCCCTCGACGAGGACGAGCTGATCGAGGCGCTCGAGGGCGTCGACCTGCTCGGCATCCGCTCGAAGACCGAGGTGACCGCCCGCGTCCTGGCGGCCCGGCCGGACCTGGTCGCGATCGGCGCGTTCTGCATCGGCACCAACCAGATCGCCCTGGACGCCGCCACCGCGCACGGCATCGCGGCCTTCAACGCGCCGTTCTCCAACACCCGCTCGGTCGTCGAGCTGGCGGTCGCCAACATCATCGCGATGGCCCGCCGGCTGACCGAGCGCGACAAGGCGCTGCACGCCGGGATCTGGGACAAGTCGGCCACCGGCAGCCACGAGATCCGCGGCCGCACGCTCGGCATCGTCGGCTACGGCAACATCGGCTCGCAGCTGTCGGTCGTCGCGGAGATGCTCGGCATGCAGGTCTACTTCTACGACACCGACGACAAGCTGGCGCTCGGCAACGCGCGCCGCTGCTCCTCGCTCGAGGAGCTGCTCGACACCGTCGAGACCGTCACCCTGCACGTCGACGGCCGGATGGGGAACGCCGGCATCTTCGGCGCCGCCCAGTTCGCGCGGATGCGTCCGCGCTCGCTGTTCCTGAACCTCTCGCGCGGCTTCGTGGTCGACTACGACGCCCTGCGCGACGCCGTGGCGTCCGGCCACCTCGCCGGTGCGGCCGTCGACGTGTTCCCCACCGAGCCCAAGAAGCGCGGCGACGCGTTCGAGTCCCCGCTGCGCGGCCTGCCGAACGTGATCCTCACCCCGCACGTCGGCGGCTCCACCGAGGAGGCGCAGGAGGACATCGGCCGGTTCGTCGGCGGGAAGCTCCGCGACTACGTGCACAGCGGCAGCACGTCCCTGTCGGTGAACCTGCCGACGCTGACCCCCGGCCGCTCCGAGGTGTCCGACGGGCAGGCCCAGCGGATCGCGCACATCCACCACAACACCCCGGGCGTGCTCGCCAAGGTCAACCAGGTCCTCGCCGAGCACGACGTGAACATCGCCGGCCAGGTGCTCGCCACCCGCGGGCACACCGGGTACGTCGTCACCGACACCGGGTCGGGCCTCTCGGCCGACGTGCTCGCCGGCCTGCACGCCATCCCCGAGACGGTCCGGCTGCGCGTGATCGAGTAGACCTCCGGGCCCTGTCTGGCGCCCCGGCGGGCGGGTACGGTCGGGGCATGAGCGACTACAAGACCGTCAACCCTGCCACCGGCGAGACCGTCCGGGAGTTCCCGACCCTGGACGACAGCCGGGGTCGAGCAGGCCCTCGCCCGGGTCGCCTCGGGCTTCGCGACGTGGCGGGCCACCCCCGTCGCCGACCGCGCCGCCGTCCTCACCAAGGTCGCCGAGCTGTACGACGAGCGCGCCGACGAGCTCGCGCGCACCATCTCCCTGGAGATGGGCAAGCCCGTCAGGCAGGCCGCCGGCGAGGTCAAGCTCTCCTCGATGATCTACGCCTACTACGCCGAGCAGGGCCCCGAGCTGCTCGAGGACGAGCCGCTCGACGTCCCCGGGGCCGAGGAGACCGTCGTACGCAAGCTGCCGGTGGGCCCGCTGCTCGGGATCATGCCGTGGAACTTCCCGTACTACCAGGTCGCCCGCTTCGCCGCGCCGAACCTGATGCTGGGCAACACCATCGTGCTCAAGCACGCGCCGAGCTGCCCGCAGGCCGCCCTGCTGATGGAGGAGATCTTCGTCGCCGCGGGCCTGCCCGCCGACGCCTACGTCAACGTGTTCGCCACCAACGACCAGATCGCCGACATGATCGCCGACCCGCGGATCCACGGCGTCTCGCTGACCGGCTCGGAGCGGGCCGGCTCCGCGGTCGCCGAGATCGCCGGCCGCAACCTGAAGAAGGTCGTCCTCGAGCTCGGTGGCTCCGACGCGTTCATCGTGCTCGACACCGCCGACATGGACGCCACCGTGAAGTCCGCGACCCGCGGCCGGATGTCCAACACCGGCCAGGCCTGCAACGCCGCCAAGCGCTTCGTGGTCCTCGAGCCGTACTACGACGAGTTCGTCGCCAAGCTCACCGCAGTCGTTCGCCGCGATGGTGCCCGGCGACCCGATGGACCCCAAGACCGCGATCGGCCCGCTGTCCTCGCAGGCCGCGGCCGACACGCTCACCGCAGCAGGTCGAGACCGCCGTCTCCGAGGGCGCGACCGTCCTCGTCGGCGGCCAGAAGGTCGACGGCCCGGGTGCCTACGTCCAGCCCACGCTGCTCGCGGACGTGAAGCCCGGCACCCACGCCTTCTCCGAGGAGCTGTTCGGCCCGGTCGGCGTGGTCTACAAGGTCGGGTCCGCGGACGAGGCCGTCGAGCTGACGAACTCCTCCTCGTTCGGGCTCAGCGGCTCGGTCTGGGGCACGGACCTCGAGGCCGCCCGCGAGGTCGCCGACCGTCTCGACGTCGGCATGGCCTTCGTCAACGAGCACGGCACCACGCTGCCGGCGCTGCCCTTCGGCGGCGTGAAGCGCTCCGGGTTCGGCCGTGAGCTCGGGCCGTGGGGCATGGACGAGTTCGTCAACAAGAAGCTCGTCCGGGTCTCCAAGGGCTGAGACCGGTGGCGCGGCTCGTCTACTCGGCGATCACGTCCCTCGACGGGTACGTCGCGGACCAGGAGGGTGACTTCTCCTGGTCCGCGCCCGACGAGGAGGTGCACGCCTTCGTCAACGACCTGCTGCGCCCGGTCGGCACCCATCTCTACGGCCGCCGGATGTACGAGGTCCTGGTGGCCTGGGAGACGATGCCGACCGGCCCCGACGAGCCGGCCGTCGTCCGCGACTTCGCGCGGATCTGGCGGTCGGCCGACAAGGTCGTCTACTCGAGGACCCTGCCCGCCGTGACGTCGGCGCGGACCCGCCTCGAGCGGGACTTCGACCCGGACGCCGTACGCCGCCTCGTCGCGTCGGCTCGGAGCGGGACGTCAGCATCGGCGGGCCGCACCTCGCGGCGCGCGCGTTCCAGGCCGGGCTCGTCGACGACGTGCACCTGTTCTGGAGCCCGGTCCTGGTCGGCGGCGGCACGTCCGCGCTGCCCGACGGGCTCCGGCTCGACCTGGAGCCCGTCGCCACGCACCGAGTTCGCCAACGGCGTCGTGCACCTGCACTACCGCGTGCGGCGCGACGTACCGACGGACAGGTGACTCTCCCCGCAGTCCGCGGCTCCGGGCCCGGGCCGGGCCGAGTCACCTGTCCTGCGGCACAGCGGTCAGGACTGGGCCGACGAGCCGCCGATGTTCACCAGCCACTGGACGCCGAACCGGTCGACGACCATCCCGAAGTAGTCCCCCCACGGCGCCTGCTCGAGCGGCAGCGCGACGGTCCCGCCGGCGGAGAGCTTCTCGAAGTAGCCGCTCAGCTCGGCCTGGTCGGAGTTGTCACCGCTCAGCGACACCGAGTGGTTGCTGGTCGGGGAGAACTCCATGCTGTTCGGGGTGTCCGCGGCCATCAGCGTGTACCCGCTGGAGGTGACCAGCTGGGAGTGCATGATCTTGTCGCCCTCGGCCGGGTCCTCGCTGGCGTGCATCTCGGCGAACGTGCTGCTGGTCAGCTCGCCGCCGAAGACCGAGTGGTAGAACTCCATCGCCTCGCCGGCGTTGTCGCGGAACCCGAGGTACGGGTTGAGCTTGCTGGTCATGTGTCCTCCTCGTGTACGTCTCCCGATTCTGTCCCCGCGTCGCCGGGGACGGAACCCCTCGACGCCCTAGGCTGCTCGCGTGCCAGACGAGAAGACGCCCGCCGAGAAGAAGCCCGACGACACCGCGAAGGCGGGGACCGCCGACACCAAGCCGGCCGACCCGACCGACGACCTGGTCACCACCCGGCACCAGCTGCGGGTCGGCCGCAAGACCCTGGAGTACGCCGCCACGACCGGCCGGGTCGTGCTCCGCGACGAGGTCTACGAGGACGGCAAGTTCACCGGGTTCAAGGCCAAGGCCGAGATGTCGATGACGTCGTACGTCGTCGAGGGCGGCGCCCCGGACCGGCCCGTGACGTTCGCGTTCAACGGCGGCCCGGGCAGCTCGAGCGTGTGGCTGCACCTCGGCCTGCTCGGGCCGCGGCGGGTGCTGATGGGGGACGTCGGGGCGCTGACCCCGCCGCCGTACGAGATCGCGGACAACGCCGAGTCCCTGCTCGCCGTCAGCGACCTGGTGTTCATCGACCCGGTGTCGACCGGCTACTCGCGCGCCGTCGAGGGCACCAAGCCGGAGCCGTTCCACGGCTACCAGGGCGACGTCGAGTCGGTCGGCGAGCTGATCCGGATGTGGACGTCGCGGCACAAGCGCTGGATGTCGCCCAAGTTCGTGGCGGGCGAGTCCTACGGCACGACGCGCGGCGCGGCGCTCGCGGAGCACCTCCAGTCCCGGCACGGGATGTACCTCAACGGCCTGATCCTGATCTCCAGCGTGCTCGACTTCGCGTCGCTGGACTTCGAGAACCAGCGCAACGACCGGGCGCACGCGCTCTACCTCCCGACGTACGCCGCGGTCGCGCACTACCACGGCAAGCACGGCCGCAAGTCCCTGCAGGCGGTGCTCGCCGAGGCCGAGGAGTACGCCTCGCGCGACTACCCGTGGGTGCTGTCCCGCGGCGACCGGCTGACCGCCAAGGAGCGCACCGCCGCGGTGAGGAAGCTGGCCGCGCTGACCGGGCTGAGCGAGGACTACGTCGACCGCGCCGACCTGCGGATCGAGCACTGGCGGTTCTTCGGCGAGCTGCTGCGCGACGAGCGCCGCACCGTCGGCCGCCTCGACGCCCGCTTCACCGGACCGATGGCCTCCGCGATCGCCGAGGAGATGGACGCCGACCCGTCGCACGACGCGATCGCCGGACCGTACGCCGCCGCGTTCAACCACTACGTGCGCGACGAGCTCGGCTACCAGAACGACCTGCCCTACGAGCAGATCTCCCGGCGCGTGAACCCCTGGTCGTTCAAGGACTTCGAGGGCCGCCCGATCGACGTCACCCCCAAGCTGGAGCGGGCGATGCGGGCGAACCCGCACCTGCAGGTGCACGTCGCCTACGGCTACTACGACGGCGCCACGCCGCACTTCGCGGCCGAGGACGTCGTCGCGCACCTGCGCCTGCCCGACGAGCTGCGCGCGAACATCGAGCACAAGTACTACGAGGCCGGGCACATGATGTACGTCCACGAGCCGTCCCGGATCCAGCAGAGCAAGGACCTCGCGGGCTTCGTCACCCGCGCCAGCAGGCGCTGAGGTGCGGGGGCTCGTCACCTTCCTGGTCCTGCTCGCCGCCTGCGTGCTGGTGCCGGTGACCGTCGCCACGACCTGGCTGCGCAGCGACGTCGTCGCGACCGGCGGGTACGTCGACACGGTCGCGCCGCTGGCGACGGACCCGGCGGTCGTGCGCGCCGTCGAGGGCCGGCTCGTGACCGCGACGATGCGACAGCTGGCCGCCTCCCCGCGGTGGGCCCACGTCCCCGGGGCGGTGCGCAACCGGGCCCGCGGGCTGGTGTCCGCCGCGGTGGTCAGGGTCGTCGAGGACCCCGCGTTCGCCGAGACCTGGGAGGCCGCCAACCGCGTCGCGCACCGTGAGCTGGTCGCGGCGCTCTCCGGTGACTCCACGTCCGTCTCGGTGCGGCCGGACTCGGTCGTCGAGATCTCGCTGGCACCGCTCACCGAGGAGATCCGCCACGAGCTCGTCGCCACGGGGGTGCCGTTCGCGAGCGCGCTGCCGAGGCTGCAGGCCGGCCTCCCGATCGGGACCGTCGAGGACCTGTCCCGGGCCCGGCGCGCCTACTCGGGCCTCGAGCGGTGGGGACCGGTGCTGCCGTTCGTGACCCTGGGCCTGCTCGTGCTGGGCCTGGTGCTCGCCCGTCGGCGGGTGCGTGCGGTGGGGCTGACCGCGCTCGGCTCGGCGGTCGGCATCGGAGCGCTCGGCGCCGGCCTGTACCTCGCGCGGACCGCGTACCTGGACGCCGTACCTCGTTCGGTGCCGCGGGACGCCGCGACCGCGCTGTTCGACGCGGTCACCGAGGGACTGCGTCGCGACATCGGCTTCGTGGGCATCGCGGCGGTGGCCGTCTTCGCGGTGGCCACGATCGCGGCCGCCGTCACCCCGTCCCGCTGACCCGGCTGGTCGAGCTCACCGATCAGTACAGCTAGCGGCGGACCACCGACACCAGCTCGAACCTCTCGTCGCCGCCCGCCACGTCGCGCTCGCGGACGATGCCGAGGCCGGGTGCGTAGATCTTGACCGACAGCACGCCCGGCTCGAGTCGCGACCACTCGAAGCTGCGCAGGCCGTGGTGGACGACCCCGAACGGCACCGTCACCCGCATGCCGCGCTGGACGATCCACGCCTGGTCCTCGGCGTTGCCCCGGTCGAGCTCCTGGCGGTAGGCGTCCGTCGGACGGGGCGATGCGGGCATCACGATGCCGCGCCGGCCGCCACGGACACCGGACTGCCAGGACCCCTCCCGGTCCTCCAGCACGCCGTGCCGGTCGTAGGTGGCGGTGGCCTCCCCGAAGTACCAGACGTTGCCGAAGTCGTCGGTGGCGTACCAGTCGTGCGTGCGCTCCGCGAGGGTGCCGTCGAGCCGGCGCAGGACGTCGAGCACGACCGTGGTCCGCACGCCCTGGATCGTCCTGTGCCGCCGGGTGACGGTCACCGTCTCGCGGAACCGCTCGCCGTCGGCGGACCCCCGGTAGCGGGACACGGTGCCGGGCACCAGGGGGAAGTACACGTTCCGCCCCGGGTGCTCGAAGCCGGACGACGCCGACGCGACCGGCGTGCGTCCCGGCGGCGGCGGACCCGGACGCCAGCCCGGCGACCAGCGCGGCCACGACTCCCGCGGCGACTCTCCTGGCCTGCATGACGGCTCCTTCCCTCCCCGTCGGGTGGGTCAGAGGCCGACGGTGAGGTTCTCCTGGGACTCCGGGTCGAACAGGTGCATCTTGCGGGCGTCGACGAAGATCTCCGCCTCCTCGCCCTCCCCGATCCGGCTGGCGGCGTCGAGCGACACGACCAGCTGGGGCCGCAGCGCCTCCATGTCGAGCTCGCGCTCCAGGTCGGTGAGCTGGGCCTGGATCTCCGCGGGCAGGTCGATGGGGATGTAGGCGTAGGCCTCGTTGCCCAGCCACTCGGTGACGTCGACCTTGGCGCGGAAGGTCGAGCCGTGCTCGAGCCGGTGCGGCTCCACGACCGACGCGTCGTCGAAGTGCTCCGGGCGGATGCCGGCGATCAGCAGGCCCTTGCCCTGCGCGAGCCGGGCCTTCTCCGGCGGGATCGACACCGTCCCGAACGGGAGGCTGACCTTCTCGCCCTCGACGGTCGCCGGCAGGAAGTTCATCGGCGGCGAACCGATGAACCCCGCGACGAACAGGTTGTTGGGGTGGTCGTACAGCTCGCGCGGGGTCGCGAGCTGCTGCAGGATGCCCCGCTTGAGCACCGCGACCCGGTCGCCCAGGGTCATCGCCTCGGTCTGGTCGTGCGTGACGTAGACCGTGGTGATGCCGAGCCGGCGCTGCAGCCGGGAGATCTCGGTGCGCATCTGACCGCGCAGCTTGGCGTCGAGGTTCGACAGCGGCTCGTCGAACAGGAACGCCTCGGCCTCGCGGACGATCGCCCGCCCCATCGCGACCCGCTGCCGCTGGCCGCCGGACAGGTTCGCCGGCCGGCGCTCGAGGTGCTCGTCGAGCTCGAGGAGCTGGCTGGCCTGCCGCACCTTCCGGTCGATCTCCTTCTCGTCGAACTGCTTGGACAGCCGCAGCGGGAAGGCGATGTTCTCGTAGACCGTGAGGTGCGGGTAGAGCGCGTAGTTCTGGAACACCATCGCGAGGTTGCGCTCGCGCGGCGCCTTGTCGTTGACCCGGTCGCCGCCGACCACCATGTCGCCGGAGGTGATGTCCTCCAGGCCGACGATCATCCGCAGCAGCGTGGACTTCCCGCAGCCGGACGGGCCCACCAGGATCATGAACTCGCCGTCCTTGACGTCGATGCTCACGTCGTTGACGGCCGGGAAGCCGTCGCCGTACTTCTTGACGATGTTCTTCATCTCGATGGCGGCCACGCGGGTCTCACCCCTTCACTGCGCCGGCGGTGAGCCCGGCGACGATACGGCGCTGGAACAGCAGGACGATCAGGACCACCGGGATGGTCACCACGACCGAGGCGGTCGCGAGCTGGGAGTACGGCGGGTTGAACGGGTCCGGTCCGACGAAGTAGGAGAGCTGGGCCGGCACCGTGCGCGCTGCCGTCGTCGAGGTCAGCGAGATCGCGAGCACGAACTCGTTCCAGGCGAAGAAGAAGGTCAGGATCGCGGCCGTGAACACGCCGGGCGCCGCGAGCGGCACGATCACCTTGCGGAAGGCCTGCCAGTTGGTGGCGCCGTCGACCTGCGCGGCCTGCTCCATCTCCCAGGGGATCTCCCGGAAGAAGGCCGACAGCGTCCAGATCGCCAGCGGCAGCGTGAACGACATGTACGGGATGATCAGCCCCGGCCAGGTGTTGAACAGCCCGATCGCCCGCCACATGTCGAACAGCGGGCCGACCAGCGACACCACCGGGAACATCGCGATCGCCAGCGCCAGCGAGAGGACGAGCCGCTTGCCGCGGAACTCCAGCCGCGCGATGGCGTACGCCGCGAAGGTCGCGAAGAGGACCGCCAGCGCGGTGGAGATCAGCGCGATGCCGAAGGAGTTCAGCAGGGCGCGGGTGAAGTCGGGGTTGGCGATGATGTCCTTGTAGTTCTGGGTCGTCCAGGTCTTCGGGAGGAAGTGCGGGCTGCCCACCGTGGTCTCGCTGACCGGCTTGAACGACAGCGACAGGATCCAGACCACGGGCAGCAGGCACCACACCAGGATCAGCACGAAGCCGGTCCAGATCCCGGCGGCGGTCCGTCCTCTCATCACGCCTCACCCCTTGCCTGCGCCAGGTCGACCCGGAAGAGCCGCACGATCAGGAACGCCAGCATCAGCACGGCGAGGAACAGCAGCACCGACAGGGCCGAGCCCATGCCGAGCTGGAACTGCTCGATCACCTGGCGGTAGGTCAGGAACGAGCTGGACTCCGTGCCCTGCGCGCCCTTGGTCATCACGAAGATGTTGTCGAAGATCCGGAACGCGTCGAGCGCGCGGAACAGGACCGCCACCATGATCGCCGCGCGCATGTTCGGCAGGATCACCTTGTACAGCCGCTGCCACCACGTCGCGCCGTCGACCTGGGCGGCCTCGAGCATGTCGTCGGACACCTGGGACAGCCCGGCCAGCAGGAGCAGGGCCATGAACGGGGTGGTCTTCCAGATCTCGGAGACGATGATCGCGAACATCGCCGGCCAGTGCGCGCCGAACCAGTTGGTGTCCGCGCTGATCCACGGAAGCCACTGGAACCAGCCGTTGACGAAGCCGTTGTTGAGGCTGAACGCGAACTGCCAGGCGAACGCCGAGACCACGGTGATGATCCCGTAGGGGATCAGGATCGAGGTCCGCATGAGGCCGCGGGCGACGATGATCCGGTGCATCACCATCGCGAACGCGAAGCCGATGACCAGCTCCACCGCGACGCTCACGACCATGATCACCACGGTGTTGAACAGGTCCTGCCAGAACAGCGAGTCGGTGAGCGCGGTCGCGTAGTTGCCCAGTCCGACGAACTGCTTCTCGCCCGGGGTGGTGAGCCGGTAGCGGAACAGCGAGAGGTACAGCGCCTGCAGCATCGGGTAGGCGGTCACCAGCAGCATCATGACGACGGCCGGCGCGACCAGCTTGAGGCCCAGCCGGTTCTCGGCGGTGGCCCGGTCGCTGGCGTGCGGCCGGGCCGCCTTCGTCGTCGGGGTGGAGACGGTGGTCGTCACAGCAGCGCCTTTCCCTGCAGGACCTGCTCGATGAAGGTCGCCGACTTCTGGGGCGTCGCGGCGGTCACGCTGGTCGGCGAGTGCCACGTGCTCTGGATCGCGCTGGAGATGTCGCTCCAGTACGGCGTCACCGACCGGGGCGCGGCCAGCACCAGGCTCTTCTGGAAGAGCGCCAGCAGGTTCGCGGGGTAGATCTTCCTCAGCGGCGCGTACTGGTAGCCCGCCGCGCTGGACGGCATGTTGCCGGTGATCTTGGCGTTCACGCCCTGGCTCGTCGGCGACGTCAGGCAGGACAGCGCCTGGGTGGCCAGCGCGGCGTGGGCGGAGAACTTGCTGACCCCGATGCCGATCCCGCCGTACGGCGGCCGGGCCGGCCGACCCGGCACGGTCCGCGGGTACGTCGTGTAGCCGATGTCCTTGGCGACCTGCGGGGCGTCGGAGTCGTAGTTGTGGAAGATGTAGGTCCAGTTGACCATGAAGGCGCCGGTGGGACCGCCGAAGGTCGTGCCGGCCGTGCCCTCGGTGGACACCGAGAGGTCCGCCGGAGCGGCCTGGGAGCGGGCCAGGTCCTCGATCACCGTGGCGGCGTCGTGGCCGGCCGGCGAGTTGATGGTGATCGTCGCGTCGACGCCCTTGGCCGCGTTCTTCACGAGGGTCCCGCCGGCGCCCGAGACCAGGGCGTTGATCCACACGACGTAGCCCTCGTACTTGTTCGCCTGCACCGCCACCGTGCCGCCGTTCTCGGCCGCGGTCTTGATGATCTGCGCCCAGGTCACCGGCTGGTTCATGTCGATGCCGGCCTTCTTGACGAAGGACTTGCGGTACCACAGCACCTGGGTGTTGGACCAGAACGGTGCCACCACGAGCCGGCCCTTCCAGGTCGCGGCGGCGACCGCGCTCCGGAACGACCGCCTGGTGAGCGTCGAGGCGAGGTCGGCGGGGATCGGGGCGAGGTAGCCGGCGTTGGCGAACTCCGCGGTGTACGGCGGGTCGATGCTCATCAGGTCGATGCTCGAGTCACCGGCCGCCAGGCGGCGGGCCAGCTGGATCCGTTGCTGGCCGGCGTCGGTGGGGAGCACCTGCGTCGTGATGGTGTACTGGCTCGTGCTGCACCGCTGCGGCCACCGCGTCCTGGCCGCCGGTGTCGGGGTTGATGTACCACGTGAGCACCGGCTTGGCCGAGGCCGACGAGCAGGCGGCCAGCAGCCCGGCGAGGAGGACGAGGGCGGCGACGAGGACGACGCTCCTCCGCCTGGCTCCGACGCCGGCCTCGCGCACCTCGGAACACCTCATGTGCCCTCCTCGCAACATGCTGTGAATCACATATTGCGCTTGTTTCTGGCGACCGCAAGACCGGATGGCCGCTACGTCCGCTTGCTCCGGAGTGTTCTTCCGGGCCGGTCGGACGGGCGCCCCGCACGAGTCAGGCCAGACCGGGGCGGAGGGTGCATTCAGGCCGGTCAGGCTCGGCGGGGTGCGTCCGACGTGCCCACGGCGGCGGCCACCAGACCGCTGAACAGCCCGGCGTCGGCGCGCGTCTCGGGGTGCCACTGGACCGCGACCTCGAACCGGTCCCCCGCGGCCTCCATCGCCTCCAGCGTGCCGTCGGCGGCGTACGCGGCGGCGGTGTAGCCGGGGTGCTCGGCGACCGCCTGGTGGTGGTGGCAGGCGACCAGGCCCTCGTCGCCGACCAGCATCCGCAGCCGGGTGCCCGGCGCGGACGGACACCTCGACGTCGCCGAAGACGTCCCCGCCGGGCGAGTGCGTCTCGTGCCCGACGTCGTCGGGGAGGTGCTGCTCGAGCGCCCCGCCGCGGTGCACCGCCATCACCTGCATGCCGCGGCAGATCCCCAGCACCGGCAGGCCGCGGGCGTCGGCGGCGTCGAGCAGCGCCAGCTCCCAGGCGTCCCGGTCGGTCCGCCAGCTCACCGTCCGCGGGTGCGGCTCGGCGGCGTACCGGCCGGGGTCGACGTCCGCGCCGCCGGTGACCACCAGGGCGTCGAGCCGCGCCACGACCGCGTGCGCGGCCGACGGGTCCTGCGGCGGCAGCAGCACGGGTACGCCGCCGGCGCGGGTCACCGCGTCGGCGTACGTCGTGGGCAGCAGGTCGGCCGGCTGGTCCCACACGCCCCACCGGGCCTGCTCCCGGTAGGTCGACAGCCCGATCAGCGGCTCGGCGACGGGTCACAGCGGGGTGACGTAGGCGCCGGAGATGCCGCCGTCGACGAGGAACGTGTTGGCGGTGATGAAGCTGGACTCGTCGGAGGCCAGGAACAGCACGGCGTTCGCGATCTCCTCCGGCTCGGCGAACCGGCCCATCGGGACGTGCACGAGCCGCCGCTGCGCGCGGTCCTCGTCCTTGGCGAACAGCTCCTGCAGCAGCGGGGTGTTCACCGGTCCGGGGCACAGCGCGTTGACCCGCACGCCGTCGCGGGCGAACTGCACGCCGAGCTCGCGCGACATCGACAGCACGCCGCCCTTGGAGGCCGAGTAGGAGATCTGCGAGGTGGCCGCGCCCATCACCGCGACGAACGAGGCGGTGTTGATGATCGAGCCGCGCTTCTGCTCGAGCATGTAGGGCAGCGCCGCCTTGCAGCACAGGTACACGCTGGTCAGGTTGACCTCCTGCACCTTGCGCCAGGCGTCGAGGTCGGTGTCGAGGATCGAGTCGTCCTCGGGCGGCGAGATGCCCGCGTTGTTGAACGCGATGTCGACCGAGCCGTAGGTGTCCTTCGCCGTCTTGAACAGCGCGTCGACCTGGTCCTTGTCGGTGACGTCGCAGTGCACGAACAGCCCCGCGATCCCGGCGACGATCTCCTTGCCGCGGGCGTCGTCGAGGTCGCCGATGACGACCTGCGCGCCCTCCTCGGCGAACCGCTGGACCGTCGCCAGGCCGATGCCGGAGCACCCGCCGGTGACGACGGCCACCTTGCCGTCCAGACGTCCTGCCATGTCGTCTCCTTTCCGGTGGTCGAGCCCGTCGACTTGTGCCACTGACACGCCTGGCACGAAGGGGTGCGTCGGCGTCGACAGCCGGTCAGTCGTCAGTGGGCGATGAAGACGTTCTTCTCCTCGGTGAACGCGTTCGGGGCGTCCGGGCCGAGCTCGCGGCCGAGGCCGGACTGCTTGTAGCCGCCGAACGGCGTCCAGTAGCGCACCGCCGAGTTCGAGTTCACCGACAGGTTGCCGGCCTGGATGCCGCGCGCCACGCGCAGCGCCCGCCCGACGTCGCCGGTGAAGATCGACCCGGACAGGCCGTACTCGGTGTCGTTGGCCCGGGCGACGGCGTCGGCCTCGTCGTCGAACGGCATCACCGCGACCACCGGGCCGAACACCTCCTCGCGCCAGATCCGCTCGTCGGTGGAGTCGGCGAGCACCACGGTCGGCGGCACCCAGAACCCGGGGCCGTCGGGCGCGCTGCCGGCGAACGCGACGTCGACCTCGTCGACGTACCCCTGGACGACGGAGCGCTGGTGCGCGGAGATCAGCGGCCCCATCTCGCTGGCCCGGTCCGCCGGGTCGAGCACGGCCATCCCGCGCACGGCGGGCTCGAGCAGGCCGAGGAACTCGTCGTACGCCGAGCGCTCGACCAGGATCCGCGAGCGCGCGCAGCAGTCCTGGCCGGCGTTGTCGAACACGGCGTACGGCGCCGCCGCGGCCGCCGCGGCCAGGTCGGCGTCGGCGAAGATCACGTTGGCGCTCTTGCCGCCGAGCTCGAGGGTGCAGCGCTTCACCTGCTCGGCGCAGCCGGCCATGATCCGCTTGCCGACCGCGGTCGAGCCGGTGAAGGCGACCTTGCGGACCAGCGGGTGCGTCACGAACCGCTCGCCGACGACGGACCCCGTGCCCGGGATGACGGTGAGCACGCCCTCGGGCAGGCCGGCCTCGAGCGCGAGCTCGCCGATCCGGATCGCGGTCAGCGGGGTGAGCTCGGCCGGCTTGAGGACGACGGTGTTGCCCGCGGCCAGCGCCGGCGCCATCCCCCAGGCCAGGATCGGCATCGGGAAGTTCCAGGGCACGATGATGCCGACCACGCCGAGCGGCTCGTGGAAGGTGACGTCGACGCCGCCGGGGACCGGGATCTGCCGGCCGAACATCCGCTCCGGCGACGCGGAGTAGTAGTTCAGGCAGTCGCGGACGTTGCCGGCCTCCCAGGTCGCGTTGCCCCAGGTGTGGCCGGCGTTGCGGACCTCGATCTCGGCGAGCTCCTCGACGTGCTCGTCGACGACCGCGGCGAACCGGCGCAGCAGCCGGGCCCGCTCGCCGGGCGCGACGTCGCGCCAGGCCGGGAAGGCGGCGTGCGCCCGCTCGATCAGCGCGTCGGTCTCCTCGACCGAGGCGAGCTGCACGTCGGCGACCGGCTGCTCGGTCGCCGGGTTGACCACGGTGTAGGTGCTCATGGGGTGAAGTCACATCCTCTCGAAGCCGCGGCGCAGCTCCCAGTCGGTCACGGCGGCGTCGAAGGAGGCGAGCTCCACGTCGGCCATGTTGGTGTAGTGGTCCACGACCTCGTCGCCGAGGACGGCCCGCGCCACCTCCGAGGAGGTGAACGCGTCCCGCGCGGCCCGCAGCGTGTGCGGGCACCTTGGGCTTGTCGGAGGTGTAGGCGTTGCCGACCTGCTCGTGCTCGAGCTCCAGCTCGTTCTCGATGCCGTGCAGGCCGCCCGCCAGCATGGCAGCCAGCGCCAGGTAGGGGTTCACGTCCCCCCCGGGAGCCGGTTCTCCATCCGGGCCGAGGGGCCGTGCCCGACCAGCCGTACCGCGCAGGTCCGGTTGTCGAGGCCCCAGGCCACCGCCGTCGGCGCGAAGGAGCCGTCCGCGAACCGCTTGTAGGAGTTGACGTTCGGCGCGTAGAGCAGCGTGAAGTCCTGCATGGTCGCGAGCACGCCGGCGACGAAGTGGTCGTAGAGCGGCGTCCGGCGGCCGTCCTCCCAGAACACGCGTCGACCCGTCGGCGCCGCGCAGCGACAGGTGGATGTGGCAGGAGTTGCCCTCCCGCTCGTTGAACTTCGCCATGAACGTCAGCGCCTTGCCGTGCAGCGCCGCGATCTCCTTGGCCGAGGTCTTGTAGACCGAGTGGTTGTCGGCCGTCACCAGCGCCTCGTCGTAGAGGAAGCCGATCTCGTGCTGGCCGAAGTTGCACTCGCCCTTCGCGCCCTCGACGACCATGCCGGCGGCGTGCATCGAGTTGCGGATGTCGCGCAGCAGCGGCTCCACCCGCGTCGTACCCAGGATGGAGTAGTCGACGTTGTACTGGTTGCTCGGGGTGAGGCCGCGGTAGCCGGCGTTCCAGGCGCTCTCGTAGGTGTCGTCGAACACGATGAACTCGAGCTCGGTGCCGGCCAGCGCGACGTACCCGAGGTCGGCGGCGCGGGCGAGCTGCTTCTTGAGGATCGTGCGCGGCGACGGCTCGACCGGCGCGTGGTCGGCGAGCACCAGGTCGCACTGGATCAGCACGGTCGCGGGCAGGTGCGGCAGCCAGCCGGATCGTGCCGTAGTCGAGGACGAACTCCATGTCCCCGTAGCCCTTCTCCCACGAGGTCATCGCGTAGCCGTCGACGGTGTTCATGTCGACGTCGACGCCCAGCAGGTAGTTGCAGCCCTCGGCGCCCTGCTCGACCACGACGTCCAGGAAGTACGACGCGTGCAGCCGCTTGCCCTGCAGGCGGCCCTGCATGTCGGTGAAGGCGATGACGACCGTGTCGACCTCGCCGTTGCCGATCAGGTCCTTGAGGTGCTCGAGGCTCAGCAGCCGGGGGTTCCGGGTAGGCAGGCTCATGGGTTCTCCAGGTTCGTCGTCGGTCGGCGCGCGGTGGTCACGTCAGGAGTCCGCGGAGCAGGGCGGCGGTGTCGTCGCAGTGGCTCTCCATCACCCGGCGGGCCTGGGTGGGCTCGCCCTTGAGGATGGCGGTCAGGATCGCCTGGTGCTGCCGCGCGGAGTGGTCGATGTTCACGTCGAGCACCGGGATGGCGCTGAGCATGTCGTGCAGGTCGGACTGCACCGCGGCGACCGCCCGGACCGTGAGCGGGGAGTCGGTGACCGCGGCGATCGCGAGGTGGAAGCGGGAGTCGGCCTGCCGGTGCTCGGCGGGGTCGGTGGCGCGCGGCGACGTCGTCGTGCGCGGCCACCAGCAGGTCCCGCTGCGCTCGCGGCCAGGTCGCGGCCGGCCGCGATGTGGCAGGCGCCCGGCTCGACGACGCGGCGGAAGACCAGCATGTCGCGCAGCGCGTCGCTGCGCGGGCCGAGCGCCCGGGCGCCGCGGGCCGACGGCTTCTTCGGCCGGTAGCTCACCACGGTCCCGCCGCCGCGGCCCCGGGTGGTCTGCACGAAGTCGGCGGCCCGCAGCGCGGCGATCGCCTCGCGCAGCGTCGCGCGGGAGACGCCCATCCGCTCGGCGAGCTCGCGCTCGGGCGGGAGCGTGGTCCCGCGCGGGTAGACGCCGAGCCGGATCGCGGTGCCGAGCTGCTCGACACAGCCCTCGAAGGCGTGGTGCCCCCGCACGGCACGCAGGACGGTCTCGCTCAGCTCGATGCTGGGGTTGGCCGACACGCGACACAGTCTCGTGACATCGAGGTAACGGAGTCAATGGTTTGACTTCAAACCTTTTACGCCCGGAGCTCTGGACGGGCTTTCGCGGGCGGCGCTACGTTGAGCCAACTTCGCCCCTCGTCCTGGGAGCCCCAATGGCCGAATCGACCGAACTGTCGCCCGACGAGCAGCTGCTCGCCAAGCTCGGGCTACAAGCAGGAGCTGAGCCGCTCCTGGTCCGGCTTCTCGAACTTCGCCATCTCGTTCTCGATCATCTCGATCCTCGCCGGCTGCTTCACGACCTTCTACCAGGGCTGGAACAACGGCGGCCCGGTCGCCATCTCGTGGGGCTGGCCGCTGATCTCGGCGTTCATCCTGATCATCGGCTTCACGATGTCCGAGCTGGTCTCGGCGTACCCGACCTCGGGCGGCATCTACTGGTGGGCCTCGAAGATGGGCGGTCCGGCGGCCGGCTTCTTCACCGGCTGGCTCAACCTGATCGGCCTGCTCGCGGTGACCGCGTCGGTCGCCTACGGCGCGGCGACGTTCCTCGACCTGACCATCAGCACCATCAGCAGCGGCTGGGCGGACGGCTACTCGCTCACCCGCGTGTTCATCCTCTTCGTGGTGATCCTGGTGCTGGCCGCGGTGATGAACATCTTCCGCAGCCACCTGCTCGCGGTCGTCAACAACATCTCGGTGTGGTGGCACGTCGCCGGTGCGGCGATCGTGATCCTGGTGCTGATCTTCGTGCCCGACACCCACCAGAGCGTGAACTTCGTGTTCACCGAGCGGATCAACAACTCCGGCTTCAGCAACAGCAGCTACTGGTTCCTCGTGCTGCCGCTGGGCTTCCTGCTCACGCAGTACACGATCACCGGCTTCGACGCCTCCGCCCACCTGTCGGAGGAGACCCACGACGCGGCGGACGGCGCGGCCAAGGGCATCTGGCGGTCGATCTTCTACTCCGCCATCGGCGGCTACGTGCTGCTGCTGGCGTTCGTCTTCGCCGTGCAGGACCCCGACAAGGTGACCGAGGGCGGCGGCGGCATCGACGTGATCTTCGGGCAGGCGCTGCCCGAGGGCTGGCACTTCCTGGTGCTGCTGATCTCCACGGCCGGCCAGCTGTTCTGCACCACCGCGTGCCTGACCAGCGCGTCCCGGATGACCTTCGCGTTCAGCCGCGACGGCGCGATCCCCGGCTCGACCTGGCTCGCCAAGGTCAACCCGAAGACGAGGATCCCGGCCAACGCGGTCATGTTCGTGACGGCGATCGGCATCATCATCACGCTGCCGGCCCTGAAGAGCATCGGCGGCGTCCCGGTCGCGTTCCTCGCGGTCGTGTCGGTCGCGGTGATCGGGCTCTACCTGGCCTTCCTGATCCCGATCTTCCTGCGCTGGCGGATGGGCGACGCCTTCGAGCCGGGGTCGTGGACGCTCGGGTCGAAGTACAAGTGGATGAACCTCGTCGCGGTCGTCGAGATCGCGGTCATCTCGATCTACTTCATCCTGCCCTTCACCCCGGCGGCGTGCCCGGCAACAAGGACTTCAGCTGGGCGAGCTTCAACTACGCCCCGCTCCTGACCTTCGGCGTCCTGATCGTGCTGGCGATCTGGTGGCACGCTCTCGGCGAAGAAGTGGTTCACCGGCCCGAAGCACACGATCGACGAGGCCGTCATCAAGGCGTTCGACGACTGACTCCCGGTGACCGTGCACGGACGTCGAGCTGGAGGCCCTGCTGGACCGCGTCCCGGTCCTGCGGGGCCGTCCGCGCTCGGTGGCCGAACTGCCCGGCGGCCTGACCAACCAGAACCTGCGGGTCACCACACCCGAGCGACGACCTGGTCGTCCGCCGGTTCCGTGGGGACACGGCCCTGCTCGGGCATCGACCGGGACGCCGAGCACCTGAACACCACGGTCGCCGCCGCCGCGGCGGGCGTCGGCGCCCGGTGGTCGACTACCGCCCGGACCTCGGCGTGCTGGTGATCGGCTACATCGCCGGTGTGACCTACGACAACGACTCGTTCGACGACCCGACCGTCCTACGCGGGCCGGCCAGGCGATCCGCAGGCTCCACGACGGCCCCCGGTTCACCGGCGACTTCGACATGTTCGCGCGGCAGGCGGGCTACCTGAGAACCGTGCAGGAGCAGGGCTTCCGCCTCGCCGGGGGCTACGTCGACCACGACGAGGCCTTCCACCGGGTCGGGCCGCGCTGCGCCGTGCGCGCCGCCCGACGGTGCCGTGCAACAACGACCTGCTGGCCGGCAACTTCGTCGACGACGGCGACGAAGGTCTGGCTGATCGACTACGAGTACTCCGGCAACAACGACGCCTGCTTCGAGCTGGGCAACACCGGCACCGAGTGCGACCTCGACGACGACCAGGTCGAGGCGCTCGTCGCGGCGTACGTCGGCGCCACGACCCGCGCGACGCTGGCGCGGGCCCGGCTGCAGGCGCTGGTGTCGGCGTACGGCTGGTCGCTGTGGGGGGCGATCCAGGCCGCGCGCCAGCACCATCGACTTCGACTTCGACGCGTGGGGACGCGAACGGTTCGAGAAGGCCGCGCGGGGGTTCACCTCCGAGCGGCTTCGAGACGGCTGCTGGAGGACGTCGACCCGTGACGACTGACCTCCCGACCCGCGCCCGGGTCGTGATCGTCGGCGGCGGCGTGATCGGCACCAGCACGGCCTACCACCTGACCAGGCTCGGCTGGACCGACGTGCTGCTGCTGGAGCAGGGCTCGCCTGTCCGGCGGCACGACGTGGCACGCGGCCGGGCTCGTCGGGCAGCTGCGCGCGTCGGAGAGCGGGACGCGGCTGGTGCAGTACAGCGGCGAGCTCTACGCCCAGCTCGAGGCGGAGACCGGCTGTCCGCCGGCTACAAGCGGTGCGGCGGCGTGATCGTCGCCCGCACCGCGGACCGGATGACGCAGCTGCGCCGCACCGCGGCGACCGCCGACGCCTACGGCCTCGAGTGCGCGATGATGACGCCCGACGAGGCGCTGGCCCGGTGGCCGGTGATGCGCGTCGACGACCTGCTCGGGGCGATCTGGCTGCCCGGCGACGGCAAGGCCAACCCGACCGACCTGACCATGGCGCTGGCCAAGGGCGCCCGGCAGCGCGGCGCCCGCGTCGGCGGAGCAGACCCGCGTCTCGACGTGCTCGTCCGCGACGGTGCGGTCGACCGGCGTCCGCACCGACCGCGGGCGACATCGAGGCCGAGGTCGTCGTCAACTGCGCCGGCCAGTGGGCCGCCCAGGTCGGCGCGATGGCCGGCGTGCACGGTGCCGCTGCACTCGGCCGAGCACTTCTACGTCGTCACCGACCAGGTCGAGGGCGTCCACCCCGACCTGCCGATCCTGCGCGACCCGGACGGCTACACCTACTTCAAGGAGGAGGTCGGCGGCCTGGTCGTCGGCGGCTTCGAGCCCGAGGCCAAGCCGTGGGTGTCGCCGGACCAGATCCCGTACCCGTTCGAGTTCGCGCTGCTCGACGAGGACTGGGACCACTTCGCGATCCTGATGGACAGCGCGCTGCACCGCATCCCGGCGCTCGCCGAGACCGGGATCCGCAAGTTCTACAACGGCCCCGAGTAGCTTCACCCCCGACAACCAGTTCCTGCTCGGCGAGGCGCCCGAGCGTGCGCGGCTTCTTCGTCGGCGCGGGCTTCAACTCCGTCGGCATCGCGTCCGCGGGCGGCGCGGGCCGGGCACTGGCCGAGTGGGTCGTCGAGGGCGAGCCGACCAGCGGACCTGGTCGCGGTGGACATCCGCCGGTTCGCGCCGTTCCACGCCGAAGCCGGCGTGGCTGCGCGACCGGGTCGTCGAGATCCTCGGGCTGCACTACGCGGTGCCGTGGCCCAACCGCGAGCTGGAGAGCGCCCGGCCGCTGCGCTGCTCGCCGCTCTACGACCGGCTGGCCGCCCGGAACGCCGTGCTTCGGCTCGCAAGATGGGCTGGGAGCGGGCCAACGTCTTCGCGCCGGCCGGCGAGGAGCCGGTCCTCGACTACACGTGGGGCAAGCCGGACTGGCTGCCCGTGGTCGGCCGCGGAGCAGCGCGCGACGCGACCGGCGGTCGCGGTCTTCGACCAGACGTCGTTCTCGAAGTACCTCGTCACCGGCCGCGACGCCGAGGCGACCCTGCAGTGGATCTGCACCAACGACGTCGCGGTGCCGGTCGGGCACGGTCGTCTACACCGGGCTGCTCAACCGGCGCGGCACCTACGAGTCCGACCTGACCGTGACCCGGGTGGCCGACGACGAGTACCTCCTGGTCAGCAGCGTCCGCCACCACCGAGCGCGACCAGGACTGGATCCGGCGGCAACATCCCGGCCGGGCACGACACCGCGGTCGTCGACGTGACCTCCGTCGTACGCCGTGCTCGGGGTGATGGGGCCGCGCTCGCGGGACCTGCTCGCCGCGGTGTCAGCGGCGACCCGCTCGACGACTTCCCGTTCGCGACGTCACGGATGATCCGGATCGGCCGGCGCCGACCGTGCGGGCCACCCGGATCACCTACGTCGGCGAGCTCGGCTGGGAGCTGTACGTCCCGACCGAGCTCGCGGCCGGCGTGTACGACGACCTGATGGCGGCCGGCGCGGACCTCGGGGTCGTCGACGCGGGCTACTACGCGATCGAGTCGCTGCGGCTGGAGAAGGGCTACCGGGCCTTCGGCCGCGAGCTCACCCCGGACGACGCGCCGGTCGAGGCCGGGCTGCTGTTCGCCTGCAAGCTGCGCAGCGACGTCGACTTCCTGGGCCGGGCCGCGGTCGAGGCGGCACGGGCCGCCGGGCCCCGCCGCCGGCTGGTGTCGTTCGTCGTCGAGGACCCCGAGCCGATGCTGTGGGGCGGCGAGCTCGTGCTCCGCGACGGGGCGCCGGTCGGCCAGGTCACCAGCGCCGCCTGGGGCGAGACCGTCGGCGCCGCGGTCGGGCTGGCGTACGTCGCCGACCCGGCCGGTGTGACGTCGCGCGACTGGGTCGCGTCCGGGTCCTACGCGGTGAACGTCGGCGGCTCGGTGCACCCGGTGGCCGTCGGCCTGCGGGCGCCGTACGACCCGGGCAACGACCGCGGCCGCGGGTGAAGGCCTAGCGCACACGCTGGTCGAGCTTGTCGGACGTCGGTGGTGCATGTCGAACCCACCGGGCCACCGTGCGGATGGTTTCGAGGCTGGCTCCGCTCGCACCTCAACCAGCGGGGCGACAGCCTCGGACGAGCTCGGCCCCACGCGGCTCCTGGCGAGCGAGTTCGTTCCACAGCTCGGCCAACGCTGCGTTGAGCTTAGTCGAAACCACTCGACCCCGGTCGTGCGGATGGTTTCGAGGCTCGCTCCGCTCGCACCTCAACCAGCGGGGCGACAGGTGCGGAACGATCTCGGCCCTACGCCGGCTCCTGGCGAGCGAGTTCGTTCCACAGCTCGCCCCACGCTGGTTGAGCTTGTCGAAACCACCCCGGGGCCGTGCGGATGGTTTCGACGGCTCGCTGGCGCTCCGCCCGGCTCAACCAGCGGGGTGGGTGCCAGCGGAGGTCAGGTGGCGGTGACGCCGTGCGTGGCCAGGAAGCCGAACGCCGAGTCGGCGCGACCTCCGGCCAGCCGCGGTCGATGACCAGCGAGTGCCCCGCCCGGAGATCTCGGTGATCTCGGTCGGGTGCGACGTTGCTGGGCCTGCCGCTTGTAGGAGGCGTTCGCGATCGCCCACGGGACGGTGTGGTCCTTCTCGCCGGAGATGATCAGCAGCGGCCCGCGCTGCGGGTGCGCGGTGTCCACGGTCGCCTCGGTCCGCGGGGTGAGGTTGGCCGTCGCGGCCTGGAACAGCGGGCGCCCGGGCGCGGGCACGGCGTAGCGCTGGTAGAGCGCGCGGGACTCCGTCCTGCGGCGACGGCGTTGCCGAAGGCGTAGCGGAACTGCTTCTCGCTGAGCATCACCGAGCGCCGCCGGTTCGCGGGGTTGGCGAGGACCGGCGGAGGACGCCTGGAGCGCGGAGACCGGCAGCGGCAGCACGCCCCGGAACGGCGCCGGGTCGATCGCGACCGACGCCCGGGCCAGGCCCAGCCCGGCCAGCTTCTGGGTGATCAGGCCGCCGAACGAGTGCCCGATCGACCACGGGCTTCGCGGTCGAGCTCGCGGATCGACCGGCGGCGTAGTGGTCGGTGATCTGCCCCGACGCCCTTGCCCGCGAACGTCTCCGGGTGCGCTCGGGCCTCCGTCGACGGTCGTCCGGGTCGTCGGGCCAGCCGGGGGCCAGCGTCACGAACCCCTGGCCTCCGCCAGACGTCGCGCCACCCCGCCAGCTGCTCGGCAGCAGCCACAGGCCGTGCACGAAGACGATCGGCGTCGCGCCGGAGGCGTTGGCGTGGTCGATCTCGGCCTGCTCGCCGGCTGTGATGGTCATCGGGTTCCCTCCGGATGCACGCCCCCCGGCTCAGGCTAGGGCCGTACCGCCCGGCGCCCGCATCCACGCCGGATCGAGGGATGGACACGACCGGGGGTGGCTAGGGTGCCGACGTGCCCGACCTGCGACCCCTGCGCGACGCCGACATCCCGACGTGCTCGACCCTCAACGCGCGCAACGTCGTCATGCTCGCCCCGATGGACGAGGCCCGGCTGCACGAGCTGCGCGAGCAGGCCGACCTCTTCGACGTGGTCGAGGTGGACGGCGGGTTCGCCGGCTTCGTGGTCACGTTCCGTCCCGGCACGGCGTACGACTCGGAGAACTACCGCTGGTTCGCCGAGCGGCACGAGCGCTTCTACTACCTCGACCGGATCGTGCTGCACGAGGACTACCGGCGACGCGGCCTCGGCGGCTTCGTGTACGACGAGGTGGAGCGGGTCGCGGCGCCGTACGGGCGGCTCGCCCTGGAGGTGAACCTGGTCCCCCGCAACGACCCCTCGCTCGCCTTCCACGACGCCCGCGGGTACGTCGAGGTCGGCCGGCTCGGCGACGAGGAGCACCTGGTGTCGATGCTGGAGAAGCCGCTGTGAGCGCCCCGGAGTCGGTGGCGCGGCGCAGCGCGGACGCGATGTGGGCCGGCGACGCGGCCAGCCGGGCCTCGGCATGGAGCTCGTCGCCGTCGCCCCCGGCCGCGCGACGCTGCGGATGAGGGTGCGCGCCGACATGGTCAACGGGCACGCGATCGGGCACGGCGGCTTCACCTTCACCCTGGCCGACTCGGCGTTCGCGTTCGCCTGCAACTCCTACAACCGCAGCACGGTCGCCGCCGCGTGCGAGATCAGGTTCCTCGCCCCGACCCGGCTCGGCGACGTGCTCGCGGCGACGCCGTGGAGCGCAGCCGTGCGGGCCGCGACGGCGTCTACGACGTGACGGTGCGCTGCGGCGAGACCGTCGTGGCGGAGTTCACCGGCCGCAGCAGGGAGATCCGCGGGACGCGTCTGAGGACGAGGAGGACGCATGTCTCGACAGGCTCGACCGGCCGGAGGTACGTCCGGCTACGACGTCGAGACGCTGCGTGCGCTCCAGCTCGACCGGCTGCGCGACAGGCTGGCGCGCGCGTACGCGCACGTGCCGCACTACCGCCGGGCCTTCGACGACGCCGGGGGTGACCCCGGCGGACCTGCGCACGCTGGCCGACCTGGCCCGCTTCCCGTTCACCGCCAAGGAGGACCTGCGGCAGAACTACCCGTTCGGCATGTTCGCGGTGCCCCGTGAGCAGGTCAGCCGCGTGCACGCGTCGTCCGGTACGACGGGCAAGCCGACGGTCGTGGGCTACACCGCCGAGGACCTCGACGTGGGCGGAGCTGATGGCCCGGTCGATCCGGGCCGCCGGCGGACGGCCCGGCGACATCGTGCACGTGGCCTACGGGTACGGCCTGTTCACCGGCGGGCTCGGCGCGCACTACGGCGCGGAGCGGCTCGGCTGCACGGTCGTCCCGGTCTCCGGAGGCATGACGCCGCGGCAGGTGCAGCTGATCGTCGACTTCCAGCCGCGGGTGATCATGGTGACGCCGTCGTACTTCCTAGCGTGCTCGACGAGATGGAGGCGCAGGGCGTCGACCCCCGGTCCACCTCGCTGGAGATCGGGATCTTCGGCGCCGAGCCGTGGACCGACCAGATGCGCGCGCGAGGTGGAGCGCCGCAGCGGCATCCACGCCGTCGACATCTACGGGCTCTCGGAGGTGATGGGGCCGGGCGTCTCCCAGGAGGCGGTCGGCACCAAGGACGGGCTGCACGTCTGGGAGGACCACTTCCTCCCCGAGATCGTCGACCCGGTGACCCGCGAGGTGCTGCCCGACGGCGAGGAGGGCGAGCTGGTCTTCACCAGCCTCACCAAGCAGGCGATGCCGGTGGTCCGCTACCGCACCCGCGACCTCACCCGGCTGCTGCCCGGCACGGCGTACCCGGCCTTCCGCCGGATGCGAAGGTCACCGGCCGCACCGACGACATGATGATCGTGCGCGGGGTGAACGTCTTCCCGACGATGGTCGAGGAGCAGATCCTCAAGGTCGAGGGCCTGACCCCGCACTACCTGTGCGTGCTCACCCGGCCCGGCCACCTCGACGAGCTCACCGTCCAGGTCGAGGCGCACGAGTCCGTCGCCGAGGCCGACCGGGAGCCGCTCGGGCGCCGGCTCGCCGAGCACGTCAAGGACAACATGGGTACGTCGGTCCGCGTCGAGGTGCTGGCCCCGCACAGCCTGGAACGGTCGCTGGGCAAGGCCAAGCGGATCTCGGACCGGCGCTGAGCCGCACCCGGGAGAAGGGGGGGGGGGGGGGGGGGGGGGGGGGGGGGGGGGGGGGGGGGGGGGGGGGGGGGGGGGGGGGGGGGGGGGGGGGGGGGGGGGGGGGGGGGGGGGGGGGGGGGGGGGGGGGGGGGGGGGGGGGAAAAAAAAAAAAAAAAAAAAAAAAAAAAAAAAAAAAAAAAAAAAAAAAAAAAAAAAAAAAAAAAAAAAAAAAAAAAAAAAAAAAAAAAAAAAAAAAAAAAAAAAAAAAAAAAAAAAAAAAAAGGGGGGGGGGGGGGGGGGGGGGGGGGTGCGTCCTACACAGAATCGGCGACGTGCTGCGTCCGCTCGGCGCCGTCCTGGATTATTTATTTTGGGGGGGGGGGGGGGGGGGGGGGGGGGGGGGGGGGGGGGGGGGGGGGGGGGGGGGGGGGGGGGGGGGGGGGGGGGGGGGAAAAAAAAAAACCGCGGGTGAGGCTCACCGCCTGGACGAACCCGTCCTCGCCGACCCGGTGGAAGTAGGAACGGTCGCGGGCGTCCCCGGGTTTCCGCACGGAGCCGGCCGCGACCAGCACCGGAGCCACGTCGTCGGCGAGGGCGTGCGCCTGCTCGTCGGTGACCCGGTCCGTCGGGATCACGAGAGGCCTGGGCGACCGGTTCACCTCGACGACCGCGCGGACGACGGCCGCGTGCACGTCCTCGAGGGCCAGCGCGGTCCGGAGGTGGACGACCTCCCGGTCCTCAGCGAACACGTCGTCGATGCCCGGCTGCTCGGCCAGGACCGCATCCAGACCGTCGTCGGCCGCGTCGGTGTAGGAAGCGATCTCGTCGGCCAGCAGAACCACGGTGTCAAAGCCCGTGGCCCCCTTCGCGTCCTGCACCTCGACCCAGTCCCGCAGGTCCTCGAGCAGCAGGTCGTCCTCCTCTAAATGCGGCACCAGCGGCCCTCCGGCCACCGCCTCGGCCTGCGCCCGGCCGACCGGGTCCGGCCCCGAGACCGTGCGACGTCGCCCCGAGTCGCCACCAGCCCATGTGTCCTCCCATGTTCGATGTGGCACCACGTCACCGCACCCGCGGCCGTGCTGTCAGCGAATCGGACCTCCCGCTGGCTGGACGACCGACCTACCATCGAGGGATGGACTGGCACTCCGCCATGAGCGCGGGGCTGCTGAACCCCCCCCCCCCCCAAAAAAAAAAAAAAAAAAAAAAAAAAAAAAAAAAAAAAAAAAAAAAAAAAAAAAAAAAAAAAAAAAAAAAAAAAAAAAAAAAAAAAAAAAAAAAAAAAAAAAAAAAAAAAAAAAAAAAAAAAAAAAAAAAAAAAAAAAAAAAAAAAAAAAAAAAAAAAAAAAAAAAAAAAAAAAAAAAAAAAAAAAAAAAAAAAAAAAAAAAAAAAAAAAAAAAAAAAAAAAAAAAAAAAAAAAAAAAAAAAAAAAAAAAAAAAAAAAAAAAAAAAAAAAAAAAAAAAAAAAAAAAAAAAAAAAAAAAAAAAAAAAAAAAAAAAAAAAAAAAAAAAAAAAAAAAAAAAAAAAAAAAAAAAAAAAAAAAAAAAAAAAAAAAAAAAAAAAAAAAAAAAAAAAAAAAAAAAAAAAAAAAAAAAAAAAAAAAAAAAAAAAAAAAAAAAAAAAAAAAAAAAAAAAAAAAAAAAAAAAAAAAAAAAAAAAAAAAAAAAAAAAAAAAAAAAAAAAAAATGCCCTCGTAAAAGGGCAGCACCCCGACAGACAAAAAACGTCGGTCAGGCATCCCGACCGTCGACGTGCTGCACTACGGCCTGTCCCTGCGCTGGCGGCCGGCCATCCGGACCCTCACCGGCACCGCCCGGCTGCGGCTGCGACACGACCCGGGCCGGCGGGTTCCGGCTCGACCTGGCCCATCGGCTCGGCGTCCGCACGGTCTCTCGGTCCGGGACACCACGACGGGTGCCACGCTGGCTGGTCGGTCGCACACCCACCCCGGTCGCTACCTCGACGTCTCGGCACCCGCGCTGGCCCCCGGGCCGGGTCGACGTACGACGTGAGCATCGGCTACCGCGGAGGGCCGGGTCCGGCGAAGGCGCCGACGAGCCGCCAGGACATGTCCGGCCCTGGCTGGCACACCACCCGGTCCGGGCAGGTGTGGTCGATGCAGGAGCCGTACGGCGCGTTCACCTGGTACCCGGTCAACGACCATCCCCTCCGACAAGGCGACGTACGCCGTCCGGCTCGACGTCCCGCGGCGCTGGGTCGGGGTCACCAACGGCCGGCTGGTCAGCCGGTCGCGCGCAGCACGGCCGCACCGTCACGCGGTTCACCAGCCGTGACCCGATGGCGTCCTACCTCACGACCGTGGCGATCGGGCCCTACCGTCGCGCGACGCAGACCGGTCCGCACGGCCTGCCGCTGACCTACTGGGTGCCCCGCTACGACCCCTGGAGCACCCTCACGGCCCCGCTGCTCGCCACGCCCGCCACCCTGCGCTGGCTCGAGGGGGCGGCTGGGTCCCTACCCGTTCGACCGCGCCGGTGTCGTGGTCACGCCGTCGGCCTCCGCGATGGATACGGAGACGATGATCACGTTCTGGGCGCGGAACTACCGCTACGGCCGGCGCCAGGTCCTGGAGACGGTCGCGCACGAGCTCGCGCACGCGTGGTACGGCGACACCGTGACACCCGACGACTGGTCGGAGGTGTGGATGAACGAGGGCATGGCGATGTACGTCGAGGCGCTGTACTCCACCTCCCAGGGCTGGCGCACCTGGATTCCTACTGGAACCGGGAGTTCCACCCCACGACGACGCCCTCTGGCGGTCTGGCTCTACGGCCCGCCCGGTGCCTACAAGCCCAGCCAGTTCGCGCAGGTCAACGTGTACTACTGCACGGCCCGGATGCTCGTCCGGCTCCCGCTGAAACGCCGCGCCGCTACATACGACTCCCGCCGTGCGCCGCTGGCCGCACCGAACACCGCCAAACGAGTACCGGAAGACCACGTCGACTGGATCGCAGCCAGCAGCGGTCAGGACCGGGCCGCGCTGCGGGCCTGGTTCGACGAATGGCTGGACGTCGCCGACCCCTCCGGCCTGACCGGCTCGTAGAGTGCGGGGATGCTTTCGGACATCGTCGTCGTCGACCTGTCGCGGGCGCTCGCGGGGCCGCACGCGGCCATGATGCTCGCCGACATGGCGCCCGCGTGATCAAGGTGGAGACCCCGAGGGAGGTGACGAGTCCCGAGCTGGGGACCCCGTTCGTGGGGCCGGAGGACGACCCGGTGTCGACCTACTACCTCTCGGCGAACCGCAACAAGGAGTCCATCCGGCTCGACCTCAAGAGCGAGGCCGGACAGCGACGCTGGCGGCGGCTGGTGGCCAAGGCCGACGTGCTCATGGAGAACTTCCGCCCGGGGTGCTCGACCGGCTCGGCTTCCCGGTCAGCCGGCTGGCCGACATCAACCCGCGGCTCGTGGTGCTGTCGATCAGCGGGTTCGGGCACGACCGTCCCGAGGGCGGCCGCGCCGGCTACGACCAGATCGCCCAGGGCGAGGGCGGGCTGATGTCCTTCACCGGCCCGTCCGCGGAGCACCCCACCAAGGTCGGGGTGCCCATCGCTGACCTCCTGGCCGGCATGAACGGCGCGTTCGGCGTCGCCGCCGCGCTCGCCGCGCGGGAGAGGACCGGGCGCGGCACCGTGGTGCGGACCTCGCTGCTCGCGGCGATCGTCGGCGTCCATGCCTTCCAGGGGACCCGGTGGACCGTCGGCGGGCGAGGTCCCGCAGGCCAGCGGCAACCACCACCCGGCGATCGCGCCGTACGGGTTGTTCCGGGCTGCCGACGGCATGATCCAGGCCGCCGTCGGCAACGACCAGCAGTGGCGGCGCTTCGCGGGCTGCTCGGCCTGGACCCGACGCCCCGCTTCGCCACGACCCGGGCACGCGTCGACCACCGCCCCGAGCTGGTCGCCGCGATCGAGGACGACTCGGCGACGGCACCGGCCGACACCTGGCTGGCCCGCCTCGCCCGGCGGAGTCCCGGCCGGCAGGATCCGCACGCTCGACGAGGTCTACACGTGGGACCAGACCTTCACCCAGGGTCTGCTGATCGACGTCGACCACCCGACCCTCGGGCCGGTCCAGCTGCCCGGCCCGCCGCTCCGGTTCGAGACAACACCGACGGGAGCCGGCCGAGCAACACCGCCTCCGCCGCTGCTCGGCGAGCACGACGCCGCCGTCCGCGCCTGGCTCGACGCCCTCGACGCGAAGGACTGACCGGAGGACTGACCGGAGGGCGGCTCGGCGCCTATGCTGACCCGCACCAGTCCACGCCCTCCAGCCGAGCTCGGGAACGGCCGCGGCCCAGCCGAAAGGCGGCCATGAGCAAGCCGGCGATCCTCACGGTGGACGACGACCCGCAGGTCTCGGCAGCGATCACCCGCGACCTGCGCACCCGCTACGGCGCGGAGTACCGCATCGTCCGGGCGACCTCGGGGGCCGAGGCGCTGACGGTGCTGCGAGCTCGCGCTGCGCGACCGCCGGTGGCGCTGATCGCCGCCGACCAGCGGATGCCCGGATGACCGGCATCGAGATGCTGGAGCAGGCCCGCGCGCCACGCTCCCGAGGCGAAGAACCTGCTGCTGACCGCGTACGCCGACACCGACGTCGCCATCCGGGCGATCAACGACATCGGGCTCGACTACTACCTGCTCAAGCCGTGGGACCCGCCCGAGGACCGGCTCTACCCGGTCGTCGACGACCTGCTCGGCGACTGGCAGCAAGGCCCACCCCGACCACGACCTCCGAGGTGCGCGTGGTCGGCCACCGGTGGTCCGAGCGCAGCCACGAGGTCAAGACGTTCCTGGCCCGCAACCACGTGCCCTACCACTGGTACGACGTCGAGCGGGACGCCGAGGGCGCGCCGGCTGCGCGGCCTCGCCGGCGCGGGCCCGACGACCTGCCGCTCGTGCTGGTGCCCGAGGGCGAGACGCTGCGCGCCCCGTCGCCGCTGGAGCTGGCCGGCGCGCTCGGGCTGCGCACCCGGGCGCAGCAACCGCTCTACGACGTGTGCATCGTCGGCGGCGGCCCGGCCGGCCTCGCGGCTGCGGTCTACGCCGCGTCCGAGGGGCTGAGCACCGTGATCGTGGAGCGCGAGGCGCCCGGCGGGCAGGCCGGGCAGAGCGCCGCGATCGAGAACTACCTCGGCTTCCCCAGGGGCTCACCGGCGCGGACCTGACCCAGCGCGCGCGTCGCCCAGGCGTCGCGGTTCGGCGCGGAGATGGTGCTCGCCCGCGACGTCGTCGGGCTTCGAGACCCGCGGGCCGGTGCGCGCCGTGCTGCCTCGACGGCTCGGGCGAGGTCGAGGCCCGGGCCGTCATCGTGGCCACCGGGGTGTCCTACCGGCGGCTGGAGGCGCGCGGGCTCGACGAGCTCACCGGGCGCGGGGTCTACTACGGCGCCGACGCCAGCGAGGCGAGCCAGTGCGAGGGCGACGACGTCTACGTCGTCGGTGCGGCGAACTCGGCCGGCCAGGCGGCGCTGAACCTCGCCCGGTACGCCAAGCGGGTCGTGCTGGTGGTCCGGGCGGCCGTCGCTCGAGGCGACCATGTCGCAGTACCTCGTCGAGCGGATCACGCGCCGCCCCAACGATCGAGGTGCGGTCCGGACAGCGAGGTCGTCGGCTGCGCGGGGCGACGGGCACCTGGAGACGCTCACCCTGCCGACCGGGACACCGGGCCGACGAGGAGGTCGCCGACGAGCTGGCTGTTCGTCTTCATCGGCGCCTCGCCGCGCACCGACTGGCTCGGCGCGGAGGTGCGTCCGCGACGACAAGGGCTTCGTGGTCACCGGTCAGGACCTGGCTGCGGCCGAGACCGGCGCGCTGGCCGCTGCGCCCGGGCGCCGTTCGCCCTCGAGACCAGCGTGCCCGGAGTGTTCGCGGCCGGCGACGTACGGCTGGACTCGATGAAGCGGGTGGCGTCCGCCGTCGGCGAGGGCGCGATGTCGGTCTACCTCGTGCACCGCTACCTGGCGACGATCTGATGCGACGCCGAGGACCTGCGGCCGCTCGCGCTCTTCGACGGGCTGAGCGACGACCAGCTCGCCGAGCTGCTGGCAGGCGGCGCCGAGGTCGCGCTTCGAGCCCGGCGCGACGCTGTTCCGCGAGGGCGAGCACGCCGACTACTGGTGGGTGCTGGTCGACGGGCGCCATCGAGCTGGTCGCGGCAGTCGGCCGCGAGGACGACCGTCGTCGGCGCGGATGGACGTCCCCGGCCGCTGGGCGGGCGGGTTCCGGGCCTGGGACGAGCACGGCGTCTACCTCGCCACCGGCCGCGGCGTCGACGCCGGGCCGGGTGCTCCGCGTGCCGGCCGAGGTGCTGCGCGACGCTGTCGCGACGCGTGGTTCCCGTTCGGCGTCCACCTGATCGAGGGCGTCTACCGCACGGCGCGCGCCATCGAGTCCGACCGCGCGGCAGCGCGAGGCGCTGGTCACGCTCGGCACGCTGGCCGCCGGGCTCGCGCACGAGATCAACAACCCGGCCGCGGCCGCGACCCGGGCCGTGGACGCGCTGGGCGACGCCTGCGACGACGCTGCTGGCGTCGCTCGGCGGCCTCGCCCACGAGCGAGATCTCCGCCGAGCAGTTCGCGCGCTCGACGCGCTGCGCCTCGAGATCGGGCCGGTCCCGCCGGCGTCCCGGACCCGCTGGCCCTCGCCGACCAGGAGGAGGCGCTGTCCGACTGGCTCGCGGACACGGCGTCGACGCGTGACTGGATGCTCGCGCCCGCCGCTCGCGGCTGCCGGGGTCGACGTCGCCTGGTGCGAGCGGGTCGCGGCCGTGCTCGGCGGCCGGCCGCTCGAGCCCGGCGCTGGAGTGGGTGGCCGAGCACGCTGTCGGTCGCGACGCTGCTGGCCGAGGTGCAAGGAGTCGACCCGGCGGGTCTCCGAGCTCGTGGCCGCGGTCCGGTCCTACTCGCAGATGGACCGCGCGTCCATGCAGCACGATCGACATCACCGAGGGCATCGAGAGCACGCTGGTGATGCTCGGCCACAAGCTCCGCGACGGGTCACCGTGGTGCGCGACTACGCCGCCGACGTGCCGCTGCATCGAGGCGTACGCCGGCGAGCTCAACCAGGTCTGGACCAACCTCATCGACAACGCCGTCGACGCGATGGACGGCGCCGGCACCCTGCGCGTGTCGACGCGGCTCGACGGCGACGCGCGTCGTGGTGGAGGTCGGCGACACCGGCTCCGGGATGCCGCCGAGGTCGCGGCCCGCGCCTTCGAGGCGTTCTTCACGACCAAGGACGTCGGCAAGGGCACCGGGCTCGGTCTCGACATCGCCCGACGCATCGTCGTGGAGCGCCACCACGGCGAGATCGACATCGACTCCAGCCCCGGGCGACACGGTGCTGCGCGTCCGGCTGCCTGTCGAGCTTGCGCGGGCTGACCCGCTCCCGCCGCTACGCTGCTGCGACCGTCGTCCTCCGAGGAGCGTTCATGCTGCGTCTGCCAGACGACTGGGTGTGGGACAGCTGGGTCGCCGACGACGGCGAGACCTACCACCTCTACTACCTCAAGGCACCGCGCGCGCTCAAGGACCCGACGCTGCGGCACGCCCGAGCCACCATCGGGCACGCGACGTCCACCGACCTGTCGACTGGACCGACCTCGGCACGACGCTGCTCCCGTCCGAGGACGGGTGGGACGACCTGGCGCTCTGGACCGGGTCGACGGTGCAGGCCGACGACGGCAGCTGGCGGATGTTCTACACCGCGCTCAACACCACACCGCGGGCACGGGCTCCGCGACCAGCGGATCGGCGTCGTCGAGTCGGACGACCTGCACTCCTGGCGCCGTACGACGGATGCGCCGGTCGTCGGGGCGGACCCCCGCTGGTACAAGACGCTCGACGAGGACCGGACCGCCAGCGAGACGTGGCGCGACCCGTTCGTGTTCCGGGACCCGGACGGCGACGGCTGGCACATGCTCGTGACCGCACGGCTGAAGGGCACGGCAGCGCTACGACGACGGTGTCCTCGCCCACGCGCGGTCCCACGACCTCGTGACCTGGGAGGTGCAGCCGCCCGTCTCCGGCGAGCCCTCGGGCTTCGGGCAGATCGAGGTGCCGCAGGTCCGGATGGTCGAGGGCCGGCCGGTGCTGGTGTTCACCTGCCACCCGGAGGAGCAGAGCGCGGACCGCCAGGCGGAGCACGGTCAGTGGTGCACGTGGTCGGTGGCCGGCGAACCGGGCGGCTCCCTGCTCGGCCCCTGGGACGTCTCGAGGGCCGTGCCGTTCCGCGCCGAGCCCACGCTGTTCGCCGCGCCCCTCGTGCACCGGCGCGACGGCTCCTGGGCGCTCGTCGGCTTCCGCAACCAGGAGCCCGCGGGCATCTTCTCGTTCGAGATCATCGACCCCGTCGAGGTCACGACCCAGGACGGCTCCCTCCAGGCGACCTGAGAGGATCGACCGCATGACCGATCGCCTGTCCGCGACCGACCTGATCGACCTGGTGCTCGACGAGGGATCCTTCCGCTCCTGGGACACGCCGCCCGTGCGCGGGCCGGTCTCCGAGGAGTACGCCGCGGAGCTGGCCGCCGCGACCGAGAGGACCGGGCTCGACGAGTCGGTCATCTCCGGCGAGGGCCGGATGCGCGGACGGCGGGTGGCCGTCGTGGCCTGCGAGTTCCGCTTCCTGGCCGGCTCGATCGGCGTCGACTCGGCCGAGCGGCTGACCCGGGCCGTCGAGCGGGCGACCGCCGAGCGTCTGCCCCTGCTCGCGGCGCCGGTCTCCGGCGGCACGCGGATGCAGGAGGGCACGCTCGCCTTCGTGCAGATGGTGAAGATCTCCGCGGCGATCGCGGCGCACAAGAAGGCCGGGCTGCCCTACCTCGTCTACCTGCGGCACCCCACCACCGGCGGCGTGATGGCGTCGTGGGGCTCGCTCGGCCACGTGACGGTCGCCGAGCCCGGCGCGCTCGTCGGGTTCCTGGGGCCGCGGGTCTACGAGGCGCTCTACGACCGGAAGTTCCCCGAGGGCGTGCAGACCTCGGAGAACCTCTACGCCCACGGCCTGATCGACGGCGTGGTCCCGCACGACCAGGTCGCCGACATCCTCGACCGGGCCCTGAACGTGCTGACCGCGCGCAACGAGGTGCTGGTCGACGTACCCAACCCGCCGGTCGACGTCGTCGACGACGTGGACACCTGGGAGTCGGTGACCCGGTCCCGACGGCCGGAGCGGCCCGGCGTACGCCGCCTGCTGAAGTACGCCGCCACGGACGTGATCCCGCTCAACGGCACCGGCCAGGGCGAGTCCGACCCGGGGCTGCTGATCGCCCTGGCCCGGTTCGGCGGCTCGCCGTGCATCTTCCTCGGCCAGGACCGGCGCGGCCAGACCAAGGCGCACCCGCTCGGGCCCGGCGCGCTGCGCGAGGCCCGGCGCGGGATGCGGCTGGCGGCCGAGCTGCACCTCCCGCTGATGACGGTGATCGACACGGCGGGGGCGGCCCTGTCCGTCGAGGCCGAGGAGGGCGGCCTGGCCGGCGAGATCGCGCGGTGCCTCGCGGACCTGGTCACGCTCGACGCCCCCACCCTGTGCCTGCTGCTCGGCGAGGGGAACGGCGGCGGGGCGCTCGCCCTGCTGCCCACCGACCGGGTGATCGCCGCCCAGCACGGCTGGCTGTCCCCGCTGCCGCCCGAGGGCGCGAGCGCCATCGTGCACCGCGACCTCGACCACGCCCCGGACATGGCACGCGCCCAGGGCGTGCGGTCGCTCGACCTGCGGCGCAACGGGATCGTCGACCGGATCGTGGCCGAGCGGCCGGACGCCGCCGACGAGCCGGAGGAGTTCTGCGCGCGGCTGTCCGACGTGCTGCGCTTCGAGCTGGCCGCGCTGATGCAGCGCGACTCGGCCACCGTCACTGCCGACCGCGCCGCCCGGTACCGCGCCCTCGGGAGGGTCTGACGTACTCCTCGAGCCCGCTCATGTCCCGGAACGTCTCGGGCTGGGTGTCGGCGAGGTGCGCGCGGGCGCGGTAGCGGTACCGCCAGACCTGGATGCCGCCGACGACCCAGAAGAGGTACTGCACGCACATCGCCCACTTGTACGCCGCGGCGCCGTAGTCGGTCGACGCACCCGGCGTCGATCGCGTCGAGCACCAGGCCGATGCCGAGCACGGCGAGCAGCGAGGCCGTGAAGCCCCGACGTTGACGATGCCGCTGGCCTGCCCCAGCCGGGAGGCCGGCGCGAACGTGCGGGCCAGGTCGAAGCCGATCATCGACCCCGGCCCGCCGAGCCCGGTGGTCACGACGAGCACGGCAGAGCAGCCACAGGGGCGCGTCCCCGGGCCACAGCAGCACGACGGTCCAGGTCAGTCGTCATCGCCCCGACGATGGACAGCACGATCGTCGAGCGCTGCCAGGGGTGCCGGGAGATGTAGCCGCCGATCAGCGGGCCCGCCCACGATGAACACGCCGACCAGCAGGCTGAGCAGCGCCGCCGGCCTCCGCCTCGGAGCGGTGCTCGGCGTGCACGAAGAACGGGAACCCCCACAGCAGTCCCATCACGTTCGCGGCGAACTGGGTGGTGAAGTGCGACCAGAGGCCGAGCCGGGTGCCCGGGTCCAGCCAGGCGAGCCGGAGGTCGCGGCCGACGGTCCGGACGTCCTTGGCCGAGCGGGCCGGCGGCGCCCCCGGCGGCACGTCGCGCACCAGCAGGACCGTCAGCAGGCCGAGCAGCGATGCCGACCGAGGCGCTGGCCACGAACGTCGTCGTCCAGCCGTACGTCGCGAGCGCCCGGGAGAGCGGGATCGCCGCGACGAGGGCGCCGGACTGGCCGATCATCGCGGTGAACGCGGTGACGATCGGGCTGCGCATCGGCGGGAACCAGGACGCGATCAGCCGGAGCACGCTGATGAACACCATCGCGTCGCCCATGCCGACGAAGACCCGGGCGACCAGCGCGCCGGCGTAGGTCCCGGTGCAGGCGAACCCGAGCTGGGCCAGCGGTCATGAACACCGCGCCCGCGATCAGCAGCCGCTGCGGGCCGAAGCGGTCGAGCAGCACCCCGACCGGGATCTGCATCGCGGCGTACACCAGCAGCTGGAGACCGTGAACGTCGAGAGCTGGGAGGCGGTGATGTGGAAGCGCTCGGCGGCGGCCAGGCCGGCGACGCCGAGCGAGGAGCGGTGGAAGATCGCCAGGAAGTAGACCGCGACGGCGGTGCCCCACACGACGACGGCCCGGCGGCCGCCGAGCCGGACGCGCCTCGCTCAATGCGACTCCCGCGCCAGCGCGATCGACCACTCGAGGTGGTCGTTGACCGCGGCGCAGAAGGCCTCCTGGTCGTCCCCGCGCAGGGTGGTCAGGATCCGCTCGTGCTCGTCGATGGCCGCCTGCATCCGGTCGGCGCGACCGCGCATCATCACCGAGGTGAACAGCGTCTGCCGCTCGCGCAGCGTCCGGTAGACCGCGGAGAGCACCGCGTTGCCGGCGGCGTCGACGATCAGCTCGTGGAACAGCCGGTCGGAGGCGGTGAAGCCGGCGGTGTCGTGCTCGCGGCAGCTGCGCACCATCGCCTCGTGGGCGGCCTCGACCCGGGGCAGCAGCTCGCGCGGTGCGCGAACGAGCGGCCGGCGGTGTGGTTCTCGACGAGCACCCGGGCCTCGAGGACGTCCTCGACCTCGTGCAGCGAGAACGTGCTCACCCGGGCGCCGCAGCCCGGCTCGCGGGTGACCAGGCCCTCGATCTCGAGCCGCAGGAACGCCTCGCGCACCGGGGCGCGGGTCAGCCCGATCTCGTGGGCCAGCCCGGCCTCGGTGACCAGCGCCCCGGCGGGGTAGACCGCGCTGAGGATCGCCCACTTCGCGAACTCGTAGGCGCGCTCGCCGTCCTGGTCCTCACGGGACCGGAGGCCGGGGACGGACGGGAGCTGCGGCGGGAAGGGCGGTGGGTCGTCGGCGGGGTCGGGCGTGCTCATCACGTCCATGGTAAGCGGCCGCGCTGCCCGCCCCGCCGGAGTCCCAGGTAGAACAGCAGCGCGCTGCTCGGGTCCTCGAGCACGGCGGCCACGTCGGCCAGGAACCGCGAGCCCTTCTCGCCGTCGACGAGCCGGTGGTCGAAGGACAGCGCCAGCGTGGTGATGTCGCGGACCTTGATCCGGCCCTTGTGCACCCACGGCTGCGGCCGGACCGCGCCGAAGCAGAGGATCGCCGACTCGCCGGGGTTGATGATCGGGGTGCCCGCGTCGACGCCGAAGACGCCGACGTTGGTGATCGTGAACGTCCCGCCGCTCATCTCCGCGGGCTGCGTCCTGCCCTCGCGCGCCGTACGCGTCAGGCCGTTGATGGCGGCCCCCAGCTCGGGCAGGGACAGCGCGTCGGCGTCCTTGATGTTGGGCACGACCAGGCCGCGCGGGGTGGCCGCGGCGATCCCGAGGTTGACGCCGGACTTGAACACGACCTCGCCGGCCGCCTCGTCCCACGTCGCGTTGATCTCCTCGGTGCGGCGCATCGCCAGGCAGACCGCCTTGGCCACGACGAGCAGCGGGGACACCTTGACCTCGCGGAAGTCGCGGTGCGCCTTGAGCTTCTCGACGAGCTTCATCGTCTTGGTGACGTCGACGGTGATCCACTCGGTGACGTGCGGGGCGGTGAACGCGGAGTCCACCATCGCCTGCGCCATCATCTTGCGCACGCCCTTGATCGGCTCGCGCCGGTCCTCCCGCTCGACCTGTCAGCTCGTCGGGTGGCCTGAGCGACCTCGACAGCGCCTGACAACTCGGGGGCGGCGGTCGCGGCCTGGACGTCCTCGCGGGTCACCGTGCCGTCGGGGCCGGTCGGGGTCAGGGTGCGCAGGTCGACGCCGAGGTCCTTGGCGAGCTTGCGGACCGGCGGCTTCGCCAGCACGCGTACGTCGCCGGCCGGCGCCTGGGCCGCCGGCGCGGGCACGGCCGGGGTCGCGGGCACGGCCGGCTCGTCGGCCGGCACACGTCGGTGGTCTCCCGGGCGCCCTGGCCGAACGCGCCCTGGAGCTGCAGCTGCGCGGCGGCCCCGGCCTCGGTCGACGGGCTCGCGCCGCCGCGGCGGGGGCGGCGCTGGACCGCCGCGGTCCGCGGGCCGTAGCCGACGAGCGTCTGGTTCTCGCCGCCGCCGGTCGCGGCCGGGTTGGACATGTCGATCTCGCCGGCGGCCACCGAGGCGGCACCGGCCTTCTCGGCGAGCCCGAGGTAGGGGTCGGCTGTCCGTCGGACGCGCCGGGGCGGCGGGCGCCGCGGCGGGCGCCGGGGCGGCCGCGCCGTCCCCGATGGTGATGATCGGCGTGCCGACCGGGACGGTCTCGCCCTCGGGCACGTGCAGCGCCTGCACGGTGCCGGCGTACGGCGAGGGCAGCTCGACGAGCGACTTGGCGGTCTCGATCTCGACGACGATGTCGTTGATCTTGATGACGTCGCCGACCTTCACCTTCCAGGTGACGATCTCGGCCTCGGTGAGGCCTTCGCCGACGTCGGGCAGCTTGAAGTCAGGCACAGCAGTTCTCCTCGGGAGGCGGTCAGTACGCGAGCGAGCGGTCCACGGCGTCGAGCACGCGGTCGAGGTCGGGGAGCCACTCCTCCTCGATGCGGCTCGGCGGGTACGGCGTGTCGAACCCGCCGACCCGCAGGACCGGGGCCTCGAGGTTGTAGAAGCAGTGCTCGGTGATCCGGGCCGCGATCTCCGAGCCCATGCCGAGGTTGACGTGCGCCTCGTGGGCGACGACGGCGCGGCCGGTCTTGCGGACCGAGTCGTAGACCGGGCCCATGTCGAGCGGGGACAGCGTGCGCAGGTCGATGACCTCGACGCTCTTGCCCTCGCCGGCGGCGGCCTCGGCGCTCTGCAGGCAGGTCTTCACCATCGGGCCGTAGGCCAGCAGGGTGAGGTCCGAGCCCTCGCGCACGACGCGGGAGGTGAACAGCGGCTGCGGGCGTCGACGGACTCGTCGAGCTCGGCCTTGTCGGCGTGGTACTGCCGCTTGGGCTCGAGGAAGATCACCGGGTCGTCGCAGGCGATGGCCTGCTGGATCATCCAGTAGCCGTCGACCGGGTTGGAGCAGGCGACCACCTTGAGGCCCGGGGTGTGCGCGAACTGCGCCTCGGGGCTCTCGCTGTGGTGCTCGACCGCGCCGATGCCGCCACCGAACGGGATCCGCACGACGATGGGCATCTTGACCTTGCCCTGGCTGCGGAAGTGGATCTTCGCGACCTGGCTGACGATCTGGTCGTAGGCCGGGTAGACGAAGCCGTCGAACTGGATCTCGCAGACGGGGCGGTAGCCGCGCATCGCCATGCCGACCGCGGTGCCGAGGATGCCGGACTCCGCGAGCGGCGAGTCGATGACCCGGTCCTCGCCGAAGTCCTTCTGCAGGCCGTCGGTGATCCGGAAGACGCCGCCGAGCTTGCCGACGTCCTCGCCCATGACGAGGACCTTGGGGTCGTCCTCCATCGCCTTGCGCAGGCCGGCGTTGAGGCCCTTGGCCAGGGTGATCTTGCTCATCGGTGACCTCCTGGTGGTCTCGAAGGAGTCGAGGTAGGCGGCGTAGCCGGCCTTCTGCTCGGCCAGCTCCTCGGTCTGCTCGGCGTAGACGTAGTCGAAGACGTCGAGCGGCTTCGGCTCCGGCAGCGCCCGGCAGCCCTCGCGCAGGTGCTCGCCGAGCTTCTCGGCCTCGTCGTCGAGCTCGTCGAAGAAGTCCTGGTCGACCAGGCCGTTGCGGGTGAGGTAGGCCTTCACGCGCTGGATCGGGTCCTTGAGCTTCCAGGTCTCGAGGTCCTCCGAGAGCCGGTAGCGGGTCGGGTCGTCGGTGGTGGTGTGCGCGCCCATCCGGTAGGTGTAGGCCTCGACGAGCGTGGGGCCCTGGCCGTCGCGCGCCCGCTGCAGGGCGGCCTGCGTCACGGCGTACGTCGCGAGGACGTCGTTGCCGTCGACGCGGACGCCGGGGAAGCCGAAGCCGAGGGCCCGCTGGTAGAGCGGGATCCGGGTCTGCCGCTCGATCGGCTCCGAGATCGCCCACTGGTTGTTCTGGCAGAAGAACACGACCGGGGCGTTGTAGGAGGCCGCGAAGATGAACGCCTCGTTGACGTCGCCCTGGCTGCTCGCGCCGTCACCGAAGTAGGCGACGACCGCCGCGTCGCGGTCCGGGTCGCCGGTGCCGACGACGCCGTCGCGCTGCATGCCCATCGCGTAGCCGGTGGCGTGCAGGGTCTGCGCGCCGATCACGATCGTGTAGAGCCCGAAGTTGCCGTCGTTCGGGTCCCAGCCGCCCTGGTCGACGCCGCGGAACAGGCCGAGCAGCCGGAGCGGGTCGATGTCGCGGCACCAGGCGACGCCGTGCTCGCGGTAGGTCGGGAAGACGAAGTCCTGCTTGCGCAGCGCGCGGCCGGAGCCGATCTGCGCGGCCTCCTGGCCGAGCAGCTGGGCCCAGATGCCGAGCTCGCCGTGCCGCTGGAGCGCGGTGGCCTCGGTGTCGATGCGCCGGGTCAGCACCATGTCGCGGTAGAAGCCCTTGATCGCCTCGTCGTCGAGGTCGAAGGAGAAGTCGGGGTGCTCGACCCGCTCGCCCTCGGGCGTCAGCAGCTGCACCAGGTCAGGGCCGCCGTCGGCCTGGTCGGGACCGAAGACCTCGCCGAGGTCGGGCCCGAAGTCGGACTTGTGCTCACTCACGGGTGCACTCCTTCGTGTCGTCGGCGCACGGGGTCTCCGCTGCCGGCTGGGAGCTCACGACGCGCTGCGCGACACGCGCGCGGGGGTGGTGCGTCGCGGCCGTGCGGCTGGTCGTGCCTGTGACCGGCGCCACACCGGTCGGGGTGCTCATAACGTACCGGCTCGCTCGCGAGCGACCGCCTAATCGCGGGCGCTGCCCGGATCTGGTGGACACGATCGTCCGAAAGTCGCGCGACACCCGGGCGCGGCGCGCGGCCCTAGCCTCGACAGGAGTCACAGAAGGGACGGTCATGACACAGACGGTCCGGCCCGAGTCGCCAAGGTCGCCCCCGCGTTCGGCCTCGTGCTGGTCGCCCTCGGGATCGTGTACGTCGTGTGGGGGTCGACGTACCTCGCGATCCGGATCGTCGTCGAGCAGGCCCCGCCGCTCACCTCGATGGGCCTGCGCTACACCACCGCGGCCCTCGTGCTCGGCGCGCTGCTCAGCCTGCGGGCGGCCTGCGCCGGCTCGCGGCTGACCCGGCAGCAGGCGCTGGGCACCGCGTTCCTGGGGCTGATGCTGCCGATGCTCGGCAACGGCATGGTGTCGGTCGCGGAGAACCTCGGCGCCCCCTCCGGCGTCGCCGCGCTGCTGATCGCCGTGGCCCCGCTGATGATCGTGGTGTTCCGGTTCGCCGAGGGCGACCGGCCCCGGCCGCTGTCCCTGCTCGGCGTGCTGCTCGGGCTTCGCCGGGCTGGCGGTGCTGGTGCTGGTCGGCGGCGGCGCGGTCGGCGGCGTTCCGCCGTCGGGCCGGCGCTGCTGGTGCTGTTCGCCTCGACCTGCTGGGCGTTCGGGCTCCTACGTGCAGCCGCGGCTGTGGCTGCCGCAGGACGTGTTCGTGACGACCGTCTACGAGATGCTCTTCGGCGGCATGATGCTGGTCACCGTCGGCCGGGCTCGTCGCGGCGAGTCGGTTCACCGCCGCGGCTACGCCGCGCGGACCTGGAGCGCGCTGCGGCTACCTCGTCGTCTTCGGCTCGGTGGTCGCGTTCACGTCCTACGTCTGGCTGCTGGCGAACGCGCCGATCTCGCTCGTGGCGACCTACGCCTACGTCAACCCGGTGGTCGCGGTGTTCCTCGGCTGGCTGGTGCTCGGCGAGCCGGTCACTGGGCGGTCGTCGCCGGCGGCGGGATCGTGGTCTCGGCGGTGGCGCTGGTGATCTCGGCCGAGCGGCCCCGGCGCCGTACGCGTGCCGGGCGGTGGGCCGGTCCCGGCCGCGGTGGCCGGCGAGCCCGGACCGGTCGACGAGGTCTGCGCGGACGACGCCGCACGCTGACGCGGGCCGGCTTCCCGCCGCTGGCTACCGTGGGGCCATGAGCGACAGACTGGTCTCGGACAGCACGACGATCGACGCCCCGCCCGCCGTGGTGTTCGCGATCGTCTCCGACCCCCGGCAGCACCCCCGCATCGACGGCTCCGGCTCCCTGCAGGGCGTGATCACGGGTCCCGAGCGGCTCTCCGCCAAGGGCGACACGTTCGGCATGGACATGAAGCTGTTCGGGCTGCCCTACAAGATCCGCAACAAGGTCGTGGAGTTCGAGGCGGACCGCCGGATCGCGTGGCGGCACTTCGGCGCGCACCGCTGGCGCTACGAGCTCGAGCCGGTCGGCGACGGCGCCACCCGGGTCACCGAGACCTGGGACGCGACCCGCTACTCCGCCCCGGTGTTCGCCGCCCTGCGCGGGCTCGGCTTCCCGGCCCGCAACCAGGCCGGCATCACCGAGACGCTGGTGCGGCTGAAGAAGGCCGCCGAGGAGGACCTGGCCGCCACCCCGCTGACCCGTCGGCGTCAGGCGAGGGACTCGAGCCAGGCGTCGTGCAGGTCGGAGAACCGGCCGGACTGCGACTCGACGAGGTCGTGCGGGGAGCCGTCCTCGACGATCCGGCCGTGCTCGAGCACCAGCACCCGGTCGGCGATCTCCACCGTGGAGAGCCGGTGCGCGATGATCACCGCGGTGCGGTCGGCCAGGATCGTGCGCAGCGCCCGCTGCACGAGCCGCTCGGACGGTACGTCGAGCGAGGACGTGGCCTCGTCGAGGATCAGCACGTCGGGGTCGGCCAGGAACGCCCGGGCGAACGCGACGAGCTGGCGCTGCCCGGCCGAGAGCCGGCCGCCCTTGTTGGCGACGTCGGTCTCGTAGCCGTGCGGCAGCCGGGTGATGAACTCGTGCGCGCCGATCGCCTGCGCCGCCCCGACCACCTGCTCCATGGTCGCCTCGGGCCGGCCGAACCGGATGTTGTCGGCGACCGTGCCGCCGAACATGTAGTTCTCCTGGGTCACCATCACGACCGCGGACCGCAGCGTCTGCTCGTCGAGCGCGCGGAGGTCGACGCCGTCGAGCGTGACCCGCCCGGACGGCCGGGTCGTAGAACCGGGACAGCAGCTTGGCGATCGTGGTCTTGCCGGCGCCGGTGGTGCCCACGAGGGCCACCGTCTGCCCCGCGGGGACCTCGAGGTCGAGGCCGGGCAGCACGGCCGAGCCCTCGACGTACTCGAAGCGGACCTGCTCGAAGCGCACGTCGCCGCGCACCTCGTCGAGCCGGGTCGGCTGCGCCGGCTCGGGCACGCTGGGCTGCTCCTCGAGCACGCCGGACAGCTTCTCGAGCGCGGCGCTGGCGGACTGGAAGGTGTTGTAGAACTGCGAGATCTCCTGCATCGGCTCGAAGAACTGCCGCAGGTAGAGCAGGAACGCCGCGAGCACGCCGACGGTGACCTCGCCCTCGAAGGCGAGGTAGGCGCCGTACAGCAGCACCACCGAGATGGTGATGTTGCCGATCAGCTTGATGCCGGGCATGAACCAGGCGACCAGCCGGAACGCCCGCAGGTTGGCGGCGCGGTACTGCTCGTTGACGTCGTCGAAGATCTCCTGGTTGCGCGACTCGCGGCGGAACGCCTGCACCGCGCGGATGCCGAGCATCGACTCGACGAACTGCACGATCACCAGCGCGACCTTCTCGCGGGTGACGCGGTAGGTCTTGGAGGACTCCTTGCGGAACCAGTTGGTCAGCCAGAGCAGGAACGGGAAGCAGACCAGCGCCACCAGCGCGAGCTTCACGTCGAGGGTGAGCAGCAGGATCGCGACGCCGACCAGGGTGAGCACGGCGGTCACCAGGCCGTCGAACCCGGTCTCGAGCATCTCGTAGATCGCGTCCATGTCGGAGGTCTGCCGGGAGATCACCCGGCCCGGAGGTGTACTCGTCGTGGAAGGCCGGGCTGAGCCTCTGGAAGTGCCGGAAGACCCGCCGACGGACCTCGTAGAGCATGTCCTGGCCGACCTTGCCGGACTTCACCAGGAAGGTCCGCCGGGTGATCGCCTGGATGATCGTCGCGAGCAGGACGAGCGCCACGATCGTGTACAGCACGGAGGTGTCCCCGGTCGCCTTGATCGGCGGGATGCCGCGGTCGATGCCCTCCTTGACGAGGTAGGGGATCGACAGCCGGGCGGCGTTCTCCAGCAGCACGATGGCGAGCAGGACCTTGAGGACCTTCTTGTGCGGTCGCAGCAGGCTGCCCAGCAGCCGGCGGGACCGGTCCTGGAGCAGGCCCGACTCGGTCGCGGTGAGGTCGTCGCCGCGGTGCTCGGCCGCGACGCCGCGCCACTGCGACTCCTCGGGCGCGGCGCCCGTCGCGGACTGTCCGGCCGGGGCCGGTCGGGGTGGTCGTGGTCTGGGTGCTCATGCCCCCACCTCCTCGAGGTCGGCGTCGGCCGCGAGCAGCTCGCGGTAGGCCGGGACCGTGGCCAGCAGCTCGCTGTGGTCGCCGACGTGGGTGATCGTGCCGTCCTGGAGCAGGGCGACCTTGTCGGCGAGCAGCACGGTCGAGGCGCGGTGCGCGACGACGATGCCGGTCGCGTCGGCGAGCACCCGGCGCAGCGCCTCCTCGACGAGCTTCTCGGTGTGCACGTCGAGCGCGGACAGGGTGTCGTCGAGCACCAGGATCCGGGGCTGGGCGAGCACCGCGCGGGCGAGCGCGAGGCGCTGCCGCTGGCCGCCGGACAGGGACATGCCCTGCTCGCCGATCCGGGTGTCCAGGCCCCAGGGCAGGTCGTGGACGAACTGCGCCTGGGCGACCTCGACGGCCGCGTGCACGTCCGCCTCGGTGGCGTCGCGGCGGCCGAGCAGGAGGTTCTCCCGGGCGCTCATCGAGAACAGCGTCGGCTCCTCGAAGGCGGTCGCGACGATCTGCCGGAGGTTGGCCAGCTCCAGGTCGCGTACGTCGACCCCGTCGACCGTGATCCGGCCGGCCGTCACGTCGTACAGCCGCGGGACCAGGGCGGTCAGCGTGGTCTTGCCGGAGCCGGTGGCGCCGACGATGGCGACCGTCTCGCCGGGCGCCACCTCGAGGTTCACGTCGTGCAGCACCGGCTCGTCGGGCTGGTCGGGGAAGGCGAAGCCGACGCCCTCGAGGCGCAGGTGGCCGCGGGGCCGCTCGATGACGTGGGCGCCGGACACGATGGAGGGCTCGGTGTCGAAGATCTCGTTGATCCGGGCGGCCGGCGGTCATCGCCTCCTGGGCCATCGCGAGGATGTAGCCGAGCGAGGCGATCGGCCAGACCAGCGAGAGCATCAGCGTGATGAAGGCGACCAGCGTGCCGGGGGTGAGGTCGCCGCGGCCGACGCCGAGCGCGCCGAACAGCAGCACCACGGCAACGGCGAAGTTGGGGATCACCTCCAGGAAGGTCCAGAACTTCGCGGACAGCCGCACCTTGTCCATGGAGGTGTCGTAGAGCGTGCGGGCGGACTCGTTGTAGCGGCCGGCGACGAACGGGCCGCGGCCGAAGCTCTTGATCACCCGGAAGCCGACCGCGCCCTCCTCGGCCGCGGTCGCGAGGTCGCCCTGCTGGTCCTGGACCCGCCGGGAGACCAGGACGTACCGGCGCTCGAAGCGGTGGGACAGGGTGATGATCGGGAGGGCGGCGGCCGCGACGACGAGGCCGAGCGGCCAGTACATCTTGAGCAGCACCAGGGTGACCACGACCAGCTGCAGCACGTTCATCACGAGGAACAGCAGCCCGAAGCCGAAGAACCGCCGGATGCTCGACAGGTCGTTGGTGACCCGGGAGAGCAGCTGGCCGGACTGCCACTGGCCGTGGAAGGCCATCGGCAGCTGCTGGAGCCGCGCGTAGAGGTCGTGGCGCATGGTCGTCTCGACGCCGAGCACCGCGTTGGACTGCACCCAGCGCCGGATGAAGATCAGCACCGCCTCGAGGATGCCGAGCGCCAGCGCGAGCAGGCCGAGGGGCAGCAGCGCGCTGAGGTCGCGCTCGGCGATCGGGCCGTCGATCATCGCCCGGGTGACCAGCGGGATCGCGATGGTCAGGCCGACCCCGGCCAGCGCGGTGGTGGCCATGATGACCAGCGAGCGCAGGTGCGGGTCGCAGGTAGCCGCGGAGCCGCCACAGCGACCCCACGCCTGCGGGGGGATGGTCGTTCGGGCCGGCTGTCTCGGCTGGTGCGTCCGTCATCTGCTGGTGGCAGTCCCCTCGGATGGTGCCCGAACGCCCCGGGGCAGGGCGGATGGCCCGGGACCGGAGACGTCTGGAAGTTGTAAGACGCAGATTACCTCGGTGGTCCTGACCGGCCCCAACTCGTTTTCCGCGGTCCCGAGACAACCACCCACCACCGACAGCCCCCCGGTGGCGTCCGAGGGGCCCGGGGCGTCAGGCCCGGAAGGCCGCCGCGACCTCGAGGAGCACGTCGTTGCCGGCCGGCTCGCCGATGCTGACCCGGACCCCGTCGCCGGCGAACGGGCGCACCATCACCCCGGCGCCCTCGGCGGCGGCGGCGAAGTCGGCGGCCCGGTCGCCGAGCGGCAGCCAGACGAAGTTGCCCTGCGCGTCCGGGACGTCCCAGCCCTGCTCGCGGAGCGCGGTCGCGACCCGGGTGCGCTCGGCGACGATCGCCTCGACCCGCTCGAGCAGCTCGGCCTCGCGGGCCAGCGACGCGACGGCCGCGGCCTGCGCGACCGACGAGACGCCGAACGGCAGGGCGCAGGCGCGGACGGCGGCCGCGATCGGCTCGGCCGCGACGGCGTACCCGACCCGGAAGCCGGCGAGGCCGTAGGCCTTGGCGAAGGTGCGCATCGCGACGACGTTGGGCCGCGAGCGGTAGACGTCGACCCCGTCGAAGGGGTCCTGGTCGCGGACGAACTCGCGGTAGGCCTCGTCGAGCACCACCACGACGTGCGGCGGCACCCGGTCGAGGAACGCCTCGAGCTCGGCGCGGCGGACGGACGGGCCGGTGGGGTTGTTCGGGCTGCAGACGATCACGACCTTGGTGCGGTCGGTGACCGCCGCGGCCATCGCGTCGAGGTCGTGCCGGGCGTCCGCGGTCAGCGGGACCTGCACGGAGACCGCGCCGGGGACCGCGACCGCGATCGGGTAGGCCTCGAAGGAGCGCCAGGCGTAGACGACCTCGTCGCCGGGCTCGCAGAACGCCTGCAGCAGGTGGTAGAGCACCGCGACCGACCCGGTGCCCGCGGCGAGGTGGGTGGCCGGCACGTCGAGCCGGTCGGCGAGCGCGGCGTACAGCTCGCGGCAGCCCATGTCCGGGTAGCGGTTCATCCGGCCGGCCGCCTCGACGGCCGCCTCGAGCACGCCGGGCAGCGGGTCGTTCGGGTTCTCGTTCGAGGAGAGCTTGTACGTCGTGACGCCGGGCCGCGGCGCGGGCGGACGGCCGGGGACGTACGCCGGGAGGTCCCGGACGACCTGGCGGACCTGCGGACCGGGAGCGGCGGAGGGACTCGTCGTCATGGCCCGAAGACTAGCCGTTCCCAGACCGTGGTACGACAGGGGTGAGAGCGGCTTACACCCCTTACGCTCGGGGCCATGCAGCAGCGCACCCCCGCCGTCGGCCTCGCCCTCGTGGTGGTCGGCTCGGCCCTGTTCATCCAGAACGCCGGGGTGTCCCGCGTCGCGCTGCGCGCCGGGGTCGACCCGGTGGCGCTGACCACCCTGCGGGTCACCGGCACGTTCGTCGTGCTGCTCGTGGTCGCCGTGCTGTTCCGCCGCGACGCGCTCCGCCCGCCGCCCGGACGGCTGGGCCTGCTCGTGGTCGCGCACGGGCTGGTCGGCGTCGCGGCGCTGCAGTGGACCTACTTCGTGGCGATCGACCGGCTGCCGGTCGGGATGGCGCTGCTGCTGGAGTACCAGGCGCCGATCCTGGTGGCCCTGTGGGCGCGCTTCGTGCAGCACGAGCGGGTCCGTCCGCGCCTGTGGGCCGGCCTCGCGCTGGCCTGGGGCGGCCTCGCCGCGGCCACCGGCATCTGGGAGCGGGCTCGAGCTCGACGGCATCGGCGTGCTCGCGGGGCTCGGTGCGGCGGTCTGCTTCGCGGCGTACTTCCTGATCGGGGAGCACGGCGTCGGCCGGCTCGACCCGCTGCGGGTGATCCTCTGGTCGTTCGGCGTCGCCGCCGTCGGCCTCAACCTCGTGCACCCGCTGACCGGCACCCGCTGGGACCTGCTCGGCGCCCAGGCCTCGCTGCTCGGCCGGCTGGCCGGCGAGCACCGCGCCGGTCTGGGCGGTGCTGGCCTGGATCGTCGTGATGGGCACGCTGCTGCCCTTCGGGCTGACCCTGCTGGCCCTGCGGCACCTGACGGCCACCACCGTGACGATGGTCGCGATGCTCGAGCCGATCGGGGTCAGCGCGCTGGGCTGGGTCTGGTTCGCCGAGACGCTCGACACGGTCGCCCTCGTGGGCGGCGTGGCCGTGGTCGCCGGCATCGTGCTGGCGCAGAGCGCCCGCCGCTCCGCCGAGGTCGAACCACCCCATCTCGTCTGAACCTCCCCTGTCCGGGCGGATTCTGAACGGACCATTCGGACGACGCGCGGGAGGGGTCCGGTCGGGCAGGCTGGTGACGTCGGTGGCGCAAGGGGGGCCTGGTCGTCACCGGCACGGCACCACGTGCCCCGTCCTGCAACGGGAACCGCGGTGCCACCTCCGGGGGGCCACGTGGGAAACCACTGGGACGGGTCCGCGCACCGCACGGTGTGCGGGCCCGTGCCCCCCGACGGCCGCCCGCGTACGGCGGCCGGGCCGGTCAGGGCAGCAGCACCTCGCCGCCGGCGACCCGGGGCAGGTCGCGGCCGCGGACCACGTCGAGCGGGTTGGTCAGGCAGCGGACCGAGCCGCCGCCCTTGTGGAACTCGCCGACGTCGACGAGCACGACCTCGAAGCCCCAGTCCTCGAGCTGCGCGCGGACGCGGTCCGGCACCGCCGGCATCAGGACCGTCGAGCCGATCACCACCGAGTTGGCGCAGAACGTCAGCGCCTCGTCCTCGGTGAGCACCAGCGGCTCCGGCACCATCGCGAGCAGCGCGGCGGCCGAGGCGTCGTCGAGCGCGGACGGGCAGACCATCGCGCGGTTCCCGTCGAGCGGGCAGAACGCCAGGTCGAGGTGGTACATCCCCGGGTGCGTGATCCGCAGCCCGCGGACCCGGACGTCCAGCTCGGTGGCCAGGTGCTTGAGGCCGAGCTCCTCGGTGCGCGGGCCGTAGCCCACGACGAGCGCGTCGCGCCAGGCGAACGCGTCGCCGGCCTCGAAGTGCGCGCCGACGCCGTCGCGTCCGACGTACGTGCCGGCGAAGCCGTGCTCGGTGAACCACGGCTGCGCGGTCAGCGTCTCGTTGCGCCGCTCGGCGTGGCGCATGTGCGAGTGCACGACCCGGCGGTCCGTCCCGGCGGGTCCGGCGTTGACGACCAGGCCGAGGTTCATCGCGTAGACCATGTCGGGGCTGTCGGGGCGCTGGCCGAGCACCTCGACCTCGCCGCCGGCCGCCCGGATCGCCTCGACGAGCCCGAGCCACTGCTCGCGGGAGCGTCCCGGGTCGGGCTGGTCGTGCACGTCCATGTAGGGGTTGATCGCGTAGTCCACGCGGAAGTGGTCCGGCTCCACCATCAGGTAGCGCCGGCCCCAGCTCAGGTCCTGCTGCTCCATCGTTCGCCTCCTCGGCTGGTCTCGTGACGTCCCCCGACGGTCGGTGCTGCTCGACGTCCGATTGTCCGACAATCAGACGCGAGCCCAGTATGCGACCCCGGGTGGCCCACCCGTCAAGTTTTGTCCGACAATGTGTCGCACACGTCACGCCCGCGTTCGGGTCCCGTGACAGCGGCGAGGGAGGCAGGCACCGGTGAACCCGTTCGAGACGCTCAACCTGGCGCACTCCTCGACCGTCGACCGGGTGGCCGAGGAGCTGCGCCGGGCGCTGTTCGACGGCGAGGTCGAGGCCGGTACGCCGCTGCGGGAGGTCGCGCTCGCCGGCGCCATGGGGGTGTCCCGCTCGACGATCCGCGAGGCGCTCGGCGTGCTGGTCGCCGAGGGGCTGGCCACCCGGACCCCCAACCGCGGCGTGCACGTCACCGAGCCCGACCCCGCCTCCGTGCACGACGTGTCCGCCGCCCGGCTGGTGCTCGAGGTGGCCGGGGTGCACCGGTGGGCCGACGCCGGCGAGGAGGCCCGGGAGGCCTGCCGCCGGGCGCTGCACGACTTCGCCGAGGCCGCCGGCTCCGGGGCGAGCCCGGCCGAGCTGACCGCGGCCCACCTGGCCATCCACCGGTCCTTCGTCGGGCTGACCGGGTCGACCCGGCTGGTCGCGCTGGCCGAGTCGCTGACCTCCGAGATCCGGCTCGCGCTGGCCAAGGTCGACCGGATCCGCCGCAACGCCGGCGACCAGGTGCACTCCCACACCACGCTCGTCGACCTGCTGGAGAGCGGCCGGCTCGACGAGGCCGCCGCCGAGCTGACCCGGCACCTCGAGCACGCGGAGACCTCGATGCTCACCGCCCTCGACCTGGCCTGAGCGGCCGCGGCCGTCCGGCTCCCGCGACCTCCTGGACCCGACCTGGCAAGATCGGGGCGTGAGCTTCCTGATGCGGGTCGTCGTCAACGCCGTCGCGATCGCCGTCGCGACCTGGCTGCTGGCCGACATCCGGCTGACCGACGCCACCCGCGGCGACCAGGTGCTGACGCTGCTCGTGGTCGGCGTGCTCTTCGGCGTGGTCAACGCGGTGGTCCGGCCGATCGTGAAGCTGCTCTCCCTCCCCTTCATCCTGCTGACGCTCGGGCTGCTGATCTTCGTGATCAACGCCCTGATGCTGATGCTCACCGGCTGGCTCTCCGAGCAGCTCGGGCTGGGCTTCTCCGTCGACGGCTTCTGGACCGCGATCGTCGGCGCGCTGATCATCAGCGTGGTCAGCTGGGGCCTCGAGCTCGTCCTGCCGGGTGACCGGTGACGGCCGCCCTCCCCGGACGGACCCGGCCCGGCGGTGCGCCGTACCGCGTGGCCGTGGTGTGCCTGGGCAACATCTGCCGCTCCCCGATGGCCGACGTCGTGCTCAGCGACCGGGTCGACGCCGCCGGGCTGGCCGACCGGGTCGAGGTGGTCAGCGCGGGCACCGGCGGCTGGCACGTCGGCGGCCCGATGGACCGGCGGGCCGCGGCGCTGCTGACCACGCACGGGTACGACGCCTCGCGGCACGTCGCGCAGCAGTTCGGGCCGGACTGGTTCGCCGAGACCGACCTGGTGCTGGCGATGGACGCCGACAACTACGCCGACATCGTCGCGCAGGGACCGGACGCGACCGTGCGGATGTTCCGCGACTTCGACCCGCGTGCCGACGAGCACGACCGGGACGTGCCCGACCCCTACTTCGGCGGTGACGACGGGTTCGCCGAGGTGCTGGCCATGGTCGAGCGCACCGCCGACGCCCTGGTCGCGGCGCTGGAGGCGGCCCTGCAGGAGGCCGACGCCGTCGCGGTGGAGCCGGGCGACTGACGTGGCACGGCTGGGCGGGGTCGCACACCGGGCGGAGACGCTGCTCGGGACCGCCGTCGTGGCCACCACGCCCGTCGCCGGCGGGGACATCTGCACCGCCACCCGGCTGCGGCTGTCCAACGGCACCTCCGCGCTGATCAAGACCCGGCCGCACGCGCCGGCCGACTTCTTCCGCACCGAGGCCGCGGGCCTGCGCTGGCTGGCCGAGGCCGGCGGCGCGGGCACGCCCGAGGTGCTCGCCGTCGAGGACGACTGCCTGATCGTCGCGTGGGTCGAGGCCAGCCGGCCCACCTCCGAGGGCGCCGAGACGTTCGGCCGCCAGCTCGCCGCCACCCACCGGTCCGGGGCCGCCGGGTTCGGGACCGAGTCCGGCACCGACGGGTACATCGGCACGCTGCCGCTGCCCAACCGCGGCGCCCCCACCTGGCCGGAGTTCTACGCGACCCGCCGGGTGCTGCCCTACCTCAAGCTCGCCGCCGACCGCGGCGGGATCTCCGCGTCCGACGCCGGCGCGGTGGAGCGGGTGGTGCGCCGGATCGTCGACCTCGCCGGCCCCGACGAGCCGCCGGCCCGGCTGCACGGCGACCTCTGGTCCGGCAACCTGGTGTGGGGCCTGGGCTCCCGGGTCTGGCTGATCGACCCCGCGTCGTACGGCGGGCACCGGGAGACCGACCTGGCGATGCTCAGCCTGTTCGGCTGCCCGCAGCTGCCGCGGGTGCTGGAGGCCTACGCCGAGGTGAGCCCGCTCGCCGACGGCTGGCAGGACCGGGTCGCGCTGCACCAGCTGTTCCCGCTGCTGGTGCACGCCTGCCACTTCGGGGCCGGGTCCGCACGGCACGGGGTACGGCGCCCGGGCGGGCGACGCGGCGCGAAGCCTGCTCTGACCCGGTTCGTACTCCTTAAGACGCCACGCCGCGCGACATCAGGACGGAATGCGGCTCCTCGTGCCAGCATGCGGACGTCGAGGTCCGGGCCCCGAACGCCACTCCGGCGTCCGCTCCCTGCCGGCCCGACCACCAGGAGCTCCCCTGATGCAGCCAGCCATGCCGGTCCGCGCGACCACCGGTGCCTCCGGCACGCCCACGCCTCCCGGACAGCCCGCACCCCCCGGCCAGCCCGCGCTCGCCGCGCTCCCGACCCAGGTGGACTGGCCGGCGCTGCTCGGCTCCGCGCTGCGCGGGGTCGGGGTCGGCGTGCACTTCCAGCCGATCGTCGACCTGGTCCGCGGCACCGTCGTGGGCTACGAGGCCCTCGCCCGCTTCGACGGCTACCCGGTCTCGGACCCCCTGGAGTGGTTCGCCGCCGCCCACCGGCACGGCTGCGGCGCCCAGCTGGAGAGCCTCACCCTGCGGCTGGCCCTGGACTCCCGCGACGAGCTGCCGGCCGACACGTTCCTGTCGGTCAACATCGGCCCGGACGTGATCGCCGACCCCGTCGTCCAGGCGGTGTGGAACGAGCACGCGTCGCTGTCCGGGGTGATCATCGAGCTCACCGAGCACGCCCGGATCGACTCCTACGAGGCGCTCCAGCCGATCCTCGACCGGCTCCGCGGCGTGGGTGCGCTGATCGCGCTCGACGACGCGGGCGCCGGCTACGCCGGGCTCCAGCACATCGTCGGGATCAAGCCGCACCTGATCAAGCTGGACCGCCGGCTGATCGAGAACATCGACTGCGACGAGACCAAGCGCGCGCTGGTCGAGATGATCGGGTCGTTCGCGACCCGGGTGCACGCCGAGGTGCTCGCCGAGGGCATCGAGCGCTCCGGCGAGCTCGACACCCTGGTCTCGCTGGGCGTGACGATGGCCCAGGGCTACCTCCTGGCCCGGCCGGCGCTGCCCTGGGCCGACCTGGACACCGACACCTCCGCGCACCTCAAGCTGCGCCGGTTCCCGGTCGTCCGCGACACCCTGCGGCTGCTCACCCAGGACGTGGTCGTGGTCCGGGACCTGTCCACCGCGCGCGAGGCGTTCGCGGTCGAGGACGCGGCCGGTGAGGCGGACACCCCGCTGGTGGTGCTGGTCGACGCCGAGTCCCGTCCCGTCGCGGTCGTCGGCACGCACGGCGTCCAGCTCGCCGACGCCAGCACCTGGGTCGACCAGGACACCACGGTGGCCAACGCCGCGCACCGCGCGGTGGCCCGGATCCCGGCCCAGCGCTTCGACCCGCTGCTCTGCGTCGACGACGGCGGCCGGCTGGTCGGGGCGGTCCCGATCGAGCGCGTGGTCACCTACCTGGCCGACACCCGCGGCTGACCGGCACGGCGGTCCCGGACCGCACGGGGAGCCCTCGGCCGGTTCTCAGCCGCGACTCAGGCGCGGGTGGCAGAGTTGGGCCGTGACCACAGGCACCGAGCAACCGACCCCCCACGTCCTGGTCGTCGACGACGACCGGGCGGTGCGCGAGTCGCTGCGCCGGTCCCTGGAGTTCAACGGGTACGCCGTCAGCCTGGCCAGCGACGGGGCCGAGGCGCTCGCCACGATCGCCGGCCAGCCGCCCGACGCGCTGGTCATCGACGTGATGATGCCGCGGCTCGACGGCATCGAGACCACCCGGGCGCTGCGCACCGCCGGCAACGACCTGCCGATCCTGGTGCTCACCGCGCGCGACTCGGTCGGCGACCGGGTCGAGGGCCTCGACGCCGGCGCCGACGACTACCTCACCAAGCCGTTCGCGCTCGAGGAGCTGCTCGCCCGGCTCCGCGCGCTGCTCCGCCGGGTGCACGCGCCGGGACCGGACGGCCTCGACGAGGAGGTGCTGTCCTTCTCCGACCTGACCCTGAACCTCGCCACCCGTGAGGTACGGCGCGGCGACCGCCAGATCGAGCTGACCCGCACCGAGTTCACGCTGCTGGAGATGTTCCTGCACCGCCCGCGCCGGGTCCTGGACCGCTCGTTCATCCTCGAGGACGTCTGGGGCTACGACTTCCCGACCACCGCGAACTCCCTGGAGGTCTACGTCGGCTACCTGCGCCGCAAGACCGAGGCCGAGGGCGAGCCCCGGCTGATCCACACCGTGCGCGGCGTCGGGTACGTCCTCAAAGAGTCATGAAGGGTCCGGCCCGGTTCCGCTACCGGCGGTCGCTGGCCAGCCGGGTCATCCTGCTGACCACCTTCGCGGTCGGCCTGTCGGTGGCGATCGTCGCGCTGGCGGCGTACCTCACCGTCCGGCACCAGCTGCAGTCCTCGATGGACGCCTCGCTGCACCGCCGGGCGTACGTCGCGGCGCAGTACGACCTCAGCGACTACCGGGTGCGCGACATCCCGGCGTTCATGCTCGGCGCCACCGACACCAAGGTCGGCTACGTCACCGCGGACGGCCAGGTGGTGACCACCAAGGGGCCCAACCAGGACGCCATCCCGCTCGGCGCCCCCGAGCTGGCCGTGGCCCGCGGCAGCAGCGACTACTCCTGCCGGACGATCTCCAGCCAGGGCACCAACTACCGGGTCGCGACCATCCCGACGAACACCGAGGGCATCGCGCTGGTGGTGGCCCAGTCGCTGGACGCCAACGAGTCCACGCTCGACCGGCTCGGCGCGGTGATGGCGATCTTCGGGATCGCCGGGGTGATCGCCGCGGCGCTGGCCGGCTGGGGCGTCGCCCGCAACGGCCTGCGACCGGTGCGCCGGCTGACCGAGGCCGCCGAGGACATCGCCCGCACCGAGAAGCTCGACCCGATCGAGGTGGAGGGCAACGACGAGATCGCCCGGCTGGCCCGCGCGTTCAACGCGATGCTGGCCGCGCTGTCCGCCTCGCGCGACCGGCAGCGCCAGCTCGTCGCCGACGCCGGGCACGAGCTGCGGACCCCGCTGACGTCGCTGCGCACCAACCTCGACCTGCTCACCCAGGCCGACCGGCAGGGCGGTCTGCCGGAGTCCGCGCGGATCGAGCTGCTGGACGACGTACGGTTCCAGATCGAGGAGCTGACCACGCTGATCGGCGACCTCACCGAGCTCGCCCGCGACGAGCCGGCCGCCCTGGCGCTGGAGGAGATCGACCTCGCGGAGATCACCGAGCGGGCGGTGCAGCGGGTCCGCCGGCGGGCCAGCAGCCTGCAGTTCGACCTGCACGCCGACCCGTGGTGGGTCGTCGGCGACTCCGCCGCGCTGGAGCGCGCGGTCACCAACCTGCTCGACAACGCCGCCAAGTGGAGCCCGCCGCTCGGCACGGTCACGGTCCGGCTCACCGAGGGCTCGCTGCTGGTGGCCGACCAGGGGCACGGCATCGACGAGGCCGACCTGCCGCACGTCTTCGACCGGTTCTACCGCTCCACCGCGTCCCGCACGATGCCCGGCTCCGGCCTCGGCCTGGCGATCGTCCGGCAGGTCGCCGAGCGGCACGGCGGCCCGGTCCGGGTCGGCAGGTCCCCCGACGGCGGCGCCGCGTTCTGGTTCGAGGTCCCCGGCAGAGTCACGGCCGCGTCCCAGGGCTCTCTCAGCGGCACTTAAGCCTGCACCGCCATCGTGGTGGGCATGACGGAGCAGAACCCGAACCACGGCAACGACGACGAGACGCAGCGGACCCCCGGGTCCACGGGCGACCCGACCGCGGGAACCTCCCACCGGTACGGCGCCCAGGCCGGCTCCACCCCGACCGGCCGGACCCGTACGCCGCCTCGCCGTCCCCCGCACCCGAGAGCGGGGACACCGCACGGTTCGGGTTCGGCTTCGCTGACCGCACGGAGCAGGGCGGGCCGGTTCGCACGCGGCCCTCCCGTCCGAGCGGCGGGGTCGTCGCCGCCCTCCTGGTGGCGGCCCTCGCCGTGGGTGGACTCGGCGGCCTGGCTGGCGGAGCCGGGTTCACCGCGGTCGACGACCTGGTCGGGGGCGGCTCCGGTTCGGAGTCGTCCTCGACGGGGTCCGTCAGCTCCCCGGTCGTGCACCAGAAGGACGTCGCGCCGGCCGCCGACTCGGTCGAGTCCGTGGCCCGGTCGGTGCTGCCGTCCGTGGTCAAGATCAACGTCAAGGGCCAGCAGGAGGCGGGCTCCGGCTCCGGCATCGTGATCAGCTCCGACGGCGAGATCCTCACCAACAACCACGTCGTCGCGGTCGCCGGCCAGGGCGGCGAGATCTCGGTGAACTTCAACGACGGCAGCGCCAAGAAGGCCACCGTCGTGGGCACCGACCCGTTGACCGACCTCGCGGTGATCAAGGCCGAGGGCGTCTCCGGCCTGCAGCCGGCCACGATCGGCACCTCCACCCAGGTCGACGTCGGCGAGAACGTGGTCGCGATCGGCTCGCCGTTCGGGCTCGAGGCCACGGTCACCAGCGGCATCGTGAGCGCGCTGAACCGTCCGGTGTCGGTGGGCAGCGAGTCCAGCGGCCAGAGCGGTCAGGACACGACGTACCCCGCCATCCAGACGGACGCGGCGATCAACCCCGGCAACTCCGGCGGCCCGCTCGTCGACCTGAACGGCGACGTGATCGGGATCAACTCCTCCATCCGTACGGCGTCCAGCGGCGGCCTCGACTCGTCCTCCGGCGGCTCGATCGGCCTCGGGTTCGCGATCCCGATCGAGCAGGTCTGGCCGGTCGTCCAGCAGCTCCGCGACGGCCAGACGCCCACCCACGCGCGGCTCGGCGTCTCGGTCTCCGACGCGTCCTCCACGAACGGGCTGCTCAGCGGCGCCGGCATCGAGTCGGTCAACCAGGGCTCGGCGGGCCAGAAGGCCGGGCTCAAGCGCGGCGACGTGGTCACCAAGGTCGACGACCAGGTGGTCACCGGGTCCGACTCGCTGGTCGCCACGATCCGCGGCCACCGCCCCGGCGACAAGGTCACGCTGACCGTCGTCGACGGCGGCACCAAGACCCGCACCGTCCAGGTCACCCTGGACAGCGACGAGGGCTCCGCCAGCAGCTGACCCCCGTCGACCCGGGCCGGGTCCACCTCGACCCGGGCCTCACGGTCACCCCTCCTCGTCGAACAGGGTCGGCGGGGAGGGGTTCGTGCGGTCAGGCCGTGTGCAGCAGGTCCAGGACCAGGTCGTGGATCAGGTCGTAGCCGTGCTCGGTGAGGATCGACTCCGCGTGGAACTGGATGCCGCGGAAGTGCGGCCCCTCCACCAGGTGCACGTCCCCGGTCAGCGGGTCGGCCCGGGTCGAGACGCCCGGCGGCAGCGCGGCGCCGACCCGGCCGACGAAGGTGTTGTAGAAGCCGACGTTCTCCTCGCGCTCCCCGAGGTCCACCCGCGACTGGGTGCCCTGGAACACGATGTCCTTGAACGCCAGGTCGATGCCGAGCCGGCCGCAGAGCACCTGGTGGCCGAGGCAGACCGCCAGGAACGGCTGCTCCCGCTCCAGGAGCACGTCGACCGCGGCACCGAACGCGGCGATCTTGGGGTGCTCGGCGTCGCGCGGGTCGCCCGGGCCGGGCCCGACGATCACCAGGTCGAACCCGTCGACGGCCTCCGGCGTGAAGTCCTCGTGGCGGACGACGGAGCTGGTCATGCCCATCACCGCGAGGACGTGCCGGAGCATGTTCACGAAGTCGTCCTCGCCGTCGAGGATCACCGCGGACTTGCCCTTGAGCTCGGGCGCCGGCGGCGAGCCGCCCTGGTCGGTCAGCCAGAACCGGCTGAGCCGCTGGTTGCGGCTGCCCAGGGCGATCACGACGTCCTCGTCGCGGGTCAGCTCGTCGAGGCCCTCGGCCGCCGACGTCGCCTGGTCCACCAGGCCGAACGCGGCGAGGATCCCGCCGGCCTTGGCGTGCGTCTCCGCGACCTCGTGGGCGGCCTGCGAGTCGCGCACCAGCGTCGCGCCGGCGGTGACCTTGAGCGTCCCGTCGAGCTCGACGTCGGCGGTGCGGATCACGATCGGGGAGTCGGCCGTCGCCTGTCCCGAGGCGTCCCGGCCCAGCAGGGCGAGCGCGGCTCCGTAGTACCCGCGCCCCTCCGGCTCGTACTTCTTGATCAGCCGGCAGGCGTTCTCCACGGGCGAGCCGGTGACGGTGGCGGCGTACATGGTGTCGCGGAGGACCTCGCGGACGTCGCGGTCGGTGCGGCCGGCGAGGAGGTACTCGGTGTGCACCAGGTGCGTCATCGGCTTGAGGAACGGGCCGAGCACCTGGCCGCCCTCGTGGCAGATGTCGCACATCATCTTGAGCTCCTCGTCGACGACCATGAAGAGCTCGTAGATCTCCTTCTCGTCGGCCAGGAACTCCAGCAGCTTCGCCTTGCGCTCGCGCTCGTCGGTCAGCCCCTTGAGCCGGAACGTGCCGCTGATCGGGTTCATCCGGACGTCGCCGCCGTGCACCGACACGTGCCGCTCGGGGCTCGCGCCGACCAGGAACCGGTCACCGGTGAAGAAGCAGTAGGTCCAGTAGGCGCCGCGCTCGCGCTCGAGCAGCCGGCCCAGGACGGTCAGCGCCTTGGCGGCGTCCCAGTCCTCGACCTGGGCCCGGTAGTGCCGGCCGATGACGAGGTTGGCGCCCTCCCCGTGGCCGATCTCGTCGCGGATGATGGCGTCGACCACGACGCCGTACTCCTCGTCGGAGGTGTCGAAGCCGCCGCGGTCGGCGAAGGTGAGCTCCTCGCGCGGCAGCGCGGCGAGCAGCTCGGCGAGCGGGACCTCGGTCTCCTGCTCGATGTCGACGACGGTCAGCGGGGTGCCGTCGTCGTGGGCCTCGAAGCCGCGCTCGGCGACCTGCCGGAACGGGATCGCGACCAGCCGGTCGAACCGCCGGTCGGGGTCGGGCACGCCCTCCTCGAGAGGTACGTCGAGCAGGCTCTCGACCTCGCTGCGGGCGCCGCCGACGAGGGTGACCGTGCCCGAGTCGCGCAGCCGGATCACCGCCCAGGCCTCGTGCCCCAGCATCGCCTCGAGAGCGGCCGCTGCGGTGGGGAAGGGCGAGGCGTCCATAGCGCCGGACTCTACCCACCGCCGACCCGGCGACTCTGGCGGTCTCACCCCCGCCCACCCGGCGACTCTGGCGGTCGTCAACCCCGCCGACCCGGCGACTCTGGCGGCGCTGACCCGGCCGACCCGGCGACTCTGGCGCGCCGTCCCCGCCAGACGCGCCGGGTCGGCAGGGTTTGCGCCGCCACATACGCCGGGTCGGCGGGGTCGCGGCGCCAGAGACGCCGGGTCGGCGGGGGTCAGGTGGTGAGGGTGATCATCCGCTGGGTGGCGCGGGTGTAGACGACGTACAGCGTCGCGCGGCCGGTGACCGACTCCGCCTCGATCTCGTCGGGGGCGACCACCACGATGCCGTCGAACTCCAGGCCCTTGGTCTCCAGGCCGGTGAGCACCGCGACGCGGGCCAGGCTGCCGCCGGACGCCGCCTCGGCGAGGTCGCGTCCAGCCGTCGAGCCAGCCCTGCACCTGGTCCCGCCGCGCCGCCGGTACGACGATCCCGACCGTGCCCTCGACGGCCCCGGCCAGCTCGGTCACGGCGTCGTGCGTGCCCTCGCGCAGGTCGACGACGGTCCGCTCCTCGGGGTCGATCCCGGTCTCGCGCACGGCGTTCGGCAGGTCGGCGTCGAGGCCGACCCGCTCGGCGTACCGGGCGGCGAAGTCGTAGATCTCGCTGCTGTTGCGGTAGTTCGTCGACAGGTGGAAGGAGTGCCGCTGCTTGTCGCCGAGGGCCGCCTCGCGGGCGGTCGTCGCCTCGGCCGGCACCGGCCAGGAGGACTGCGCGGGGTCGCCGACGACGGTCCACGTCGCCACCCGGCCGCGCCGGCCGACCATCCGCCACTGCATCGGGGTGAGGTCCTGGGCCTCGTCGACGAGCACGTGGGCGTAGCCGTCGTCCTCGACCCGGACCGTGGTGCGCGGGTTCTGCCGGGGCGCGTCGCGGTCCACGAACGTGGTCAGCTCGGGCACCTCGTCGTCGAACAGGTGCGCCAGCGGGTCGTTGTCGTCGTCGCGGTCGCCGCGCGGCTTCTCGGGCACGTCGCCGAGCTCGTAGCGCAGCTCGTCGAGCAGCGCGATGTCCTCGATCGACCAGTCGTCGGGGGTGGTGCGGACCTCGCGGGGCTCGCGCACCGGGCCGAACGAGCGGGACAGCAGCGCCTGGTCCTCGCGGCTGAGCACGCCCTCGGCGACCCGGCCGAGCACCTCGGGGTCGCGCAGCCAGCCGAGCACGTCGGTCGCGTCGAGCGGCGGCCACCAGCGACAGCACGAAGTCGACGAACGCCGCGGTGCCGAGCAGCGTGTCGTTGAACTCGTCGCGGCCCCGCTCCCGGCCGCGCTCGCCGCGGACCTGGCGCCACATCGCGTCGAGCAGCGCGTTCGCGACCCGCGGGACCTGCCGGTTGCGCTTGCCCTGGGACAGCAGCTGGCGGCGGATCGTGGCGAGCTCGCGCGGGCCGAGCACCAGGTTGTCGTCGCGGTAGAACACCCGCAGGTCGCGCGGCGCGGTCGGCACGGCCTGGCGCGCGGTACGACGCATCAGCTCGGCCATCCGCGCGGAGCCCTTGACGTCGGCGACGGCCGGCTCGTCGTGGCGGGAGGAGCGCAGGCCGTCGACGACCTCGCCGAGGGAGCGCAGCGCCACGGCGGTCTCGCCGAGCGAGGGCAGCACCCGCTCGATGTAGCGCATGAACACGCCGGACGGGCCGATGATCAGCACGCCGCCGCGCTCGTAGCGGGCCCGGTCGCTGTAGAGCAGGAACGCCGCCCGGTGCAGCGCGACCACGGTCTTGCCGGTGCCGGGGCCGCCGGAGATCGACACGACGCCCTTGCTGGGCGCCCGGATCGCCTTGTCCTGCTCGGCCTGGATGGTGGCCACGATGGAGTGCATGGTGCGGTCGCGGGCCCGGCTCAGCTGCGCCATCAGCGCGCCCTCGCCGACCACGACCAGGTCGGTCTCGATCTCGGAGTCGAGCAGGTCGTCCTCGACGGCGACGACCTTGGCGCCGGCGCACCGCAGCACCCGACGGCGTACGACGCCCTGCGGATCCGCGGCCGTGGCCTGGTAGAACACCGCCGCCGCGGGCGCCCGCCAGTCGATCAGCAGCGTGTCGCGGTCCTCGTCGCGCAGGCCGATCCGGCCGATGTAGCGCGGCGCCTCCCCGGCGGTGGACAGGTCGAGGCGGCCGAACACCAGGCCCTCGTGGGCGGCGTTGAGGGTCGCGATCCGCTTGGCGGCCTGGAAGACCATCGCGTCGCGCTCGACGAGACCGCCCTCGTGGCCGAGGTGCGCGCGGCCGTGCCCCTCGCGCGCCAGCTCCTGGGCGTTCTTGGTGGACCGCTCGAGCTGTTCGTAGACGCCGTCGACGAACTCCTGCTCGTGCTCGAGCTCCTGCTGCGCCACCGTGTCGTTCGTGGCCTGGTCGATCGACAAGCTTCGGCTCCTGGATGCGGTCAGAACCTGATCGGGCAAGTCCGCAACTCTACCCCGCCCTCCGGAGGCCTCGTCGCCGTTTCTCGTCAGCCGTCCCGCGGCCGTCAGAACCCGCGGTCGGGCTGGTAGATCGCCAGCCCGATCCGGTCGCCCGAGCGGGCGTCGGTCGACCGGACCACGACCAGGTGCGGGCGTCCGGCGGCGAGCACGACGGGGTACTCGAACAGCCCGGCGCCGCTGTTGCTCACCACCGCGCCGTCGACGCTGACCACCACCCGCCCGGGCGTGCCGGGCGTGGTCGACCAGGCGATCACCGCCAGGTCCTGGACGAGGGCACCGCGACCCGGAGCAGGTCGCGCGGCTCGTGGGTCTGCTCGCCGCGGGCGAACCGGTAGAGCCTGCCCTGCGCCTGCACCTTCTCCGGCATCGGCCAGCCGGCCAGCCGGGGCGGGGCCTGCACCATCGGCTCGAGGAGCCCCGGACCGGACGGCGGCGGCCGCGGCAGCAGCGGGGGTACGACGACCGCGCCGACCACCACCGCCGCCGACACGAGGCCGACCGCCGCACCCACCCAGGTCCTGCGCCGCAGGTGCGTGCGGGCGACCCGCGCCTCGACCGCGTCGGCGCGGGCCCGCGGGCCGATGCCCTCACCCACGCGCGTCGGCCCGCTCGCCGAGGGCCGCCCGCACGTCGTCCTCGGTCAGGTCCAGCCGGCGCAGGGCCGCCGCGGTCCGGTGCTGGACCGTGCCGAGCGGCACCTCGAGCAGGTCCGCGGTGTCCTCGACGGACAGGTCGTCGAAGTACCGGAGCACCAGGACCACGCGCTGGTGCCGGGGCAGCGTCTCCCAGGAGTCCGCCCGGTCCGGGACCGGTCGCCGCCGGTCCCACCGGCGCCGCCACCAGGTGTCGTAGGTGTTGACCAGCGTCGTGCGGACCGCGAGCTCCGGCTGGTCGTCGAGGTGCTGCCAGCCGGACCACGCCTGCTCGAGCGCCCGCTCGAGCAGCCGCTCGGCCAGGTCCGCGTCCCGGGTCAGCAGGTAGGCGGTCCGCAGCAGCCGGCCCGAGCACACGGCGACGAAGTCCTCGAAGTCGGGACGCTCGTCCCTGTGCGTTCTCACCGGCGTGCTCCGCTCGATGCCACGGACCGGGCGGTCCGCGCGGAAGGTCGCTCACCTACCGTCTACCAGCATCCTCCCCCGCGCGCCCGATCCGCAGGGACGAACCGGTTGACCTCACCCCGACATGAAGTTGCAGGCTGCTGACATGACGACCACCGCCGCCACCCGCGCCCCGCGGCTGCGCGACCACCTCGCGCTCTCCGTGGGGACGGTCGCGATGATCACCCTCGCGGCGTTCGCCGACCGGGCCGTGGGTACGGCGCTGCCGACCGTCGTACGCGACTTCGACGCGCTGGCGTCCTTCGGGCTGGCCAACGCCGCACCGGCCGCGAGCTTCCTGGTGGCGCTGGCCGTCGCCGGCGGCTGGGCGGACCGCCGCGGGCCGCTGCCGGTCCTGCGCACCGGCGTCGCCGCGTTCGCGGTGGCCCAGCTGCTGGTCGGCCTCGCCTGGGCGATGCCCGTCGTGGTCGCTCGGCCGGCTGGTCAGCGGCGCCGGCGAGGCACTCGTCGACGTGTCCCTGATGGTGCTGGTGGCCCGGGTGCTGCACCCCACGCTGCGGCCGCGGATGTTCTCCCTGGTGTCGGCCGCCTGGATCCTGCCCTCGGTCCTGGGGCCGGTCGTCACCGGCGTGGTCACCGAGCAGCTCGGCTGGCGCTGGGTGTTCCTCGGCGTGCTGGTGCTGGTCGTCCCCACCTGGCTGCTGCTGCGCCCGGCGATCGGCTCCGCCCCGCCGGTGAAGGCCGGCGGTGCCCCGGCCGGGGTCCGGATGGGACTGGGCTGGGCGCTGCTCGCGGGCAGCGGGGTGCTCGTGCTCACCCTGGCCGGCGAGCACCTCTCCGCCGGCAACCCCCTGGCCTGGGTGGTCCTCGTCGTCTCGCGCCGTCGTGCTGTTCGTCAGCGTGGTGCGGCTGCTGCCGGCCGGGACGATGCGCGGCGCCCGGGGCCTGCCGACCGTCGTCGCGGTGCGCGGCCTGGTCAGCGCCGCGTTCGGTGCGGTCGGCGCGTTCATCCCCCTGCTGCTGACCCTGCTGCACGGCTTCGGCCCGGCCACCGCCGGCGTCAGCCTGACCGTCACCGGCGTGACGTGGGCGCTGGGCTCGTGGATCCAGGGCCACTACACCGCACCCACCCGTTCCCGGATGCTGGGCGGCGGGCTGGCCTGCATGACCGTCGGCCTCACCGTCGCGACGCTGCTCGCCGTCACCAGCATCGCCCCGTGGTGGGGCCTGGCCGGCTGGGCGCTCGCCGGCGTCGGCATGGGCATCTCGTCCTCGACGCTCGCGGTGATGGTGCTCGACCTGTCCCGCGACGACGAGCAGGGCCGCAACAACGGTGCCGCGCAGACCGCCGCGGCAGCCGCCATGGCCGTGGGGCTGGCCTTCGGCGGTGCGCTGGTCGCCGGCGCCGCGCCGTACCCGGGTCCGGTGGTGTTCGCGGTGCTGCTCGGCGGGGGCGCGGTGGCTGCCGCGGTCGGCTGGGCGCTGACCGGGCGGACCGTGCCGGCCTGAGGAGGGTCGAGCAGAACAGCCGGGCGCCCGGATGGTTCAAGACGCTCGCAGGGGGAACGGTTCCCCCATGCTCGTCACCCCCAGCGCCGACTGGCGCACGCGTTCCGCCTGCCTCGAAGAGAACCCGGAGCTCTTCTTCCCCGTCGGGACCACCGGACCCGCGGTCACCCAGGTCGAGGCCGCCAAGCGCATCTGCGGTGGCTGCGAGGTCCGTGCCGAGTGCCTCGCGTGGGCCCTCGAGGCGAACCAGGACCACGGCGTCTGGGGCGGTCTCAGCGAGGACGAGCGCCGGTCGCTGCGACGTCGCACCGCCCGCACCCGGGCCGCCGCCGCCGTCTAGCTCCCCGCGCTGCGCGCGCCTCCCGGCAACCGCAGTCAGAACGGCGGAGGACCGAGGATCTCGATCGCACCAGTGGCAGCTGCTGCCGCGCGGACCCTCCCGAAGTCGGGCATCGGCGGCTCACCGGCTCCGGCCGGCTCGCTCGCCTGCCGGTAGAACGCCTCTCCGCCGCCGGGCGTCTGGAGACAGAGCATCCGGGCAGTCGGCGACGTCACCAGGAACGCATGCGGTACGTCGCGCGGGACGATCGCGATACCGCCCGCAGCGAGGGCTGTCTCGACACCGTCGACGTGCAGCCGCACCTCCCCCTCGAGCATGTAGAAGGTCTCGTCCGCCTCGGGGTGCCGGTGAAGCGGGGTCACCTTGCCCGCGTCCAGCGCGTCCTCGAACAACAGGTAGGCGCCGCCCGTCTCGTCCGCACGGGCCAGCCAGGTGTGCACCCCACCGCCGCAGAACCAGCGACGTTCGCCCGTTCCGTGCGCCCGCACGGTCGTCTCCAGCGTCGCCATGGCGGCCTCCGGTCTTCATGGGACTGATGTCCCATGAAGAGACTAGGATACCGTGAAGACCATGTCAACGCCGTACGAGCACACCGGCCGGACCCGGCAGAAGCAGCGCACCCGGGACGCGTTGGTGGCCGCCGCCCGCGACCTCGTCGCCCGGGGCGGCGCGGCTCCGACCGTGGAGGCTGCCGCGGAGGCCGCTTCTGTCTCGCGCACCACGGCGTACCGCTACTTCCCCACCCAGAAGGCCCTGCTCGTCGCCGCGCACCCCGAGACCACCGCGAGCAGCCTCGTCCCGGACGACGCCGGCGACGACCCCGAGGCACGTCTCGTGGGTGCCGTCGACGCCTTCATCAGGATCGTCCAGGACACCGAGCACCAACAGCGGACCATGCTGCGCCTCTCGCTGGACCCGGACACCGCGAACGAGTCCCTCCCGTTGCGGCAGGGCCGGGCCATCGTCTGGTTCACGGAGGCCCTGGCGCCGCTGCGCCCGCGACTCACCGACACGGAGATCCACCGGCTCGTCCTCTGCGTGCGCAGCGCCGTCGGCATCGAAGCGCTCGTCTGGCTCACCGACATCGGCGGACTCACCCGCGAGGAGGCCGCCGAGCAGATGCTCTGGTCGGCCCGGGCCCTGCTGCGCGAGGCGGTTGCAGACGCAGACCGGGCAGCCACGACCGGCTGACTGGGGCCAATCCCGGGACGGGATACGACTCGATCCCCTCCACTGCCAACGTATAGCGGACCCGGGGGCTTGCGGCAAGACCCCGGTCGTGCCGCAGAATCGCCGGCCGGAGGTCAGGAGCCGGCACTGATGCTGGCCGGGGCCGACCCCGCGCGTTCGAGGAGCTGATGCCGTGCACCCCGTGAGGACCAGCGCGTTCGACCTTCCCGACCGCCTCGCAGCCAAGGCCGACCCGGCGCTGGTGGCCGGCGACGAGCAGCACTTCACGGCCGTCGCCGGAGAGCCTCGAGCAGACCATCGCCGACCTGTCCGCCCGGCTCGACGACGCGCGCAGGGCGCCGGGCGGCACCGGCCAGGAGGCGATGGACCGGGACAACGAGGTGCACCGGCTGACCGCCCGCCTGCGCGCGCTGCGCCGCTTCGGGCTGGACCTCTGCCTCGGGCACATCGTCGGCGCCGACGGCTCCGAGCCGGTGTACGTCGGACGGCTCGGCCTCACCGACAGCACGGGTCGCCGGCTGCTGATCGACTGGCGCTCCCCCGCGGCCGAGCCGTTCTTCGGGGCGACCCACGGCAACCCGATGGGTCTGGCCAGCCGCCGCCGGTACCGCTGGAGCGGCGGCCGGATCAGCGACTACTGGGACGAGGTGTTCACCACGGACGGCTTCGACGGGCACGCCGCCGCCCTCGACGACCAGTCCGCCTTCATCGCCAGCCTGGGCAGCAGCCGCTCGCCTCGGATGCGCGACGTGCTCGGCACCATCCAGGCCGACCAGGACGCGATCATCCGCGCGGGGTCCCGCGGCGCGCTCGTCGTCGACGGCGGGCCGGGCACGGGCAAGACGGTGGTCGCGCTGCACCGGACCGCCTACCTGCTGTACTCCGACCCGCGCCTCGGTCACCGCCGTGGCGGCGTGCTGTTCGTCGGTCCGCACCAGCCCTACCTCGCCTACGTCGCCGACGTCCTCCCCAGCCTCGGCGAGGAGGGGGTGCAGACCTGCACGCTGCGCGACCTGGTCCCCGAGGGGGCTGACGCGGCGGCGGAGACCGACCCGGACGTGGCGGCCCTGAAGTCGTCCGCGGACATGGTGCGGGCGATCGAGCCGGCGGTGGCGTTCTACGAGGAGCCCCCCACCGAGGGGATGTCGGTCGAGACCCACTGGTCGGAGGTCTGGCTGAGCAGCACCGACTGGGCGGAGGCGTTCGGGGCCCCGGACCCCGGTACGCCGCACAACGAGGCCCGCGACCAGGTCTGGGAGGCGCTGCTGGCGATCCTGGTGGACAAGCACGAGGCCGACGAGGACGTCCCGCCCGACCGGCTGCGCCGCTCGCTCGCGCAGAACAAGGACCTCGCCGGCACCTTCCGCCGGGCCTGGCCGCTGCTCGACGCGACCGAGCTCGTCGGGGACCTGTGGACGGTGCCGGCCTACCTGCGGCTGTGCGCGCCCTGGCTCGACGCCGACGAGGTGCGCACGCTGCGGCGCAGCGACGCCGAGGCGTGGACGGTGTCCGACCTGCCGCTCCTGGACGCGGCCCGGCAACGGCTCGGAGACCCGGAGGCCTCCCGGCGCCGGCGTCGGCAGGAGGCCGTCGCCGCGGCCGACCGCGAGCGGATGGCGCGGGTGGTGGACGACCTGATCGCCACCGACGACAGCGAGATGCTGGTGATGTCGATGCTGCGCGGCCAGGACCTGCAGACCGCGCTGGTCGACGAGGACGCCGTACCCGGCACGGACCCGGACCTGCTCGCCGGCCCGTTCTCGCACGTCGTCGTCGACGAGGCCCAGGAGCTCACCGACGCGGAGTGGCAGATGCTGCTGCTGCGCTGCCCGTCGCGGAGCTTCACCATCGTCGGGGACCGTGCCCAGGCGCGGCACGGGTTCACCGGGTCGTGGTCCGAGCGGCTCGAGCAGGTCGGGCTCGACCGGATCGACCTGGCCTCCCTGAGCATCAACTACCGGACGCCGACCGAGGTGATGGCCGAGGCGGAGCCGGTCATCCGGAGCGTGCTCCCGGACGCCAACGTGCCGACCTCCATCCGCAGCAGCGGCCTCCCGGTCGTGCACGGGTCCACCTCGGAGCTGGGCCGGGTCCTCGACGCCTGGCTGGCCGAGCACGCCGACGGGATCGCCTGCGTCATCGGTGACCCCACGTTCGCCGGGACCTCCCGCGTCCGGTCGCTGACGCCGGAGCTCTCGAAGGGGCTCGAGTTCGACCTGGTCGTCCTCGTCGACCCGGAGGACCTCGGCACCGGCATCGAAGGAACCGTCGACCGGTACGTCGCGATGACCCGGGCCACCCAGCAGCTCGTGGTCCTCACCAGCCGCTGACGTCGCGCCCCGGCCGTACGACCCTCAGGCTAAGAAGGTCGTCGTCGATGTCCACCCTCACGGCGCACCCCTCCGGCCTGGCATGGTGCCCCACCCGAGGCCGACGACGGGAGGCCGTCGGTGCGGCCGGTGCGGGTCACCCGTCGCTACGCGTCCGCCTCCAGAGGTACGTCGAGCGCGACCGGGTCACCCACCCGGACCCGGCCACCGGCCAGGACACGGCACACCGAGCCCGCCCGTCGGCGCAGCGCCGCCGCCGCACCGGGGGCGATCTCGTCGTCCAGGATCCGGCAGGGTGCGGCGACCCGGACGACCTCCAGCAGGACCTCACCGATGACGATCCGGGTCCCCGGCGCCGTCGGCACGTCGAACCGGGCGACGGTCACGTTGCGTCGGGTGCCTTCCGGCGGGACCGGGACGCCCAGCTCGGCGGCGGCCTCGGCGAGCCGCTCGGCGGACTGCACGGTGACGTGCCGGTGCCGGGTGCCGTGGTAGCGGTCGCCGACGATCCCGCGGCCGGCCTCCACGACGACCTCGTCGACCGGCTTCATCGGCAGCCGCCGGCCCGGCGCGACGCGCAGCGCCACGACGGCAGGGGGCGGGAGGACAGGAGACTCTGCCGGGACGCGCGGCGCCGGCGCCGGAACCGGGCGAGCCACCTGTCCTCCGGTACGCCGGGCGGGACCCGGCGACGTACGGCTGCTCGACTCGTCCACGGCGCCCATGCTGCCCGACCCGCCCAGGACCACGTCGCCGAAGAGGTTGTCCAGACCTCTGTGTGGGGTCCGCGCGCGTGGCAACACTCACTGTGCCGCTCCCGCCGGCTGGAGAGGCCTCGTCGGCGGGAGCACCTCCACGTCCACGGTGCGGCCGCCTCTCGGGGCGCCCCGTGGAACGCTCGATCGGTCCGGACGTCCACCGTCCCATTCTTGACCGATTCCAGAAACAGGACGAGACTCGGGGTCGTGCCCACGGCTTCCGAGTTCGAGCCCCTCCTGCGTGAGGCCCGGCTGCGTGTGACGCGGCCGAGGTTGGCGGTGCTGAGCGCGGTGCGCGACCACCCGCACGCCGACACGGACTCGATCATCGGCGTCGTCCGCGCGGATCTCGGCGAGGTCTCCCACCAGACGGTGTACGACGTCCTGCGCGTGCTGACCCAGGTCGGCCTGGTCCGACGCATCCAGCCGCCGGGCTCCATGGCCCGCTACGAGTCGCGGGTCGCGGACAACCACCACCACCTCGTGTGCCGCTCGTGCGGTGCCGTCGTGGACGTCGACTGCGCCGTGGGTACGACGCCCTGCCTGACCGCGTCGGACGACCACGGCTTCACGATCGACGAGGCCGAGGTCGTGTACTGGGGCCTGTGCCCCGCCTGCTCCATCCCCAGCGCCTGATCCACCCCAGCACCGGAAGGAAAAGTCATGCCTGAGCACCACGATGCAGTCGTCGGCGAGATGAACGAGGAGGCCGGTGAGCCCACTGCCAGCCAGTGCCCGGTCGCTCACGACCGCGCGCCGCACCCGACCCAGGGCGGAGGCAACCGGGGCTGGTGGCCGGACCGCCTCAACCTGAAGATCCTCGCCAAGAACCCCGCCGTGGCGAACCCGCTCGGTGACGGGTTCGACTACGCCGCGGCGTTCAACACCCTCGACCTCGCGGCCGTGAAGCAGGACATCGCCGACGTGCTGACCACGTCGCAGGACTGGTGGCCCGCCGACTTCGGCCACTACGGGCCCTTCATGATCCGGATGGCGTGGCACAGCGCCGGCACCTACCGGATCAGCGACGGCCGCGGCGGCGCCGGGGCCGGGCAGCAGCGCTTCGCCCCGCTCAACAGCTGGCCGGACAACGGCAACCTGGACAAGGCCCGGCGGCTGCTGTGGCCGGTGAAGAAGAAGTACGGCCAGAACCTGTCCTGGGCCGACCTGATCGTGCTGACCGGCAACGTCGCGCTCGAGACGATGGGCTTCAAGACCTTCGGGTTCGCCGGCGGCGCGCCCGGACGTGTGGGAGCCCGACGAGGACGTCTACTGGGGTCCCGAGACCGAGTGGCTCGGCGACGACCGGTACACCGGCGACCGCGACCTCGAGAACCCGCTCGCCGCGGTCCAGATGGGCCTGATCTACGTCAACCCCGAGGGCCCCAACGGCAACCCGGACCCGCTCGCCGCGGCCCGCGACATCCGCGAGACGTTCCTGCGGATGGCGATGAACGACGAGGAGACCGTCGCGCTGATCGCCGGCGGCCACACGTTCGGCAAGACGCACGGCGCGGCCGACCCGGACGAGTACGTCGGACCCGAGCCCGAGGCCGCTCCGCTGGAGGAGATGGGTCTCGGCTGGAGGAACTCCTTCGGCACCGGCAAGGGCGCGGACGCGATCACCAGCGGCATCGAGGTCACCTGGACCACCACCCCGACGGCCTGGAGCAACGACTTCTTCGACAACCTGTTCGGCTACGAGTGGGAGCTGGTGAAGAGCCCGGCCGGCGCGAACCAGTGGCAGCCCAAGGACGGCGCCGGCGCGGGCACCATCCCCGGGCCGGACGCGGGCTCGCCGGGGCGCGTCCCGACGATGCTGACGACCGACCTCTCGCTGCGCTTCGACCCGATCTACGAGCCGATCTCGCGGCGCTTCCACGAGAACCCGGAGGAGTTCGCGGACGCGTTCGCCCGCGCCTGGTTCAAGCTGACGCACCGCGACATGGGGCCGCTCGCCCGCTACCTCGGGCCGGAGGTCCCGCAGGAGACGCTGCTGTGGCAGGACCCGATCCCGGCGGTCACGCACGACCTGGTCGGGGCCGAGGACGTCGCCGCGCTCAAGGGCCAGGTGCTGGCCTCGGGGCTGACCGTCTCCCAGCTGGTCTCCACCGCGTGGGCGTCGGCCTCGACGTTCCGGGGCAGCGACAAGCGGGGTGGCGCCAACGGTGCGCGGATCCGTCTCGCAGCCGCAGAACGGCTGGGAGGTCAACGACCCCGACGAGCTCGCGGCCGTGCTGCGCACGCTCGAGGGGATCCAGCAGACCTTCAACGCCGACCGGACCGGCACGCAGGTCTCGCTCGCCGACCTGATCGTGCTGGCCGGGTGCGCCGGGGTCGAGCAGGCCGCCCGCGCGGCCGGCCACGAGGTCGAGGTGCCGTTCACCCCGGGACGCGCGGACGCCTCGCAGGAGCGAGACCGACGTCGAGTCCTTCGCCGCGCTCGAGCCGAGCGCGGACGGGTTCCGCAACTACCTCGGCAAGGGCCAGCGGCTGCCCGCGGAGTACCTCCTGCTCGACCGCGCCAACCTGCTGACCCTCAGCGCCCCCGAGATGGCCGTGCTGGTGGGCGGTCTGCGGGTCCTGGGCGCCAACGCCCACCAGTCGCCGGCCGGTGTGCTCACCGAGCGCCCCGGTTCGCTGACCAACGACTTCTTCGTCAACCTGCTCGACCTGGGTACGACGTGGAAGGCGACCGACGACTCCCACGAGACGTTCGAGGGGCGCGACGCCACCACCGGCGAGGTGCGCTGGACCGGCACCCGGGCCGACCTGGTGTTCGGCTCGAACTCCGAGCTGCGCGCGCTCGCCGAGGTCTACGCGAGCGACGACGCGGCGGAGAAGTTCGTGAGCGACTTCGTGGCCGCGTGGGCCAAGGTCATGGACCTCGACCGGTTCGACCTGGCCTGACCCCTGGCGCGGCAGGGCCGCTGGTTCAGTTCCCTCGCGTGGTCTCGGGTCCTCCCCGACCACGTCAGCGAACTGAACCAGCGGCCAGCCGCGGCCAGTCCTGCCACGCCACCGGCTCGGCGGAGAACCGGGTCTGCTGCACGACCTCGTGGGTCATCCAGGCCCGGAGCGTGCGCAGGTCGGCCGACGAGGCCAGCGTGAGCAGCCGCATGTCGGCGCAGAGCACGTCCGCCGCCTTGACGGCCCGGTCGAGCTTCTCCACCTCGGCGCCGAACTCGCGCGGCATCGCCATCTCGATGTCGACGTGCGTCTTGCCCTCGGCGGCGGCCGTCTGCGCGATGCGCCGCCCCAGGTGCCGGGCGTGGGCCGGGCCCGCTGAGCAGGTCCTGGAGCTCGAGGGCCAGCGCCTGCGACGTGGGGTTCGCCCGGTCGGCGCCGACGAGCTGCAGCTCGCGGATCAGCTCGTCGAGGTGCTCGTCCTGCCGGAGGCTGAGCCGGACGGGACAGCCGGCCAGCCGGACGCGGACCCATCCGTCGGGCATCGCCGTCGGCTCGCTCGGCCCGTCGTCGTCCTCGCTGGTCTTGGGCGGACGCACGCCGTGCTCCTGGGCGACGTCGGTCAGCTCGAACCAGACCCGCTTGCCACTCACGGTCGTCTCCACGCCCCAGTCGCTGGCCAGGATCGACACGATCGCCAGCCCCCGCCCGGTGGTGGCCTCGTTCTCGAGCAGCAGCTCTGCGGGGTCCCCCGGGTCGGGGAAGCTCGGTCGCGGGACCACCGCCTGCACCGGCACCGCGCCGTCGTCCTCGACGCTGACCCGGACGACGTCGCGGCGCCGTCCCAGGTCGACGTGCATGAAGGTGCTCGTCGCTGTGCAGCGCGGCGTTGCCGGCCAGCTCGCTCACGCACAGCGTCGCGTCCTCCGCGAGCCTGCTCAGGCCCCACGTGGACAGCCCGTCGGCCACGAAGCGGCGGGCGGCGGGCACGCTCACCGGCTCCGCAGCAAGGCGGAGCCGCAGTCGTCGGCCTGCGGCCGCCGAGTCTTCGGGCACCTGATCGATGATGCACCAGGTCGCGGACCGGCGGGGTGACGCCTGTCACTTCAGCCGGGCCGCCATCACCGTGACGTCGTCGCGCAGCGTCTGGTCGGCGAGGTCCGCCAGCGCGTCGACCAGCTCGCGGAGGGGCCGGTCCCGCAGCGCGACGGCGCGCTCGCGCAGCCGGGTGATGCCCTGGTCGAGGTCCCGGGCCCGTGACTCGACGACCCCGTCGGTCACGAGGACCAGCAGGGTGCCGGGCTCGAGCCGCGGCGGTGGCCACGGTCCGGTGGAGGCCGCTCGGCACGCCCAGCGGCACGCCCGACCCGTCGCCGAGCGTCTCGGTCGTGCCGTCCGGCCGCACCACCACGACCGGCACGTGACCGGCGTTGCAGAGGGTGAGCGTCCCCGTCTCGGGGTCCACCAGCACGGCGACGGCGGTGACGAACTGGTCGGGCGCGTCGCGGGTCATCATCTCGTCGGCGGCGGTGATGACGGCCCGGGGAGCCGGGTCGACGGTCAGCAGGCCGCGGATCCCGGCGCGGACCCGGATCATCGTGGTGGCGGCGCGTACGCCGCGGCCCATCACGTCGCCCACGACGAGCGCCAGCGTCCCGCTCGGCGTGCGCACCGCGTCGTACCAGTCACCGCCGACGTGCTCGAGCTCGTCGCCGCCCGGGGCGTAGTGCACGGCCAGGTCGAACCGGTCGAGGGCCGGCAGCGGGCTCGCGGCCAGGCTGGACTGCAGCTGCTCGGCGATGTCGGCGGTCCGCGCCTGGAGCTCGGCGCGCTGGGCGGCGATGGCGCACTGCGCGGCCAGGGTGTCGAGCAGCTGGCTGTCCTCGCGGGCCAGCGGGCGCCGCACGCCGGCCACGAACGCGGCCCCGCCGGTCACCGTGGAGAGGTCCTCGGGGACCCGCAGCTCGACGCCGTCGCCGAGGATCTCGCCCAGCCGCCCGATGCTCGAGGCGAGGACGGCCTCGACCTGGTCGAGCGTCCACGCCTGGAAGAACGCGGCGGTGACCTCGTGGAGCAGCCGGGCACCGCGCCGCCGCGTCCGCCTCGCGCTGCTGGACGGTCACCCGGTCGGTGATGTCGCGGACGCAGCCGATGGTGCCGGTCGGGTTGCCCTGCTCGTCGGTGGTGACCTTGCCGTGCGCCTCGATCCACCGCACGGTCCCGTCGGGCCAGGTCATGCGGTTGCGGAGGACGTACGACGACCGGGTGGTCGAGCGCCTCCTGCACGACGGCCATCACCTCGTCGCGGTCGTCGGGGTGCACGGTGGCCGCCCAGGCGTCGAAGGTGCCGTCGAACCCGCCGGGTGTCATCCCGTAGATGGCCTCCAGCTGCTCGTCCCACCTCGTGACGCCCGAGCCGATGTCCCAGTGCCAGCTGCCCGAGCTGGGCGGCCTCGTGCGCCAGCCGGAGGAGCTGCTCGCTGGCGGCCGCCTCGGCCTCGGCGTTGCGGATCTCGGTCATGTCCTCGGCCGCCACGACGGCCCCGACCAGGGTCCCGTCGCCGCTCCGGATCGGGGTGGCCGAGACCGCCGCCACGAAGGTGCCGTCGCCCGGGCGCCGGACGGTCAGGTCGCCGCTCCAGGTCTCCCCGGCCAGGACCGCGTGGAGGTCGAAGGAGGCCGCCTCGTCCGGCTCGACCGGCAGCAGCTCCCGGAGCTCGAGACCGACCAGGCCCTCGGCGTCCAGGGCGTAGGCCTCGGTGGCCGCCTCGTTGACGAAGGTGATCACGCCGGCGGTGTCGGTGGCCACGACCGCGAGGCGCAGGGCGTGCAGCAGGCTCAGCTCGTCGATGTAGCGATGCACCTGGACACCTCCGCCTCGATCCGGTGGCGCCCCCGCCCGTCGGCTCACTGTCTACACGAGACGTGCCCGGTGCGTAAGGTCCGTTCGGCTCACCGGCCGTAGACCGCGTAGGCCCCGGAGTCGAGCCGCAGCCGGGGGCGGTGCAGGCCGCGGATCGTGGCCCGGTCGAACCCGTCGTAGTGCCGACGGACCAGCACCTGCGCAGCCCCGGACTCGAGGTAGCCGCGCACGTCCCGCTGCCAGCGCAGGTCGGTGCGTCTCGGTGTCTGCCGGCCGTCGACGATCGCGGCCGCGTCCCGGTCGTGGGACAGCCCGCCGACGTCGACGACCACCGGGCAGCCGCGGCGCAGGTCCCTCCCCAGGACGTCGAGCTGGACCAGCGCGCCCACCGAGTCGGCGGTGACGCACCGCGCGTGGCGCACCTCCCCGCGCAGCGCCGCGGCCGGGAACACGCGGCCGACGACCGCACGCGTGTCGCTGCCCGCGGCGGTGCCGAGGGCCACGAGCAGGCCGAGCACCATCGTGACGGCTGCGGCGCGACGTACGACGGGCGCCCCGGCCCGCGCGAGGAGGCCGTGGACGGCCGCCGCGACCGCTCCGACGCACAGCGCGAGCGCCGGGGCGGGGTAGGCGTCGTAGTAGCGGAAGTACGACGGGCTCGCGAGCACCACGCCGCCCTGCGCGAGCAGCAGCACCACCGCCACCCGCGCCGACGGCACCCGGACCCAGGCGAGGGCGAGGAGCGCGACCCCGGCGACGAGCAGGAGCAGCACCGGTCCCGACAGCTGCGGACGGTGCCCGACGACGGACGACAGGCCCAGCATCCCGGTCGTCCGCTCCGCGAGGGTCGCCGCCATCCGGCCGCGGGAGAGCTGGTCCACGACCACCATCCGGACCATCGAGGACGGCGCGGCCAGCAGGAACGGCAGGCAGACCAGCACCGCGGTGGCGACCAGCGGACCCGCCACCCAGGCCGCTGCCCGGCGACCGAACCGGGCCAGGAACCAGGCCAGCACCACCACGACCGGGACCACCGCCCAGATCTTGACGGTCAGGGCGAACCCCAGGCCGCAGCCGGCCGCCACGAGGCGCGCGGCGCCGCACGCGGTCGGGGGAGGTCGCGAGCACGGCCAGCGCCACGAGCAGCCCCAGGGACACGAAGGGCTCCAGACGGGTCTCCGTCTCGGTCACCGCGACCGGTCGCCAGACGGCGTAGAACGCGCCCGCCGTCGCCGCGGCGACCGGCCCGGCCCGCCGGGCAGCCAGCGCGACCAGCCCGGCGTTGGCCGCTCCGAGCAGGACGGCGGTCACGCGGGCCACCTCGATCCCCCAGGAGTCGTGGGTCAGCCGGGCCAGGACCCCCAGCGGCGCGAGCGCCACGACCACGCCGGGCGGGTGCAGGAAGAGGAAGTCCCGGTAGGGCAGCCGTCCCCAGACGAGCGCCTCGGCCGCCGAGAAGTAGACGCCCTGGTCGTAGCCGAGCAGCCCCGACAGCCCGCCGCTGTGCGCCAGGACCACGGCCCGGACCGCGGCGGCGAGGACGGCCGCACCGGTCACGACGAGCAGCAGTGCCCGCGCCGGCGGGGCGCCACGCCCCGGACCCTCGGCGAGGGTCTGCCGGTCGAGCCACATGGGGTCCTGCCTGGGTGAGCGGGGGCGAGCCTGCTCCCACTGTGTGCCCGCGGTGCTGAGTCCCGCCTGAGAGCCGGCTGAGGGTTCACCCCGCGTTCCCGTGCGACGGTGGCCGGGGTCACCGCGTGCGGGTGGGCGCGCGGGGTACCGGCACCCGGTGACCACCGACGCGCCCGACCCCTTCGTCCACGTCCGAGGCGCCGCCGAGCACAACCTGCGCGACGTCGACGTCGACATCCCCCGCGACGCGCTGGTCGCCTTCACCGGTGTCTCCGGGTCGGGCAAGTCCTCGCTCGCGTTCGGCACGTTGTACGCCGAGGCGCAGCGCCGCTACTTCGAGTCGGTGGCGCCGTACGCCCGGCGGCTGCTGCAGCAGGTCGGGGCGCCGCACGTCGAGCAGATCACCGGGATGCCGCCGGCCGTGGCCCTGCAGCAGCGGCGCGGGGCACCGAGCTCGCGCTCGTCGGTCGGCACGATCACCGAGCTGTCGAACCTGCTGCGGATGCTCTACTCCCGCGCCGGCAGCTACCCGGCGGGCGTCTCCCGGCTGCCCGCCGAGGCGTTCTCGGCCAACACCGCCGCCGGGTCCTGCCCGGAGTGCCACGGCCTGGGCGTGGTGCACGACGTCGCCGAGGACCTGATGGTCCCCGACCCGTCGCTGAGCATCGCCGAGGGCGCGATCGCGGCGTGGCCGGGTGCCTGGCAGGGCGCGAACCTGCGGAGCATCGTCCGCGGCCTGGACATCGACGTCGACCGGCCGTGGCACCGGCTGTCCGCGGAAGCACCGGGACTGGCTGCTGTTCACCGACGAGCAGCCCTCGGTGCTGATCAAGCCCGAGCGGGACCGCATCGACCACGGCTACTACGGCAAGTTCTGGAGCGCCCGCAAGCACGTCATGCACGTGCTGGCGGACTCCAAGAGCCAGATGATGCGGGACCGGTCGATGCGCTTCGTGCGCAGCACGCCGTGCCCGGCCTGCCACGGCAGCGGGCTCCGGCCGGACTCGCTCGCGGTGACCTTCGCCGGCCGGTCCATCGCCGAGGTCAACGCGCTGCCGCTCGGCGAGGTCGCCGCGCTGCTGCGGCCCGTCGCGGAGCTTCTCCGACGCCGGGAGCACCACCGAGGTCGCGGTCCGGATCAGCGCCGACGTGGTCGCCCGCCTCGACGTGCTGCTCGACCTCGGGCTGGGGTACCTCTCCCTGGGCCGCAGCTCGACCACCCTGTCCCCGGGCGAGGCACAGCGGCTGCGGATCGCCACCCAGCTCCGCTCGGGCCTGTTCGGCGTCGTCTACGTGCTCGACGAGCCCTCCGCGGGCCTGCACCCGGCCGACGCCGAGCCGCTGCTCGACGTGCTCGACCGGCTCAAGGCGGCCGGCAACTCGCTGTTCGTGGTGGAGCACGACCTCGACGTCGTACGACGGGCGGACTGGGTGGTCGACATCGGCCCGGGAGCCGGCGAGGGCGGCGGCCGGGTGCTCTACTCCGGGCCGGTCGCCGGGCTCGAGCAGGTCGCGGAGTCGGTCACCGGCGCGCACCTGTTCGGCCGCGCCGAGCCCCTCGACCACAGCCCCCGCGAGCCGCACGGCTGGCTGCACCTGCGCGGCGTCTCGCGGCACAACCTGCACGACGTCTCGGTCGACGTGCCGCTGGCCGTGCTGACCGCGGTGACCGGCGTCTCCGGCTCCGGCAAGTCGACGCTGGTGTCGCAGGTGCTGTCCGAGCTGGTCCGCACGCACCTCGGCGTCGCCCCCGAGGACCCCGACGAGGCCGAGCTCGAGATCGACGTCGCGGACGCCTCGGGCCTCGACTCGTTCGACCGGCTGGTCCGGGTCGACCAGCGCCCGATCGGCCGGACGCCGCGCAGCAACCTGGCGACGTACACCGGGATGTTCGACGCGGTGCGCAAGCTGTTCGCCGCGACCGACGAGGCCCGCAGCCGCGGGTACGGCGTCGGGCGGTTCTCGTTCAACGTCGCGGAGGGGCGGTGCGAGACCTGCCAGGGCGAGGGGTTCGTCTCGGTGGAGCTGCTGTTCCTGCCCGGGACCTACTCGCCGTGCCCGACGTGCCACGGCACGCGCTACGACGAGGAGACGCTCGAGGTGACCTACGGCGGCAAGAACATCGCGGAGGTGCTCGCGCTGACCGTCGACGACGCCGCGAAGTTCCTGGCCGACGTCCCGGCGGCGTCGCGGAGCCTGGAGACGCTGCGCGACGTGGGGCTGGGGTACCTCCGGCTGGGGCAGCCCGCGACCGAGCTCAGCGGCGGCGAGGCCCAGCGGATCAAGCTGGCCACCGAGCTGCAGCGCGCCCGCCGCGGGCACGCGCTCTACCTGCTCGACGAGCCGACCGCGGGGCTGCACCCGGCGGACATCGCGCTGCTGCTCCGGCAGCTGCACACGCTCGTCGACGCCGGCAACACCGTGGTGCTGGTGGAGCACGACCTGGACGCGATCGCCACCGCCGACTGGGTGATCGACCTCGGCCCGGGCGGCGGTGACGCGGGCGGCCGGGTGGTCGCGACCGGGACCCCATCCGAGGTGGCCGGGTGCCGCGGGCAGCGCCACCGCTCCGTACCTCGCGCGACGGCTCGGCCGCCCCTGAAGTTTCCGGCGGCCCACCGGCCACAACATCCTGGACACCGGCCCCCGGCGTCCGTCACAGTCCGACTGTGGTCAACCCGTCCGAGGTGCAGCCGAGTCCGGCCGACGCGGTGCCGTCGACGCGGCCGCCGTACCGGTCCGCGCTGCGCACGGCGCAGGCGGCCTCCACCCGGGCGGCGGTGCTCGGCGCCGCGCAGGCGCTCTTCGTCGAGCACGGCTACCTCCGGACCACGATGAAGCAGATCGCGGTCGCCGGCGGGGTGTCGGTCGAGACGGTCTACGCGCAGGGCTCGAAGCAGGCGCTGCTGCTGGCCTGCGTGGACCGGGCCCTCGCCGGCGACGACCAGCCGCTGGCGATGACCGACCGCGCGCCCTTCACCGCCGCTCTCGCCGCCGGCTCCCAGCGTGAGGTCGTCGAGGGCTTCGTGCGCGCCCTGGCCGACGTCGCGGTCGGCGCCGCCGGACTGGTGGTGGCCTTCGAGGACGCCGCCGCCGCGGACGCGGCCACCGCGGAGCTGTGGCGGCAGGCCGAGCGGCACCGCCGGGAGGACTACCGGCGGCTGGTCGAGGCCGTCGCCGCCCGCGGCCCGCTGCGCACCGGCCTGGACGTGGAGACCGCCACCGACGGGGTCTGGCTGACCGCCACCCCCCGGCTGGCCCACCAGCTCGCCGCCCTCGGCTGGTCCCCCGACCAGGTGGCCGACTGGTCCGCGCGCGCCGTGACCGCCCTGCTCCTCCCGCCCGACGACAGGACCCCGTGATGACCGGAAGCCCCACCCTCGACACCCGCGACATGGTCGTGGTCCACGACGCCCTGCGCCGTGAGCTCGCGCTGATGCCCCCGCTGGTGCGCGACGTCGGGACGGGCGACCTGGCCCGCACCCGGGTGGTCGCCGACCACGTCGCGTTCGTGATGAGCCTGCTGCACCACCACCACCAGGGCGAGGACCGGCTGCTCTGGCCGGTCCTGCAGCCGCGGGTCCCGGGGCCGCTGGGCGAGACGGTGGCGCTGATGGAGCGCCAGCACCAGGGCATCCACGAGTCCTCCGAGCACGCCGGGGAGGCGCTGGCCCGCTGGCGGGCCGGCCCGGACGCGATCGACCGGGACGCGCTGGCCGACGCGCTCGAGGAGGTGGCCGACCGGGTCAACGCCCACCTGGCCGCCGAGGAGGCGGACCTGCTGCCGCTGGCCGGGCAGCACCTCAGCGAGGACGAGTGGGGCCGGCTCGGGCAGGAGGGCATGGCCGGGGTGCCCAGGAGCCGGCTGCCGCTCGTCTTCGGGATGCTGATGTACCGCGCCGACCCGCAGGTGATCGCCGGCATGCTGGCGCACGTCCCGCTGCTCCCCCGGCTGGTGCTGCCGCGGGTGGCTCCCCGGATCCACGCGCGCTACGCCCGGCGCGTCCACGGGACGGCCACCCCGTGACCCGCCGGCCCTGGCGTACGACGGGCGCCGTCGAGCAGGTCGTGGCCGCCGGTCCCCAGGAGGTCTACGCGCTGGTCAGCGACGTGACCCGGATCGGTGAGCGCAGCCCCGAGTGCCACACCGCCACCTGGGGTCGGCGGGGTCCCCGGCACCGTCGGGGCGGCGTTCCGGGGCCGCAACCGGGTCGGGCTCCTGGCCCGCTGGTCGCGCCGCTGCCAGGTGACGGAGGCCGAGCCGGGCCGGGCCTTCGCGTTCCGGACGCTGCCCGAGCGCTGGGACCCGACCCGGCGGGACTCGACGACCTGGACCTACCGGATCGAGCCCGTCGAGGGCGGCACCCGGGTCGAGCACTCCTACGAGATCACCCTGCTGCCGCTGCGACCGCTGCGGGCGGTCTACGGGATCGCGATCCCCGCCCACCGGGACATGCGCCCGCAGATGCGGCAGAACCTCGCCGCGCTGGACCGGTTGCTGGCTACTTCTTCCGGGTGAGGAACGCCTGCATCGCGGCCTTGGCCTCGTCGGAGCCGAACAGCGACGCCGACAGCCGCGCCAGGTCCGGGCCGAGCGTGTCGATCCGCTCCACCAGCGGACGGCCGAGCAGCAGCTTGGTCTCGCGCAGGCCCTGCGGGTTGCCCTTGGCCAGCGACGCGCAGATCTCGTCGACCTCGAGGTTCAGCTCGTCCTCCGCGACGGCCGTGGTGACCAGGCCCATCCGCTCGGCGTCGCGGCCGGTGAACACGTCACCGGTGAGGAACGTCAGCGCCGCCGAGCGGTCGGTCATCCGCGGCAGCACCGAGAGCGAGATCGCGGCCGCGGCGAGACCGAGCCGGACCTCGGTGAACGCGTACGTCGCGTCGAACGCGCTCACCGCGATGTCGGCCGCCGCGACGATGCCGATGCCGCCGGCCCGGACGTTGCCGTGCACCCGCGCGACGACCGGCTTGGGCAGCGTCGCGATCCGGCGCTGCAGCTCGACCATCTGCGACGCGGTCTGCTCCATGCCGTCCGCGCTGGCCTCGGCGAGGTCCGCCCCGGAGCAGAACGTGCGGCCCTCGGCACGGATCAGCACGACCTTGACGTCGTCGTCGGCCTCGGCCCGGCGCGAGCCCGTCGTACACCTCGTGGACCAGCCGGCGGGAGAGCGCGTTGCGGTTGTGCTGGGAGTCGAGCACCACCGACGCGACGTGGTCGTCGACGCGGTAGTGGACGAGCTCGGCGGGCAGGTCGGTCATGGCAGGTCCGTTCGGTAGAGGTCGCCCTTCGGAGGCTAGTCCGGCCGGCCGGGTCAGTAGGACTTGGGCAGGCCGAGCGAGTGCATGCCGACGTAGTTCAGGATCATCTCCCGGCTGACCGGGGCGATCCGGCCGGCGCGGGCGGCGACCAGCAGGCCGGCGACGCCGTACTCCTGGGTGATGCCGTTGCCGCCGTGCGCCTGGACGGCCCGGTCGGCCGCGTCGCAGGCGGCCTCGGCGGCGGCGTACTTCGCCATGTTCGCCGCCTCGCCCGCGGCCGCGTCGTCGCCGGCGTCGTACAGGGCGGCGGCCTTCTGGGTCATCAGCCGGGCCAGCTCGATCTCGATCTTGGACATCGCCAGCGGGTGCGCGAGGCCCTGGTGGCTGCCGATCGGGACGCCGAAGACCTCGCGCTCCTTGACGTAGGCGACGGCCTTGTCGAGGGCGAACCGGGCCAGTCCGGTGGAGAACGACGCGGCCATGATCCGCTCCGGGTTGAGCCCGGCGAACAGCTGACGGAGACCGGCGTCTGCATCACCGGGGTCGCCGACCAGCGCGTCCGCGGGCAGCCGGACGTCGTCGATGAACACCGAGAACTGCTGCTCGGGGCTGACGATCTCCATCGGGATCGGGGTGAACTCGAAGCCCGGCGGCGTCGGTGGGCACGACGAACAGGCAGGGCTTGAGCCGACCCGTCCGCGAGTCCTCGGCCCGGGCGACCACCAGGACGTTGGACGCCTCGTCGACGCCGGAGATGTAGACCTTGCGGCCCTTGAGCACCCAGCCGTCGCCGTCGCGCCGGGCGGTGGTGGTGATGTTGTGGGAGTTCGTGCCGGCGTCCGGCTCGGTGATCGCGAACGCCATCGTCGCGGTGCCGTCGGCGATGCCCGGCAGCCACGGCGCGCTTCTGCTCCTCGGTGCCGAACCGGTTGATGACCGTGCCGCAGATCGCCGGGCTGACCACCATCATCAGCAGCGGGCAGCCCTGCGCGGCGAGCTCCTCGCAGACGGCCGCGACGTCGCCGATGCCGCCGCCCCCGCCGCCGTACTCCTCGGGGATGTTGATGCCGAGGTAGCCGTTCCTGCCGATCTCCAGCCACAGCTCGGTGGTCTTGCCGCCGCTGCGCGCCTGCGCGGTGAAGTAGTCGCGGCCGTAGCCGCCGGCCAGCTTGGCCACCTGGCGGCGCAGCGTGATCCGCTCGTCGGTCTCGGTGAACGCGATCTGCTCGGTCATGCGGGATCTCCTCCTCGTCGCGTTGGTCGAGCTTGTCGAAACCACTGCCAGCACCTCGCCGGCGGCGACCTGGGCCCCCACCGCCACGGGCAGGTCGGCGACCGTCCCGTCGTGCGGGGCGGTGATGGTGTGCTGCATCTTCATGGCCTCGAGGACCAGGACGGGCTGGCCCGCGGTGACGCTCGGCGCCGGTCGCGACGTGCAGGCGTACGACGGACCCGGGCATCGGCGCGAGCAGCGAACCGCTCGCCACCGAGTCGGCCGGGTCCAGGAACCGCGGGCGTACGCCGCAGCGCGACGTGCCCCAGCGCGGACTCGACATCGACGCGGGACCCGTGGAGGTACACCCGGAACCGCCGCACCACCCCCGAGTTGTCAGGCGCTGACGTCGCCATGACGACCTCACCGCCTGACAACTCGGCGCGGAGGTCACCGCTGGCGTAGCCGTCGCGGGTCCGGGTCCACTCGGCCACGACCTCCTCGCCGGCCACCTCGAACGTGGTGCGCTGGGGCTGGGAGACCACGTTGCGCCAGCCGGCCGGGATGCCCGCGCTGCACGGCGCGAGGCCGCTCGGCGAGGACGACCGCCGCGGCGAACGCGGCGGCGTGTACGGCGGCCGGGTCGGCCGCCCGCGGCGAGAGGGCCGCGAGGTCGTGCCGCTCGAGGAAGTCGGTGGACAGGTCCCCGGCCAGGAAGCGCGGGTGCCGCAGCACCTCGACCAGCAGGTCGCGGTTGGTCCGGACCCCGTGGATCTCGGCCCGCTCGAGCGCCGCGGCCAGCCGGCGGACCGCGTCGTCGCGGGTCCGCGGCCCGGCAGACCACCTTGGCGATCATCGCGTCGTAGTGGGTGCCGACCTCGTCGCCGGCGCCGAACCCGGCGTCGACCCGGATCCCGTCGTGCGGCAGGGCACCGAACTCCGCGAGCACGCCCGGGACGTCGAACCGGGTGAGCCGGCCGCTCTGCGGCCGGTAGTCGTGCGCCGGGTCCTCGGCGTAGAGCCGCACCTCGACGGCGTGCCCGGCCGGTGCTCGGTCGGCGGTCGCGGTGAGCCTGACCGCCCTCGGCGATCCTCGACCTGCTGCTCGACGAGGTCGAGGCCGGTGAGCAGCTCGGTGACCGGGTGCTCGACCTGGAGCCGGGTGTTCATCTCCAGGAACCAGAACCGCCGGGTCGCCTCGTCGTAGAGGAACTCCACCGTGCCGGCGCCGACGTAGCCGATCGCCTCGGCCGCCGCCCGGGCCGCGGCGTGCAGCGCGGTCCGGGTCTCCTCGGTCGAGCCCCGGGGCGGGCGCCTCCTCGACGACCTTCTGGTGCCGGCGCTGCACCGAGCAGTCCCGGTCCCCGACCACGCTGGACGGTGCCGTGCGTGTCGCCGAGCACCTGCACCTCGACGTGCCGCCCCGTCTCGACGTACGGCTCGCAGAACACCGTCGGCGTCGCCGAACGCGGACGCCGCCTCGGCGGAGGCCTGCTCGACGGCCGCGGCCACCTCGGCCAGCGTCGCGGACGACGCGCATGCCGCGACCGCCGCCGCCCGCGGACGCCTTCACCAGCAGGGGAAGGTCGGCCGCGGTCACGTGCGCCGGGGTCGAGCTCGGCGCAGCACGGGCACGCCGGCCGCCGCCATCAGCTTCTTCGCCGCGACCTTCGAGGCCATCTGCTCCATCGACTCCGGCGACGGGCCGACCCAGGTCAGTCCCGCGTCGACCACCTGCCGGGCGAAGTCGGCGTTCTCGGAGAGGAACCCGTAGCCCGGGTGCACGGCGTCCGCGCCGGCGCTCACCGCCGCCGCGACGAGCAGGTCCCCGCGCAGGTAGGTCTCGGCCGGCGTGCTCCCGGGCAGCCGCACCGCGACGTCGGCCTCGCGCACGAACGGCAGCCCGGCGTCCGCGTCGGAGTGCACCGCGACCGTCCCGATGCCGAGGTCGCGGCAGGTCCGGAACACCCGGCGGGCGATCTCGCCGCGGTTGGCCACGAGCAGTCGTGTGATCGTCGTCATCTCGCCCTCACATCCGGAAGACGCCGAAGCGGTCGGTGCCCTCGATCGGGGCGTTCTCGATCACGGACAGGCAGATGCCCAGGACGGTCCTCGTGTCGCGCGGGTCGATCACCCCGTCGTCGTACACCATCCCGGACAGGAAGAACGGCAGGCTCTGCTCCTCCACGGACTGCTCGACGTAGGCCCGCATGCCGGCGTCGGCCTCCTCGTCGTACGGCTTCCCGCTCGCCTCGGACGCGGCCCGCGCGACGATCGAGAGCACGCCGGCGAGCTGCGCCGGGCCCATCACCGCGGACTTCGCGGACGGCCAGGTGAACAGGAAGCGGGGGTCGTACGCGCGCCCGCACATGCCGTAGTTCCCGGCGCCGTAGGACGCGCCCATCATGATCGACAGGTGCGGCACGGTGGAGTTGCTGACCGCGTTGATCATCATCGCGCCGTGCTTGATGATGCCGCCCTGCTCGTACTCCGCGCCGACCATGTAGCCGGTGGTGTTGTGCAGGAACAGCAGCGGTACGTCGATCTGGTTGGCCAGCTGGATGAACTGCGCGGCCTTCTGGGCCTCCTCGGAGAACAGCACGCCCTGCGCGTTGGCGAGGATGCCGATCTGGCGGCCGTGCAGCCGCGCCCAGCCGGTCACCAGGGAGGGCCCGTAGGCCGGCTTGAACTCGTCGAACGCCACCTCGTTGCCGGGACCGGCGCCGTCGCACACCCGGGCGATCACCTCGCGCGGGTCGAACGGCTCCTTGAGGTCGGCCGGGATCAGGTCGAGCAGCCCCTCGACGTCCGCGTCCGGCTCGGCGTAGCCCCCTCGGGCCGGACGGGACCGCCTTGCGGTGGTTCAGCCGCGCGACGATCCGCCGGCCGATCCGGATCGCGTCCCGCTCGTCGACGGCGAGGTAGTCGGCCAGCCCGGAGGTCCGCGCGTGCATCTCCGCGCCGCCGAGCGACTCGTCGTCGGACTCCTCACCGGTCGCCATCTTGACCAGCGGCGGACCGCCGAGGAACACCTTGGCCTGCTCCTTGACCATCACCACGTAGTCGCTCATGCCCGGCACGTACGCCCCGCCGGCGGTGCTGTTGCCGAACACCAGCGCGACCGTCGGGCGGCGGTCGGCGCTGGCCTCGGTCAGCCCGCGGAACAGCGCGCCGCCGGGGATGAAGATCTCCTTCTGGGTGGGCAGGTCGGCGCCGCCGGACTCGACCAGGTTGATCGTCGGGAGCCGGTTCTCCTTGGCGATCTGGGCGGCCCGGAACAGCTTCTTGACCGTCCACGGGTTGCTCGCGCCGCCGCGCACGGTGGGGTCGTTGGCGATCACCATGCACTCGACGCCCTCGACCACGCCGAGGCCGGTGACGACGCTGGCGCCGACCGCGAAGTCCGAGCCCCAGCCCGGCGAGCGGGGACAGCTCGAGGAACGCCGAGCCCTCGTCGAGGAGCAGCTCGATGCGCTCGCGGGCCAGCAGCTTGCCGCGGCGCGTGGTGCCGGTCGACGTACTTCTCGCCGCCGCCGGCCACCGCCTTCGCGTGCTCGGCGTCCAGCGCCGCGATCTTCTCCAGCATCGCCCCCCGCCGACCCGTCACTGTGCAGCAGCTTTCGTCGGTGTGTCGTTGCAGAGTTGACGGGTCGGTCATGGCGCGTACCCCAGCAGCTTGGCGTTCAGGTCGTCGAGCACCTCGGTCGCTCCTCCTCCGATGCCCAGGATCCGGGCGTCGCGGTAGTGCCGCTCCACCTCGGTCCCGTGCAGGTATCCCGTGCCGCCGTGCAGCTGCACGGCCTGGTCGCAGACGTACGACGCGGCCTGCGACCGCCAGCGCCTTGGCGTGCAGCGCCTCGACGAGCGGGTCCTCGCCGGCGACGTACCGCTGCGCGACGGCCCGGGTGTAGGTCCGCGCCACGTCGACCCGGCGGTGCATCTCCACGAGCCGGTGCTGCACGACCTGGTTGGCGAGCAGCGGCCGCCCGAAGGTCTCGCGCGTCCGGCAGTGCTCGGCGGTCAGCGCGAGCGACCGGGCGGCGATGCCGTAGCCGTGCGCCGCCAGCGCCAGCCGCTCGGTGACGAAGGCCCGGGCGATCTGCGCGAAGCCGGTGTTCTCCTCGCCGACCAGGTTCGCGACCGGCACCCGGACGTCGGCGAACCCGAGCTCGGCGGTGTCCGAGCAGTGCCAGCCCATCTTCGCCAGCGACCGGTCGACGGTGAAGCCGGGCGTGCCGCGCTCGACCACCAGCAGGCTGATCCCGCGGTGGCCCGGGCCCCCGGTGCGTACGGCGGTCGTCACGAAGTCCGCGCGGACGCCGGAGGTGATGAACGTCTTGGACCCGTCGACGACGTACTCGTCCCCGTCCCGCCGCGCCGTCGTCCGCAGCCCGGCGACGTCGGACCCGCCGCCGGGCTCGGTGATCGCCAGCGACCCGATCGTCTCGCCGGCCAGGGTCGGCCGCACGAACCGGTCGACGAGGCCGGCGTCCCCCGAGGCGACGAGGTGCGGCAGCGCGATGCCGCTGGTGAAGAGCGCGGCCAGCAGCCCCGACGACGCGCCCGCCTCGGTGAACGCCTCCGTCACGGCCAGGGCGTCGAGGAACGTCCCGCCGGCGCCACCGACCTCCTCGGGCACGCCGAGGCCGAGGAACCCGAGCCGCGCGGCCGCGCGGTGCAGGTCGCGCGGCACCGACGCCGGCGTCCTCCCACTCCTGCAGGTGCGGCACGACCTCGGCGCGCACGAACGCCCGCGCCGAGTCCATGCAGCGCGACCTGCTCGGTGGTCCAGAACCGTCGAGCTTCACAGCAGGGCCTCCGGCACGTCGACGTACCGCGACCGCAGCCACTCGCCGAGCGCCTTGGCCTGCGGGTCGAAGCGCGGCCGACGCCGCGACGCCCTCGCCGAGGAGGCCGTGCACCAGCACGTTGACGGCGCCGAGGTTCGGCAGCGCGAACACCTCGACGTCGAGGTCGGCCGTCTCGGGCAGCAGCGTCCGGACCCGGTCGGCGGTCAGGAAGTCCAGCAGCCAGGCGACCCGGTCCGGTCGGCGCCGCGGCGTCCCTCGCCCAGACCCCGATGTTGGCGTCCCCGCCCTTGTCCCCGGAGCGGGCGTGCACGACGCGGCCGAGGGGCATCCGGCACGGACGGCCCGCCGGGGGGCCGAGCCGTCACTTCTGCGACGACACGCCGCGGATCCTGCTGCATGGGTGACGGGTCGGCGGAGTGGGACCAGGGTGGTGCCGTCTTCGAGGACGACCTGCTCGTTACCTCGGAGCGCGGGACGTAGGCGGCGCGGTAGACGCCGTACGGGCGTCGCGGGCGCGGGCGGCCGGTCAGCGTGAAGCCGGGGTACGACGCCAGCGCGAGCTCGACGAGCGGGGCGGTGAACGACCTTGCCGACCCGGGCGGCGTCGGCGTCCCGCACGGAGACCCGCAGCCGGCAGGACGCGGCCTCCTCGGTGTCGGCGTCCTCGTGGTCGGTGCGGGCCAGCGCCCACTCGACGACCGCGGGCGGACCGCCGGGCGCGGCGTCGAGCGCGGCGGTCAGCTGGGACGCGGACCCAGGCGGCCTTCTCCTCGACGTCGAGCCCGACCAGCACCAGCTCGGCCTGGTTGCGGAAGCCGCCGAGCTCGTTGACGCAGACCTTCAGCGTCTCCGGCGGCGGCGAGCCGGTCGCGCCGGAGATCCGCACCCGGTCCGGGCCGTCGGGGGTGAGGGCGAGCGAGTCAGGTGGACCGACACGTCGGGCCCGAGGTACGTCGCGGACTGGATCTCGTAGACCAGCTGCGCGGTCACCGTGTCGACGGAGACCTGGCCGCCGGTGCCGTCGTGCTTGGTGACCACGCAGGACCCGTCGGCGGCGATCTCGACGAGCGGGAAGCCGAGCGGCCGGTCCGCGGCGGTGAAGCCGGAGAAGTTGCCGCCGGTGGCCTGCGCCCCGCACTCGATGACGTGGCCCGCGACCACGGCGCCGGCCAGCTCGTCGTACGACGTCGGGTGTCCAGCCGAACCGCGCGATCGCCGGCCCGACGACCACGCGACGCGTCGGTGACCCGGCCGGTGACCACGACGTCGGCGCCGTGGGTGAGGGCGGCGGCGATGCCGAAGGCGCCGAGGTAGGCGTTCGCGGTCAGGGGTGCGCCGCCGAGGCCGAGCGCGTCGGCGCGGTCGAGGAGGTCGTCGCCCTGCACGTGCGCCACCTGGACGGCGAGCCCGAGCCCGGCGGCCACCTCGCGCAGCCGCTCGGCGAGCCCGGCCGGGTTGAGGCCGCCGGCGTTGGCGACGATCTTGACGCCCCGCTCGAGCGCGAGGCCGAGGCAGTCCTCGACCTGCCGGACGAACGTGCGGGCGTACCCCAGCGTCGGGTCCTTGAGCCGGTCGCGGCCCAGGATCAGCATCGTCAGCTCGGCGAGGTAGTCGCCGGTGAGCACGTCGAGCTCGCCGCCGAGCGAGCATCTCGCGCATCGCGGAGAGCCGGTCGCCGTAGAAGCCGCTGCAGTTGCCGACCCGGAGCACCTCAGCCACGACGGGGCTCCCGTCCCGGTCCCGGCGGGCCGGCGAAGGCCTGCGCGAGGTCGAGCCACTCGAAGGCGTCCTCGCCGACGGCCACCAGGTCGGCGTCCTCGGGGTGCAGCCGCTGGGTGACGACCAGCGCGAAGTCGTACGCCGAGCCGGTGATCCGCGCCGGCGGCGTCGGCGGGGCCGTGCTCGACCACCGCACCGCTCGGCAGCGTGAGCGACGACCCGCACCTCGGACGTCGGCGGCCGGCAGCCCGCGGTTGGCGTAGGCGAAGCCGCGGGTGCGCACCCCGAGGTGCACGACGTGCCGCACCCGGTCGTCGGCGGGCAGCTCGACGCCGAGCGCGGCGGCGACGTCGCGGGCGTGCGCCCAGGTCTCCATGAACCGGGCGGTGGCCATCGACGTGGCGCTCATCGGCGGGCCGTACCACGGCAGCTTCGTGCCCTCCGGCACCGCGGCCAGCGCCTCGGCCAGGTCGGCCCGCGCCCGGCGCCAGCGGTCCAGCAGCTCCCCCGGGGGTACGGCGGCCCCGCGCGCCGCCTCGGCGTCGACGAAGCCGTCGGGGTCCTCGCAGCGCCGCCCGCACGCTCGCGCTCCCAGGCGGCCCGGTCGGTGGCGGCGGCCAGCGCGGCCTCGTCGGTCCAGGCGAGGTGCGCGACCTGGTGCGCGACGTCCCAGCCCGCGGCCGGCGTCGGGCGTGCGCCAGCCGCGGCTCGTCGAGCGGCACGACGAGGTCCTCGAGCTGGTCGCCCTCGGCGCGGAGGTCGGCGAGCACGGCCGCGAGCCGGTCGTTCATGCCCGGACCTGCTCGTCGAGGACCTCGGCCCAGGCGTCGAGGATCCGGCCGCGGCGGGCGGTGTCGTCGGTGATCGTGTTGGCCAGGCCGAGGCCGCGGACCAGGTCGAGGGTGGCCTGCACCAGCTCGCGGACCCCGGGCTCGGACTGGTCGAAGCCGAGCAGCTCGACGGTCGAGCGGTGCGTCTCCCGGCCGATCCGCTGCTCGAGCGGGCCGACGGCCAGCCGGAGCGCGGCGTCGGTGCGGGCCGCGACCCACAGCTCGAGCGCGGCGGAGAACACCGGGCCGGTGAAGTGCACCGCGAGCATCTCCAGGACGGCGCGGGTGCGGCGCGGACCGGTGGGCAGCTCGGCCGCGGCGGCCTGGAGCTCCTGGCGGCCGGGCGGCGGACAGGTGCTCGACGGCCGCGAGCACGAGGGCGTCCTTGGTCGGGAAGTGGTGCAGCTGGGCGCCCCGGCTGACCCCGGCCCGCTGCGACACCAGCGTGGTCGACGTACCGCTCCAGCCGGACTCGACCAGGCACTCGACGGTGGCGTCGAGGAGGCGCTGGCGCATGGCGCGGGTGCGCTCCTCCTGCGGCACGCGGGCGGTGGTCGACACGAGGCCCATCCTGCGGGCCGGACAAACAAACAGTCAAGCCTGACTTTTGCTGCTGGACGCCGTCCTGGCGTGCCGGCAGGCGGGTGCGCCACGATGGGCGCATGTTCCGAGCGGCGACCCTGGACGACCTGTCGGCCCTGCGGGACCTCGAGCGGGAGGCCAACCTGGTCGGGCTGCGCCACGTGTTCCCGCCCGACCGGTTCCCGTTCCCCGAGGACGACGTGCTGGCCCGCTGGGCGCTGGTGCTCGACGAGCCCGGGGTCGACGTGCTCGTCCGGGACGCCGGTCACGGAGGACGGCGGGCTCGACCTGTTCGCGGCCTACGACGACCGCTCGCTGCGGCACCTCGCCGTGCACCCCGACCAGTGGGGCACCGGGCTGGCGACCACCGCGATCGAGACCGTGCTGCACGCGATGGACGAGCGGGGCACGACGATCGCGGAGCTGTGGTGCCTGGAGGAGAACCACCGGGCCCGCCGGCTCTACGAGTACCTCGGCTGGCGCCCCGTCGAGGGCGAGCGCCGCCCGGCGCCGTGGCCGCCGCACCCGACCGAGATGCGCTACACGCGGCTGATCCCGCAGTCCGACCGGTAGCCGCGTGACCGCCGCCGAGCCGATGACCGCGCGGATCGCCGCCGGCTCCCCGCAGGGCCGCTGGGTGCTGGCCGCGGCGGTGCTCGGCTCCGGGATGGCGATGCTCGACGGCACGGTGGTGAACATCGCGCTGCGCAGCATCGGTGACGACCTCGGCGCGTCGATCGCGCAGCTGCAGTGGGTGGTCAACGCCTACCTGCTCTCGCTCGCCTCGCTGATCCTGGTCGGCGGCTCGCTCGGCGACCACTTCGGCCGCGAGCGGGTCTTCCTGGTCGGCGTCACCTGGTTCGCCCTCGCCTCGGCGCTGTGCGGGGTGGCCCAGTCGCCCGGCCAGCTGATCGGCGCCCGGCTGCTGCAGGGCGTCGGCGCGGCGCTGCTGACCCCGGGCAGCCTGGCGATGATCCAGGGCTCGTTCCGGGTCGCCGACCGCGGCAAGGTGATCGGCCAGTGGGCCGGGCTCGGCGGCATCGCCGCGGCGATCGGCCCGCTGCTCGGCGGCTGGATCGTCGACAACGCCTCGTGGCGGTGGATCTTCCTGATCAACGTGCCGGTCGCGGTCGCGGTGCTGCTGGTCGCCGCGCGGCACGTCCCGGAGTCCCGCGACCCCGAGGCGGCCCGCGGCTTCGACGTGCTCGGCGCCGCCCTCGGCGCGGTCGGGCTCGGCGGGGCGACGTACGCGCTGATCGAGAACGGCTCCGCCCCCACGGCGTACGTCGTCGGGGCGGCGGTCGTCGGCGTCGCTCGCCCTGGTGCTGTTCGTGGTGTTCGAGCGGCGGCACCACGACGCGCTGGTCCCGATGCACCTGTTCGCGTCCCGGACGTTCTCGGTGGCGAACGTGCTGACCCTGCTGGTCTACGGCGCGCTCGGCTCGATGCTGTTCTTCCTGGTGCTCCAGCTGCAGGTGGTCACCGGCTGGACGCCGCTGAAGGCCGGCCTCGCCACGGTGCCGCTGACCCTCGTGATGCTGCTGCTCTCCTCGCGGTCCGGCGCGCTGGCCGCCCGGATCGGGCCGCGCCTGCCGCTGACGGTGGGGCCGGTGCTCTGCGGCCTGGGCGCCCTGGTGCTGCGCGGCGTCGACGCGGACACCGGCTACTTCACCGGCGTGCTGCCCGGGATGCTGGTGTTCTCCAGCGGCCTGGTGCTGCTGGTCGCGCCGCTGACCTCCAGCGTGCTGGCGGCCGCGCCGGACCGCTACGCCGGCATCGCCAGCGGCATCAACAACGCGGTGGCCCGCACCGGGTCGCTGCTCGCGGTGAGCGCGCTGCCCGCCGTGGTCGGGATCGCCGGCGCCGACTACCGCGACCCGGCCGTGTTCGCCGCCGGCTACGCAGCAGGCCCAGCTGATCTGCGCGGTGCTGCTGCTCGCGGGCGGCGCGATCAGCTTCGTCGGCCTGCGCGACGCCGCTCCCGCGCGCGGCTGAGACGCGGATCACCCGGCATTCACTTGACCGCTACAGAACAGCCTCGTACTGTAGCGGTACAGAACGTGCTTCACCCGTTCTCGAGGAGACCCCCATGTACGCCCTGCTCACCCTCGACGTCGCCCGCGACGCCGTCGCCGACCAGTTCACCTACGGCGAGCCGCTGTCCACGGTCGTCCGGGCCGAGGAGCACGCGCCCCGCGCCCCGCGCACCCGGTCGCTGCTCTCCGGCGCCCTGCACCGCGTCGCCGACCTGCTCGCGCCGGCCGACTACAGCCCTGCCCACTGACCCCTCGCTCGGGGTGCGGGCCACTCGTGGCCACGCCGCTGCCGGTACTGGTTACCCTGGCGGCGTGGCCCGAGTGACCTTGCAGACGATCGCCGACCAGGTCGGCGTCAGCCGGATGACTGTGTCCAACGCCTTCTCCCGGCCGGACCAGCTCTCCGCCTCGATGCGGCAGACGATCCTCGACGCCGCCAAGAAGCTCGGGTACGCCGGGCCCGACCCCGCCGCGCGCAACCTGGCCCGCGGCACCACCAACGCCATCGGCATCGTGCTCACGTCCTCGCTGCGCTACGCCTTCGACGACGACATCGCCACCGGCTTCCTCGGCACCATCGCCGGCGAGCTGGCCCCCACCGGCCTGGCGATCACCCTGCTGTCCTCGGCGGTCGTGGACGACGTGATCCCGGCCCGGGACGTCCCGATGGACGCCGCGATCGTCTACTCCTGCGACCCGGACATGACCGCGGTCGACTGGCTGACCCGGCGCAACCTGCCGATGGTCTTCGTCGACCAGGAGCCCACCAAGGGCGTCACCTCGATCAACGTCGACGACCGCGGGGGCGGCCGGGCGGCCGCGCAGCACCTCGTCGACCTCGGGCACACCCGGGTCGGCGTGATGACCGCTGCCCTCGGCGGCGCCCCCGGCTTCGTGGCCGACCCGGTCGCCGACGCCGAGGGGTCGAAGTACGTCTCCCGCGAGCGGCTGCTGGGCTACCTCGACGTGCTCACCCCCGCCGGCATCACCCCCGTCGTGCACCGGCAGCTCAACAGCGACGACACCGAGGGCCACGACGGCGGCGCTCGAGCTGCTCGGCCGCCCCGACCGGCCGACCGCGGTGCTGTGCTTCTCCGACGTGATCGCCAGCGGCGTGATGCGGGCCGCCGAGGAGCTCGGCCTCAGCATCCCCGACGACCTCTCACTGGTCGGCTTCGACGACAGCCCCCTCGCCCGCCGGCTGCGCCCGCAGCTGACCACCGTCCGCCAGGACATCGACGAGAAGGGGCGTACGTCGGCCGCCGAGCTGCGCCGCGTCATGGACGCCCGGCGGGCAGGCACCAAGGGCCGGGCCCGGCACGTCAAGCTGCCGACCGAGCTGGTCGTGCGCGGCAGCACCGCGAAGCCGCGCCGCTGAGCCGCGGCCGGCCCGTCACCGGGTCACGGCGCACCCGCGGACAGTCCCGAGACGGGTGCGCGCATGGGCGTACTTCTCCTCCAGCCGGGCCCGGAGGTCCGGCGGGAGCCTGGCGAGGCGCACCGGGTCGCTGTTGTCGGCCAGGTCCGCCCGCTTCACCTGGAGGGCCAGCGGGTCCGCGGCCACGCGGGCGTAGTAGTCGTCGGGAGGCTCCGCCTGCCTGCGGGTGATCGCGTCGACGGCTCGGCAGACCTCCTCCGCGAAGCCCTGGTCACGGAGATCCGCGAGGGTCACGCCCGTGTCCTCGACGACGTCGTGCAGCCAGGCGACGGTCTCGGCGGCCCAGCCGCCCGCCAGAGCGGCTGCCACGCGGCGCGGGTGATCGACGTACGGTGCACCTGCCTTGTCGACCTGGTCGTGGTGGGCCACGCCGGCCAGCCGGGCCGCCGCAGCGACGGACTCGTCCCCGCTCAGCCGCACCGCTCCTCCCGGCCCGCGCACCCGCACGGGGTGTCCGTCGCGCCGGCCGGGTCGTGCGTCACGTGTCGCCGGCCGGCTCGTCCGCCGGGGTGGACGAGCGCGACGACCACCAGAGCCGCTCCTTGTCCTGGATCTCCCCGGCCAGCCGGTCGGTGATCGGCTGGACGTCGTTCTCCTCCAGGTGGAGGCGGTACTGGAACAGCGTGGCGGTCTCCACCCACGCGTCGGTGTCCACCCGCCACACCGTGTCGTGGGGGATGCCGTCGCGCACCTCGGCCCGGAGCAGCCTCGGCAGCCCGCTCTGGCGGCGGATGCCGGACTCCGCGTAGAAGTACGTCCCGTCCTGCGGCTCCCTGCGGCTCACCGCGCACTCCCGACCCGGGCGTGCTGGTCCGGCCCGAGGGGCTGCAGACCCGTGCCGCCGTGGGGCTTGGGCACGCGCTCGAACTGCTCGGCCATCAGCCGGTCGAGCTCGGCCCGGCGCTCCGGCGTGGTCTCCGGGAGACGCGCTTCCTCGTACAGATCGTGCCCTGTCATCTTCGCCTCGAGACTCTCCGGGGTGTGGAACTGCACCTCGATCGTGCCTGACCCGTCGGGCGTACGGTACGCGCCGTTGATGCCCTGGTAGCCGTCCTCGCCCCAGGTGTTCTTGAACTTGATCTCCTCGTACCCCGCGTCCCGCAGTCCGGCTCGCGCGTCCGAGACCCCGTCGGCGTAGCGCTGCGAGTCGAACTGGTAGGTGTAGCGCACCGAGTCCTTCATGTCCGCCAGGACGTCGTCCACGCTGCGCGTCGGGTCCTCGGCCAGCTCGGTGGCCAGCTTCCGCTTGAGCGACTCCTCGCCCTTGAGCCGGAACTCCAGCCCCTCGAGCGTCCCGTCACTGCGCTCCGCGATGCGCTGCATGTCCGGCGTCACGTGCTGCTCGGCACGGCTCGCCCCGCGGAGGTAGGAGTCGGCGGCGGCGTTCTGCTCCGGGGTGAGCCGGCCGCCCTCGCCCTCCCAGGCGCGCGCCCGGCCGAGGTCGAGCCCGTCGAGGTCCAGCCGGCGGAAGTCGCCGAGGTCGTCGAGGTGCTTGAGCCCGGCCAGGTCGTCGAGCCTCGAGAGGCCGCCCAAGGCGTCGATCGCGTCCACGCCGCCCTTGGCGCCGCGGGTGGCCAGCGTCCCGGACCCGGCGGTGAAGAACGCGATGATCGCGTCCGGCAGCAGGTGGCCGAGCGCCCGGGCCGGGTCGTCGGACCAGGTGTCCCAGTCCAGCATCGCCTTGCCGAGGTTCTTGCCGAACTCGAGCGGGTCCTCCTGCAGGGCGTCGAGCATGCCCTGCGCGTCCTCGCCCTTGAGCTCCCACTTGGCCGCGATCTCCTCGGCGGTCATGCCGCTCTGGGCGTCCTCGAGCAGGGACATCGTCAGGGCGCCGATCGGGTTCACCAGCCAGTTGGCCAGCTCCCCGAGGTCCATCAGCGCCTCGCCGGCGCCCTTGAGGAAGCCGCCGACCGCGGCGCCGACCGACTCGTACCACTTGCGCTTCTCCGGCGCCGCCGCACAGCCCGCGCGCACGCCCGAGGCGCAGGAGTGCGCCGCCGACTCCAGGTCGGCCTTGGCGGACGCGAGCTCCTGGACGGCGCCGTCGCGGATCGCGTCGCCCGGGTCGTGGAACGGGATGATGGTCAGCGTCATGACCTGGCCGGCCGCGGCCGCGGCGTGCACCTTGTCCCGGGCGCGCGAGACGTCCGCGTCGTACGCCGCCCTGGCGTCCTGGGAGACCTGGTCGCCGCGGGCGTACTCCCGCTCGGCCGACCGGGCGCGGGACTGCGCGTGGTCGAGCGCGTCGGCGTAGTTCTCCAGGGCGTTCGCCGCGGTGACGAAGCCGTCGCCGGACGCGCGCCACCGCTCCGGCTCGGTGTCGAACTTCTCGCGGAACCGGTCACCGGCGCGGCTGTTCCACCCGTCGGTGGTGATCGTGGCGAGCGCGTCCCCGGTGGAGGAGAACGACTCGGCCTTCGACCGGGTCGTCGCCGCCCGGGCGCGGATCCCGCCGGGGTTGCCCTTGATCGTGAAGTCCGGCACCGCTCACTCCCCCATCAGCGAGAAGCCGCCCAGGTCGCCGGCCACGCCCTTGAGCTTGGCGTTGGCCTCCTGGTCGAACTTCGCGTAGTTGGAGGCGATCTTCGCCAGCCGGCTGCCGGCCTCCTCGATGTCGCCGACGAGGTTGTTCATGCCGCGTTCCCAGCGGTCCTTGAACTCGTCGACCGCGTCCCAGACCACGTCGCTGCCGAGGTCGTCCTCGCTCGGCACCAGGTCCTCGACGTCCTTGTCCTTGAACAGCTGGATCGTCTCGACGGTGCCCTGGGCCGCGGCCACCAGGCTCTCCAGGTCGACCTCGAAGTCGTACGACGGCATCGGTTCCCCCTTGCTCGACTGATGCATCGGCGCGAGGCAGGCTACCCGGCCCGGAGCCGTCCGAAAACACCCCATTGTCCTGGGATCGACGGGCCGGCCCGTCTACGATCGTGGCCTGACCGTCGAGATCCAGGGGGAACCAGATGGCCGACACCCAGCTCCAGATCGGCGCCCAGACCGAGGCCGCCCGCCTCGTCACCGGCGCGATCGAGCCGATCCAGACCACCCTGCAGGACCTCGCGACGGCGCTGCAGGGCGCGTCGCCCGGGTTCCAGGGCGGCGCCGCGGCCGGGCTGGGCGAGGCCCTGCAGGCCTGGTTCACCGCCGCCGGCGACCTGCTCCCGACGCTCGGCGAGTACGCCACCAAGCTGGTCGCGGTCGACCGGACCGAGGCCGAGACCGAGGTCCGGCAGCAGCAGAGCTACGCCCGGCTGGCCGGCCGGCTCGGAGGGTGCGCAGTGAGCGACATGTCGCTGGTCGTGAAGCAGGGCTCGCTCGCGGACATGGAGAGCGCGCTGAGCGCCGCGCACGACGCGATCGTCAAGCAGGTCCACGACGTGCTGGAGCAGGTGAACGCCCGGATCCAGGGCTGGGACCCGGCGACGGCGTCCCGGGCCGCCGAGATGGACTACCAGCGCCGGCTCGGCGACGGCGTCGACAAGCTGACCAAGGCCCTCGACACGGTCCGCACCAAGCTCGCCGAGGTGGCGACCGAGGCCCACGAGGTCGAGGTCAAGAACGTCGCAGTCGTCGACTGACCCGGGACCGCAGGCCCGGCGCGACGTGGCCGGCGCGCTCCTGCGACGCACGCCGCTCGCGCCCGATCTCGGCGAGGTAGGCGTGGAAGTCGACCTGGATCGTGTGCCGTTTCGAGGCGACGTACCGCTGGGCGAGGCGCTCGTCGTAGATCCGGATCTGCCGGCGCATCTCGTCGTACGACGGCAGGGTGCCCTCGCCGGACACGAGGTCGGCGACCCACTCGGACTGCGCCTCGGCCAGCGGCATGATCGCGCCGAGCGGCTGGATCAGGCCGACGAAGTACAGGCCCGGGTGGTCGGGGTCGACGACCCGGCGGTAGAGGTCGACGTGGTTGTCGCGGGCGGTCAGGAAGCGCTCGTCGAGGAACGGGAACGTCACCTTGTAGCCGGTGCAGTAGACCACCGTGTCGACCTCGGCGGCGGTGCCGTCGACGAAGAAGACCTTGCTGCCCTCGAAGCGGTCGATGTTCGGGCGGACCGTCGAGGTCGCCGTGGCCGAGCCGGGTGAGCAGGTCGTCGCTGACCGTCGGGTGCGCGTGCAGCACCGCGTGGTCGGGGCGCGGCAGGCCGTAGTCGGTGACCCGGCCCTGCGCGACCCGCAGCATGGCCGCCATCCCGAGCTGCTGCAGCCGGAGCGGCCCCCGCGCCAGCGGTGAGCTGGTCAGGTGGTCGGTGGGCACGCCGAACAGGAACTTGGGGATGATGTGCGCGCCGCGGCGCATCGCGAGGTGGGTCTCGGCGGCCACCCGGGAGGCCTCGACGGCGATGTCGCAGGCGGAGTTGCCGATGCCGAGCACCAGCACCCGCTTGCCCTCGAGCACGTCCGGGGTCCGGTAGTAGTGCGCGTGCAGCTGCTCGCCCGGGAACGTCTCGGCACCCGGGTACGACGGCTCCGGCCAGCGCGGGTCCCAGTGGTGGCCGTTCGCGACCACGACGTCGGAGTAGGAGCGGACCTCCGGCTCGCTGATGTCACCGCGCTCGTCGCGCACCCGCAGCGTCACGTCGAAGCCGCCCTCGTGCCGCGGCTCGACCTTGACGACCTCGGTGCGGAACGAGATCCGGTCGCGGAACCCGAAGTGGTCGACGTACGCGTCGAAGTACGCCGCGATCTGCCAGTGCGAGGGGTAGTCCGGGAGGTCCGTCCGGCATCGGGAAGGTGCGGTACTCCATCAGCTCCCGCGAGGTGTTGATGTGCAACGAGCGGTAGGCCGAGGACATCCCGTTGTCGTTGCCGTAGCGCCAGTTGCCGCCGAGCTCGCTGCCGGTCTCGAAGCAGTCGAACGGGAGCCCGCGTGCGTGCAGCACCTGCGCCGCTGCGATTCCGGACGAGCCTGCTCCGATCACGCACACGCGCTTGTCCATGCGGTTCCCTCCGTGCGTCCCGCCGCGTCCCCGGCGAGGCATGAAAGTCCCACCCTGCCAGAACTGGTTGCACTGTGGGACCTCTCGACGTCGTGAATTCTGCGGCGGTCCGCCCGGCCTAGGCTGTGGCATGCCCTTCCCGTCACCGCCGTGGAAGCTCCAGGCGCAGCTGTGGCTGTCGGTGTTCGTCGTGCGGTCCAGCGACCGGTCCGACCGGCCGCCCGGCGTGTACGGCGCCGCGTTCGTCAACTACACCGAGGGCGGCGTGCTGGCCTACCACGAGCTGCTCGTGGCCCGGCTCGTCGACGGCGTCCGCTGCCCGCCGGTTGAGCGTCACCGACATCTGGGTGGACTCGCCCACCTCCCGCGACGCCGGCCGGTCGCTGTGGGCGCTCCCCAAGGAGCTCGCCCACCTGCCGCTGCGCGACGGCCGGCTCGGGCCGACCTCGCGGACCACGTTCAGCGCGGTGGCCGAGGGCCAGCAGGTCGCCTCCGCGGCGTTCACGTCGGTGCCCGGTGCGGCCCTGGTGCGCACCCCGTTCGCGATGAGCACCGTCCAGGAGTCGTCGGTCGGCCCGGTGGTCACGCCGTTCGCGGGCAGCGGCCGGGGCCTGCCGTGCCGCGGCGCCTGGAAGTTCGACGTACACGGCCCGCTGGCGTTCCTGAACGGCCGGCACCCGGCGCTGTCGCTGCGGGTGCGAGACGTCCGCCTGTCGTTCGGCTGACCCGGGCCTCGGTTCACGTCGACCCGGGCCGTCGCGGTCGACGTCGAGCCGGGCCTCAGTTCACGTCGAGCCGGGCCTCAGGCGGTCTGCCAGAGGCCCATCAGGTTGCCCTCGGGGTCGGTGAAGTAGGCCGAGAAGCCCATCTCCCCGACGGCCTGCTTCGCCGAGACCGTCGTACCGCCGGACTCCTCGATCGAGGCCAGCGTCGCGTCGATGTCCTCGACGTCGACGACCAGCACCGGTCCGCTGACCGGCGCACCGCGCTCGAGCAGGCCGCCGTTGATGAAGCCCGGCTCGCTCGGCGGACCCTGGTCGCTCGGACCGGTGGTCGCCAGCACGTAGCGCATGTCCGGCAGCGGGGTTCAGGTCCCAGCCGAACGTGCTCGCGTAGAACGCCGACGCCCGCTCCTGGTCGTCGAAGGGGATCTCGAAGTGCACCACGCGTCCGCTCATCAGGTCCTCCAGACCAGTCCGCCGTCCGGCCACCGCAGCGCGGCCCGGGTGCACAGGCTTACGCTCGCGGCATGCACGGGTCAAGCGACGAGGGCAGCACGGTCGAGCGGGTGCTCGCGGAGGTACGTCGCGGGCTGGATCGCGTCGATCCGCACGACCTGGCCGCCGAGGTCGCGACCGGGGCGCTCGTCGTGGACATCCGGCCGGTCGAGAACCGCGGACCCGAGGGCGAGATGCCCGGCGCGCTGGTGGTCGACCGCAACGTCCTCGAGTGGCGGCTGGACCCGACCAGCGTCGACCGGCTGCCCGAGGCGGTCGACCCGGAGCGCCGGGTGATCCTGTTCTGCAACGACGGGTACGCCTCGAGCTTCGCCGCCGAGACGCTGCGCCGGATCGGCCTGACCCGGGCGACCGACCTGGTCGGCGGGTACCGCGGCTGGCGGGCGCTCGAGGAGCACTGAGCCCCGGCTCGAGGTCAACTCAGCCCCGGCTCGACCCTCACTGAGTCCCGGGTCGACCTGAACTCAGGCCCGGGTCAACCTGCGGTGACCTGGCCGGCCTTCACGTCCCAGCGCTGGTCGACGTGCACGTTGTCCAGCAGGCGGCGGTCGTGGGTGACGAGCAGCAGCGCGCCGGTGTAGGAGTCCAGCGCCTGCTCGAGCTGCTCGATCGCCGGCAGGTCGAGGTGGTTGGTCGGCTCGTCGAGCACCAGCAGGTTCACCCCGCGGGCCTGCAGCAGCGCCAGCCCGGCGCGGGTCCGCTCTCCCGGCGAGAGCCGGCCGACCCGGCTGGTGACCTGGTCGCTCTTCAGGCCGAACTTCGCGAGCAGGGTGCGGACGTCGGCCGGCGCCAGCTCCGGTACGGCGGCCTCGAACGCGTCCCCGAGGGGCAGGTCCTCGTCGAAGCCCGACCGGGCCTGGTCGATCTCGCCGACCGCGACGCTGGCGCCCAGGCTCGCCGTACCGGCGTCGGGGGCCAGCCGGCCCGAGCAGCAGCCCGAGCAGGGTGGTCTTGCCGGCGCCGTTCGGGCCGGTGATGCCGATCCGCTCGCCCGCGTTGACCTGCAGCGAGACCGGCCCGAAGCGCGAAGTCACCGCGCCGCAGGGACGCCTGCGTTGAGCGTCGCGACGACCGAGCTGGACCGCGGCGCGGAGCCGATGCTGAACTGCAGCGCCCACTCCTTGCGCGGCTCCTCGACCTCGTCGAGCCGGGCGATCCGGGACTCCATCTGCCGGACCTTCTGGGCCTGCTTCTCCGAGGACTCGGCCTGCGCCTTGCGGCGGATCTTGTCGTTGTCGGGGCTCTTCTTCATCGCGTTGCGGACGCCCTGGGAGCTCCACTCGCGCTGGGTGCGGGCCCGTCCGACGAGGTCGGCCTTGGTCGCCGCGAACTCGTCGTAGGCCTCCCGGGCGTGCCGCCGGGCCACCGCCCGCTCGGCCAGGAACGCGTCGTACCCGCCGTCGTAGACCGCGACCTGGTTCTGCGCGAGGTCGAGCTCGACGACCCGGTTGACGCAGCGGGCGAGGAACTCGCGGTCGTGGGAGACCAGCACGACGCCGCCGCGCAGGCCGTGCACGAACGACTCGAGGCGCTCGAGGCCGGCGAGGTCGAGGTCGTTGGTGGGCTCGTCGAGCAGCACCACGTCGAAGCGGCTGAGCAGCAGCGCCGCCAGCGCCGCGCGGGCCGCCTGGCCGCCGGACAGCGAGGTCATCAGCGCGTCCGGCGCCGACGTCCGAGCCGAGGTCGGCGAGCACCGGCGCGATCCGCTCGTCGAGGTCCGGGGCGCCGCTGGCCAGCCAGTGGTCCAGGGCGCGGGCGTACTCGTCGTCGACGCCCGGCTTCCCCGAGCCGAGGTCCTCGGCGGCCGCCTCCATGGCGGCGGTGGCCTCCGCCGCCCCGGTACGACGGGCGACGTACCCGGCCACCGTCTCGCCGGCGACCCGCTCGTGCTCCTGCGGCAGCCAGCCCACGAACGCGTCGCGGGGAGCCGCCTGCACCGACCCGTCCAGCGGGGCGACGTCGCCCGCGAGCAGCCGCAGCAGGGTGGTCTTGCCGGCGCCGTTCGCGCCGAGCACGCCGATCACGTCCCCGGGGGCGACGGTCAGGTCGAGGTGCTCGAAGAGCGTGCGGTGCGCGTGGCCCCCGGACAGGTCCTTGGCGACGAGGGTGGCAGACACGGCGTCATCGTAGGGGGCGGTCCGGTCGACCTGACGCAAGACCCGGTCAACCTGATCAGGCCCGGGTCACGAGCGCCATGAGGCGGCGGGCGAGCGGGAGGGGGAGGTGCTTGAGGGCGAAGCCGAGCGGGACCCAGGGCCACGGCGGGGACGCGGGCGGAGGGCTTCTCCTTCTCGATCGCGTCGACCATCGCGGCCACGCCGACCTCGGTGGAGACGATGAACGGGGCGTGCTTGACCTTCTCGTTCATCTCCGAGCGGATGTAGCCGGGGTAGATCACCGACACCTTGATCGGCGTGCCCATGACGTCCGACCCGGACGCCCTCGGCGAGGTGCGCGACCCCGGCCTTGGTCGCGGCGTAGGTCGTGCCGGCCTTGGGCATCCCCCGCATCGCGGACATCGACGAGATCATCACCAGGTGGCCGGCGCTGCTGGTCGCGGAAGATCTCCAGCGCCGCCTCGGTCTGCGCGAGCGCGCCGACGAAGTTCGTCAGCGCGGTCTCCTTGTTGGCCTCGAAGCGGCCGGTGCCGAGCGGGGCGCCCTTGCCGAGACCGGCGTTGACCACGACCCGGTCGATCGAGCCGAAGTCGGCGCGGAAGGCGCGGAACACCTCGAAGACCTGGTCGTGGTCGTTCACGTCGAGGGCCCGGATCTCCACCCGGACGGCCGGGTGCCGCGCGGCGATCTCGGCGCGGAGCTGCTCCAGCCGGTCGGTGCGGCGGGCGGCCAGGCGCGAGGTCGTGGCCGAGGGCGGCGAACTGGCGGGCCATCTCCTCGCCGAGGCCGGAGCTGGCGCCGGTGATCAGGACGGTGGTCATGGGGTTCCTTCGTGGGTGGGGAGTGGTCTCGACAGGCTCGACCAGCCGGCTGGGTGGCTGGCGCTCGGTCGGCGGCCGGCGGGTCAGCGGTAGGTGAGCAGGCCGGGGGCGCCGCCCTCGAGGTGGCTGTGGTCGTTGAAGGTGAGCAGGTTGGTGCCGCGGCGGCCGGTGAGCACCTTGGTCACCGAGGAGTTCACCACCACCTTCGACAGCCGCGACCAGGCCGGCAGGCCGCCCTCGGCGAGGGTCGCGGCCACCCAGGACACCGGCCCGCCGGAGGTGAACACGACCGCGGTCTGCTTCGGCTCGAGCCGCTCCACGGTCCGCTCGAAGGCGCCGCGGACCCGCTGCTGGAAGGCCGGGAAGCTCTCGCCGGTACTCGTCGTCGTGCTCCCCCGAGGACCAGCGGTCGATGGTCGCCTCGAACCGGCGCACCCGCTCGTCGTACGTCTCGCCCTCGATCTCGGACGCAGTCGACGGCCGGTCGAGCGTGCTCATGTGGTCGAACTCGTCCCAGTCGGCGTCCTCGGCGACGGCGGCGTCCCAGCCGGCCGCGCCCACCGCGCCGTCGGCGGTCTGCCGGTGCCGGAGCATCGAGCCGCGGACGACGAGGTCGGGCCGGACGCCGCGGGCCGCCAGCGCCGCACCGAGCACCCGGGACTGCTCCTCGCCGACCGACGAGAGCCGGTCGTAGTCGGCCTCGCCCCAGGACGCCTGGCCGTGCCGGACCAGCAGCAGCACGCTCATGCGGTGGCCTCGTCGATCAGCCGGTTGCAGCGCTGCTCGAGGTACTGCGTCATCGGCAGGAAGCGGGCGTAGGCCTCGTTGGTGGTCTGGCCGTGGTGGTAGCGGTAGTAGATCTGCTGGGCGATCACGCCGAGCCGGAACAGCCCGAAGACCTCGTAGAACCGCCACTGCTCGGGCGTCACCGAGAAGCCCATCCGCGCGGTGTAGTAGTCGACCATCTCGGCGCGGGTCAGCATCCCGGGCAGGTGCGAGGGCTGGCGGCGGGCCGCGCGGAAGTCCTCGTCGTCGTCGGCCTGGATCCAGTAGGCCAGCGCGCCGGAGAGGTCCATCAGCGGGTCGCCGAGGGTGGCCATCTCCCAGTCCAGGACGCCGATCACCCGCAGCGGGTCGTCCGCGGCGAGCACCACGTTGTCGAGCCGGAAGTCGTTGTGGATCACGGTGGTCGCGACGTCGTCGGGCTGCTGCTCGTCGAGCCAGCCCATCACCCGCTCGTAGTCGCCGACGTTGTCGGTGCGGGACCTGCGGAACCGGTCCGACCAGCCGCCGACCTGGCGGGCGACGTACCCGGCGCCCCGGCCGAGGTCGTCGAGCCCGGCCTCCGACGGGTCGACCTGGTGCAGGTCGACGAGCACGTCGAGGAAGTTCGTGCAGAGCGTGCGGGCCTCGGCCTCCGACAGCGTCAGGCCCTCGGGCAGGTCGCGGCGCAGGATCGTGCCGGCGAGCCGCTCCATGACGTAGAAGTCCGAGCCGATCACGTCCTGGTCGTCGCAGAACGCGACCATGCCCGGCACCAGCCCGAACACCGGCGCCAGCCTCGACTGGATGGTGAACTCGCGCGACATGTCGTGCGCGCTCTTGGCCTTCACCCCCGACGGCGGCCGGCGCAGGATCAGGTCGCGCGCGGGGTAGTGCAGCAGGTAGGTGAGGTTCGAGGCGCCGCCCGGGAACTGCCGGACCTCCGGCGTCCCCGCGGGCACGTCCCGCCCGTGCTCCGCGAGCCAGGCCGCCATCGCGGCGACGTCGAACGCGTCCTCCTCGCGGACGTCCACCGAGGGGTCGCTCATGCGTCACGCTCCTTCGCCCGCGGCGGCGAGTGCCGCGCATCTGCTCGTCGTAGCCGGCCCGGTCGGACAGCTTCAGCGCGTACGCCGCGCGGGCCGGCTCGTCGGGGACGATCAGCTCGTCGCCGCGGTCGAGGCCCTCGAGGACGGCGGCGGCGATGTCGTCGGCGGTGATCGGGGACTTCTCGACGAGCCGGGCGATCTGGGCCGCGAGGTCGGCGTCGCCGCCGCGCATCGAGGACATCAGGTTCGTCTTGAAGTACGACGGGCAGACGACCGTGCAGCCGACGCCGTACGGCGCGAGCTCGTGCGCGGCGGTCTCGCTGAACGCCACGACGGCGGCCTTCACGGCGTTGTAGGAGCCCATCCCGGGCGGGTGCACGAGGCCGGCGAGCGAGGCGGTGTTCACGATCCGGCCGGAGCCCTGCGCCTTCAGCATCGGCACGAACGCGCGGGTGCCGCGGACCACGCCGAACAGGTTGATGTCGAAGATCCACTGCCAGTCCTCGAGCGAGCACCGCTCGATCCGGCCGCCGCCCGGCGACGCCGGCATTGTTGACGAGGAGGTCGAGCCCACCCCACTCGGAGGCCACCCACTCGACGGCGGCGGCCCAGTCGTCGTCGGAGCGTGACGTCGAGGACGCGCCGCACCACCGAGCTGTCAGCCGTCGACGGGAGCTCGGCGCCGACCTCGGGTGAGGTCGCACGAGAGGACCTGGTCGCCCCTCGCGGCGAACCTCTTCACCAGGGCCTCGCCCAGGCCGGTGGCGCCGCCGGTGACGAGGACCCTCACAGCGTACTTCTTCGTCTCGAGCTTGGCGATCACGCCGCGGTGCACCTCGTCGGGGCCGTCGGCCATCCGCAGCGACCGGGCGCTGACCCAGGCCGCGGCGAGCGGGAGCTCCTCGTCGAAGCCCGCGCCGCCGTGCATCTGCATCGCCATGTCGATGACCTGCTGGGCCATGTTCGGCACCGCGACCTTGATCTGGCTGACCGCCGAGAGCGCGCCGCGCGAGCCCTCGGTGTCGAGCTTCCAGGCGGCGTGCAGGACCAGCAGCCGGGCCTGGTCGATGGCGATCCGGGCGTCCGCGATCCGCTCGGCGTTGCCGCCCAGCTTGGCGAGCGGCCGGCCGAACGCGGTCCGGGTGGTGGCCCGTCGTACGGCGAGCTCGAGGGCCATCTCGGCGAGGCCGACCAGCCGCATGCAGTGGTGCACGCGGCCGGGGCCGAGCCGGCCCTGGGCGATCTCGAAGGCCCGGCCGGGGCCGAGCAGGACGTTGGCGAGCGGGACGCGTACGTCGCTGAAGGAGACGATCCCGTGGCCGTGCGGCTCGTCGTGCATGCCCATCACGGACAGCATCCGCTCGACCTTGACGCCGGGGGTGTCGCGGGGCACGAGCACCATCGTGTGCCGGGAGTGCCGGTCGGCGTCGGGGTCGGTGAGCCCCATGAAGACGAAGATCTTGCAGTCGGGGTGGCCCACGCCGGTCGACCACCACTTGCGGCCGTTGATCACCACCTCGTCGCCCTCGACGACCGCGGTGGCGGCCATGTTGGTGGCGTCGGAGGAGGCCACGTCGGGCTCGGTCATCGTGAACGCGCTGCGGATCTGGGCCTGCAGCAGCGGCTCGAGCCACTGCGCGCGCTGCTCGTCGGTGCCGTACTTCAGCAGCACCTCCATGTTGCCGGTGTCCGGCGCGTTGCAGTTGAACACGTGCGGCGCCAGCGCGGACCGGCCGGTGAGCTCGGCGATCGGGGCGTAGTCGGTGTTGGTCAGGCCCTCGCCGCCGTCGGTGCCGTAGCGCGCGGCGTACTCGCCGGCGTGCTCGCGGGGCAGGAAGAGGTTCCACAGGCCCTGCGCGCGGGCCTTGCCCTGCAGCTCGGCGATCAGCGGCAGCGGCTGCCAGACCGCGTCGCCGCCCTGGGCGCGCAGCGCGGCGAGCTCGCGGTGGTAGTCCGCCTCGACGGGCTCGATCTCGGTCTGCAGGAACGTCCGGACCCGCTCGGTGAGGTCGGCGGCCCGCGGTGAGGGTGAGAAGTCCATGTCCTTGACCCTAGATCCTTGTTGAGCAATGCTCAATAGCGTGACGCGTCACGCCCCGCAGGACCCGGCTGTCCCGCGACGACCGGCGCCGCCAGCTCGTCGGCATCGGGCTGGCCAAGCTCGTCGACCGGCCGATCCACGAGCTCTCGGTCGACGAGGTCGCCGCCGAGGCGGGCATCTCCCGGAGCCTGCTGTTCCACTACTTCCCCACCAAGGCCGACTTCTACCGCGAGTGCGTCGCCGCGGCCGGCCGGCGGATCCTGCGCAACACCGCGCCGGACCCGGACCTGCCGCCGGCCGAGCAGGTGCGCTCGATGGTGCGGCTGTTCGCCGAGCAGATCGACCGGCGGCGCGCGTTCTACCTCTCGCTGCTGCACGGCACCGGGGCCGGCGACGTCGCCGTGGTCGAGGTGTACGACGACATCTGGGACCGGGCCACGCGCCGGGTGCTGACCTGCCTGGACCTCGGCCCCGAGCACGCCGACGTGGTGCACGCCTGGTGGATGTACGTCGAGGACCCGCGCTGTCCTGGTCGGGACGGCCGCCGGATCGACGTACCCGGACGCTGGAGGAGCTCGTCGACCACGGGGTGGCGGCGCTGCACGCGCTGGTGGGGCTCCGCTAGGACCGTCGTTATGCTCGCCGGAGAGCCCCTGTCCTCCATCCGAAGAAACCGGGGAACCATGAAGAAGACCCTGGCGGCCGTCGCGGCCGCCGCCCTGACCCTGACGCTCTCCTCCTGCGGGGGCAACGACGACGCCGAGGCGTCCAAGGCACTGTCCGCCTCGATCATGAAGGCAGCAGGAGTCCTCCAGCGACAACGCTTCGTCGCTGCTGTCGCTCAAGCAGAAGGAGGCCGACTGCATCGGCGACGGCCTCGTCGACAAGATCGGCACCGAGCAGCTGCAGGAGTACAAGATGCTCACCTCCGACAACAAGGCGAGCAAGGACGTCACCTCGGTGAAGATGTCCGCGGACGACGCGAAGAAGGCCACCGACGTGCTGTTCGGCTGCACCGACGTCCCGGGGATGATGAACAAGGCGATGATGAGCAGCGGCCAGGTCCCGGCCGCGATGCAGGACTGCGTCAAGAAGACCCTCAACGAGACCTCGCTGCGCGCCATGTTCACCCACGTGTTCACCGGCGACGAGGCGGCGGCCCGCAAGGACCTCGTCGAGCCGATGATGAAGTGCGCGCAGCCCAACGCCGGCTGACCCGCATCCGGGCTGGTCGCCGCCCTAGCTGGCGACGGTGGCGATCACCCGGGAGCGGACCTCGGGGTCGGCCCACCGGCTCGAGGTCCGGTAGAGCTTGACCGCGGACCAGAGCAGGAACGGCACCGCGAGCAGCACCGACCAGGTCCACGGCGCCCGGGTGGTGACGCTGAACAGCAGCCCGGTGAACGTGGTGCTCAGCGCGAGGCGCGAGGAGTAGCCGACCATCACCAGGGGCGGCGCCGGCGTCGCGCGCGAGCTGCGCAGGTCCACGGCGTACGGGCTGCGCACCGACCAGCGCAGCGAGGTCGCGACCACCTGCACGGTGACCACGACCGTCACGCAGGCGATGGCGACCACCTGCGGAGACGTCCGGGCAGGCCGGCGCGCAGGGAGGCCAGCAGCAGGGTGGCGAGCGTGGCGACCAGCAGGATCTCCAGCGAGCACGGTGACCCGGGAGAGGAACGCCAGCCGCGGGGAGACCGGCAGGCTGTCGCGCCACAGCGCGCCGTGCCCGTCCAGGCACCAGGAGTTCACCCCGAACAGCAGCACGCCGCCGGAGGCGACCAGGCCGGGGAAGATGCGCGAGCTTGGCCCAGTCGAAGTCGCCGCCGAGCGCGACCAGGCCCGGGAACAGCGCGAGCACGACCATGCCGCGGCGCATCGGCAGCGAGCGCCAGATGCCGGACCGGTCGGTGCGCAGCAGGGCGACGAAGTCGGAGGCCGGGGTGCGCCCGGGCCCGGTGCCGGGAGGACTCGACGCGCAGCTCGTCGTTGGCGGACCGGCGGGCCACCCGGTCGGCCATCCAGGCGCCCACCACGACCGAGACGATCGCGATGCCCGAGCAGCCAGTTCATCATCGCCAGCCAGGGCAGCCAGTCGCCCTGCGGCGCCGGCGAGCACGGCGAGCACCACCCGCAGCGTCGGGCTGCTGTCCAGCAGCGGCGTGAGCCGGCCGGTGACCACGAGCAGCGCGACCAGGCCGCCGACGGCGACCGCCGTACCCCGGACGACGTGGGAGCCGCTCGGCCCGCGGCGCAGCCACTCCACGACCCAGGCCAGGCACTGGGCCATGACGGTGCCGGTGAACAGCCACAGGAACACCGGCGCCATCGCCACCGGCAGCAGCGGGCGGGCGCCCACGGCGTACGACGTCGCGGCGAGCAGCGTCCAGCACTGCAGCAGCCAGGCGATGTTCAGCGGCGCCATCAGCAGCGCGCCGAGGTGGTCGGTGGTCGGGCTGACCGGGAACGCGACGGCCTGGTGCGCGCGGCAGCAGCTCGCGGCCGCCGCCGGACGACGCCGCCGAGACCAGGGAGATCACCAGCACGCCGATGTAGGAGGTGGGCAGCAGGATGCAGCACGTCCTGGCGGGTGACGGCGACTCCGGCAGGAACGCCGGCAGCGTCGCCGCGAGCAGGGTGACGGGCGACCAGCACGGCCAGGGTGATCGGCACCGCCCGGCGCGAGCGGCCGCGCAGCCCGGAGAGCCGGAACCGCAGCAGGTGCCGGACGTCGCGGGCGGCCCGGACGGCCTCCTGGGTCGCCGAGCCGAGCCGGACGCTGCGGGGCTTCCAGTCCAGCCAGCGCGGGGTGCGGCGGGAGTCGCGCGGCCTAGTCGAGGAGCGCGCGGTAGACACCGGCACCGTCCTCCCCGCCCATCTCCGCGGCGGTCATCTCCGCCACGGCCGAACCGCCGCGCAGGACGATCGTGTGCTGGCAGGCCTCGACGGCGAGCTCGCGCAGGTGGGTGGAGACCAGCACGGCGCTGCCGTGGGCGCGGGCGTCGGCGATGACCTCCATGGTCGCCTCGACGCCGAGCGGGTCGACGCCGTCGAACGGCTCGTCGAGGAGCACGCACGCGGGGCTGGTGGAACGCGGCGAGGATCACCGACATCCGGCGGCCCATGCCGTGGCTGAAGCCGCCGGTGACGCGGTGCGCGACGCCGCCGAGGTCGAACCGCTCGAGCAGGTCGCGGGCGCGGTCCTCCCACCCGTCCGGCATCCGGCGCAGCCGGGCGGCGAGCTGGAGGTGCTCCCACGGCGTCGCGCGCGGGACCAGCCCGCCCACGTCGGGGCAGTAGCCGGTGACCCGCTTGACCGCGAGCGTCTCGGTGCGGATGTCCAGGCCGGCGACGTGCACCCGCCCCTCGGTCGGCGGGATCACCCCGGCCAGCACCCGCATGGTGGTGGACTTGCCGGCCCCGTTGCGGCCGAGCAGCGCGGTGGCCGTGCCCGCCGGGACCTGCAGGTCGATGCCCCGGACGGCGTCCACCGACCCGAAGCGGACCCACAGCGACTCGATGTCGACGACGGGTCCCGCGGCGGGGACGACGACGGTCGTCGGCAGGTGCGGCAGTCACCGGCCCATTGTTCCCCGCATCGGCCCGTCGTACGTGCGATGTGCGCAAACTGCTCCCTCGCCGGTCACCCACCGTCGCTGCCCGCCCTCCCTCGTCTCCGACATCGGATGCTTTTCAGTGACCCCTGGGTCACTCCTCGTCACCGACATCGGATGCTTGTCAGTGACCCCTGGGTCACGTTTGGTCACCGTTGTCGGAGCACTTTCCACAGGGGCGTACGACGCGGCGGCGCGGCGTCAGGCGGGGAAGGACCGGCCCTTCTCCGCCAGGTCCACGACGTACGACGGAGGCGTGAACCGGTCGCCGTAGGCAGCCGCGAGCTCGCGGGCGCGGGCCACGAACCCGGTCAGCCCGGTGCCGGCGCGACCCTCGTAGCCCTGCATGTACTGCACGGCGCCGCCGTAGAGCGGCGGGAAGCCGATGCCCATGATCGAGCCGATGTTCGCGGCGGCGGCCGACTCGATCACGCCCTCGGCGAAGCAGGCCGCGGTCTCCAGCGCCATCCGGAACAGGTACCGCTCCTGGAGGTCGACGAGCGGGATCTCGACGTCGGCGCGGGTGAAGTGCTCGCGCAGCCCGGGCCAGAGCTTCTTCTTGGCGCCCTCCGGGTAGTCGTAGAACCCCGCCCCGGCGGCCTTGCCCCTGGCGCCCGAACTCGTCGACCATCCGGTCGATCGTCGCGGTGCCGGGCTGCTCGGGCAGGTCGACGCCGTCGCGGGCGGCGGCCTCGAGCGTGGCCTTGCGGATGCTCTGGGTCAGCGTCAGGGACACCTCGTCGAGCATCGCCAGCGGCGGCGCCGGGAAGCCGGCCATCGTCGCGGCGCGCTCGATGGTCTGCGGGTCGACGCCCTCGTCGAGCAGGGCGGCGGCCTCGGTGAGCAGCGTGCCGTAGACCCGCGAGGTGTAGAACCCGCGGCTGTCGTTGACCACGATCGGGGTCTTCTTGATCTGCTGCACGACGTCGATGGCGCGGGCGACGGTCTCGTCGGAGGTCTTCGCGCCGCGGATGATCTCGACGAGCGGCATCTTGTCGACCGGCGAGAAGAAGTGCATGCCGACGAAGTCCTCGGGCCGGTCGACGGCGCCGGAGAGCTCGGTGATCGGCAGCGTCGAGGTGTTCGAGGCGAGCAGCGCGTCGGGGTTCACGACGTGCTGCACCTCGCCGTACACCCGGGCCTTGAGCGCCGGGTCCTCGAAGACCGCCTCGATCACGGAGTCGCAGCCGGCCAGGTCGGCCGGGTCGGCGGTCGGCGTGATCCGGGCGAGGATCTCGGCCTTCTTCTCCGCGGTCATCTTGCCGCGCGCCGATCGCCTTGTCGAGGATCGTCGCGGAGTAGGCCTTGCCCTTCTCGGCGGCCTCGAGGCTGACGTCCTTGAGCACGACCTCGATGCCGGAGCGGGCCGCGGAGTAGGCGATGCCCGCGCCCATCATCCCGGCGCCGAGCACGCCGAGCCGGGTCGCGGTGAACTTCGCGACCCCCTCGGGACGCAGCGTGCCGGAGTTGATCGCCTGCAGGTCGAAGAAGAACGCCTGGATCATGTTCTTGGCGTTCTGGCCGACCAGGAGCCGGGTGAGGTAGCGCGACTCGATGCGGGTCGCGGTCTCGAAGTCGACCTGCGCGCCCTCGACCGCGGCGGACAGGATCGCCCGCGGCGCCGGGTAGTCCGCGCCCTTGGTCTGCTTGCGCAGGTTGGCCGGGAACGCCGGCAGGAAGGCCGCCAGCTTGGGGGTCGACGGGCGTGCCGCCGGGCATCCGGTAGCCCGCCCGGTCCCACGGCTGTACGGCGGCCTCGTCGTCGTCGCGGTGCGCGAGGACCCACGCCTTCGCGGCCGGGACCAGCTCGTCGCGGTCGGAGACGAGCTCGTCGACGAGCCCCTTCTCCAGCGCCTGCGCCGGCTTGAACCGGGTGCCGGTGAGCAGCACGCCCATCAGGCCGTCGGTCAGGCCGAGCATCCGCACGACCCGGGTGACGCCGCCGCCGCCGGGCAGCAGGCCGAGGGTGACCTCGGGCAGGCCGAGCTCGGTGCGCGGGTCGTCGTAGGCGATCCGGTGGTGGCAGGCGAGCGCGATCTCGAGCCCACCGCCGAGCGCGGCGCCGTTGATCGGCGGCCACGACGGGACGGCCCAGGGTCTCCAGGCGGCGCAGGTCGGCCTTGATGCCCTCGACCTCCGCGAACAGCGCGGGGGCGTCGTCCGGGGTCGCCTCGATCATCTTCTTGAGGTTGCCGCCGGCGAAGAACGTCTTCTTGGCGCTGGTCAGCACGACGCCGGTGACGGACTCCTTCTCGGCGACCAGGCGGTCCACCGCGGCCCTCATCGAGTCGCGGTAGATCTCGTTCATCGTGTTCGCGCCGGCCGTCGGGTCGTCCAGCGTCAGCGTGACGATGCCGTCGGCGTCCTGCTCGTAGCGGACGGCGCTCTGCGTGCTCGTGTCGGTCATGGGTTGCAGCTCTGTCGAGACCACGGGTTCTCCTGAAGGTCGGATGGGGACGGGAGGTCAGATGCGCTCGACGACGGTGGCGATGCCCATGCCGCCGCCGACGCAGAGCGTGGCCAGGCCGTAGCGCAGGTCGCGACGCTCGAGCTCGTCGATCAGGGTGCCGAGGATCATCGCGCCGGTCGCGCCGAGCGGGTGGCCCATCGCGATGGCGCCGCCGTTGACGTTGACCTTCTCGTGGGGCAGGTCGAGGTCGCGCATGAACCGCATCGCCACCGCCGCGAACGCCTCGTTGATCTCGTAGAGGTCGATGTCCTCAGGGGTCAGCCCGGCCTTGGCCAGCGCCTTGCGGGACGCGGGCGCCGGGCCGGTCAGCATGATCGTCGGGTCGGCGCCGGAGACCGCCGCCGCGAGGATCCGGGCGCGCGGGGTCAGGCCGAGGTCGACGCCGACCTGCTCGGTGCCGATCGCCACGAGCGCGGCGCCGTCGACGATCCCGGAGGAGTTGCCGGCGTGGTGGACGTGGTCGATCTCCTCGACCCAGTGGTACTTCTCCAGCGCCACCGAGTCGAAGCCGCCCTGGTCGCCGATCTGCGCGAAGGACGGCTTGAGGCCGGACAGGCTCTCGACCGTCGTGCCGGGGCGGATGAACTCGTCGCGCTCCAGGACGGTGAGGCCGTTGAAGTCCTTGACCGGGACCACCGAGCGGTCGAAGTAGCCGTTGGCCTGCGCCTTGCGCGGCCCGGGCCTGCGACTCGGCCGCGAACCCGTCGACGTCCTCGCGGCGTCCAGCCGCTCGAGCGTCGCGATCAGGTCGGCGCCGATGCCCTGCGGCACGAACGAGGTGTCCAGGGCGGTGCGCGGGTCCATCGCCCAGGCGCCGCCGTCGGAGCCCATCGGCACCCGGGACATCGACTCCACGCCGCCGGCGAGGATCAGGTCCTCGAAGCCGGAGCGGACCCGCATCGCGGCCTGGTTGACCGCCTCGAGGCCCGAGGCGCAGAACCGGTTGAGCTGCACGCCCGGCGACGGTCTCGGGGTAGCCCGCGGCCAGCGCCGCGGTCTTGGCGATGTCGCCGCCCTGGTCGCCGATCGGGGTGACCACGCCGAGCACCACGTCGTCGACGCGGGCCGGGTCGAGGCCGGGGTTGCGGGCCTTGACCTCGTCGAGCAGCCCGACCACCAGGTCGACGGGCTTCACCTCGTGCAGGGAGCCGTTCTTCTTGCCCCTGCCCCGGGGGGTGCGGAGGGCGTCGTACACGAAGGCCTGCGGCTGCTCAGCCATGCTCGGTTGTCCCAACTGGTCGGTGACGGGGCTGCGACTCGATTGTGACACTCCTACTGTTAAGGTCGTCAACCAGCAGCACCGTGTGATCTACGACTCCCGACCGCCCCAGATCGAGCCCCGAGGACCTGATGCCCGAGCAGTCCGACGAGACCGCTGAGCTCATCACCCTGGACACCCTGACCCGCCGGGTCGGGATGTCGGTGCGCAACATCCGGTTCTACACGACCAAGGGCCTGGTGCCGCCGCCGATCCGGCGCGGCCGGTCGGGCTACTACTCGCCGGACCACGTCGCCCGGCTCGAGCTGGTCAGCGAGCTCCAGGCGCACGGCTTCACGCTGTCCGCGATCGAGAAGTACGTCGCCCGCATCCCCGCCGACGCGTCCCCGGAGACCATCGCGCTGCACCGGACGCTGCTCGCGCCCTGGATGGCCGAGCTGCCCGAGACGGTCTCGCGGCGGGAGCTCGGCCGGCGTGCCGGGCGGCCGCTGTCCGACGACGACCTGGACACCCTCAACGCGCTGGGCATCGTGTTCCCGACCAAGCAGGGCAAGTACCAGGTCGCCATCGCGCACCTGTCGGTCGGCGTCGCGCTGCTCGACCTCGGCATGCCCCTGGAGGCGGCGCTCGCGGCGCAGGACATCTTCACCGAGCACGGCCGCCAGGTCGCCGCGGAGCTGACCGACCTGTTCCGCACCAAGGTCTGGCCGGCCTACAAGGACGGCGACTCCACCCCCGAGCAGCTGCGCGAGCTCGTCGAGCGGTTCAAGCCGGTGTCGATCGCGGCGCTGGTGACGGCCTACGAGTCGGCGGTCAACGAGACCAAGCGCGAGACCGTCAACCGCCGCACCCGCTGAGCGGGCGCGCACACCGACTCGGCAGACTCGACCTGATGCCGCTGCCCGTGTTCCGCTACCACCCGGACCCGGTCACCACCGAGATGGTGACCGAGACCGCGCGGGCGTGCGTGTGCTGCGGCCAGGCCCGCGGGGTGGTGTACGCCGGTGCGGTGCACGCCGCGGAGAACCTCGACGAGCGGCTCTGCCCCTGGTGCATCGCCGACGGCTCGGCGGCCCGCCGGTTCGGCGCGGAGTTCACCGACGTCGGCGTCGGCGTCCCGCCGGGCGTGCCCGCGGAGGTGCTCGACGAGCTCGCGACCCGGACCGTCGGGTTCGCCGGGTGGCAGCAGGAGCACTGGATGTACCACTGCGACGACGCCGCGGCCTACCTCGGCCTCGCCGTCGACGCGCCGTCCGGCCTGCTGGCCACGGCGGTCGTCGGGTCGACGTACCTGTTCCGCTGCCTGCACTGCCGCACCGAGCTGTCCTACTCCGACGCGCCCTGAACCGCGGCGCCGGACTCGATCAGCGCGTCCACGTCGCTCACCCCCCAGGCGGCGAGCGCCTCACGGGTCTGGCCCCCGGGCACGCTCGGGCCGGTCGTCAGGGTCGCCTCCGTGCGGGAGAACCGCGGCGCCGGCGCGGGCTGCAGGACGCCGTCGCGCTCGACGTACGTGCCGCGGGCGGCGAGGTGCGGGTGCGCGGCCGCCTCGGTCAGCGGCAGCACCGGGGCGACGCAGGCGTCGGTGCCGTCGAAGAGCTCGGTCCACTCGGCCTGGGTGCGCTCCTTGAACCTCGCCCCGAAGGCCTCCCGCAGCGCCGGCCACTGCGTGAGGTCGTCGCGGTCCGGCGCGTCCGGGAGGTCGAGCAGGTCGACCAGCACGGCGTAGAACTGCGGCTCGAGCGGGCCGACCGACATGTGCCGGCCGTCGGCGGTCTCGTAGACGTCGTAGAACGGCGCGCCGCCGTCGAGCAGGTTGGCCCCGCGCCGCTCGCGCGCGAACCCGCTGGCCAGCATGCCCGCGAACATCGCCGACAGGTGCGCCGTCCCGTCCACGATCGCCGCGTCGACGACCTGGCCCCGCCCGCTGGCCTTGGACTCGAGGAGCGCGGCGAGCACCCCGATCACGAGGTACGTCGACCCGCCACCGAAGTCGCCCAGCAGGTTGGTCGGGAACTGGGGACGGTCGGCGTCCTGCCCGAGGCCGTGCAGGGCGCCGGCGAGGGAGATGTAGTTCAGGTCGTGGCCGGCGGACGAGCGCCAGCGGACCGGTCTGGCCCCAGCCGGTCATCCGCCCGTAGACCAGGCGCGGGTTGCGGGCCAGGCAGTCGTCGGGGCCGAGGCCGAGCCGCTCGGTGGCGCCGGGGCGCATGCCCTCGAGCAGCACGTCGGCGGTCTCGACCAGCGTGAGCACCGCCTCGACGGCGTCGGGACGCTTCAGGTCCAGCGCGACGCTCGGGCCGGCCGCGGGTGAGCAGGTCCGTCTCGCGGGTGCCCGGGCTGATCGCGCCGCCGGGGCGCTCGACCCGGATCACGTCCGCCCCGAGGTCGGCGAGCAGCGTCGCCGCGTGCGGCCCGGGGCCGATGCCGGCGATCTCCACGACGCGGACGCCCCGCAGCGGCCCGGTCCCCTGCCCCAGTGCGTAGCTCATGCGAGCCATCCAACCAGCCCGCCGACCCGGCGCTTCTGGTTGGCCACCACCCGCCGACCCGGCGTGATTGGTCGGGCCGCGCCTGGGTCCTCCGCAACCATTCGCGCCGGGTCGGCGGGCTTTCCGCAACCACACGCGCCGGGTCGGCGGGATCTGCGCAACCACTCGCGCCGGGTCAGTGGTGGTAGGCGTGCGCGGCGGCGTGGCCCCTGCCGCGCGCGATCATCCACCGGTTCACCGGCACCGTGACCACGAACGCGACGACCAGCGAGAACACCAGCGAGCCCCAGAACAGCGCGTCGAGCAGGCCCGCGTGCAGGGCGCCCGGGACGACGACCAGCACCAGGTTGTCGACGATCTCCATCACCAGGATCGAGACCGTGTCGGCGGCCAGGGCGACCTTGACCGCCGTACCGAGGCTCATCCCGGCGCGCAGCACCGAGGTGCTGGTCAGCAGGTAGCCGAAGAAGAACGCCAGCACCACCGACAGGGCGATGCTCGCGCCGTTCGACCAGCCCCACCAGGTGGCCAGCACCATGCCGAGCACCTCGCCGATCGCGCAGCCGGTCAGGCAGTGCAGGGTCGCGGAGATCGCGGGTCGCCAGGAGTCCATGCCTCCGTTATACCCCTAGGGGGTATGTCGATCAAGAGGGCAGCACGCGCCGCAGGAACTGCCGGGTGCGGTCGTGGGCCGGGGCGCCGAGCACCTCGCTCGGGGGTGCCGCGCTCCAGGATCGTGCCGTCGTGCAGGAAGCACACCTGGGTGGCGACCTCCCGGGCGAAGGCCATCTCGTGGGTGGCCAGCACCATCGTCGTGCCGCCGCTCGCCAGGTCGCGCAGGATGTCGAGCACCTCGCCGACCAGCTCGGGGTCCAGCGCGGAGGTGACCTCGTCGAGCAGCACCAGGGAGGGGTCGGTGACCAGCGCCCGGGCCAGGGCGGCGCGCTGCTGCTGGCCGCCGGAGAGCCGGTCGGGGTGCTCGTCGGCCTTGTCGGCCAGGCCGAACCGGCCGAGCAGCTCGCGCGCCCGCGCCTCGGCCTCGCCGCGGGGCGTGCCGTGCACCCGGCGCGGCGCGAGCGTGAGGTTGTCGAGCACGGTCATGTGCGGGAACAGGTTGTAGGCCTGGAAGACCATCCCCATCCGCGACCGGACGCGCCGCGCGTCGACGCGCGGGTCGGTGATCTCCGCGCCCTCGAACCAGATGCCGCCGTCGTCGACGGTCTCCAGCAGGTTCAGGCAGCGCAGCAGCGTGGACTTGCCGCTGCCCGAGGCGCCGATCAGGCAGACCACGTCGTGCGGTGCGACGTCGAGGCTGACGTCGCGCAGCACCACCTTGTCGCCGTACGCCTTGCGGAGGTTCTCCACGCGCAGCAGGGAGGTCATCGGGCGCCCGCCCGCTCGCGGCGCGCGTAGCGGCGGCCCAGCCAGTCGGTCAGCCGGGCCAGCGGGATCGTCAGCGCCACGAAGAACGCGGCCGCGACCAGGTAGGAGGAGAAGTTGAAGTTGAAGCTCGAGTAGACCTGCGCCTGGCGCAGCGCCTCCACCAGCCCGACCGAGGCGACCAGGGCGGTGTCCTTCTGCAGCGAGACGAAGTCGTTGAGCAGCGGGGGTACGACGCGGCGGACCGCCTGCGGGACCACGACGAACCGCAGCGACTGCGCGTGCGAGAGGCCCAGCGCCTGCGCGCTCGCGACCTGCGAGGGGTGCACGCCCTCGATGCCCGAGCGGAACACCTCCGCGACGTAGGCGCCGTAGGACAGCACCAGGGCCAGCACCCCCAGCCAGAACAGGCTGGTGGTGACGCCCTGCAGCCGCAGCGCCGGCAGCCCGAACGCGACCAGGAAGACCACGAGCAGGGTCGGCACGCCGCGGAAC
>CAWERI010000013.1:0-198127 GCA_963811515.1 uncultured Actinomycetota bacterium
TGCCGACCAGCGGCGCGTCGCTCTTGATGAGCGGCACGGCCTGGCGCTGCATGTTGGAGCCCATGAGTGCGCGGTTGGCGTCGTCGTGCTCGAGGAACGGGATCAGGGCGGTCGCGACCGACACCATCTGGCGCGGCGAGACGTCCATGTAGTCGACCTCGTCGGCCGGGACCACGTCGACCTCGTTCTCGCGCTGGCGGACCAGCACGCGCTCCTCGGCGAACCGGTCGTCCTCGGTGAGCAGCGGCGTTGGCCTGCGCGATGACGAAGCGGTCCTCCTCGTCGGCGGTGAGGTAGTCGACCTTGTCGGTGACCTGGCCGTTCTCGACCTTGCGGTACGGCGTCTCGACGAAGCCGAACGGGTTGATCCGCCCGAACGTCGCGAGCGAGCCGATCAGGCCGATGTTCGGGCCCTCAGGGGTCTCGATCGGGCACATGCGGCCGTAGTGCGACGGGTGGACGTCACGGACCTCGAAGCCGGCGCGGTCACGGGAGAGACCACCGGGGCCGAGCGCGGACAGCCGACGCTTGTGCGTCAGGCCCGCGATCGGGTTGGTCTGGTCCATGAACTGCGACAGCTGCGAGGTGCCGAAGAACTCCTTCAGCGCCGCCACCACGGGCCGGATGTTGATCAGGGACTGCGGGGTGATCGCCTCGACGTCCTGGGTGGTCATCCGCTCGCGGACGACGCGCTCCATCCGGGCCAGTCCGGTGCGGAGCTGGTTCTGGATGAGCTCGCCGACCGTGCGCATGCGCCGGTTGCCGAAGTGGTCGATGTCGTCCGCGCGGACCTCGATCGGCGCCCGCCGGCGTCTCGATCTCGGTCTTGCCGTCGTGCAGCGCGACGATGAACTGGATCGTCGACGACGATGTCGTCGATCGGTCAGCGTCTGCTGGTCGAAGGCCTCGGTGGTGCCGAGCTTCTTGTTGATCTTGTAGCGGCCGACCTTGGCGAGGTCGTAGCGCTTGCCGTTGAAGTAGTAGTTGTCCAACAGCGTCTGCGCGGCCTCACGCGTCGGCGGCTCGCCCGGGCGCAGCTTGCGGTAGATGTCGAGCAGCGCGTCGTCCTGGCCGGACGTGTGGTCCTTCTCCAGGGTGAGCATCATCGACTCGTACTCGCCGAACTCGTCGCGGATCTGCTGCTCGGTCCAGCCGAGGGCCTTGAGCAGCACCGTGACGTTCTGCTTGCGCTTGCGGTCGAGGCGGACGCCGACCATGTCGCGCTTGTCGATCTCGAACTCGAGCCAGGCGCCGCGGGAGGGGATCACCTTGGCGGTGTAGATGTCCTTGTCGGACGTCTTGTCGGCGGTGCGCTCGAAGTACACGCCCGGGCGAGCGGACCAGCTGGGAGACGACGACACGCTCGGTGCCGTTGATCACGAAGGTGCCCTTGTCGGTCATCAGCGGGAAGTCGCCCATGAAGACGGTCTGGCCCTTGATCTCACCGGTCTCGTTGTTGGTGAACTCGGCGGAGACGTAGAGCGGGGCGGAGTAGGTGAAGTCCTTCTCCTTGCACTCGTCCACGGTGTTCTTCGGGTCGTAGAAGACCGGGTTCTCGAACGAGAGGGACATGGTGCCCGGAGAAGTCCTCGATCGGCGAGATCTCCTCGAAGATCTCCTGGAGGCCGGACTTGTGCGAGACGTCCTCGCCGGCGTCGATGCGGTTCTGGACATCGGCCTTCCAGTCCTCGTTGCCGACCAGCCAGTCGAAGCTGTTGGTCTGGAGGTCGAGGAGCTTGGGAACCTCGAGGGGCTCCGAGATCTTCGCGAAGGAGATGCGGCGCGGGGCTGCGGGTTTTCGGTGCTGGGGTTCTTGCTGGTGCTGCGCGAGGCGGCCAAGAGGGGTCCTTCCAAGGGCTCGCGGACTCATCGGAGATGGCGCCGACCAACCACAGACCAGCCGACCGGGCAGGCTGGAAGTATTTGAGGGCAGGCGCAAAGACCGATATTAGCCCACGGGCAACGCGAACACAACCGGCAAGGCCACCCCCGTCGATCCTCGATCCCCGCCTCGCCGGCCGGACCGGAAGGTCTCGGGTGACCGGCTCTCGTGCGGATGAGAGAGGTCAGGAGGACGGGGCCTCGCGGAACGAGAAGCATGAGCCGGAAGCCGGCCGAGTCAAGCACCCCGCGGGGAGCGCCCGGGCGTTCCGCCCCGGGCGCAGCGGCTCGGCAGCCGGCTCAGTACGACGTGATGTCGTCGACCAGCCAGCTGCCGCCGCTGCGCACCATCGTCAGCATCACCCGGTTCAGCGCCATCTGCGGCTCGTCCGCCGTTGGCGGTGCTCGTGGTGGTCTGGTTGACGAAGAGCAGCACGTTGACCCGGTCGGCGTCGGCGTGCGCTGACCCCCGAGGCCTTGACCTCGGCCTCGACCTTGGCCTTGAGCTTGGCGCGCGTTCGGCGGACCAGCTTGTCGAAGGTGTCGGCGTACTCCTTCCGGTAGCCGGGGGTCATGAGCTGCTCGGCCGCCGTTCTCGGTCGGCGTCGAGCGAGCTGTAGTCGTAGGACAGGATCGCCGCCGCGGCCCGCTCGGCGGCCGCCGGGCGCGGTCCGCGAGGCCTCGGTCGACCCGCGTCCTGCGTCGCGGACCGTCGACCGAGCTCCCAGACGCCGAGCCCGAGCGACGCCGGCGACCACGACGAGCACGAGGGCGACCGACGCCGAGCGCCGGCCAGCACCGGCCACGACGGGCCGGCCGGCGCCGGCCGCGGCGGCCGCGCGGACGTGCCGGCCGTCCGGGGCGGACGCGCCGGCGGGGCGCCGAGGCGGGCTCGCTCGGGCGCGCGGCGCCGCGGCGGGCTCGTGCGAGGCGCGGCTCGGCTCCGGCGGCTCGCGGACCGTCCGCGCGGTCGGGGCGCTCGGCGCACCGTCCGCGCTCGCCGGCGATCCGGCGGCGGGGACGGGCCGTCGGGTTCTGGCTGCTCATGCGTCGCTGCTCGCCGGTCTCGTCAGGCGACCGGCGTGAAGTTGTCGACCAGCCAGCTCGCCGTCGACCTTCACCAGGGAGACCTCCCAGCGGAAGTGCCGGGCGCGGGTGTCGAAGACCGTCTTGACGTTGGCGTCGGCGACCACCAGCACCTGCGGCCGAGTCGGGGTCGACGCTGGCCACCGCGGAGGTCGAGCACCTCCCCCTTGGAGGACAGCTTGGCCTGCTTGACCGAGCGTGACGATGTCGTCGATCGCCTTGCTCGAAGTCGGCCCGTGAACTTCGTCGTCAGCAGCGAGCTGATCCGCTGCTGGTAGCGTCGATCGAGCCCGACGTCGTAGTTGTTGACCTCCACGGCGAACCGCTCCGCGGCGCGCACCACGTCCGTGCGCGGCCTGCTCGGCCGCGGGCCTCCGCGGTAGCGCGGCCGCAGCCGACCGACCTCGACGCGACCAGCGACGCGCGACCACGACCAGCGCGACCGAGCGCGGCCAGCGACAGCGCGGCGATCCCGCGGCTCGAGGCCGGTGCTGTCGCCGTGCTCGTCGGTCGTCGGTGCAGGCTGGACGTGTCGTGGCGGCGCTGGTGTGTCAGCATGCGTCCCTCGTGGTCGTCGTCTGGTCACTGCTGACCGGCCAGCGGCTGGAGCAGCAGCCACTTCCAGGACTCCTGCCCGAACATCGCGGCGGCGCCCCCGGTGTAGGTGACCGAGCCGCTCGGGGTCCGGTCGGTGTAGCGTGAGCTTCCCGCGTCGCGCGATCGTACGTGCCGACGACCGGGGCCCGGTACGCCGTGCCCGCCCGGCGCGGGGTGTTCTGCGCACCGCGGGCGTTGGACTGGACCGGCGGCTCGGTGCAGCGCGCCGCCGGTGTTCATCGGCCGGTTGCCGCGGTCCTGCGGGTGCGCGCTGTCGGTGCCCTCGTAGCCCTGCTGTGGCAGACCGGTCGGCGTCCTGCTGGCAGGATCAGGCCGAAGTGGGCGTCGTACAGGCCCGGTCTGCGAGTCCTTGGCGACCACGGTGTAGCCGCCGGCCACCACGTAGGGGTAGACGACCAGGATCATCTCGGTGCCGTCGAGGTGCCTGCCGGTGACCTCGCCGGTGGTGACCAGGTTGTTGATCAGCTCGCCGAGGTCGACCTTGTTCTCCTCCAGGAACGTGCGCAGCTGGTTGGCGGTCGCGCTGCCGTTGTCGATCACCCGGCGCAGGTCCGGCGTCGCTGACGGCGAGGGTGTCGGAGAACAGCGACAGGTCCCGGGCGAAGCTCTTGATGGCCGAGGCCTTGTCGATCTGGGTCGACAGCACGGTGTTGCCGTCCTCGAGCAGCGCGGTGGTGACGTCGAAGTTGTCGTTGGCGGTGCTGATGAACGAGTTCGAGGTGTCGATGATCTGGCCGAGGTCCTGGCCGGTGCCCTTGAACGCCTTGCCGAGCTCGCCGACGACCGTGCGCAGGCTCTGCTTGTCGACGGAGTTGACCGTGGTGTTGAGGTCGACGAGCAGCTTCGTGGTCGAGATCGGGGTCTGCGGTCATCGCGGGCGGGATGTCGGAGCCGTCCGCGAGGTAGGGCGCGTCCTTGGTCTCCGGCTGGAGGTCGACGAACTGCTCGCCGACCGCGGAGCGGTTGGCCACGACCGCCTTGGTGTCCTCCGGGGATCGGCCTGTGTGCGTTGTCGATGTCCAGGATGACGTCGACGCCCTTGCTCGGTGAGCGTCATCTTGCCGACCTGGCCGACGGTGACGCCCGCGGTAGGACGACCTCGGCGCCGGCGAAGATGCCGCCGGACTCGGCGAAGTGGGCGACCACCGAGTAGGAGTCGTCGAAGACGAGCCGGTCGAGGCGGGCGTAGCGGGCGCCGACGAACGAGACGCCGACCATCGTGATGAGCGCGAAGATCATCAGCTGGACCTTGGTGCGTCTTGGTGATCATCGCTGCACCATCCCCCACACGAGCAGGGCGCCCAGCTCGGAGTCGTACGCCGGTACGTCGCGACGGTCCTGGTCGCGGCTGCCGGCGCTGGCGCCGAGCGCGGGCCGCAGCAGGCCGCCGCTCGAGCAGCGACGGCAGCCGGCAGCCCCGGCAGCTCCGGGAGCGGTGCCAGCGACGGAGCGGGTGCGTCCGGAGCCGGAGCACGAGTCCGCAGCAGCCGCCGTTCTCGAGCTTCCGCTCTTGCAGAGTCGCCTCGAGCAGGTCGCTTCCGCGATCACCTTCTTGCAGGCCTCGCTGTGGCTCGCCGCTGGGAGGCACTTCTCGCACCGGACAGGGCTCGTCCGGGGTCGCGCGCGCCAGAAGCCTCTGGGCGCACTGCTGGAGCGAGTCCAGCTGGTCGCAGGGCAGGTCGGGCAGGTCCAGCCCGGGCACCGGGTCGGCCGGCACGGCCTTGCACAGGCCGCCCAGGCTGGGCAGGCCCGGCAGCCCGCTCGACAGGTCGAGGTCGAGCTGGACCGACAGGTTCGTGTAGTCGCCCATGTGCAGGTTGCGGGCCTGGGCCGGGTTCTTGCCGACCACCGCGTCCACGAACGGGTAGGTCAGGAACACCTGGAGCGACTTGGGCAGCGCGTCGCCGGCCTCGGCGAGCTTGGTCAGCGTCGGCGCGAGCGCCTGGAGGCTGTCGATGGTGGCCGCCTTGGAGTCGCGGATCACCCGGGTGCCGACCGAGCTGAGGTCGCAGAGCGCCTGGAGCATCTTGACCAGGTCGTCGCGCTGCCGGTTGATCGAGGCGAGCGCGCGCGGCAGCTCGTCGAGCGCCGCGCGTGATCGCGCCCTTCTGCTTGTTGAGCGAGATCGCCAGCCGGTTGAGGCTCTCGATCGCCTGGACGATCGCGTCCTTGTTGTCGTCGATCTGCGTCATGAACGTGTCGAGCTGGTCGAGCACCGAGCGGACGTTGCCCTCGCGACCCGTCGAGCGCCTTGTTCAGCTCGGTGGAGATGGTCTTCAGCTGGGCCACGCCGCCGCCGTTGAGCAGCAGGGACATCGCGCCGAGCACCTCCTCGACCTCCGGGTTGCGGCCGGTGCGGTCCAGCGGGATCACGTCGCCGTTGCCGAGGCGGCTCGTGCTCGGCGCCGCTGCTGGGCGGGGACAGCGAGACGAACTTCTCGCCGAGCAGGCTGGTCTGCCGGATCTGGGCCACGGCGTTGTCGGGGAGCTTCACGTCCTGTCGCGGAGCAGCACGGTGACCTCGGCGGTGTAGCCGTCGAGCTCGATCTCCTCGACCTTGCCGACGGTCACGTCGTCGACCTTGACCGCGGACTGCGGCACCAGGTCGAGCACGTCGCGGAACTGCACGGTGACGGCGTAGGGGTGGTCGCCCAGGTCGGCGCCGCCGGGCAGCGGCAGGCTGTAGACGCGAGAAGTCGCAGCCGGTCAGCGGCAGGGCGCCGACGCACACCAGGGCGGCGACGCGGCGCCAGCCGGCTGCGCAGGCGTCGGTCGTACGGTGGCTCATCGTCGTCCACCTCCAGGATGCCGGCCGAGCGACCGGTCGACGTACTCGACCTGTCCACCGACCTCTGCCCGCGGTCGCCCCGAACGCTGCGGAGCGGCGGCGCGGGCCGCGGCAGCGCCTGCTGGACCAGGTCGCAGAGCCTCTCTTCGGCGACGGCGGCTGGTGCAGGAGCGCGCAGAGAACGTGGCCGGGTCCGGACTGAGGGCGGCCGAGGTTCTCGCCCACGTTGGTGCGGGTGTCGAGGGTGCCGGTCGTCGGGTTGTAGGTGTGGAACAGGTTGGCCAGCGCCGTCGGGGCGACCCCGAGCGTCTCGTCGAGCGCGGCCCGCTGCTTGACCAGGATCTTGGACACGTCGTTGAGCCCCTTGATGTTGCTCCGACAGCGCGTGCCGGTTCTCCCGGACGAAGCCGGCGACCGCCTGCATGGCGACCCCGAGGTTCCGCAGCGCCGCGGCCAGGTCGGCGCGCTCGTCCTTGAGCAGGTCGGCGCGCGCCGAGGCCAGCGAGTCGTTGAACCGGCGCACGGTCTGGTCGTTCTTGGCCAGCGCGTTCACGAACCGCTCCATCTCCCGGGCGGTGCCGAACAGCTCCTCCTTGTTGTTCTCGAGCGTGCCGGTGAACTTGCCGAGGTTCTCGATGGTCTGGTGGAACTGCGTCGCCCTGGCCCGCGAAGTTCTTCGCCGTGGAGTCGAGCAGGTTGGTCAGCGCGCCCTTGCTGTTGGCGCCGTCGGGGCCCAGCGCGACGGTGAGGTCGTCGATGCTCTGGTAGATCTCGTCGAGCTCGAGCGGGGTGCGACGGTGTCCTCGGCGCTGAGCACGGCGTCGTCGGCCAGCACGTCGTCCCCCTGCTTGTAGACCGGGGTGAGCTGGACGAACCGGTCGCCGACGATGGCCGGGGAGATGATCACGGCCTTGGCGTCGGCGGGCACCTTGTACTTCGCGTCGTAGCACATCGTCACGGTGACGTCGGTGCCCGTCGGGGTGACGCTGCTCGACCTTGCCGACCGGGACGCCGAGGATGCGCACGTCGGAGCCCTCGTAGAGCGAGACCGTGCGCGGGAAGGAGGCGGTCAGCGTACTTCTGTCCGCGCCGGGCAGCGCCACGAGCAGCAGGGCGGCGACCACCGCGAGCACCGCCACGATCGACGAGCGACCCGGGTCAGGCCCCTGGTCATGCGGCTGCTCTCATGCCTGCCATCTCAGTCAGCCCCCCCAGCTGTCGGGACCGGCGGCAGGTTCTGGATGTAGGTGTCGAACCACGGGCCGTTGCCGAGGGTGTTCGCGAAGACCCGGTAGAACGGCGCCATCAGCCGGAGGCTGTTGTCGAGGTTCTCCTGGTTCTTGCGCAGCACGTCCACGACGCTCGTCGAGGTGGTCGAGGGCCGGCTTGAGGTCGGCGCGGGTGTCCTGCACCAGCCCGGTGAGCTGCGACCGACAGCTGGCTGGTCGCGGTGAGCAGGTCGTGGACCGACTGGCGGCGGGCGGCCAGCGCCCGGAACAGCTTGTCGCCGTCGCGCATCAGCGTGACCAGGTCGCCGCGGCGGTCACCGAGGACCCTGGAGACCTTGCGCAGGTTGCTCGAGCAGCGTGTTGAGCTGCTCGTCGCGCGCGGCGATGTTCTGCGACAGGTCGGACATCCCGCGCAGCGCGCGCCTGGAACTCCTCCGGGGTGTTCTCGGTCAGGGCGCCGATGGTGTTGAGGGCCTTGGCGAGCTGGTCGGTGTCGATGCGCTCGGACCGGTCGGCCAGGCCGCAGAAGGCCTGCACGACGTCGTACGGCGACGTGGTCCGGTGCACCGGGATCTCCGAGCCCTTCTGCGAGCTGGCCGCGCCCTGCGGCTCCAGGGCGAGGTACATCGCGCCGAGCAGGGTCTTGACCTTGATCGCGGCACCGGTCCGGGTGCCGAAGTCCACGCCGCTGTCGACGAGGAACTCGACGCGGACGTGGTCGCCCTGCAGGTCGACCGTCTTGACCTTGCCGACGCGGACACCGGCCACCCGGACCTCGTCGTTGGCCTTGAGGCCGCCGGCCTCGGTGAAGGCGGCGTAGTAGGTGTCGCCGCCGCCGATCAGCGGCAGGTCCTCGGCCCGGAAGGCGGCGAGGATGAAGCGCGGCGATCACCGCCAGGCTGACGGCGCCGATGATGACGGGGTTCCTCTCACGGAAGGGGGTGCTCATCCGAGGTCGCACCTCGCTGCTCCGGCGTGGTACTGCTAGTCCGGGAGGATCGGCTTGCCGCCGACCTCCGGGCAGCTTCACGCGGCCCTTGAAGTTGCAGAGGTAGAAGTTGAACCAGGAGCCGTACATCGCGGTGCGGCCGATCTTGTTCGAGCTTGATCGGCAGCACCTGGAGGGCCCGGTCGATCTCGGCCTTGTTGCCGTCGAGGGTGCCGGCGACCTTGCGCAGCTGGTTGACGTCCTTGGTCAGGCCGGCGGCGGATCCCGGTGACCAGGTCGGAGGTCTGCACCGCCAGCGACGAGACCGAGTCGAGCGAGCCGAGGATCGCCTGGCGGTCCTGCGAGAGCCCGGAGACGAAGCTCCCGCAGCTTGACCAGCAGGTCGGACAGCTCGCTTGTCGCGGTTGCCGAGGGTGACCATCACGTCGTTGAGGTTGGTGATCAGCTCGCCGATGATCTGGTCGCGGCTGGCCAGCGTGCGTGGTGACCGAGGCGGTGTGCGCCAGCAGGCTCTCCAGGGTGCCGCCCTCGCCCTGGAAGACGGTGACGATCTCGTAGGCGAGCTTGTTGACGTCGGCCGGGCGACAGCGCCTCGAACAGCGGCTTGAAGCCGTTGAACAGCACGGTCAGGTCGAGCGCCGGCGCCGTCCGCGTCAGCGGGATGGTGGCGTCCTCCTGCGAGCAGCGCCGGGCCGCCGACGCCCTGGGTCAGCGCGATGTAGCGCTGGCCGACCAGGTTGCGGTAGCGGATCGTGGCGAAGGTGCTGTCGGTGACCGCCTGGTCGGCGTCGACCTTGAAGGTGACGAGCGCGCGCGGTGCGGTCGACGATCGTCGACGTCCTCGACGTTGCCGACCTTGACGCCGGCGACGCGGACGTCGTCGCCGTTGACGACGCCGGTCGCGTCGCTGAAGACCGCCTTGTACTCCTTGGTCGTCGCCGAACGAGAGGTTGCCGATCGTGACCACCAGCAGGCCCGTGGCCAGCGTGGTGACCACGATGAAGATCAGCAGCTTGACCGCGTCCACCGTGGTCCTCTTGTCCAGCACCTTCATCGCAGACTCACCTCCGCGCCGCGGGCCAGCGGGCCGAACAGCAGCGTGGCCAGGTCGGGGACTTCATCGGTGGGGACTCCCATCGCGGGGGCGGCGAAGGCGTTGACGAGCGCGCGCTCGGTCGTGGTGCCGGCGTAGCCGGAGGTCACGTCGAACCCGGTCGCGGAGCGCGGGCGGAACTTGCCGTGGCCACCGGCGACGCCGTCGTCGACGGCGTGGATCGGGGGCTGCGGGTTGCGGTTGGCCTGGCGAGTACCCGGGATCGGGCAGCCGCTCGCAGTTCGGGCCGTTGTGCGCGCCGTACCTCGGGGTGTCGGCGGTCGTCGTAGCCGGTGGGGCTGTTGCTTGAGCGTCTCGAGGTTGATGTGCAGCGTGTAGCCCCGGTAGCATCTGCGTCAGCCGCGGGGTCTGGTTGACCAGGCCCTGCGATCAGGCAGGGGTACTCCGGGGCGTACTTCGCGAACAGCGGCAGCTGCGCCTGGCCCTGCCGGCTCAGCCGGATGATGTTGTCGCCGTTCTGCTCCAGGAAGTCCTTGCTGGTCGAGGAGAACGCCGGCCACGTCGGCGAACAACGCCTGGATCTTCTCCTCCTTCTCCACGAACGTGTTCCCCGTCTTCACGCTGTTGCGCAACAGGTTCGCCAGCTCCGGCGCCACCTCCGCAGTACGTGTCCGAGACCGACCCCAGCTTGTCCAGGTCGTCGACCAGCAACGGGATCTTCGGGTTCATCCGCCGCAGGTAGTCGTCGAGCACCACCAACGGTTCCCCAGCTTCTCCCCACGCCCCTCCAACGCGTCCGCCAGCGCCGTCAACGTGTAGTTCAGCTGCTCGGGCTGCACCGTGCGCAACAACGGGTAGAGGTCCGAGAGCACCCGCTCGACCTCGATCGCCACCTCGCGACTCGGTGATCACGTCCCCCGCCCGGATGCTCTGCGCGAGGACGGGTTCCGCGGCACCTGCAACGCCACGTACTTCTCACCGAACAACGTCTTCGGCACGATCCGCGCCGTCACGTTCGCCGGGATCATGTCCGCCTGGTCCGGGATAGATCGCCAGGGACAGGGTGGCGCCCCGGCCGTTGGAGGAGACGCTCGCGGACGTCGCCGACGAGGAGCCCGCGGATCTTCACGTCCGCGAGCGCCGGCAGCTGCAGCCCGATCGACGAGGCTGGTCAGCGTGACCGGCACGTAGTCGACGAACTTCTTGGTGAAGACCGCGGTGGTGACCCAGACGAACAGCAGCAGCAGGGCGAGGAAGGCGACGCCCAGGACGCGGTGGCGTGCGGTCAGCCCCAGGGAGGACCGGGTGCTCATCGGGTGCTCACCTCCGCGCCGCGGGCCAGCGGGGCGAAGAGCAGGGTGGCCACGTCCGGCACCCGCGGGACGGGCACCCCCATCACGGGACCGGCGAGGGAGTCGACGACGCCCTGCTCGGAGGTGGAGCCGGCGTAGCCGGAGGTCACGTCGGGGCCCGGGGCCGTGCGGCCCTTGCCCAGGGGATAGTCCACGCCGTCGTTGATGGGGGGTACGAGGGACCTCGGCGGGAGGTTGCCCTGGCCGTAGGCGCCGGCGATGGCCTGCCGGCAGGATGCCGAGCGGGACGCGGTGCTCCCCGCGCTCGGCGTTCGCCGGCAGGTCGCCGGTGTCGAAGCCGCGCGGCTGGCGCTTGAGCGGCTCGAGGTTGATGTGCAGGGTGTGGCCGCGGAACGCCTGCGCCTCGTGGGGGATGGAGCGCGACGATGCCCGTGAGCAGGCAGGGGTACTCCGGGGCGTACTTCGCGAACAACGGCAGCTGCGCCTGACCCTGCCGGCTCAACCGGATCACGTTCTCGCCGTTCTGCTCCAGGAAGTCCTTGCTGGTCCGCGAGAACCCGGCCACGTCCACGAACAACGCCTGGACCTTCGCCTCCTTCTCCACGAACGTGTTCCCCGTCTTCACGCTGTTGCGCAACAGGTTCGCCAGCTCCGGCGCCACCCCCGCAGTACGTGTCCGAGACCGACCCCAGCTTGTCCAGGTCGTCGATCAGCAACGGGATCTTCGGGTTCATCCGCCGCAGGTAGTCATCGAGCACCACCAACGAGTTCCCCAGCTTCTCCCCACGCCCCTCCAACGCATCCGCCATCGCCGTCAACGTGTAGTTCAGCTGCTCGGGCCGCACCGTGCGCAACAACGGATACAGGTCCGAGAGCACCCGCTCCACCTCGATCGCCACCCGCGACTCGGTGATCGTGTCCCCCGCCCGGATGCTGCGCGAGGACGGGTTCCGCGGCACCTGCAACGCCACGTACTTCTCACCGAACAAGGTCTTCGGCACGATCCGCGCCGTCACGTTCGCCGGGATCACGTGCGCCTGGTCCGGGAAGATGCCGAGCCTGATGTCGGCCTTCGACCCGTCGCTGCTGGTGGCCAGCACCTGCCCGACGAGCACGCCGCGGATCTTCACGTCCGCGCGGGCGGGCAGCTGGAGCCCGACCCTGGAGGACCTGCAGCCGCACGTCGTCGTAGTCGGGTGAAGCTCTGGTTGAAGATCGAGAGGGTGAGCCAGACGAACGCCAGGAGCAGGGCCAGGAACGCCGCGCCCAGCACACGGTGCTGGAGCGCGGCGGAGATGCCGCCCCTGGTGCGTCCGCTCATCGGCTAGCCCGCCAGCCTGACGGTCGCCGTGGTGCCCCAGATCGCCATCGACAGGAAGAGGTCGATGACGTTGATCGCCACGATGGACGTGCGGACGGCCCGGCCGACCGCGACGCCGACGCCGGCGGGACCGCCCGAGGCGTTGTAGCCGTGGTAGCAGTGGATCAGGATCACCACCACCGAGAAGATCAGCACCTTGCCGAAGGACCAGAGCACGTCCCCCGGCGGCAGGAACTGGTTGAAGTAGTGGTCGTAGGTGCCGGGGCTCTGCCCGAAGAACTGGGTGACCGTCAGCCGGGTCGCGAAGTACGACGCCAGCAGCCCGACGACGTACAGCGGGATGATCGCGACCAGCCCGGCGATGATCCGGGTGGTGACCAGGAACGGCAGCGACGGGATCGCCATCACCTCGAGGGCGTCGACCTCCTCGGAGATCCGCATCGCGCCGAGCTGTGCCGTGAACCCGCAGCCCACGGTGGCCGCGAGGGCGATGCCGGCGACCAGGGGCGAGATCTCCCGGGTGTTGAAGTAGGCCGACACGAAGCCCGGAGAACGCCGCGGTGCCGATCTGGTTCAGCGCGGCGTACCCCTGCAGGCCGACCTCGGTGCCGGTGAAGAACGCCAGCGCGGTGATCACGCCGACGGTGCCGCCGATGACGGCGAGGGCACCGGAGCCCAGGGTGACCTCGGCCAGCAGCCGGAGGATCTCCTTCTTGTAGCGGGTCAGCGTCCGCGGCGTCCAGGCGAGCGCGCGGACGTAGAACGAGCAGCTCCTCGCCGAGGCCGTCGAGGAAGCCGAGGGGACGCTGGTAGACGCCCTTGACGTTGGCCATGGCGTGTCCACCTCAGCCCGTCTTCGGCGGGACGAGCTGGAAGTAGATCGCGCTCATCACGAAGTTGACGACGAACAGGAGCATGAAGGTGATGACCACCGACTCGTTGACCGCGTCGCCCACGCCCTTGGGGCCACCACCGGCGTTCATGCCCTTGTAGGCCGCGACGATGGCCGCGATCAGGCCGAACACGAGGGCCTTGGCCATGCCCTGCCACAGGTCGGGCAGCTGGGCCAGCGCGGTGAAGCTGGCGAGGTAGGCGCCGGGGGTGCCGTCCTGGAGGACCACGTTGAAGACGTAGCCGCCGGCGACCCCGACCACGCTGACCAGGCCGTTGAGGAAGACCGCGACCAGCATGCAGGCCAGCACCCGGGGCACCACGAGCCGCTGGATCGGGTCGATGCCCAGCACCATCATGGCGTCGAGCTCCTCGCGGATCTTGCGAGCGCCGAGGTCGGCCGCGATCGCGGAGCCGCCCGCGCCCGCGATCAGCAGCGAGGTGGCGATCGGCCCGGCCTCGCGTACGACGGCCAGCACCGCGGCGGAGCCGGTGAACGACTGGGCGCCGAACTGCTTGATCAGCCCGCCCACCTGGAGCGCGATCACCGCACCGAAGGGGATCGCGACCAGCGCGGTCGGCACGATGGTCACCGAGGCGATGAACCAGGCCTGCTGGAGGAACTCGCGGGTCTGGAAGGGCCGCCGGAACAGCCCCCGGAACGACGTCGAGACCGAAGGCGAAGAGCTTGCCTGCGGTGCCGATCGGCGCGAGCACCCGGGAGGAGGTCAGAGACGACACCTCAGGCCCCCGGCTGCCATCGACATGGCGTCGTCGAACGAGCCGGGGGGCGGCGTCACGTCGTTCTCGCGGCACCAGTCACCGGGCTCGCGCTGGCTGCGACGGGCGACGCCGTTCGACGGCTCGAGCTGCATGCGGGATCGGCGGGCAGCGGCGGCAGCCTCCTGGTCCTTCTCGGCCGCGAGCTCGTCGGCGTCCTTCTCCTCCGACATGCCGATCGGGCCGACCCGCTGGGCGTTCAGGAACTGGCGGACGACCGGCTCCTCCGAGGACAGCAGCATCTCGCGGGGGCCGAACATCGCCAGGTGCTTGTGGTAGAGCAGGCCGATGTTGTCCGGCACCGTCCGGGCGGTGTTGATGTCGTGGGTGACGATCAGGAACGTCGCGTCGATCTGCGCGTTGAGGTCGATGATCAGCTGGTTCAGGAACGACGTACGGACCGGGTCGAGGCCGGAGTCCGGCTCGTCGAAGAGCACGATCTCGGGGTCGAGCACCAGCGCGCGGGCCAGGCCGGCCCGCTTGCGCATGCCGCCGGAGATCTCGCCGGGGAGCTTGTCCTCGGCGCCGACCAGGCCGACGAGCTCCATCTTCTCCATGACGATGTCGCGGATCTCGGACTCGGACTTCTTGGTGTGCTCGCGCAGCGGGAAGGCGACGTTGTCGTAGAGGGTCATCGAGCCGAACATCGCGCCGTCCTGGAACAGCACGCCGAACAGCTTGCGGATCTCGTAGAGCTCCTTCTCGGAGCAGGACGCGATGTCGGTGCCCTCGATGAGGATGCTGCCGCGGTCGGGCTTCAGCAGGCCGATCAGCGTCTTGAGGAACACCGACTTGCCGGTGCCGGAGGGGCCCAGCATCACGCAGATCTCCCCGGCGGGGATCGTCAGCGAGACGTCTCCCCAGATCAGCTGCTTGCCGAAGGACTTGGTCAGGCCGTCGACCTTGATCTCGACGCCCACGAGCGTCCCTCCCTTGCGTTGCCGAATCCGTGCCACGTCGACCCGAGGACGCCATAGGTCCTCGGTTCTGCCCGGCGTTACCAACGAGTAAACGCCGCGAGGTTACGGCACGTCCGTGTGACGGGCGACACTCCGTGTCGACATGTCTGACAGCAGTGACCCGCGTCGTCCGCTTCGTCACCCGGACATTGTCCGGACATGACAGAAGCGGCCGTTCCCGGTGCGGAACGGCCGCCATGCGTGCTGCGGTCGCCCGCTGGGTGCCGCCGGTGCCGGCCTCAGGCCGGCGAGATCACTTGACGGAGACGGTGGCGCCGGCGCCCTCGAGGGCGTCCTTGGCCTTCTCGGCGGCCTCCTTGGTGACCTTCTCCAGGATGGCCTTCGGAGCGGCCTCGACCAGCTCCTTGGCCTCCTTGAGGCCGAGGCTCGTGAGCGCGCGGACCTCCTTGATGACGTTGATCTTCTTCTCGCCGGCAGCCTCGAGGACGACGTCGAACTCGTCCTGCTCGGCAGCCTCCTCGGCGCCACCGGCGCCGCCGGCGGCCGGGGCGGCGGCAACGGCGACCGGGGCGGCGGCGGTCACGCCGAAGGTGTCTTCGAACTGCTTCACGAACTCGCTCAGCTCGAGGAGGGTCATCTCCTTGAAAGCGTCGAGCAGCTCGTCGGTGCTGAGCTTCGCCATGGTGGCGTTTCCTTCCGTTTGCTGGTCCGGGCGGTCGCCAGGACCGGGTGTCGGATGGTGCTCGGGTGGTGGCCGGGTGCTCCCGGTGGCAGCTCGGCGGCTTCGGCTCGGCCGGGGGTCTCCTCGGTGGTCTCGCCGGGGTCGGTCGCCTCGCGCTGGCGTCCTCGGCCGGTCTCCTCCGCGGCGGCCGGCTCACCGGCACCGCCCTGTGAGGATCGACGGGTCCTGCTCGGCCTTGGCCTGCAGCGCGCCGGCGAGGCGGGCAGCCTGCGCGAGCGGGGCGTTGAGCAGGTAGACGGCCTGGCTGAGCGACGCGAGCATGCCGCCGGCGAGCTTCGCGAGGAGGACCTCACGCGACTCGAGGTCGGCCAGCTTGGCGATCTCCGCCGCGTCGAGCGGCTTGCCGTCGAGGACGCCGCCCTTGATCACGAGGGCGGGGTTTGCCTTGGCAAAGTCACGCAGGCCCTTGGCCGCCTCGACCACGTCGCCGTTGATGAAGGCGATGGCGGTCGGACCGGTGAGCAGGGCGTCGAAGCCCTCGACGCCCGCCTCGGTCGCGGCGATCTTGGTCAGCGTGTTCTTGACCACGGCGTAGTTGGCGTTCTCGCCGAGAGCACGCCGCAGGTCCTGCAGCTGCTTCACGGTGAGACCGCGGTACTCGGTCAGCACAGCACCCGCAGACTCCTGGAACGACTCCACGAGCTCTGCGACGTCGGCTGTCTTGTCTGGCCGCGCCATGGGTCTCCTTCCGGATCGGTCACTGACAGTCCGATCACGTGAGCCGGAGACTGCCGGGCGTCGAGGACCCACAACGACGAACGCCCCGGCGCAGGGCACGGGGCGCGGCACGGGCACGGTCCAGGATCGGGACGTGCGGTGCAGCTCGGTGACACCTGCGCAGGACGCCCGCCTGTGGCGGGACCTTCAGCCGGCTTCCCCGGCTGAGGTCGTGGCAGGCCGACGACCGGCGGTCTCTGGTTTCAGGAAGCACTGTACGGGACGTCCGGACGGGCCGCCAAATCGTCCCGGAGCGCCGGCCCGGGACCCCGACGATCGGGCGCCATCTACCCCCTTCGGGTGGTTCTGTCGGGTTTCTCCACCCGGCGCGGGCGCGGTGCTTCCATGGCGGGGTGGACCTGTCCCTGACCTCGCTGAGCGGCGCGCTCGAGGCGGCCGACGACCGCGTGCTCGCCGGCACCGGCCCGACCGCCCGGCTGTGGCCGACCGGCTTCGACATCCTCGACAAGGCGCTCACCGGCGGCTTCCGCGCCGGCGAGCTCGATCCTGCTCGGCGGCCCGCAGGGCCTGGGCAAGACCACCTGGGCGCTCCAGGTGGCCCGCAACGTGGCGCGCTCGGGGCGCCCGGTGGTGATGCTGTCCTACGAGCACGACTCTGCAGAACCTGCTGGTCCGGCTGGTCGCCCTGGAGGCCGGCCTGCTCGGCGGCCTCGACGCGCCCGACGTCAACCGGATCCGCGCAGCTTCGAGGGCGCCGACGGCCGGAGCGGGTCGCTGTCCTCGCGGCTGCTCGACACCGAGGCGGGCATCGAGGCCCTCCAGCGCGTGCAGGAGTACGGCGACCGGCTGATGCTGCACCGCTCCACCGGCACCAGCACCGGCCTCGACACGGTCGCCGCCGCCATCGAGCAGGTCCGCGAGGAGCACCGGCGACGTACCGCTGGTGATCGTGGACTACCTCCAGAAGGTGCACGTGCCGGGCACACCCGGACGAGCACGACCGGGTCACCGCGGTCGATGGAGGGACTCAAGGACCTCGCGCTCGACCACAACGTGCCGGTGCTCGCCGTGGTCGCCTCCGACATGGACGGCATGACCACCGGGAAGCGGATGCGGATCAGCAACCTGCGCGGCTCCTCGGCGCTGGCCTACGAGGCCGACACCGTGCTGCTGCTGAACAACAAGTACGACGTGGTGGCCCGGCACCACCTGGTCTACAGCATGGGCAACGTCGACGAGTTCCGGCACTGGGCGGTGCTCACGGTCGAGAAGAACCGCAGCGGCCGGACCGGCGTGGAGATGGAGTTCCGCAAGCGGTTCGACCAGGGCCGCTTCGAGCCCGGGGCCGGCGGTCGCCGAGCAGCTGGTCGACGAGCGGGTCTACGTCGAGTGACGCCGCTCCGGACGCACGAGTGCCGGGCGAGCTCTCGCTACCCGGCACTCGGTGCGTCAGACGTGGATCAGGCCGTTGCTCAGGCCTCGTCCTCGGCCGCGACGTTGCGGGTCCGGTTGGGGTCGACCTGGACGCCCGGGCCCATCGTCGTGGAGACGGTGATCTTCTTGAGGTAGCGGCCCTTGGAGCTGGCCGGCTTGAGCCGCAGCACCTCCTCGAGGGCGGCGGCGTAGTTCTCCGCGAGCTGGGCCTCGCGAGAAGGACGCCTTGCCGATGATGAAGTGCAGGTTGGCGTGCCGGTCGACGCGGAACTCGATCTTGCCGCCCTTGATGTCGGAGACGGCCTTGGCGACGTCGGGGGTGACCGTGCCGGTCTTCGGGTTCGGCATCAGGCCGCGGGGGCCGAGCACCCGGCCGAGCCGGCCGACCTTGCCCATCATGTCGGGGGTCGCGACGACGGCGTCGAAGTCGAGCCAGCCGCCGTTGACCTTGTCGATCAGCTCGTCGCCACCGACGACGTCGGCGCCGGCCTCGCGGGCCGCGTCGGCCTTCTCGCCGTTGGCGAAGACCAGGACCCGGGCGGTCTTGCCGGTGCCGTGCGGGAGGTTGACGGTGCCGCGGACCATCTGGTCGGCCTTGCGGGGGTCGACGCCGAGGCGCATGGCCACGTCGACGGTCTCGTCGAACTTCTTCTTGCTGCCCGCCTTGGCGATCTTGATGGCCTCGAGCGGGGCGTAGAGCGTCGTCCTGGTCGAACGACTCGGCTGCTGCGCGGTAGGTCTTGCTGCGCTGCATGTCTGGTTCCTTCGTGTGTGTGTCCAGGTGTGGTCGAACGGGCGCTCAGCGGCCCTGCCACGTGCGAGCTGGTGGTCGGGCGAGCGGTGCGTCAGTCGGTGGTGATGCCCATGGAGCGGGCGGTGCCCTCGACGATCTTCATGGCGGCGTCGATGTCGTTGGCGTTCAGGTCGGGCATCTTGGTCGTGGCGATCTCGCGCACCTGGTCCTTGGTCAGCTTGCCGACCTTCTCCTTGTGCGGGACGCCCGAGCCCTTCTGCAGGCCGGCAGCCTTCTTGATCATCTCGGCCGCGGGCGGCGTCTTGGTGATGAACGTGAACGAGCGGTCCTCGTAGATCGTGATCTCGACCGGGATGACGTTGCCGCGCATGGCTTCGGTCTGCGCGTTGTAGGCCTTGCAGAACTCCATGATGTTCACGCCGTGGGGACCGAGAGCGGTACCCACCGGCGGAGCAGGAGTCGCCGCCCCGGCCTTCAGCTGCACCTTGACCAGAGCAGCGATCTTCTTCTTGGGAGGCATGTCTTCTCTCGGGTCCTTACGTGTTGTACGGGGGTGGTACTGGGCTGCTGGGCTCAGACCTTCTGGATCTGGCTGAAGCTCAGCTCGACCGGGGTCTCCCGGCCGAAGATCTCGACGAGGGCCTTGACCCTCTGGGACTCGGCGTTGATCTCGGTGATCGTCGCGTGCAGCGTGGCGAACGGACCGTCGACGACCATGACCGAGTCGGACACGTCGAAGTCGGCGACCTCGACCTTCTTCGCTGCGTGGTGGTGGCACCGCCACCGGTCTGCTCGGGCGCGGCGGCCTCGGCCTGCGCCACGATCGCCGGAGCGAGCATGCTCTCGACCTCGTCGAGGCTCAGCGGGACCGGCTGGTGGCTGTGGCCGACGAAGCCGGTGACGGAGGGCGTGTGCCGCACGGCGGCCCAGGACTCGTCGGTGAGGTCCATCCGGACCAGCACGTAGCCGGGGAGGACGGTGCGCTTGACGAGCTTGCGCTGGCCGTTCTTGATCTCGGCGACCTCCTCGGTGGGGACGATCACCTCGTGGATGTAGTCCTCCATGTTCAGGGACCTGATCCGGTTCTCGAGGTTCGCCTTCACCCGGTTCTCCATGCCGGAGTAGGTGTGCACCACGAACCAGTCGCCGACCTGCGAGCGCAGCAGGTCGCGGAACTCCTCGAGCGGGTCGACGGGCGCCTCGACGACGTCGGCGGGGTCCTCGCCGGCCTCGTCAGCCTCGGCCTCGACAGGGGCGCCTCGTCAGCGTCCGCCTCGTCGGTGTCCTCGGCGACCGGGGCGTCCTCGTCGGCGGCGGGCACCGTCTCGGAGTCGGCGGCGGCCTCCTCGGCGACCTCGGCGTCGGTCGGCAGGTCCTCGTCGATGACCACCGGCTGCTCGACGAGGGACTGCTGCTCGGCGTCGGTCGACGTCGCGCCCTGGAGGTCGGCGTTGTAGCCCTGCGACTCGTTGTACTGCTGCGACACGGTTACTCAGTCACCTTCATCTGTTTCGGTCACGCTGTCGGTCCCGGCTGGCCGGGCTCGTCTGGGTCGTCCGTGCTCGGCTAGCCGAAGACGCTGAAGACCAGCTTCCCGAAGGCCAGGTCGAGCAACGAGACGATCGTCATGACCACCAGCACGAACACCATCACCACGATGAAGTAGGTGACCAGCTGCTGCTGGGTGGGCCAGACGACCTTGCGGAGCTCGGCCACGATCTGGCGGTAGAAGGTGGACGGACTGGTCCGCTTGGCACCAGACGGGGTCGAGTGCACGGGGCGGCTCTGCGTCACGGTGATCCCACCTTCCTTGCGTCCGGGCCGGTGGTCCGGCCGCTGTGGTCATGGCTTCGGGTCGAGCAGGGCACGAGGGACTTGAACCCCCAACCTTCGGTTTTGGAGACCGATGCTCTGCCAGTTGAGCTAGTGCCCTCCGATGGTCCGCTCCGAGCGTCCCGCCCGACCGTCCCCGGGCTGCTCCGGAGGGAGCCGGCCGGCTGGGTTGCGGGCATGACGGACAAGGGTGCGATCCACCAAAGGTGAAGTGTACGGGGCGGGTCCGGACGAAGTCGAACCGAGCACCGGACCCGGGTGGGCCAGGCCCGCCCGTAGTGCAAGCATAGGAGCCATGACTGAAGCCGCCTCCGAGCACGAGTCCCCCGCCCGCCGCCGCGTCTCCGCCCGCATCGGCGGGATCGCCGAGTCGGCCACGCTGGCCGTCGACGCCAAGGCCAAGGCGCTGAAGGCGGCCGGTCGCCCGGTCATCGGCTTCGGCGCCGGCGAGCCCGACTTCCCGACCCCCGACTACATCGTCGAGGCGGCCGTCGAGGCGTGCCGGGACCCGAGGAACCACCGGTACACCCCGGCCGGCGGGCTGCCCGAGCTCAAGGCCGCGATCGTCGCGAAGACCCACCGCGACTCCGGGTACGACGTGACGCCGGCCCAGGTGCTGGTCACCAACGGCGGCAAGCAGGCGATCTACGAGGCGTTCGCGGCGATCCTCGACCCGGGCGACGAGGTGCTGCTCCCGGCGCCGTACTGGACCACCTACCCAGAGGCGATCCGGCTGGCCGGCGGCGTCCCGGTGGAGGTGCTGGCCGACGAGACCCAGGACTACAAGGTCACCCCCGCCCAGCTCGAGGAGGCGCGTCACCGACCGCACCAAGGCGCTGCTGTTCTGCTCGCCGTCGAACCCGACCGGCGCGGTGGACACCACCGAGGAGGTCGAGGCGATCGGCCGCTTCGTGGTCGACCACGACCTGTGGGTGGTCACCGACGAGATCTACGAGCACCTCACCTACGCGGGGGTCACCACCACCTCGCTGCCGGTGGCGGTCCCCGAGCTGGCCGACCGCTGCATCGTGGTCAACGGGGTGGCCAAGACGTATGCGATGACCGGCTGGCGGGTCGGCTGGCTGCTCGGCCCGACCGACGTCGTCAAGGCCGCCACGAACCTCCAGTCGCACGCTGACCTCCAACGTCGGCAACGTGGCGCAGCGCGCGGCGATCGCGGCCCTGGAGGGCGACCTGACCGCCGTCGCCACGATGCGCGAGGCGCTTCGACCGCCGCCGTACGACGATGGTCCGGATGCTCAACGAGATCGCCGGCGTCGTCTGCCCGGAGCCCACCGGCGCGTTCTACGCCTACCCGTCGGTCAAGGGGGTGCTCGGCAAGCAGATCGCCGGGCGCACGCCCGCCACGTCGGCGGAGCTCGCCGAGGTGATCCTCGACGAGGCGGAGGTGGCGGTGGTCCCGGGCGAGGCGTTCGGCGCCCCGGGCTACCTGCGGCTGTCCTACGCGCTGGGCGACGACGACCTGGTCGAGGGCGTCACCCGGATCCAGAAGCTGCTGTCCTGACGCCGCCGCCGGCGCCGGACGGCCCGCGGTCGCTGCAGACCCTGCCCAAGGCGCACCTGCACCTGCACTTCACCGGCTCGATGCGGCACACGACGCTGGTCGAGCTCGCCGCCCGGGACGGCGTGCGTGCTGCCCGACGCGCTCGTGGACGAGTGGCCGCCGCAGCTCTCGGCCGCCGACGAGAAGGGCTGGTTCCGCTTCCAGCGGCTCTACGACGTGGCCCGCTCGGTGCTGCGGACCGAGGACGACGTGCGCAGGCTGGTGCGGGAGGCCGCCGAGGACGACGTCGCCGACGGCGGACGCTGGCTGGAGATCCAGGTCGACCCGAGCGGGTACGCCGCGCGGTTCGGCGGGATCACCGCCTTCACCGACCTGGTCCTCGACGCCGTCCGGGAGGCCGCCGCGGCCACCGGTCTCGGCATCGCGGTGGTGGTCGCGGCGAACCGGACCCGGCACCCGCTCGACGCCCGGACCCTGGCCCGGCTCGCCGCGCAGTACGCCGACCGGGGCGTGGTCGGCTTCGGGCTCTCCAACGACGAGCGCCGAGGCACGACCGCCGACTTCGCGCCGGCCTTCGCGATCGCCGAGCGGGCCGGGCTGCTGCTCGCGCCGCACGGCGGTGAGCTGCTCGGCCCGGACAGCGTCCGCACCTGCCTCGACGTGCTGCACGCGGACCGGCTCGGGCACGGGGTCCGGGTCGCGGAGGACCCCGAGCTGCTCGACCGGGTGGTCGGCCGGGGCGTGCCGCTCGAGGTGTGCCCGGTCTCCAACGTGGCGCTCGGGGTCTACAGCGACCTGACCTCGGTGCCGCTGCCCCAGCTGCTCGACGCCGGCGCGACGGTGGCGCTCGGCGCCGACGACCCGCTGCTGTTCGGCTCCCGGCTGGCCGGCCAGTACGCCACCATGCGCGCGGCCCACGACCTCACCGACGCGGACGCTCGCCGAGCTGGCCCGGATGTCCGTGCGCGCCTCCCGGGCACCCGAGACCGCGAAGTCCGACATGCTCGCCGACGTGGACGCCTGGTTGGCGGAGTGACCCCTAGGCTTGGCGCATGACCAACGCACCGGGGGACGGCCAGCCGCCGCAGGACCCCTACCAGCAGCAGCCGGGTCAGTCCCCCGGCTACGGGCAGGATCCGAGCCAGGGCCAGTACGGCCAGCCCGGCTACGGCCCAGCAGCCCTACGGCCAGCCCTACGGCCAACAGCCCTACGGCCAGCAGCCGTACGGCCAGCCCTACGGCCAGCAGCAGTACGGCCAGCCGGCCTACGGTGGCTACCCCACCTCCGCGCCGACCGACGGCAAGGCGCTCGCCGCGATGATCACCGGGATCGTGTCCCTGGTGCTGGCCTGCGGCTACGGCGTCGGCCTGCTCGCCTCGCCCGTCGCGTGGTACCTCGGCAAGTCCTCGATGAACCGCATCGACGCCTCCCAGGGCCAGCTCGGCGGCCGCGGGATGGCACAGGCCGGGATGATCCTCGGCATCATCGGGACCGTGCTGCTGGTGCTGGCGATCGTCGCGGCCGTGGTGGTCTTCGGGCTGCTGGCCGGCTCCTACACGCTCGCCCTGACCCGGCACGACGCTCAGCGAGTCGGCGCCGGCAGCGCGCAGCCCACCAGGACCGGCTCGTTGACCAGCCAGACGCCGAACGCCGCCTGCACCCCGGCCTGCACCTCGCCCGCGAGCGTCCAGCAGGTCCGCGGTGCGGGCGCGCGCCGCGGTTGGTGAGCGCGAGCGTGTGCTTGCCCGACAGGGCGACCCGGTCGTTGCCGTAGCCCTTGCCGAACCCGGCGTGCTCGATCAGCCACGCGGCGCTGGTCTTGACGGTGCCGTCGGGCTGCTGCCAGCGCGGCGCCCCGTCGGGCAGCCGGGCCGCCTGGTCGGCGTCGAGCAGCGGGTTGGTGAAGAACGAGCCGGCGCTCCAGGTGTCGTGGTCGGCGGCGTCGAGCACCATGCCCTTGCCGCCCCGCAGCCCGAGCACCGCGTCGCGCACCTCGGCCATCGGCGCGCGCGCGCCGGCCTCGACGCCCAGCGTCCGGGCCAGCTCGGCGTAGCGCACCGGGGCCCCGAGGTCGCCGAGCCGGAGCTGGAAGGTGACCTCCAGGACGACGTAGCCGCTCGGGGTCGCGCTTGAACCGGCTGGTCCGGTAGCCGAAGCCGCAGTCGGCCGCCGCGAACGTGCGCTGCCGGCCCTCGACGCGGTCCCAGCAGCGCACCGACGGCGACGGTGTCGGCGACCTCCTGGCCGTAGGCGCCGACGTTCTGCACCGGGGTCGCGCCGACGCTGCCGGGGATCCCGGACAGCGCCTCGACGCCGACCCAGCCGCTCGCTCACCGCCGGCGCCACGAACGGCGTCCCAGACTCGCCGGCGGCGACCGTGACCAACGCCCCGCCGCAGGTGTCCTCGGCGACGCTCGACGCCGCGCGTCGCGATCTGCACGACGGTGCCGTCGAAGCCGTCGTCGCCGACGACGAGGTTGCTGCCGCCGGCGACCAGCAGCAGCGGCGTCGCCCGCCGCGTCGGCGCCGGCGCACGGCGTCGACGCAGCTCGACCTCGGTGGTGGCGTGCACGAGCCGCCGGGCGGGGCCGCCGAGGCGCAGCGTGGTGAGGTCGGCGAGCAGCGTGCCGGGCCGCTCAGGCACCCAGCACCGCCTTCGGCATGGCCGAGCACCTTCTCGTCGCCGCAGGTCACCTCGAGGGCGATCGTGGACGCCGTCGTCGGTGACCTGCTTGACCGTGCCGCGGACCACGCACCTCGACGCCGGTGTCGTCGTCGGGCACGACCACCGGCTTGGTGAACTTGCAGCCGAGCTCGCGGACCCGGCCGGGGCCGCCGGCCCAGGTGTCGAGGGCGCGGGCGGCGAGCGCCATGGTGAACATGCCGTGCGCGATCACGCCGGGCAGCCCGACCGAGCGCGGCGACCCGGTCGGACCAGTGGATCGGGTTGAAGTCGCCGCTGGCGCCGGCGTAGCGGACCAGGTCGGCGCGGGTGACGGTGTAGGTCTGCTCGGGCAGCGACTGTCACCGGTCTGCGTCGCTCATGCGTCCTCCCCGCGGTGCACCAGGGTCGCGAAGGCGGTGCACACCGGCTGGCCGTCGGCGTCGGTGATCTCGCTGCGGGTGCCGATGATGTCCGCGCCGCCGATCTGGCGCAGCGTGTCGACGGTCAGCGTCGCGCTGAGCTCGTCGCCGGCCACCACCGGCCGGGTGTAGGTGAACCGCTGCTCGCCGTGCACGACGCGGTGCAGCGCGATGCCGACCGAGGGGTCCTCCATCAGCGCGGTCATCGCCCGGAAGGCGACCACGATCGGGAAGGTGGCCGGGGCGGCGCCCCCGTCGTACGTCGAGCCGGTCGCGCGGCGAACTCGCGCGATCTTCTCCCGGGACACGGTGTACGGGGTCGGTCGGCGGGAAGCGTCCGGCCGGCGCAGGGACGCGTCGACAGCCATGGGCGCGAGCGCTACTGCCCGGGCACGGCGACGAAGGAGCGGCCCCGGGAGCACCGGGGCCGCTCTCGGGACTGTCGGTGGGACGCGAGCTCAGCGGGTCTCGCGGTGCGCGGTGTGGGTGCGGCAGCGCGGGCAGAACTTCTTCAGCTCCATGCGGTCCGGGTCGTTGCGCCGGTTCTTCTTGGTGATGTAGTTGCGCTCCTTGCACTCCACGCAGGCCAAGGTGATCTTGGGGCGGACGTCTGAGCTCTTGCTGGCCACGGGGCTGCCTCTTCTTTCGGTGACCGCCGGTCGTGCTGCCCAGTCGTGCACCGGTACAAGTGTGCCAGCCCGCTCAAGAGCGGGCCGTCCTGCTGGTCTGGTGAGTAGCGGGGGCGGGACTCGAACCCGCGACACCACGATTATGAGCCGTGTGCTCTAACCACCTGAGCTACCCCGCCGCCGGGACGGGTCGACCTCGTCGCACCGGGCGACGGTCTCCTACCCAGAGCCCCTTTACGGAATCGAACCGTAGACCTTCTCCTTACCATGGAGACGCTCTGCCGACTGAGCTAAAGGGGCAAGCCGACAAGGAAGGATACACACGCCTCGCGGCGATCATGAAATCGAGCTCCCGGGACGCATCCGGGCCAGTCGCAGGGACCCCCGAGACGGCGTCCCTGGTCCGGCGCGGTCCCGGGCATGATGGCTGCGTGCACCCCTTCTACCGGTCCCGACGGCCCGGACCGCTACGCCTCGCAGCCGTCGACGGCCGGCCCGTGGGGCCCGGACAGCCAGCACGGCGGCCCGCCGGCGGCGCTGCTCGACCCGCGCGGTCGAGCAGCTCGCGCGCGACGCCGACCGGGTCGTGGGCCGGCTCACGATGGAGCTGCTCGGGCCGGTGCCGGTCGGCCCGCTGCGGGTCGACGGCGTCCGTCGTACGGCCGGGCCGGTCGGTCGAGATGTGCGAGGCCACGCTGTACGACGAGGAGCGCGGCCGGGCCTGCGCCCGGGCCACCGCCTGGCTGTTCCCGGCCGGCCGACGACGGGCCCGGCGCAGGACGGCGACCCCGCCGGCCCACAGCCCCGCGGACGGCGGGCACAAGGACCCGCCCGCGAGCTGGTCGGGCGGCTACCTCGACGCCGTCGACTGGCGGTGGGTGCACGGGGCCGTCACCGAGCCCGGCCCGCGGCGTGGTCTGGATGCGACCGACGGTCGACCTGGTCGAGGGCGAGCCGATGAGCCCGGTGCAGCGGCTGATGGCCTGCGTGGACTCGGCGTCCGGGGTCTCGGCCGCCCTCGACCCGGCGCAGTGGGCGTTCCTCAACACCGAGCTGACCGTGCACGTGCTGCGGCCGCCGGTCGGCGAGTGGGTCTGCCTGGACGCGGAGACCACGCTGGGCGGCGGCAGCGTGGGCGTCGCCGCGTCGCCCGGTGTACGACGAGCGCGGGCTCGTCGCGCGGTCGGCGCAGGCGCTGCTGGTCGCGCCGGCGCTGAGGGACCGGGTCAGCCCTCGAACGGCCAGGTGGCGACGAAGTAGCATCACCCCGAACGGGTCGTCGCGGTAGGTCAGCGCCGGCCGGTGACGGCCGCCCGGCGCCCGCAGCGCCGCGCCAGCACCCGGAACAGCCGGAGCGTGCTGCGCCGAGCACCATCAGCTCGTGCGGCCAGCCCGGCGTCGAGCGCCGGCCAGCGCCGCCGCGTCGCCCGCCGGCGAGGCGCGGCCGCGACCGCGTCGTCGAAGCCGAACGCCCGCTCGTCGAGGTAGCCCGGGCGCCTTCTCCCCGCGCCGGGCGCTGCCCGTCGCCGAGCAGCAGCAGCGCGACGCGCTCCGGTCCGCGCCGGCGAGGCGCACCGGCCAGCCGGTCGACCTCGTCGCTCCGCGGCGTCCCAGGCCGATGCTCACGAGCTCCACCGGCCCGGCCCAGCCGGCGTCCTCCAGCAGCCGGCGGCCGACCCCGAGCGACAGCGGCAGCGGCGGCCCGGACGGGCCCGGCTCGCGGCCGCCGACCGAAGCGGCGCACGTCCGGCCAGCGGGCGTCCGCACGGCCAGCGCGGGCCTCGTCGGCGGCGCCGACCACGACCACCACGTCGGTCGGCGCCGGCGTCGCCGAGCGGACCGCCGCCAGGCAGGCGGCGCGCAGGTCGGCCACCGGGTCCTGGACGCCGCCGAGCTCGCGGAACAGCAGCGGCGGGTGCGGGCAGCAGCGACGACGGCGAGGATCACGCGAGCCCCCGGACGCACCCGCGCGGGCGGCCGGGTGCCGCGGATGCGCGGCGACCATGTCGAGCACCTGCCGGGTCTCGGCGACCTCGTGCACGCGGTAGACCCGGGCGCCGTGCCAGGCGCTGACCGCGGTGGCGGCGAGCGTGCCGACGAGCCGCTCCCCCACCGGCCGGTCGAGGGTCTCGCCGACGAAGTCCTTGTTGGACAGCGACACCAGCACCGGCCAGCCGGTCGCGACCATCTCGTCGAGGCGGCGGGTGACCTCCAGCGAGTGCCAGGTGTTCTTGTCGAAGTCGTGCGCCGGGTCGATCAGCACGCTGCCCGCGGTCGACGCCGAGCGAGACCGCCCGCTCGGCGAGCGCGACGGTGTCGTCGATCGCCGCGGCGCACCACGTCGTCGTACGACGGGCGGTGCGGCGGCGTCCGCGGGGTGGCGCCGTTGGTGTGCGTGCAGACCAGCGCCGCGCCGTGCTCGGCGGCGACCTCGGCCAGCGCGGGGTCGTGGCCGCCCCACGCGTCGTTGAGCAGGTCGGCGCCCGCCCGCGCAGACCTCGCGGCCGACCTCGGCGCGCCAGGTGTCCACGCTGATCACCAGGTCGGGGAACTCGGCGCGGACCGCGGCCGACGAACGCGACGGTGCGGCGGAGCTCCTCGGCGACGTCGACGACCTCGCCGGGCCCGGCCTTCACCCCGCCGATGTCGACGAGGTCGGCGCCCTCGGCGACCACCTGAGCGGACCCGGTCGAGGGCCTTGTCCTCCGCGAAGGTGGCGCCGCTGTCGTAGAAGGAGTCGCGGGTGCGGTTCACGATCGCCATCACCAGCAGGTCGGTGTCGTCGAAGGTCCGGCGTCCGAGCTTCAGCACGGGCCCGACGCTACAGCCCGGCCCGTCGACGGCCGGACGGACGACGGCCGCGGGGGTTTGCGGCACGTCCCGCGAGGTACCGGGCGGTGGACACCCGCACGACCGACGCGAGGGGCGCGATGAGCTACGTCGAGGACGACTTCGCCCGCGACACCGACTACATCGAGGACCGGATCACCGCCGACGGCCGGGACGGCTGGCCGGTCGAGGCGGACCGCTACCGGCTGGTCGTCGCCCGGGCCTGCCCGTGGGCCAACCGCGCGATCATCGTGCGGCGGCTGCTCGGCCTCGAGGACGTGCTCGGCATGGGCGTGTGCGGACCGACCCACGACCAGCGCAGCTGGACCTTCGACCTCGACCCCGACGGCCGCGACCCGGTGCTCGGCATCGAGCGGCTCCAGGACGCGTTCCTCGCGCGGTTCCCGGACTACCCCAAGGGCATCACCGTGCCCGCGATCGTCGACGTGCCGACCGGCAAGGTGGTCACCAACGACTTCCCGCAGATGACCCTCGACCTGTCGCTGGAGTGGACCGCGCACCACCGCGACGGCGCCCCCTCGCTGTACCCCGAGCCGCTGCGCGACGAGATCGACGAGGTCAACGCCTGGGTCTACACCGACGTGAACAACGGCGTCTACCGCTGCGGCTTCGCCGGCCGCCAGGCGTCCTACGAGCGGGCCTACGACCGGCTGTTCGGGGCGCTGGACCGGCTCGAGGAGCGGCTCACCGACCGGCGCTACCTCGTCGGCGACACGATCACCGAGGCCGACGTACGCCTGTTCACCACGCTGGTGCGCTTCGACCCCGTCTACCACGGCCACTTCAAGGCCAACCGCAACAAGCTGGTCGAGATGCCGGCGCTGTGGGCCTACGCCCGTGACCTGTTCCAGACCCCCGGCTTCGGCGACACCGTCGACTTCGAGCACGTCAAGCGGCACTACTACGTCGTGCACTCCGACATCAACCCCACGCAGATCGTGCCGAAGGGGCCGGACCTGGCCGGCTGGCTCACCCCGCACGGCCGTGAGGCCCTGGGTGGCCGTCCGTTCGGGGACGGGACACCGCCGCCGGCGCCGCGAGAGGACGAGCTGGTTCCCTCCGAGCACCGCGCCGCCTGAGCCGCCACACCGCCAGCACGGCGAGGACCATCAGCGCCGCGGCCGCCGCGCCGCCCCGGCCGAGGTACTGCGCGACCTGCTGGTACGACGACCCGGCGAGGTAGCCCGCGACGACGCAGCCCAGGCCCCAGACCAGGCCACCGGCGGCGTTGTAGGCCAGGAAGCGCCGGTAGCGCATGCCGCTGAGCCCGGCCAGGCCCGGTGTGACGGCGCGGAGGAACGCGGTGAACCGGCCGACGAAGATCGCGGAGGCACCGCGGCCGTCGAGGAAGCCACGGGCCCGGTCGACCCGGTCCTCGTAGCGGCTGAACAGCCGGGTGCGCAGCAGCCGGGGCCCGAAGCGCTTGCCGACCTCGTAGCCGACCGAGTCGCCCACGATCGCGGCGACGACCACCACGACGCCCAGCGCCACCACCGGCACCCGGCCCGTCGAGGCCAGGAAGCCGGCCAGCAGGACCGCGGTCTCGCCCGGGAAGACGAAGCCCAGGAAGACGGCGGCCTCCCCGAACACCAGCCCGCCGACCGCCGCGAGCACGACCAGGGCCGGCACGTGCGTGAGGAAGTCGAGGAACCCGGTCACGTCCTCAGGCTAGGCCGGGCACCTGAACGCAGCATGAAGGTCGCCTTGGCGCCCGGTGGCAGACTCCCGGTCATGTCCCTGCGCACCTCGACCGTCGACATCGAGACCCCCGACGGCACCGCCGACGCCTACCTCGCCGCACCCGAGGGCGAGGGCCACCACCCCGGGGTGATCCTCTACATGGACGCCTTCGGCCCGCGTCCCCGGCTCGAGGAGATGGCGGACCGGCTGGCCGCGGAGGGGTACGTCGTCCTCGTCCCGCACGTGTTCTACCGGCAGGGGCGGGCGCCGCTCATCGACACCTCCTCCCTGCAGGACCCGGACGCGCGCGGCGAGCTGTTCGCGCAGATCGGTCCGTGGCTGGCCGCGCTCACCCCGGAGCTGGCGATGCGCGACGCCGACGCCTACGTCGACTACCTGCGCTCCCACGACCAGGTCGGCGACGGCCCGATCGGGGTCACCGGCTACTGCATGGGCGGCGCGCTGGCGCTGCGCACCGCCGCCGAGCACCCCGGCGACGTCGGCGCCGCCGCCGCGTTCCACCCGGCCCGGCTCGCCACCGACGCCCCGGACAGCCCGCACCTGCTGGCCGACCGGCTGATGGCCGAGGTGTACGTCGCCAGCGCCGACCAGGACCAGGGCATGCCCGCCGAGCAGCAGCAGCGGCTCGACGCCGCGCTCACCGAGGCCGGCGTCACGCACACCTGCGAGCAGTACGACGGCGCCGCGCACGGCTTCACGATGTCCGACACCGCGGTCGTACGACGAGGCCGCGACCGAGCGGCACTGGGCGGCGCTGACCGACCTGTTCCGCGCGCACGCTGCAGGAGTAGGCCTCCGGGCCGCTGGGTACACGTGCCCTCATGGCTACGAGCAAGCTCCTGCGCACCAAGGACGTCGACGACGTCATCCGGCAGAACGACGACCCCGTCGGCGGTGAGGCCCACCACACCCGGCTGAGCAAGCGGCTGACGGCCTGGGACCTGATGGGCTTCGGGATCGGCATCGTGATCGGCACCGGCATCTTCACGCTGACCGGCATCCAGGCCAAGAACAACGCCGGCCCGGCGATCGTGGTCTCGTTCGCCATCGCGGGCGTGGTCAGCCTGCTCGCGGCGCTCTGCTACGCCGAGCTCGCGGCCGCCGTACCGACCGCCGGCAGCTCCTACACCTACGCCTACACGACGATCGGCGAGATCTTCGCCTGGATCATCGCCTGGGACCTGATCCTGGAGTTCGCGCTCGGCGCCGCGGTGGTCTCGCGGGGATGGTCGGGCTACCTCCAGGACGCGCTGAACCTGCCGACCTCGGTCTTCGGGGAGGAGTCGACGGTCAACCTCGGGGCGATGGCGATCGCCCTGGTGCTCGGCGTGGTGGCGATGATCGGCATCCGCGAGTCCAAGTGGGTCACCAACGCGCTGGTCGTCGTGAAGGTCTCGGTCTGCGTCTTCGTGATCGTGCTCGGCATCTTCTTCGTCAAGGCCGCGCACCTGAACCCGTTCGTCCCGTCCTCGCGCCCGGTGCCGGACGGCGAGGCGCTCAGCGGCCTCAAGCAGCCGCTGTGGCAGTGGGTCAGCGGCGTGGACGCCACCGCGTTCGGCTTCACCGGCGTCTTCGTCGCCGCGGCGGTGGTGTTCTTCGCCTACAGCGGCTTCGAGGCGGTCGCCAACCTCGGCGAGGAGACCAAGGACCCGGCCAAGGACATGCCGCGCGGCCTGCTCGGCACGCTGGCGATCTGCACGGTGCTCTACATCCTGGTCTGCCTGGTGATCACCGGGATGGTGAAGCTACACCGACCTGTCCGAGGGCGCCCCGATCTCCGACGCGTTCGACCAGGTGGGCATGGGCTGGGCCAGCATCCTGATCGCGGTCGCCGCGATCGCCGGGCTGTCCTCGGTGATCCTCGTCGACATCGTCGCGATGGGCCGGATCGGCTTCGCGCTGTGCCGCGACGGCCTGCTCCCGGCCTGGATCGGCCAGGTCCACCCGAAGTGGGAGACGCCCTACCGCGTCACCCTCGGTACGACGGCCGTGGTGATGCTGCTGGCCGGCTTCGTCCCGCTCGACGCGCTGGCCGAGATGGTCAGCATCGGCACGCTGTTCGCGTTCTTCGTGGTCTCCATCGCGGTGATCGTGCTGCGCCGCACCCGGCCGCGCATGAAGCGGCCGTTCCGGACCCCCTCGGTGCCCCTGCTGCCGGTCGTCTCGGCGCTGTGCTGCGTCGGCCTGATGACCAACCTGGCCATGGAGACCTGGCTGCGGTTCCTGGTCTGGCTGGTGGTCGGCCTGGTGATCTACGGGTTCTACGGGCGCACGCACTCCCGGCTCGAGGCGAAGACCGCCTCCGAACGACTCGGTCGGCGACCACGCGGAGGCCCGCTGAGCCCGGCGGCTAGAACCCGATCGGGAGGCCGGCGTAGTTCTCCGCGAGACCCGCCGCGCCGGCCTCCGAGCTGGTCACCCACCGCAGCTGGGACAGCTGCAGCTGCTGGTCGAACTCGTCGCCCTGGCCGGGCGGCAAGCGTGTGCAGCATCGAGGTCATCCACCAGGAGAAGTGCGTGCACCGCCAGACCCGGCGCAGGGCGTCGTCGGAGTAGGAGTCCGCGAGCGTCGAGGAGCCGTCGACCAGCCAGGCGGTCAGCGCCCGGGCCAGCAGGGCCACGTCCGCGATCGCGAGGTTCAGCCCCTTCGCGCCGGTCGGCGGCACGATGTGCGCCGCGTCCCCGGCCAGGAACAGCCGGCCGTGCCGCATCGGCGTGGACACGAAGCTGCGCATCGGCAGCACGCTCTTCTCGGTGATCGGCCCCTGCTGCAGGGACCAGCCGTCGATGCCGTCGCCGAGCCGGGTGGCGAGCCCGTCCCAGACCCGGTCGTCGGACCACTGCGCGACGTCCTCGTCGGGCGGCACCTGCAGGTAGAACCGCGAGACGCTGGACGACCGCATCGAGTGCAGCGCGAAGCCGTCCGGGTGCCAGGCGTAGATCAGCTCGTCGGTCGACGGGGGCACGTCGGCCAGCACGCCGAGCCACGCGAACGGGTACACCCGCTCCCAGGTGTGCTGGACGGCCGGCGGGACCGCCGTACGACTGGGGCCGTGGAAGCCGTCGCAGCCGGCCACCGCGTCGGCCTCGATGCGCCGCGCGACGCCGTCCCGGTCGGTGAAGGTCACCGACGGCCGGTCGGAGGCGAGGTCGTGCAGCGCGACGTCGGAGACCTCGTAGTAGGCCTGCCGGCCGGCCGCCTCCCGGGCCGCCATCAGGTCCTTGGTGACCTCGGTCTGGCCGTAGACCCACACCGAGCGGCCGACGTGGTCGACGAAGTCGAGGTGGTGCCGCTCGCCGGGCCACTGGAGGTAGATGCCGCGGTGCTCGTCGCCCTCGGCCGCGATCCGGTCCCCCAGGCCGACCGAGGTGAGCAGGTCGACCGACGAGGACTCCAGCAGCCCCGGCGCGGATCCGGCCCTGCGACGTACGCCGGGGAGCGGTTCTCCACCAGCACCGACTCGACGCCGGCGAGGTCGAGCAGGTGCGAGAGCAGCAGGCCGGCCGGGCCGGCGCCGACGATCACGACACGGGTGCGCATGCGTGCGCTGACGTCCGAGGAGACGACGGCTCGATGTCGGCGGTGACCGCCACGGCTGCGGCGCCGGCGCGGCGGCCCAGACGCGTAGTGACCCGCCGCTGACCACTGCCCGGTCCTAGCGGTCCGCCGACGACCCGCGCGTGATGTACGGTAGGAACGTCGGCAGCACGAAGCGTCGAGCAGCCTGGAGGCAGGTCGTGCAGGGACGTGAGGTCTTCGTCGTCGACGCGGTGCGGACACCGGTCGGCCGGCTCGGGGGCGCGCTGGCGAAGGTCCGGCCCGACGACCTCGGCGCGGTGGTGATCCGGGCGCTGCTCGACGCGGACCCCACCCTCGACCCCGCGCGGATCGGCGAGGTGCACTTCGGCGCCGCCAACCAGGCCGGTGAGGACAACCGCAACGTCGCCCGGATGGCCGTCGCTGCTCGCCGGGCTGCCGACGTCGGTGCCCGGCTCGACGCGTCAACCGGCTGTGCGCCTCCGGGCTCGACGCGGTGGTCGGCGCCGCACGCGCGATCGCCGTCGGGGACGCCTCGATCATGGTCGCGGGCGGCGTCGAGTCGATGACCCGGGCGCCGTACGTGCTGCCGAAGTCCGACCGCGCGTTCCCGGCCGGCAACACGACGCTGTACTCCACGACGCTGGGCTGGCGGATGACCAACCCGAAGATGCCGCGAGGAGTGGACGGTCAGCCTCGGGGAGAGCACCGAGCTGCTCGGCGAGAAGTACGGCGTCGGCCGCGAGGCCGCGGACGCGTTCGCGCGTCGCGGAGCCAGGCAGCGGGCCGCCGCCGCGTGGGCGACCGGCGCGTACGACGCCGCCGATCGTGCAGGTGCCCGGACGCGGAGCTGGCCCGCGACGAGGGCATCCGCGAGGGCGTCACCCTCGAGTCGCTCGCGCAGGCTGAAGCCGTCCTTCCGCGCCGACGGCACGGTGACCGCCGGCAACGCCTCGCCAGCTGTCCGACGGCGCGGCCGCGCTGCTGCTCGCCGACGAGGCCGGGGTCGCCGAGCTCGGCGTCGAGCCGCTGGCCCGGATCACCGCCACCGGGGTGGACGGCGTCGACCCGCAGTACTTCGGGATCGGCCCGGTGCGAGGCCGTCGAACCGGGCCCTGGCCAAGGCCGGCCGCAGCGCTCGCGCGAGGTCACCGACGATGGAGCTCAACGAGGCGTTCGCCGCGCAGTCGCTGGCCTGCCTGTCCGAGTGGCACGACCTCGACCACGGAGATCGTGAACCCGCACGGCGGCGCGATCGCCATCGGCCACCCGCTCGGCTGCTCCGGCGCCCGGCTCGCCGGGGCCGTCGCCCACCAGCTGCGGGCGGCCGGCGCGGGCGTGCGGCGTCGCCGCGCTCTGCATCGGCGTCGGGCAGGGCATGGCCGTCGCTGGATGGAGCGCTGATGGACCCGGGACGTGACCTCTTCGAGGGACTACACCTCGACGGTGTACCGCTCGACGGCGCCTCGTCGACGAGGCGCTGGTGATGCCGCCGGCCGGGCTGACCGAGCTGACCGGGCCGAGGTTCGGGGCCGGCGAGGTGCGCGACACCGACGCCGACCTCACGGCAGCACGCGGCGAGCGATCGGCGAGCGGATCGTCGTGCACGGCCGGGTGATCGACGGCGACGGGCGACCGGTCCGCGGCACGCTGCGTCGAGGCTGGCAGGCCAACGCCGCCGGCCGCGACGTGCCACGAGGCCGACCAGCACCCGGCACCGCTCGACCCGAACTTCGTCGGCGCCGGCCGCTGCCTCACCGACGAGCGACGGGCGCTACCGGTTCACCACGGTGAAGCCCGGGCGCCTACCCGTGGAAGAACCACCGCAACGCCTGGCGGCCTGCGCACATCCACTTCTCGCTGTTCGGCCGGGCGTTCACCCAGCGACTGGTCACGCAGATGTACTTCCCCGGCGACCCGCTCTTCTTCCAGGACCCGATCTTCAACAGCGTGCGGGACGAGGCGGCCCGGCAACGCCTGGTGTCGGCCTACGACCACGACGCGACCACCGAGGAGTGGGCCACCGGCTACCGCTTCGACCTCGTCCTCGGCGGGGCGGCCGCGACGCCGCTGGAAGGCGTGATGACGTTCACCTACCCCGTGTCCTCGGTCCCCGCCTCCCCGGGCCGACGCCGTCGCAGACCGTCGGCCCGTTCTTCCACACCGCGCTGCCCTTCGACTCCGGCCCGTCGGTCGTGGGCGCCGAGCGGCCGGGTGCGGTCACCCTGCACGGCCACGTGTACGACGGGCAGGGCGAACCGGTCCCCGACGCGCTGGTCGAGGTGTGGCAGGCCGACGAGACGGGATCGTTCCGGGACGAGCCCGGGGTGCTGTCCGAGGTCGCGCCCGACGGCTTCCGGGGCTTCGGCCGGTGCCCGACGGACGAGACCGGCGCCTACTGGTTCACGACGGTGCGTGCCCGGCGCCGTACCGCACCCGCGACGGGACGCCGCAGGCGCCGCACGTCGCGATGTCGGTCTTCGCGCGCGGGATGCTCCGCCGGGTCGTGACGCGGGTCTACTTCGCGCACTACCACCGACGACCCGCTGCTCGCCTCGCTGCCCGACGACCGGGCGCGGCACGCTGGTCGCCGCGGCCGACGGCGACGGCTACCGTTTCGACGTGCAGCTCCAGGGTCCCGACGAGACGGTCTTCCTCGATGTCGTCGACCGCTGACGTCGGCCTGCTCGCGCCCGTGTGGGTGGGCACCCGGGCCGAGGCGCTGACCTCGGACGCGGCGGTGGTGCGCCCGATGCTGCGGGCGTCGGCGGCGTTGCTGGAGGCGCTCGCCTCGACCGGGATCGCGCCACCGTCGGCGGCCGAGGCGGCCCCGGCGGTCGTCGCCCGGGACGTCGACGTCCGGTCGCTGGCGCTGGCGGCGGTGGCAGGCGGCAACCCGGTGATCCCGCTCCTGACGTTGGTCCGGGCGTCGGTCCCGCCCGACGTGGCGCGGTGGGTGCACTTCGGCGCGACGTCGCAGGACGTCCTGGACACCGCGCTGATGCTGGTCGCCACCGACGTATGGCACCAGCTGGATGCAGACCTGATGGCGCTGGCGTGACCTCCTCGTCGACCTCTGCGAGCGGGGGCGGGAGGTGCCCGTCGTCGGACGGACCCTCACCCAGCAGGCCTTGCCGACCACGCTCGGTGTGCGGGCCGCCGGGTGGCTCGGCGGAGTCCACGACGCGCTCGACACGCTGCGCGACCTGGCGTTCTGCCGGCGGCGCTCGGTGGTCCGGTGGGCACGGCGTCGGCATACGGCGCCCTCGGGACCGACGTGCTGCACGCCTACGCCAACGCGCTCCGGCTGCCGGGGACGATCGGGTCGTGGCACACCCGCCGGACCCCGGTCACCCGCCTCGCCCACGCACTGTGCACGGTCGGCGCCGCCTGCGGCACCCTCGCCTCCGACCTGCTGGTGATGGGGCAGACCGAGGTCGGCGAAGCCCGTGAGGGGAACGGCGGTCCGTCCTCGTCGATGCCCCACAAGGCCAACCCGGTCGGGTCGGTGCTCGTCGTGTCCGCGGCCCGTCAGCTGCCTGGCCTGGCGGCCGTGCTCGCCGCCTCTGCCGTGTCCGAGCAGGACCGTCCGGGCGGCGCGTGGCACGCGGAGTGGCAGCCCTGCGCACGATGCTGCGTCTGGCCGGGGCCGCGACGGAGCGTCTCACGACGTACCTTCCCGACGTGCGCCTCGACCACGACGCCATGGCCCGCAACCTCGACTCCCTGCTGGCCGCCCTCGGGCACGATCGCGCCTGGGCGGCGGAGCAGACCGCCCACACCGGCCTGGTCATCGACGAGGTCGTCGCCGATCACCAGAGGTACCGATGAGCGCGCCCCTGGCCCACCGGGTCGACGGTCCGGCCGACGGCGCCGGTGGTGGTGCTCGGTCCGTCGCTGGGCACCACCTGGGAGATGTGGGACGAGCTGACTGACGCGCTCGTGCCGCGGTTCCGGGTGGTGCGCTACGACAGCGCGGGCCACGGTCGGTCGCCGGTGCCGTCCGGGCCCTACGACGTCACGGACCTGGCGTTCGACGTGCTGTCCGTCCTGACGTCGCTCGGCGTCGAGCGGTACGCGTTCGTCGGGCTCTCGCTCGGCGGCGCGGTGGGCCAGACCCTCGCGACGACGAGCCGGCTCACCTCGCTGGTGCTGTGCTGCACGGTGCCGGTGTTCGGCGCGCCCGACCCGTGGCGGGAGCGGGCCGCGGTCGTCCGGTCGTCCGGGACCGGCTCGGTCGTCGAGGCGTCGATGGGCCGCTGGTTCACCGACGGCTTCCGGTCCGCGCGTCCGGAGGCGGTCGAGCGCTACGCGGCGATGCTGGGCGGGATCGACCCCGAGGGGTACGCCACCTGCTGCGAGGCGCTGGCCCGCTTCGACGCCACGGCGCGGCTGTCAGCCACCGACGTACCCACCCGGGTCGTCGCCGGCGCCCACGACCCGGTGTGCCCTCCCGAGCAGTGCCGCGCGATGGCCGAGGCGATCCCCGGCGCCGACCTCGTGGTCCTCGAGGCCTCGCACCTCGCCAACGTCGAGGCGCCCGGACCCTTCAACGCCGCCGTCCTCGAGCACCTGGAGCTGAGCCTGTGAACACGCCGACCTACGACGACGGGATGGCCGTGCGCCGCGCAGTGCTCGGCGACGAGCACGTGGACGCGGCCGCCGCCGCGACCAACGAGGTCACCGCCGACTTCCAGGAGTTCATCACCACCTACGCCTGGGGCGGGATCTGGACGCGCGAGGGCCTCGACCGCCGGAGCCGCTCGATCGTGACACTGACCGCCCTGGTCGCCGGGGGCCACCTCGACGAGCTCGAGCTCCACCTCCGCGCCGCGCTGACCAACGGGATGACCCGCGCCGAGATCGTCGAGGTGCTGCTCCAGACCGCCGTCTACTGCGGCGTCCCCGCGGCCAACTCCGCCTTCAAGGTCGCCTCTCGCGTCCTCGGCTGACCCGGCGCTTGTGGTTGCCCGGTCCCCGCTGACCCGGCGCTTCTGGTTGCGCGATCCCTGCTGACCCGGCGCTTGCGGTGCCTGTGGACGACCGGCGACGCGGATCCGCGGATCTCACGACCCTGGATGACAGACCGCGCCCTTCCCCTGCCGCTGCTCGACGGCTCGTTCCCGCTGCCGGTCGACCGGCCGTTCACGCTCGGCCAGGCCGTGGCCGCGGGAGTGTCCCGTCACCGGCTCCGGACGCTGGAGCAGGAGGCGCTGGTCCGCCGCGTCCTCAAGGGCGTGTACGTCGCCACGCAGGCGCCCGACACCCTCACGTTGCGCACCCGGGCGTTGCGGCTGGTCGTACCCCGCGACGCGGTGGTGACCGACTGGACGGCGTGCTGGTTCTTCACCGGGGTGCTCCCCGCGGGGCAGCACGTCGACGTCCCGCCGCTCAGCGTCTTCCGGCCCGCCGGGCACGACCGGCTGCGGAACACGCTCTGTGCGAGCGGCGAGCGGGGCTTCGCTCGCCGGCGACCTGACCCACGTCGCGGGTCTGCGGATCACGACACCGCTCCGCACGGCGTGGGACCTGGGCAGGTTGTCGCACCGCGACCGGGCGATCGGCGCCCTGGACGCGCTGCTGCGGCACGGCGCGTTCACGCGCGGCGAGCTGGTCGCCGGGGTCGAGCGCTTCAAGGGCATGCGCGGGCGTAGTGCAGCTGCGCGCCCTGGCGCCGCTCGCCGACGCCCGGTCGGAGTCCCCCGGGGAGTCGACGCTGCGCCTGCGGTGGCTGGACCTCCCCAGCCTGCCGCCGCCCACGCCGCAGGTCCCGATCACCGTCGGTGACGTCGAGGTGTACCGCGTCGACCTCGGCGTCCCCGAGCTCCGCTACGGCTGCGAGTACGACGGGGAGGAGTTCCACGCCGAGCACCACGAGCAGCACGACCTGCGCCGACGCGAGGACCTGCGCCGGCGGTTCGCCTGGGACGTGGACGCGGTCCGGAAGGGGAACGTGTCCGGGCCGGCGCGGGACGTCGAGCGGGTGCTGATCGAGGGGATCCGTCGGGCTCGTCGGGCGGTCGGCGGGTCGACGTACCTCGGGTGAGGGGGCGGAGTCGCCGGGTCAGCACCACTTCCGCCGCCAGAGTCGCCGGGTCGACACCTCGTCCGCCGCCAGAGTCGCCGGGTCGGCACCACTTCCGCCGCCAGAGTCGCCGGGTCGGCGGGTCAGCGGCGGCCGCGGCGGGAGGTGAGGTAGTCGGCGACGACGTACTCCCCGAGCCTCGACAGGTCGGGGGTGAAGACCCGGCCCGCGGCCCGGCGGGCCATCGCGTCGACGAACCGCCGCAGGCCCGGGTCGTCGCCGAGCATGAAGAAGTTGATCGCCGCCCCGAACCGGGTCAGCTCGTCGACCTGGCCGACGGTCGCCCGCAGCGCCTCCTGCGTGGTCGGCCAGTGGAAGTCCGGGGTGCCGTCGGCGCGGATGTGCGCGGTCGGCTCGCCGTCGGTGACCACCAGCACGACCGGCTCCGCGTCGGGGTGCCGGCGCAGGTGCCGCTGGGCGAGCATCAGCGCGTGCTGCAGGTTGGTGCCCTGCCGCCACTCCGGCTCCACGTCGGCGAGCTGCACCGGGGTGAGCCGCCGGGCGGTCAGGTCGAAGCCGATGATCTCCAGCGCGTCCTGCCGGAACCGCGTCTCGACCAGGTGCGAGAGCGCCAGCGCGGTCTGCTTCATCGGCCCCCAGCGGCCCTCGGTCACCATCGAGAACGAGAGGTCCACGCAGACCGCCACCGCCGCCGAGGTACGTCGCTCGGTCTCGACCACCTCGAAGTCCTCGACGAGCAGCTGCCCGGGGATGCCGGCCCCGCGCCGCAGCGCGTTGGAGACCGTCCGGACGGCGTCGATGGGCAGCTCGTCGCCGAACACCCAGGGCCGCGTCGTGCCGACCAGCTCGTCGGCCGACCCGGTCCGGTGGTCCTGGTGGTCACCCGCGCCGGACGCGTCGATCTGCTGGAACACCCGCTTGAGCGCGCTCTCCCCCAGCCGCCGGACGGCGCGCGGGGTCAGCCGCAGGCCGTCGTCCCCGCGCTGCACGAAGCCCTGCCGCTCGAGCTCGTGCTCCAGCTCCCGCAGCGCCTCGAAGTCGGTGGCCGCCCCGGCGCCGAGGTGCTTCTCGAGGGTCTCCACGTCGACGTCGTCGAGGGTCGCGCCGGGACCGGACTGGCCGAGGGCCTGCTCGAGCGCCTCGAGGTCGGCGAGCTCGGCGACCGCCTCGACGGCGTCGCTGTACCCCAGCGACTCGCCGCCCTCGCGCATGTTCACCGGCCCGCGGTCCAGACCGGGCCGCAGCGCGCGGAGGTTGTCGGAGAGCTGCGCCATCTGCGAGGCCAGGTCGGCGTCGGCCATCGCGTCGCTCATCAGCTGGCCGAGCTGCTCGCGCTGCTCCGGGGACAGCGAGGCCATCATCCGGTCGGCGGCGGCCTGCCGGCGGGCGAGCGCGTCGATCAGCTCGTCGACGTTCTCAGGGTTCTCCGGGAACAGGTCGCCGTGCTTGTCCATGAAGTCGCGGAACCGGTCCTCGGTGTCCTCGCCGCGCGCGTGCGCGGCGAGCAGCCCGTTGAGGTCGGCGAGCATGTCCTTGACGGCCTGCATCGCCTCGGGGTCGGGGCTCTCCAGCGCCTGCTTCAGGCCGGCGAACTGCGCGTCGAGCACCTCGCGCTGGAGCATCTGCTGGATCGACTCGTACGTCGCCCGGGCCTCCTCCGAGTGCCAGTCGTACGTCGCCAGGGCCCGCACCGCGCCGGCCGCGTCGTCGGGGAGCGTCGCGAGCTCCATCTCGGCCCACCGGGCGTCGTCGTCGTCCTCGCCGGCGAGGGCGTCGCGCTCCTGGGCGAGGGCCTGGTCGAGCGCGGCCCGGACCTGGTCGAGCGTGCCGCCGAGGTCGCCGCGCCGGCGGGCCGCGTCCCGCATCCGGCGCACCTTCGCGGCGAGCTCGTCGAGGCCCCGGTTGCCGTCGAAGCCGCGGCGGAGCAGGTCGGACAGGGCGTCGCGCATCGAGCCGCCGGCGAGCACGTCGCGGCCCAGCTCGTCCAGGGCCGCCCGGACGTCGTACGGGGGCGCGAGCGGGTCGGGACCGTCGTGCCAGGGGCCGTAGCGGAACCGGCTCATCTCAGGCCCCGTAGACCGAGCGTCCGGCCACGGACTCCTTGTCGATCCGGCGGGTCAGGTGCAGGCCCTCCAGCACGAACTCGATCGCCGCGGCCACCTCGCCGGGCGACGCGTCGTCGCCGTGCCCGAGCCGGTCGAGCACCTTGGACAGGCCGGGCACGGTGCCGACCTGCTCGAGGAGGTCGCCGGCCGGCACGAGCTCGCCGGTCTCGACCGTGGAGCCCTCCGCGAACAGGCCGGTGAACCCGGACACGTCGAGGCCGACCAGCCGGGCCCGGAAGGTCTCGGCGACGGCCACCCGCAGCAGGTGCTGGACGACCTCGGCCTCGCGGCCCTCCTCGCCCATCTCGAACTCGATCTTGCCCAGCAGCGTCGGCACCACGGTGGGCACGTCGCACACCCGCGCGACGGCGAGGCCCTCGCCGGACCGGGCGCCCCGGCGCAGCGCGGAGGCGGCGACGCCCTCGGCCGCGGCGATCGCGAACCGGGCGCTGACGCCCGAGCGGTGGTCCACCGCCGGCGACTCGCGCAGCCCGCGGCTGAGCCGGGCGACCACCTCGAGCAGGTGCTCGGGGACGTCGGCGACGAGCATCGCCTCCTGGGCGATCAGCGCGACCTCCTCCTCGACCTCGCGGGGGTAGTGCGTGCGCAGCTCGGCGCCGAAGCGGTCCTTGAGCGGGGTGATGATCCGCCCGCGGTTGGTGTAGTCCTCGGGGTTCGCCGACGCCACCAGGAGCACGTCGATCGGCAGCCGCAGGGAGTAGCCGCGGACCTGGATGTCGCGCTCCTCGAGCACGTTGAACATCGCGACCTGGATGCGCTCGGCCAGGTCGGGGAGCTCGTTGATGCCGAAGACGCCGCGGTTGGTGCGCGGCAGCAGGCCGTAGTGCACCGTCTCGGGGTCGCCGAGCGTGCGCCCCTCGGCCACCTTGACCGGGTCCACGTCGCCCACGAGGTCGCCGACCGACGTGTCCGGGGTGGCGAGCTTCTCGACGTACCGCTCGTCGCGGTGCTTCCACGTGATCGGCAGGTCGTCGCCCACCTCGGCGGCGAGGCGGCGGCAGCGCGAGCACACCGGCGCCATCGGGTCGTCGTTGATCTCGCAGCCCTCGACGACCGGGGTCCACTCGTCGAGGAGCTTGCTGATCGTGCGCATCAGCCGGGTCTTGCCCTGGCCGCGCTCGCCGAGCAGGACCAGGTCGTGGCCGGCCAGCAGGGCGCTCTCGAGCTGCGGCAGCACGGTGTCGTCGAAGCCGACGATGCCGGGGAACGCGGTCTCGCCGCTGCGCAGCCGGTCCAGGAGGTTCTCGCGGATCTCGGTCTTCACCGACCGGGAGCGGTAGGAGGTGTCACGAAGGGCACCCAACGTGGTGGGTTGGCTCATGGACCGAGCCTAGGACGCCGCGCTGAAACGGCTCAGGTCGCGGACGTGTCCCACTCGTAACGCACGCCGGTGAGGTCCTCGCTGACCGTCCACAGCTTGCCGGCCAGCGACTCGTCGGAGGCGAGCCGGCCCAGCTTCGCGGGCCCGGGCCGGCCGCGCGACTCCCGCAGCGTCTGCGGGCCGGTGTACGAGCCCGGCGGTGGCGGCCGTCGCGGCGTACAGCGTGGGCAGGGCGCCCGCCTTCGGGGACTGGAAGGCGATCTTGAGGAACAGCGGGGCGAGCAGCTTGACGCCCGGGATGGCGCCGAGGCCCTGCTCGCTGGTGACCAGCCGGGTCGAGGCGACCCCGGGGTGCGCCGCCGTCGAGGTCAGCGCGACCCCGGCCAGCGACGCCCGCCGCTGCAGCTCGAGCGCGAAGAGCAGGTTGGCCAGCTTGGAGTTGCCGTAGGTCGGCGGCCGGGTTGTAGCGCTCGGCCGGGTTGCCCTCGACCACGTCGGCGCGCCCCTGGTGGTGCGCGATCGAGGAGACCGTCACCACCCGGGGCGCCGGCGCGGCCAGCAGGGCCGGCAGCAGCCGCCCGGTCAGCGCGAAGTGGCCGAGGTGGTTGGTGCCGAACTGCAGCTCGAACCCGTCCTCGGTCGCCTGGTAGCGCGGCGGCGCCATCAGCCCCGCGTTGTTCACCAGCAGCCCGAGCGGGCCGTCCCAGGCCTCGGCGAACTCCTGCACCGAGGCCAGCGAGGCCAGGTCGAGCCGGGCCACGCGTACGGCGCCGGTGGCGCCGTCGCGCATCTTCGCCGCGGCCGCCTCGCCCTTCTCGACGTTGCGGACCGCGAGCGTGACGTCGGCGCCGTGCCGGGCCAGCTCGGCGGCCGTGTGCCAGCCGATGCCCGAGTTGGCACCGGTGACCACGGCCGTCGTGCCGGTCAGCGACGGGATCGTCGGCGGGGCTCCACGTCGTAGGCACTCATGGCGTCGAGCCTACGGGCGGGGCTTGCGCAGCACGACGACGGACCGGTCGGCCACCTCGAACTCCAGGCCCGGCAGCAGCGGCGCCGCGTCGTCGAAGAACGAGACGCTGCCCGCGGCGTCGTCGTTGGTGTCGAGCACGACGACCCAGCCCTCGCCGTACACCTCGTCGGGGATCGTGAACGGCATCGCCTTGTCGCTGGCGTTGAACGCGATCACGAACGAGTCGTCCACGACCGGCTCGCCGCGCCGGCCCGGCTCGGGGATGCCGTCGCCGTTGAGGAACACCATCAGCGCCTTGGACTCGTCGTCGCTCCAGTCGTCGGACTCCATGTGGGTGCCGTCGGGGGTGAACCAGACGAGGTCGGCGACCGCGTCGCCGGCCCGGGTCACCTCGCCGGCGAAGAACCGCCGGCGCCGGAACACCGGGTGCTCGTTGCGGAGCTTGACCACCCGCTTGCTGAACGCGAGCAGGTCCTTCTGCCAGTCCTCGAGGTCCCAGTTCATCCAGGACAGCTCGTTGTCCTGCGCGTAGACGTTGTTGTTGCCCTGCTGGGTGCGGCCCAGCTCGTCGCCGTGCAGGAGCATCGGCACGCCCTGGGACAGCAGCAGCGTGACCAGGAAGTTGCGCTGCTGGCGGGCCCGGAGCGCCTGGATGTGCTCGTCGTCGGTGGGGCCCTCGACGCCGCAGTTCCACGAGCGGTTGTGGCTCTCGCCGTCGTTGTTGCCCTCGCCGTTGGCGTCGTTGTGCTTCTCGTTGTAGGACACCAGGTCGCGGATCGTGAAGCCGTCGTGCGCGGTCACGAAGTTCACCGAGGCGATCGGCTTGCGCCCGGAGTGCTCGTAGAGGTCGGAGGAACCGGACAGCCGGGACGCGAAGTCGCCCATGCTGCCGGGCTCGCCGCGCCAGTAGTCGCGGACGGTGTCGCGGTACTTCCCGTTCCACTCGGTCCACAGCGGCGGGAAGTTGCCCACCTGGTAGCCGCCCTCGCCGATGTCCCAGGGCTCCGCGATCAGCTTCACCTGGCTGACCACCGGGTCCTGCTGGACGAGGTCGAAGAAGGCCGACAGCCGGTCGACCTCGTGGAACTGGCGGGCCAGCGACGACGCGAGGTCGAAGCGGAAGCCGTCCACGTGCATCTCGGTGACCCAGTAGCGCAGCGAGTCCATGATCAGCTGCAGCACGTGGGGGTGCTTCATCAGCAGCGTGTTCCCGGTGCCGGTGGTGTCGTAGTAGTGCTGCTTGTCCTCGTCGACGAGGCGGTAGTAGGCCGCGTTGTCGATGCCGCGGAAGGACAGCGTCGGGCCGAGGTGGTTGCCCTCGGCGGTGTGGTTGTAGACCACGTCGAGGATCACCTCGATGTCCGCCTCGTGCAGCGACTTGACCATCGACTTGAACTCCTGCACCTGCTGGCCGCGCTGGCCGGTGGCGGAGTACGCGTTGTGCGGGGCGAAGAAGCCGATCGTGTTGTAGCCCCAGTAGTTCGCCAGCCCCTGGTCCACGAGCGTGGTGTCCTGGACGAACTGGTGCACCGGCATCAGCTCGATCGCCGTGACGCCGAGCCCCTTGAGGTGGTCGATCGTGGCCGGGTGCGCGATGCCGGCGTACGTCCCGCGGATCTCCTCGGGCACGTCGGGGTGGGTCATCGTCAGGCCCTTGACGTGCGCCTCGTAGATGACGGTCTCGTGGTACTCGTGCTCCGGGCCCGCGGTCGCTGCCCCAGTCGAAGAACGGGTTGATGACGACCGACAGCATGTTGTGCCCGAGGCTGTCCTTGTCGTTGAACGTCTTGGTCTTGTTGAACTTGTAGGAGAACAGCGACTCGTCGCCGTCCATCTGCCCGTCGACCGCCTTGGCGTAGGGGTCGAGCAGCAGCTTCGCCGGGTTGCAGCGGTGGCCGTTCTCGGGCTCGTAGGGCCCGTGCACCCGGTAGCCGTAGCGCTGCCCCGGCTGGACGCCGGGCAGGTAGGCGTGGTGCACGAAGGCGTCGGTCTCGACCATCTCCACGCGGGTCTCGGCGCCGGCGTCGTCGATCAGGCAGAGCTCGACGGTGTCGGCGACCTCGCTGAAGAGCGCGAAGTTGACTCCTGCCCCGTCGTACGTCGCACCCAACGGGTACGGGCGTCCTGGCCAGATCTGCATGCAGCTCCCTCTCGCAATGATGGTTCCCGGACCGCCGACGTACGGCGGGGGGTGGTTCCCGGTGCCCCAGAAACCTACCTGCCTCACATGTCGGGCCGATGTCGGAGGCAGAACGACGGAATCCGCACTTTTTCAGGCGGCCATTCGCGTGGAAGCATGGGTCCATGGCCATTGCGACGACTGACCCCCGGACCGGACAGGTCCTCTCCACCTTCGACGAGCTCACCGACGAGCAGCTGGAGGACCGGCTGGCGCGCGCGGCTGCGGCCGCCGACTCCTACCGGCTGACCAGCCACGAGCAGCGCGCCGGCTGGCTGCGGATCGCCGCCGACATCCTCGACAAGCGCACCGAGGAGGTCGCCGAGCTGATGACGCTCGAGATGGGCAAGACCAAGAAGGCGTCGGTCGCCGAGATCGGCAAGTGCGCGGCGGTGCTGCGCTACTACGCCGACCACGGCGGCGGCCTACCTGGCCGACGAGGAGGTCGACGCCGGGAGCGTCAACGCCTCGAAGGCCTACGCCCACTACCTGCCGATCGGCGTCGTGCTCGCGATCATGCCGTGGAACTTCCCGCTCTGGCAGGCCATGCGGTTCGCCGCCCCGGCGCTGGCCGCCGGCAACGTCGGGCTGCTCAAGCACGCGAGCAACGTCCCGCAGACCGCGCTGTTCATGGAGGAGCTGTTCCGCGACGCGGGCTTCCCCGACGACGTGTTCCAGACGCTGCTGATCGGCAGCGGCAAGGTCGACGCCGTGCTCCGCGACGACCGCGTCGCGGCCGCGACGCTGACCGGCAGCGAGGCCGCCGGGGTCGCCGTCGCGCGGACCGCCGGCGAGGTGCTCAAGAAGGTCGTCCTCGAGCTCGGCGGCTCGGACCCGTTCGTGGTGATGCCGTCGGCGGACCTGGCCGCCGCCGCGAAGGTGGCGACCACCTCGCGCTGCCAGAACAACGGCCAGTCCTGCATCTCGGCCAAGCGGTTCATCGTGCACACCGACGTGTACGACGAGTTCGTGGAGCTGTTCGCCCAGGAGATGGCGGCGCTCGTCGTCGGCGACCCGATGGAGGACGGCACCGACGTCGGGCCGCTCGCCAACGAGCAGGGCCGCGAGGACGTCGAGGCGCTCGTCAAGGACGCCGTCGACAAGGGCGCGACCGTGCTGGTCGGCGGCGAGCGCCCGGACCGGGACGGCTGGTGGTTCCCGCCGACGCTGATCGCGGACGTCACCGAGGAGATGGACATGTACCTCGAGGAGGTCTTCGGGCCGGTGGCGCAGGTCCACCGCGCGACCGACATCGAGGACGCGGTCCGGATCGCCAACGTGACCCGCTTCGGGCTCGGCTCGAACGCCTGGACCAACGACGCCGAGGAGCAGGCGGTCTTCGTCCGCGACCTCGAGGCCGGCCAGACGTTCATCAACGGGATGACCGCGTCGTTCCCGGCGCTCCCGTTCGGCGGCGTCAAGGCGTCCGGTCACGGGCGCGAGCTGGCCGCGCACGGCATCCGCGAGTTCACCAACATCAAGACGGTCTGGGTCGGCAAGTAGCCGAAGGCCCGGGCGGCGGCGACGGTCAGGGACGCCGGTCGATCAGGCCGCGGACGTAGGACGGCCTGTCCGGCGTGCTGGGTCGTGTCGTTGAGCACGCTCATCAGCCGGACGGCCAGCGTCACCGGCGGGTCCCAGCGCTCGTCGACGACCCGGTCGTAGTCCTCGTCGGCCAGCGTGGCGACGTAGTCGACGGTCGCGCTGTGCACCGCGTCCTGGTAGCCGGCCAGCAGCTCGGCGGTGGCGCGCACCTGCCCGACCTCGTCCGGGCCGTGGCCGTAGCCGGTCGCCTCGACGTCGAACGGCAGCCGGAACCGCTCGACCCAGCCGCCGACGGTCCACAGCTGCTCGGAGCCGGCGACCTCGGCGACGTGGTCGTCCTGCACCCGGGTGAGGTGCCAGACCAGCCAGGCGACCGAGTTCGCGTCGCGGTCGGGGCGGTAGCCGAGCCGGTCCTCGTCGAGACCCTCGACGACCTGTTCCACGGTCTCCCGCACCCGGTCGAAGCCATCGGCGAGCAGCCTGTCAGCAGTTCCCATGCCCCGGACGCTACCCCCGAAGTCCGGTGGGGGTCAGGTGCGGGGGCCGCCGGCGACGTACAGGACCTGGCCGGACTGACGAAGCCGGAGCGGGGCGAGCAGAAGAACGACACCGCGTCGGCGACGTCCTCGGGCTGGCCGGCCCGGTTCACCGGGATGCCGGCGACGCGGGCGGCGCTGAACTCCTCGAAGGTCTGGCCGACCCGCTCGGCGGTCGCCCGGGTCATCTCGGTGACGATGAAGCCCGGCGCCACCGCGTTGCAGGTGACCCCGAACTTGCCGAGCTCGTGCGCGACGGTCTTGGTGAAGCCCTGCAGGCCGGCCTTCGCGGCGGCGTAGTTGGCCTGGCCGCGGTTGCCGAGCGCGGAGGTCGAGGACAGGTTGACGACCCGGCCGTACGACGCCGCCGTCATGTGCTTCTGGGCGGCGCGGGTCATCAGGAACGTGCCGCGCAGGTGCACCTGCATCACGGTGTCCCAGTCGCCGGCGGACATCTTGAACAGCAGGTTGTCGCGCAGCACGCCCGGCGTTGTTGACCAGCACGGTCGGCGCGCCGAGCCGCTCGACGACCTCGCCGACGACCCGGTCCACGGCGTCCTCGTCGCTGACGTCCGCGCGCGAACGCGGCGGCGGTCACGCCCTGCGCGGCCAGCCGGTCGGCGGTCTCCTGCGCGGAGGCCTCGTCGATGTCGAGGCAGGCCACCGCCATGCCGTCGGCGCCGAGCCGCTCGGCGATCGCGGCGCCGATGCCGCGGCCGGCACCGGTGACGATCGCGACGACCTGCGCGGGCGGGGTGTACGTCGTGTCAGCAGTCATGTGCTCTTTGTACACGCGCTCACGCGAGCCGGGCGCGGCCGGCGTCGGTGATCACCCGGTCCTGCTTCTCGGTCGCGAGCAGCTGCGGCTCGGCGGTGTAGAGCCGGGCCAGCTCGGCGCGCTCGAGCCCGACGGCCCGGGCGATCTGGTGCACCTCGAGCTTGTGCATCCGGCCGCCGGGCGCGTCGGCCACGGTCCGGAGCAGCGCGAGCACCGGGTCGTCGGAGGCGACGACCGGCGCCTCGCCCTCGACGCCCTGCCAGGTGCGCTTGGGGAAGCGGCGCAGGTACTCCTGCTCCAGCTCGAGCATCCGCCGGGTGTGCGTGTCGAACTGCGCGGCGCTGCCGTGCAGGAACACCCAGTTGCGGCTGTCGTGCAGCTGCTTGCCCTGGGTCTCGAGCTCGTCGTCGGACAGCTCGGCGGCCGGTCGGCCGGTGGGGACCTCGGTCATCCTCATCCTCCTGGGGGTGGTCGCTCGACCGGCCGGTGAGGCCGGCGTAGACGGCGGTGGCGTTGCCGCCGAGCACGGCGGCCACGGTCGCCTCGTCGAGGCCGAGACCGGCCACGGCACGGGCGTTCTGCGCGGTGCCCGGCACGCCCGGCCAGTCGGTGGCGAAGATCCACCTGCGGGCCAGCCGGGCCAGGTCGTACTTCCGGTAGTACTCCGGCAGCCGCTTGGGCGGCAGGCCGGACAGCTCGATCCAGACCGTGCGGGTTCGACAGCGCCATGAAGCCCGCGGCGTCGTACCACCAGCCGCGGCCGCCGTGCGCGAGCACGACGTCGAGGGTCGGGAAGTCCCGCACCACCGGCAGGAGGTACGCCGGGTCGGCGAGCTCGTTCATGGAGCCGGGGAAGGTGCTCGTGCCGCAGTGCACGACCAGCGGGCACGCCGCGCTCGGCGAGCACCTGGTAGGCCGGGTAGAGCATCGCGTCGTCGCAGCGGAAGCCGCCGTGCACCGGGTGCAGCTTGAGCGCCGCGGCGCCGAGGTCGAGCTGGCGCCGTACCTCGTCGGCGAGCGGGAAGTGCAGGTGCGGGTTGACGTTCGCGACCGGGCGGAAGCGGGTCGGGTTCTGCTCGACGATCGGCAGCAGGTCGTCGAAGCGCTGGTAGCCGGTGGCCTTCGGGGAGTACTCGCAGAACAGCAGGGCGTGGTCGACGCCCTGCTCCTCGAAGAGCGCGTCGAGCCGGTCCGGGCGGGGCACGCCGTCGGCGTCCCACAGGTCCTCGAGGATCCCGTCGGGCCCGAAGTCGCGCGCCCAGTCGAGCCAGGCCGGCGCCACCGACCCGAGCACCGGGACGTGCACGTGCGCGTCGACGAGCAGGTGACCGTCGAGGGTCATGACCAGGCCTGCACCAGCGGCGTGTCGGCGCCCAGCTCGCCGACCTTGCGGGCGCCGCCCGGCGCTCCGAGCGGCTCGTCGCGACCGGGCAGCACCTCGGTGAAGAACGCGCGGTTGTCCTCGATGAACGGCTCGTCGTCCTCGGCGACCCGGCGGTCCTGGCTGATCGCCTCGACCGGGCAGACCGGCTCGCAGGCGCCGCAGTCGATGCACTCCTTGGGGTTGATGTAGCTCTTGCGGTCCCCCTCGTAGATGCAGTCGACCGGGCACTCCTCGACGCAGGACTTGTCGTTCACGTCGATGCAGGCGCTGGCGATGACGTAGGGCACTGGCTTCTCCGGTCTCGGTCTCGGGGTCAGGCGGGGACGGGTACGTCGTGGGGCAGGTCGGTGGAGTGCCCGGGGAACACGTGGGCGTCGGGGTCGAGGTGCACGGCGGCGTTGTTCACGGCGGTCGCGACCTCGCCGAAGCCGACGGAGATCAGCCGGACCTTGCCGTCGTACTCCGTGATGTCGCCGGCCGCGAACACGCCCGGCAGGTTGGTGCGCATGGCCGAGTCGACCACGAGGTGCCGGTTGTCGCGCAGCTCGACGCCCCAGTCGCGCATCGGGCCGAGGTTCGCGGTGAACCCCAGCGCGGCGACGACCCGCTGGCACGGCACGACCAGCGGGCTCCTCGCCCTTGACGGTGATCTCGGCCTTCTCCAGGAGCGTCACCGCCGGCCAGCCCGGTCACCTGGGCGTTGACGATCATCCGGACGCCGGAGGCGCGGACCTGGTCGACGCTGGCGCTGTGCGCCCGGAACGCCTCGCGCCGGTGCACCAGCGTGACGCTGGACGGCGAGCGGCTCGAGCATCAGCGCCCAGTCCAGGGCGCTGTCGCCGCCGCCGACGACGACGACGTCGCGGCCGACGTACTCCTGGCTGCTGGGCACGAAGTACTCCAGCCCGCGGCCGAGGAACTCCTCGCCGGCCGGCAGCGGCCGCGGCGTGAACGTGCCGATCCCGCCGGTGACGACCAGCGCGCCGCAGGTGACCTCCGTGCCGGCTGCTGGTGGTGACGTGCAGCCGGCCGTCGCCGAGGGTGCGCAGCTGCTGGGCCTCCTGGCCGAGCAGGTACGTCGGACCCTCGCGGCGGCCTGCGCGACGAGGCCGCGGACCAGGTCGCGCCCGGAGATCGCCGGGAAGCCGGCCACGTCGTAGATCTGCTTCTCGGGGTACATCGCGGTGACCTGGCCGCCGACCTCGGACAGCGAGTCGACGACGGCGACGGACAGGCCGCGGACGCCCGCGTAGTAGGCGCCGTAGAGCCCCACCGGCCCGGCCCCGACGATGAGCAGGTCGACCTCGCGGGCGCTCACGGGGCCACCTCGAGCTCGTCGGTCTGCGCGGGCGCCGGCTCGGCGGCGGGGTCGTGGCCGACGAGGTCGCGGACCTTGAAGCGCTGCAGCTTGCCGGTGGCGGTCTTGGGCAGGTCGGTCACGAACACCACCTTGCGGGGCGCCTTGAAGTGCGCGAGCCCGTCGCGGCACCAGGCCACCAGGTCCGCCTCGTGCAGGTCGCTGTCCGCGTGCCACCACCACGACCGCGATCGGCTTGTCGAGACCGTCGGCGTCGGGCACGCCGACGACCGCGGCCTCGCGCACCGACGGGTGCTCCAGCAGCCGGCTCTCCACCTCACCGGGCGAGACCCAGATGCCGCCGGCCTTGAGCATGTCGCTGTTGCGGCCCAGGCAGGTGTAGTAGCCCTCGGCGTTGCGGACGTAGGTGTCGCCGGTGACCAGCCACTCGCCCTGGAACACCTGCCGGGAGGCGTCCGTGCGGTGCCAGTAGCCGAGCGCGATCGACTCGCCGCGCACGTGCAGCGCCCCCGGCTCGTCGTCGGGCACCAGCTGCCCGGTGGCGTCGCGGACCTCGACGTCGTACCCCGGGACCGGCAGGCCGGTCGTGCCCGGACGGATGTCCCCGGGACGGTTGGACAAGAAGATGTGCAGCGCCTCGGTCGAGCCGATGCCGTCGAGGATCTCCACCCCGAACCGGTCGGTGAAGCGGCGCTGCAGCGGCGCCGGCAGCGGCTCCCCCGCCGACGCGCACATCCGCACCGACGAGAACGCCTCGGCCGGCACGTCGCTCGCGGTCAGCGCGGCGTAGAACGTGGGCACCCCGAAGAACAGCGTCGGCCGGGTCTCCTCGAGCCGCTCGCGTACGACGTCCGGGCTCGGCCGACGCGGCTCCAGGACGGTCGACGCCCCGACCGACAGCGGGAAGAACACCGTGTTGCCGATGCCGTAGGCGAAGAACATCTTGGCGACCGAGAACGTCGTGTCGTCGGGGGTGATGGCGAGCACCTGGGCGCCGTACGTCTCGCAGACGTGCCGGATGTTCGCGTGCCGGTGCATCGCCGCCTTGGGCAGCCCGGTCGTGCCGGAGGTGTAGAGCCACAGCGCCCACGAGTCGTCGACGGTCGGCGCGATGCTGCCGTCGCCGTGCCGCCCGAGCGCGATCAGCTCGTCCCAGGAGTGCCCGGCGACCCGGTCCGGCAGGAGCAGCCGTCCCTCCCCCGCGAGGACGGCGTGCTCCACGTCCGGCGAGGCCGCGACGGCCTCGCCGACGGCGTCGGCGAACTCCGGGGTGGCCAGCACGACCCGCGCGCCGGAGTCGGCCATGATCTTGCCGAGCTCCGCGCCGGTGAACATCGTGGAGACCGGCACCGCGACCAGCCCGGCCCGGAACGCGCCGAGGATGCCGGTGAGCATCGGGATCTCGTCGCTCATCACGAGCATCACCCGGTCGTCGCGGCGCAGGCCCAGGGCGCGCAGGCCGGCGGCCACGACCGCGGTGCGCTCCTCGAGCGCCGGCGTAGGTCAGCGTCTCCGAGGCGATCACCGCCGTGCGGTCGCCCGACCCGCCGGTGACGTGCCGGGTGACGAGGTACTCCGCCGCGTTGAACCCGCGCGTGGTCGAGCCTGTCTCACGGGTGGTCGAGTGTCGAGCCATGGTCCTCACACCCGCTGGTAGCTGTAGCTGCCGCGCTGACCGGAGCCGTAGCGCCGCAGCGCCCCCTCCGGTCCCGAGGCGTTGGGCCGGATGAAGATCCAGTTCTGCCAGGCCGTCAGCCGCCCGAAGATCTTGGTCTCCATCGTCTCGGGGCCGACGAACCGGTGGTTGGCCTCCATGCCGGTCAGCGCGTCGGGCGAGAGCGACGCCCGCTCCTCCAGCACGATCCGGATCTCGTCCTCGAAGTCGATGTCGTCGAGCGCCATCGTGACCAGGCCGACCGCGTCCGCGGCCTGCGCGTCGAGCCGCTCGCCGACGTGCTTGCGGGCGTTCTCGATGTGGTCGTCGTGGCCCCAGAACCGGGACTCCACGCGGGACAGCTCGTTGCCCATCGGGAAGCGGCCGTCGTTGCTGGTCGGTGAGCACCACGACGGCGGGGTCGGCGTCGGGGTCGACGTCCTCGTAGACGCCCTCGAGCATGTACTGCCGGTCGCAGGCCAGCGCCAGCTCGAGCAGGAACCCGGCGAAGCAGCTGCCCGGCTCGATCACGGCGACCAGGCTGCGGCTGGTGACGTCGAGCCGCTTGAGGGTGCGCTTGAGGTACTGCGTCGTCTCGTGCACGAACCAGTCGTCGGCCAGGTCGCCGAGCTGGGCGTCGTACGCCAGCACGCGGTCGACGTCGCCGCTGGGTGCGGATCACCCAGGTGCCGAGCTCCTGCTCGTTGGTGCGCAGCCGCAGCACCAGGTCGTCGAGCGCGCGGGTGACCGCGAACGGCCACCAGTCCACGCCCTGCGCGAGCACGGCGGCCGCGTCGGCCGGCGGGTCCTCGGCGGGACCGTGCACGGTGATGTCGACGCGCCGGTCCGTGCGGGAGATCCCGGCGGTGACGAACGGGTAGGTGATCGGTGTCGCCGTCCTCGGTCCGGTCCAGCGGCGTCAGCGTGATGCCCGTCGCCGGGACGGCGCGACGAGGCGTCGGCGGCCTCCCGGGCCCGGCGGGCGATCTCCTCGTCCCAGCCCTGGCGGGCGACGGTGCCGTCGACGAGCCCCCACTCGACGGCGGTGGCCCCGCGGTAGCCCTCGGACTTGGTGGCGAACAGGTCGGCGCGGTCCTTGCGGACGTGCCGCTTGTCGACCACCCGGGTCAGGCCGCCGGTGCCGGGCAGCACGCCGAGCAGCGGGACCTCCGGGAGCGAGACGGTCGAGGCGCCGTCGTCGATGAGCACGATCTCGTCGCAGGCCAGCGCGAGCTCGTAGCCGCCGCCGGCCGCGGTGCCGTTGAGCGCGGCGATCCAGGTCTGGCCGGACGTCTCGTGCGCGTCCTCGATGGTGTTGCGGGTCTCGTTGGTGAACTTGCAGAAGTTCACCTTCCAGGCGTGGCTGGACTGCGCGAGCATCCGGATGTTCGCGCCGGCGCAGAACATCTTCTCCAGCCCGCCGGTCATCACGACCGCCTTGACCTCGGGGTGCTCGAAGCGCAGCCGCTGCACGGCGTCGTACAGCTCGATGTCGACGCCGAGGTCGTAGGAGTTCATCTTCAGCGCGTAGCCGTCGACCAGCCCGGCGTCCTCGTCGACCGTCAGCGTCACCGTCGCCACGTCGCCGTCGACGTCGAGCCTCCAGTGCCGGTAGCGGTCGGGGGCGGTGTCGAAGTCGACCACCGGGATCTCGGGGGCCTGCTGGTCGGCGTCCGGGGTGTCCAGAACAGTCACGGCGTGCACCTCATCCTTGGCGTGTGGTGCACAACACTCTACGCTGGACTCGAAGATCGTCAAGAGTTTGTCGACTGTCATTCCCGGGGACCGTCGGCACCCGGTGCGACAATTCGGTGCGACCGGTCACCGGACCGGCCGCCGACCCCGTCGACGACCGGGAGGAGCGCCGTGTCCGAGCCGCAGCGTCGCCTCCTCGCGCCGCCGCGAGGTCGGCTCCGCCAGCGCCCGCTCGCTGCTGCTGACCGTGCTCGGCGAGTTCGTGCACCCGCGGCACTCCTCGGTGTGGACCGCGACCCTGCTCGAGGCCCTCGGCAGCCTCGGGGTGGAGGAGAAGTCCGCCCGCCAGGCCCTCACCCGTACGGCGAGCGAGGAGCTGCTGGTCTCCTCGCGGCACGGCCGACGGGTGCTGTGGGAGCTCACCCCGACCGGGGCCGAGCTGCTCGAGGAGGGCACCCGGCGGATCTACGGCTTCATGCGCGAGCGGCACCCCTGGGACGGCCGGTGGCTGGTGCTCAGCGTGCCGATCCCGGAGACCCAGCGACAGCTGCGGCACCGGCTGCGCACCCGGCTGACCTGGCTCGGCCTGGGCTCGCCCACCTCCGGGCTGTGGGTCAGCCCCGACGCCACCAAGGCCCACGACGTGCACGAGGTCGTCCGCGACCTCGGCCTGGAGGCGCAGGCGTTCGCCTGGGTCGGCCCGGCCAGCGGCATCGGCGACGAGAGCCGGCTGCTCGCCGACGCCTGGGACCTCGCCGACGTCGAGGACCGCTACCTCGGGTTCCTCGACGCGTTCGAGACCCGCGAGGCCGGCTCCCCCGCGGACGCGTTCGCCGCCCAGGTCGAGATGGTCCAGGAGTGGCGGCGCTTCCCGTTCCTCGACCCGGACCTGCCCGGCGAGCTGCTCGACCACGACTGGCCCGGTCCGCGCGCGGCCGCCGCCTTCCACGACCGGCACGCCGCCTGGCACGCCGCGGCGCAGGCCGAGTGGGACCGGATGGACGGTGCGGCCGGCCCGCGGCCCTCCTAGACCTGCCGCATTCCGCCCCGCACGGGTGCGATTGCTGCCTACCGTGGACGGATGCCCCGGACCCGGACATTCCGCCTCGCGAGCCTCGCGGCCGGCACTCGGCACCCTGCCTGTCGCGGCGCTGGTACCGGGCTCGCGCCGGGCCGACGGCGCGCACCGCGGACGCGCGGCCGCCTCGGCGCCGTACCCGACGAACGCCGCGAAGATCTTCCGCTGGGGCGACGCGCAGTGGTTCGACGACTTCGTCTCCCCGGTGAAGCCGATGTGGGCGGTCGACCAGCCGGGCCTGGTGCGCGACCAGCACGGCATGCTCACGATCAACGCGACCGGGACCAGCGGCACCGTGTCGGCGCGGCTCACCGGCCACGACCGGCGCTACGGGCGGTGGGAGGCCCGGGTCCGCGCCGAGCAGTACACCTCGGACGGGACGCCGTACCACGTGGTCTGGGAGCTGGTGCCGACCAGCGGCTACCGCTGCGGGGCGCGCAGCATCGTGCTCGCGGACTACGCGCTGGGCACGAGCACCGCGAACATGTACCTCCGCAGCGCGCCGAGCACCGAGTTCCGGGCCAGCCGGTCGGGCCTGACGCTCGGCCCGGGGCCGTTCCACACCTACGCCGTCGAGGTCACGCCCGACCACGTCTCGTGGTTCGTCGACACCCGGGTGGTGATGACCGAGCGGCGGCCCGAGGCCCGCACCGGTGCGACGTACGCCGCGCGCTTCCGGCTGGTCGGCACGCCCGGCGCGCGGATGAACCCGGGCCGGATGCAGATGGACTGGGTCCGCTACTACTCGCTCGCCCGGCCGGGCGCCCGGTCCATCGAGGCCCCGCAGGCCGAGGTCGGGACGTACGCCGGCGCCTGCTGAGCCGACGCTCGGACCGGGACTTCCGGGACTTCCCGGGCGGATGACCCTGGACACCTTTGCCCGGGTCGCCTAGGTTCGCGACCGTTGGGTTGGGATGTCAGCCTGTGGCCGTTTCTCACGGCCGCGCGACCTCTTCCGCAAGGGAGCCGGCATGGCGGTCCACCACCATCTCGACCCCGACGGGCAGCAGCTCTCCGGCGACCGGCTCGTCGTCGAGCACGCCAAGGGCGCGTTGATGCTGCGCTACGGGATCGACTCCTACCAGGCCTTCGCCGTGCTGGTCCGCTGGGCGCGGGCGACCCACACCCCCGTGCACACCGTCGCCCACACGCTCGTGCACGGCATCTGCGAGGGCAGCCCGCGCACCGAGGCGCTCCAGGGCCGCTGATGCGCTGGATCGAGAGCCGGCTCCGGGTCAACGACCCCGACGCCGCCGGGCCGCGGTGCCGCCCACCTGGTCACGCAGCGGCGGGTCGACGCCGCCGGCCTACTCGGCGTCTGCCGGGTGCGCACCAGCTCGTCGGCCACCCGGTACAGCCGCACGTTGCGGCGCTGGGAGACCCGGCGCAGGACGGCGAACGCCTGGGCGGGCGTGATGTCGAAGCGCTCCATCAGGATGCCCTCGGCCCGGCCGATGACCGTCCGGTTGTTGATCGCGGTCTCGAGGTGCTCGACGTGCTCCGCCGCGGCGAGCGCGACGGCCACGTGGGCGGCGAGCGCGTAGCCGTCGTAGACGTCGTCGTCGTCGAACGCGTCGACGGCTTCCTGGCGTAGAGGTTCAGGGCGCCGAGCGTGTCCTCGGTGGTGAAGAGCCGGTAGCTCACGATGCTGACGCGCCCCGACCTCCGCGGCGACCAGCGGTCCCCACCGGGGCCAGCGGGCGTCCCCGGCCAGGTCGCCGCTGCACACCGTCTCGTGGGTCCGGAGCGCGTCGTAGCAGGGCCCCTCCTTGAGCTCGAACTGGAGCTCGTCGATGCGCCTGAGCTCCTCGTCGCTCGCGGCGGGGGTGTCGATGCCGCCGCGATGGACGACGGAGATCCCGACCAGGTCGCAGCCGTGGATGAGCTCGGTGGCGACGGAGACGACCTTGTCGAGCGTCTCCTGGGTGCTCGACCCGCCGTGCATCGAGCGCGCGGCGTCGGCCAGCTGGGTGGCGAAGCCCGCGGTCTGGTCCATGTTCCGGATACTCCGCCGGTCCCGGGGCGCGGGCAAGCCCCGGCGCGGACCCGGCTAGACACCGCCCGGCGGGCGGCCGCTCGCCCGGAGCGTGCCGGACCCGTGGCCGACGACCCGACCACGGCCCGGTACGTCGACCACGGCCAGCGCCGAGGTCGGCAGCCGCACCGGCTCGCCGACGAGGTGCTCGACGAGCTCCTCGAGGCCGGGGTTGTGCCCCACCAGGAGCGCCGGTGCGGGCGCGTCCTCGGGCAGCTCGGCGAGCACGGCCAGCAGCTCGTCCAGGGACGCGTCGTACACCGCGTCGTCGACGCGGGCCGGCAGCGGCCCGGGCAGCTCGGCGGCGACCAGGTCCCAGGTGCTGCGGGCCCGGACGGCCGGCGACACCACGACGTGGTCCGGGCCGGGCCGTGCTCGGCCAGCCACCGACCCGCCTCCGGCGCCTGGCGGCGGCCCCGGTCGGCCAGCGGGCGGTCGCCGGTCGTCCCGCCCGGTCGACCAGTCGGACTTCGCGTGCCGCAGCACGACGAGGGTGTGGCGGGTCGTCACGGGCCACCTCCGGATCGGTCCTGCGTGGGTCAGTACTGGTGCTCGTCGACGTCGACGTAGCCGCCGGACTCCTCGTGGCCGGGAGCGCGCTCCCCGTCGGCGGCCGGGTCGTAGGCCCGGGACGGCGCGGGCTCGGCCTTCGAGGGCCCGCCGGCCGGCGCCGAGCGCTGGTCGTCGGCGCGCCGACCCGCTTGCGCAGCGGTGTCGTGTCGCCCGTGGACGCCGCGGTAGCCGCGCACCGCGAGCCAGTCGTGCACGTCGTCGCGCTGCGGGTGCGCGTCGCGGACCGTGTTGTAGACGTAGTTGAGGCCCGCGCCGCGCCGCCTCGTCCTCGAGCCGGCCGAGCACGAACGACCCGACGCCCTGGCTGCTGCGCCGAGGCGTCCACGGCGAGCAGGATCTCGGCGTCGCCGCCCCAGGTCGCGTCGAGCCAGCCGTAGCCGACCGACCGCCCCGTCCGAGCGTCCGCGCCGCCCACCAGTCGCCCGGCAGCGCGGCCCGTCGGCGTAGGACAGGTCGAGGGCACCCGCCGGGGCCGAGCCGATCACGCGCTGCTTGTCGGCGTCCCAGGTCGGGCTGGGCTCGTGGTGCCAGGTCAGCGCATCGGTGGCCGCCGAGCCGGTGCGTCACGCGACGCCCTCCTCGGCGAGGTGCACGTAGTCGAACTCGACGGGCTGGTCGTTGATGCCGGCCTGCGGCGGGGCGATCCAGCCGGCGAACTTGCCGAGCTCGTACTCCGGCACCATCAGGTCCGCGACGGCCTGCGCGGTCCTCGGCCGACGGGCAGGTAGCCGTCGACGGCGGCCTCCCACTGCGGCGTCGTCGAGCACCTCGCCCTCGGGGCTGAGGTGGTGCTGGGCGTAGACGCCGACCCGGCGGTTGAAGCCCTCGTGCGGCAGGATCAGCCGCTCCTCGAGACCGGCGTCCTCGAGGGCCTGGTTCCAGCGACGTACGCCGTTGGCGCAGTCGGCGACGTACTCGTCGCGCAGGTCGAGGTTGAGCGCGGACAGCGTCGGCACCGTCTTCTGCCGGATCTCGCCGTCCTCGACGTAGTTCATCTCGCGGGTGTCCTCGAGCAGCACGTGGTCGTCCTTGCGGCGGGTCTCCTGCCAGCGGCCCTTGAGACCGGAGGAGTAGTAGTTGCCGGCGTTGGTGGACTGCTCGGAGCCGAACAGGTCCATGGACACGGAGAACTGGAAGTTGAGGTACTTCTGGACCACCGAGAGCGGGATGCCGCCGTGCTCCCAGATGTCGTCGGTGCCGTGCTCCTTCATCAGCTCGGCGGTCCGCTCCACCACGCGCTGCACGCCGGTGGTGCCGACGAACATGTGGTGCGCCTCCTCCTTGAGCATGAACTCGCAGGTGCGGGCCAGCGGGTCGAAGGCCGACTCCTTGAGGGTGCCGAGCTGGTACTTGCCGTCGCGGTCGGTGAAGTAGGTGAACATGAAGAACTGCAGCCAGTCGGTGGTCTCCTCGTTGAAGGCGCCGAGGATCCGCGGGGCGTCGATGTCGCCGCTGTTGCGCTTGAGCAGCTGCTCGGCCTCCTCGCGGCCCTCACGACCGAAGTAGGCGTGCAGCAGGTAGACCATCGCCCAGAGGTGCCGGCCCTCCTCGACGTTGACCTGGAACAGGTTGCGCAGGTCGTAGATGCTCGGCGCGGTGTTGCCGAGGACCCGCTGCTGCTCGACCGAGGCCGGCTCGGTGTCGCCCTGCACCACGATCAGCCGCATCAGGTCGGCGCGGTGCTCGCCGGGGACCTCCTGCCAGGCCGGCTCGCCGCGGTGCTTGCCGAAGCGCGACCGTGCGGTCGGGGTTCTGCTCGGCGAGGAAGATGCCCCAGCGGTACTCCTCCATCGGCACGTGGTCGAAGTGCGCCCAGCCGTCCCGGCCGACCGCGATCGCCGTGCGCAGGTAGACGTCCTTGGTGGGCAGCGCCGGGCCGAGCGTCTTCCACCAGTCGATGAACTTGGGCTGCCAGCCCTCGAGCGCGCGCTGCAGCCGGCGGTCGTCCGCGAGGTTGACGTTGTTGGGGATCCGCTCGGAGTAGTCGATCTTGCTGAGCGGCCCGGTCGGGGCGGGGGCTGCGCCGGTGCGGTCGTCGGTGGCTGGGCTGGTCATCACGGCTCCTGTCGATGAGGCTTCCTCTAAGTTCTACACTTCCTTTGCGAACAGGACAAGAGTTTGTCGACTGTTTCTGCCCCGTCGCGCGGTACGCCGACCGGCGGCCGGGATACTGCGGGCATGAGCGACTCTCGTGTGGACGGCCTCCTGGACGGCGACATCACCGGCGACTTCGTGCGCCACCTCGGCGTCGAGTTCGGGGAGGTCACCGGCGACCGGGTGACGGCGACCTGGACCGCCCAGCCCGACCTGCACCAGCCCTACGGCATCGTGCACGGCGGCGTGCACTGCTCGGTGATCGAGACGCTGGCCAGCGTCGGCGCGGCGGTCTGGATGGGCGAGAAGGGCAAGGTCGTCGGGGTCAACAACAACACCGACTTCTACCGCGCCGTCCGCGAGGGCACGCTGACCTCGACCGCGACCCCGCTGCACCGCGGCCGCTCGCAGCAGGTCTGGCTCGTCGAGACCGTCGACCCCGACGGCAAGGTCGCCGCGCGCGGGCAGGTGCGGCTGCAGAACCTCTACCCCGACGCCTGACCCGACGCCCGGCTGTCGGCGTGAACGTCGGCCTCCGGCCCGGGTGAACGTGTCCTCGTGCCCGGGTCAACCGCGGGTCAGCGGGTCGAGGGCGCGGTCGACGGCGGCGGAGTCGAGGACCTCGCGGATCGCCATCGCGGCGCAGCCGACGACGCCGGACTCCTCGCCGTGGGTGACCGGGACGATCACCAGCTCGCGGGTGGCGAGCGCGGAGGCCTGGGAGTAGACCGACTCCCGCAGCCCGGCCACGAACGTGTCGTAGGCCTGGGCCAGGTCGCCGCCGACGACGACCGCCTCGGGGTTGAGCAGGTTGACCGCCGAGGCCAGCGCCTCGCCGATCCGGCGGCCGGCCTCGCGGACCAGGTGCCGGGCGTCGGCGTCGCCGACGACGGCCAGCCGGACGACGTCGCGGATGTGGTCGACCTGGTGGCCGCGCTCGCGGGCGGACTGGACCAGTGCCCAGCCGGCGGCGACCGCCTCGACGCAGCCGGTGTCGCCGCAGCGGCACGGCAGCCCCTCGGCCGAGGAGGTCTTGGTGTGCCCGATCTCGCCGGCCGCGCCGGACGCCCCGCGCAGCAGCCGGCCGCCCGACACGATGCCGACGCCGATGCCGGTGGACGCCTTCACGAACATCAGGTCCCGGTGCCGCTCGAGGTGCCCGCGCCGCTCGGACAGCGCCATCACGTTGGCGTCGTTGTCGACGAAGACCGGCGCGGCGGTCAGCGGGCGCAGGAACGGCGCCAGCTCGACCCCGTCCCAGCCGGCCATGATCGGCGAGTCCAGGCTGGCGCCGCGGGCGAAGTCGACGGTGCCCGGGATCGACAGCCCGACCGCGCGTACGGCGTCCGGCGACCGGCCCACGCTCGCGAGCAGGTCCCCGAAGGCCGCGACGACCTGCGGCATCAGGTCCTCGGCGGCCGGCCCGACCTCCTGGTCGAGGTCGACCGACGCGAGCACCGCGCCGTCGAGGTCGCACACCCCGAGCTGGGTGCGGCTGCGGCCGATCGCACCGGCCAGCACGACGCCGGCCGCCCGGTTGAACCGGAGGTGGACCGGCGGCCGGCCGCCGGTGGAGGGGCCCCGGTCGTCGGGCTCGGCGCCCTCGACGACCAGCCCGGACCCGAGCAGCGCGCCGAGCCGGGCGGCGACCGCCGTCCGGGACAGGCCGGTGAGCCGGCCCACGTCGCTGCGGGTGAGCGCGCGGCCGTCCCGGATCAGGGAGAACACCTGACCCGGCGTGGCCGGGCCCTGGCCCGTCGTGAACGCGGTCGACATGACTGGCATTGAACCACCTCGCGGTACCGGGAAACCCAGATGTTCTCACTTATGCTTTCTGAAATACATATCGATGTCTTGCCAGCACGCATATCCGTCCCTACCGTGGACGTCAGACGTGCACCTGCCCCGTCCCGAGAGAAAACCTCAGATGCCCCCCACTTCCGGTCCCGCGCCCGCTCCCGTCTCGCCCTGCGACTTCGTCGTCTTCGGCGGCACCGGCGACCTGGCCGTCCGCAAGCTCCTCCCCGCCCTCTACCTCCGCGACCGCGACGGCCAGCTGCCGCCGGAGACCCGCATCGTCGCGGTCTCCCGCGCCGGCCTCGACGAGGCCGGCTACCGCGACAAGATCCGCGGCGAGCTGCCGCGCTTCGTGCGCGCCGCCGAGCTCGACCCCGAGCACAACGGGGCCACGGTCGAGCGGTTCATCGACCGGCTCACCCACGTCAGCCTCGACATCGACGACGAGTCGAGCTGGCCCGCGCTGGTCGAGCAGCTCCCGGTCAGCGACCGCGTCCGGGTGTTCTACCTCGCCATCGGCCCGGCGCTGTTCGGCCGGGTCAGCCAGCGGCTCGCCGCGCACGGCCTGGTCACCCCCACCTCGCGCCTGGTGCTCGAGAAGCCGCTCGGCCACGACCTGGCCTCCGCCCGCGAGGTCAACGACGCGGTCGGCGCGGTGTTCGAGGAGCACCAGATCTTCCGGATCGACCACTACCTCGGCAAGGAGAGCGTCCAGAACCTGCTGGTCACGCGCTTCGCCAACACGTTCCTCGAGCCGCTCTGGAACGCCAACACGCATCGACCACGTGCAGATCACCGCGTCGGAGTCGCTCGGCGTCGGCAGCCGCGGCGGCTACTACGACGGCTCCGGCGCGCTGCGCGACATGGTGCAGAACCACCTGCTCCAGCTGCTCTGCCTGGTCGCCATGGAGCCCCCGACGTACGTCGACCGCGAGACCGTCCGCGACGAGAAGCTCAAGGTCCTCCAGGCGCTCAAGCCCCTCGGCGACGGCGACGTGGACCGCTCGGTCGTCGCCGGGCAGTACGCCCCCGGCCTCGTCGACGGGCTCGCCGCCGCGTCGTACCGCGCGGACGCCGAGCGCCCCGACTCCACCACCGAGACCTTCGTCGCGATCAAGGCCGAGGTGCAGAACTGGCGCTGGGCCGGGGTGCCGTTCTACCTGCGCACCGGCAAGCGGATGGACCGGCGCTGCTCGGAGATCGTGATCCAGTTCAAGGCGGTCCCGCACGCGATGTTCCCGGGCAGCGAAGGCGTCCAGGAGCCCAACCGGCTGGTGATCCAGCTGCAGCCCGACGAGGGCATGAAGCTGCACATGACCGCGAAGGAGCCGGGCCCCGGCGGCATCCGGCTGCGGCAGGTCTCGCTCGACCTGAGCTACGCCAAGACGTTCCAGCGGCGCTCCCCCGAGGCCTACGAACGCCTGCTGATGGACGTCGTGCGCGGCAACCCGACGCTGTTCATGCGGCGCGACGAGGTCGAGGCCGCCTGGGCGTGGGTCGAGCCGATCCTCGAGCGCTGGGCCCGTCCCGACCACTCGCCGCGTCCCTACCCGGCCGGCACCAGCGGCCCGAGCGCCGCGACCACGCTGATCGAGCGCGACGGCCGCTCCTGGCACGAGAGCACCACCTCATGAGCCCCTCCCCCGAGCGCGCCGCGCGCTCCCGGCACGAAGGCACGAGCTGATGACACACATGCACCCCGTCGTAGCGGAGGTCACGGCCCGCATCGTCGAGCGCAGCAGGGCCGAGCGCACGGCGTACCTCCGGCGCATGGACGCCGCCGCCCAGCGCGGACCGACCCGCGGCCGGCTGGCCTGCGCGAACCTCGCGCACGGCTTCGCCGCCTCCGGGGAGGTGGACAAGAAGGCGCTGCGCGGCACGGTGAAGCCGAACGTCGCGATCGTCTCGGCCTACAACGACATGCTCTCGGCGCACCAGCCGTTCGAGTCGTTCCCCGCGCAGATGAAGAAGGCGGTGATGCGCTCCGGCGGCATCGCCCAGTTCGCGGGCGGCGTGCCCGCCATGTGCGACGGCATCACCCAGGGCCGCGACGGCATGCAGCTGTCGCTGTTCAGCCGCGACGTGATCGCGATGTCCACCGCGATCGCGCTCTCCCACGACATGTTCGACGCGACGCTGATGCTCGGCGTCTGCGACAAGATCGTCCCCGGCATGCTGATCGGCGCGCTGTCCTTCGGGCACCTGCCGACGATCTTCGTGCCGGCCGGCCCGATGACCTCGGGCCTGCCGAACGACGAGAAGGCGCGGATCCGCCAGGAGTACGCCGCCGGCAACGTCGGACGCGAGGAGCTGCTCGAGGCCGAGGCGGCCTCCTACCACTCGGCGGGCACCTGCACGTTCTACGGCACCGCGAACTCCAACCAGATGCTGATGGAGGTCATGGGCCTGCACCTGCCGGGTGCCAGCTTCGTGAACCCCGGCACGCCGCTGCGGGCCGCGCTGACCGACGCCGCCGCCGCGCGCGCCACCGCCCTGACCACCTGGGGCGAGGAGTACACGCCGGTCGGCAAGATCGTCGACGAGAAGGCGATCGTCAACGGCTGCGTGGCCCTGCTCGCCACCGGCGGCTCGACCAACCACACGCTGCACCTGGTCGCGATCGCGCGGGCCGCCGGGATCATCCTGACCTGGGACGACCTGTCCGACCTGTCGGCCGTGGTGCCGCTGCTGGCCCGGGTCTACCCCAACGGCAAGGCCGACGTGAACCACTTCCACGCCGCCGGCGGGCTGTCGTTCACCGTGCACTCCCTGCTCAAGGCCGGGCTGCTGCACGACGACGTGCACACGGTCGCCGGCCACGGCCTGTGGCGCTACACCACCGAGGCCCGGCTCGACGGCACCTCGGTGACGTGGGAGGAGGGCCCCAAGTCCAGCCACGACACCGACGTGCTGCGCGGCGCGGACGACCCGTTCTCCCGCGACGGCGGCCTGCGGATGCTGGACGGCAACCTCGGCCGCGCGGTCATCAAGACCTCGGCGGTCAAGCCCGAGCACCGGCAGGTCAAGGCGCCGGCCCGGGTCTTCGAGGACCAGAACGACTTCCTCCAGGCGTTCGGGGACGGGCTAGCTCGACGACGGCGACTTCGTGGCCGTGCTGCGCTTCCAGGGCCCGGCCGCCAACGGCATGCCCGAGCTGCACAAGCTCACGCCGGCGCTCGGCGTGCTGCAGGACCGCGGCCAGCGCGTCGCGCTGGTCACCGACGGCCGGATGTCCGGCGCGTCCGGCAAGGTGCCCTCGGCGATCCACCTCACCCCCGAGGCGGCCGTCGGCGGCCCGCTGGCCCGCGTCCGGGACGGCGACCTGGTCACCCTCGACGCCGACGCCGGGGTGCTCGAGCTGCACGTCGCGCCGTACGACCTGGACGCCCGCAGCGCCGCCGTGCCCGACGACACGCTCGTGTTCGGCACCGGCCGCGAGCTGTTCTCGTCCTTCCGCTCCGCCGTCGGCCCCGCCGACCAGGGCGCGAGCGTCTTCCCCACCGCCACCCCCCTCACGGAGAACGCTGATGACTGACTCACTCCTCGACCGCGTCCCGGTCATCCCGGTCGTCGTCCTGCACGACCTCGACCACGCCGTCCCCGTCGCCCGCGCGCTCGTCGAGGGCGGCATCCCGGTGATCGAGCTGACCCTGCGCACCCCGGTCGCGCTCGACGCCATCGAGGCGATCGCCACCCACGTGCCGGAGATCCTGGTCGGCGCCGGCACCATCGTCGCCCCGGCCCAGGCCAAGGACGCGCTGTCCGCGGGCGCGCAGTTCCTGGTCTCCCCCGGTACGACGGACACGCTGGCCGCCGCGATGCAGGACACCGGCCTGCCGCACCTGCCCGGCGCGGCGACCGTCTCGGAGGTGCTGCGGCTCCTCGAGCTCGGCTACTCGGAGATGAAGTTCTTCCCGGCCGAGGCCTCCGGCGGCGCGGACTTCCTGAAGTCGATCGGCTCGCCCGTCCCGCAGGCGCGGTTCTGCCCGACCGGCGGGATCACGGCGTCGAGCGCGGCGTCGTACCTCTCGCTGCCGAACGTGGGCTGCGTCGGCGGCTCGTGGCTGACCCCGGCCGACGCGCTGCTCGACCACGACTGGGACCGGATCGTCCGGATCGCCACCGAGGCCACCTACCTCCCCAGCTGACCCGGGGCTAGCGCGACTTCATCGGGCCGCCGGTCCGGCCGTGGGAGACCGCGACCATCTCGGCGACCACGGACAGCGCGATCTCGCCGGGTGCCTTGCCGCCGGTGTTCAGCCCGGCCGGGACGTGCAGCCGGGCCAGCGTCGCGGCGTCGAGCTCGGCGTCCAGGGCGTCGAACACGCTCTCGGCCCGGCGCCGGCTGCCCATCATCGCGACGTACCCGGCCCGTCCGGCGAGCGCCTGGCGCAGCAGCGCCTCCATGCCGGGGGTGTCGTGGTCGCACATCACGAACGCGTCGGCCTCCTCGAGCGGGTGCTCGGCGAGCCACTGCGCCGGGGTCTGGTCGACGTCCTCGTCGGGCAGCAGCACCGTCCGTCGGCCGGTGATCTGCGCGATCGCGACGACCGCGCGGCCGATCGGGTTGTCGGTGACCACCACGACCTGGCCGTGCTCCGGGGCGTCGTCGGACCAGGGCTGCTCACGGTTCGCGCTCATGGCGCCGACCCTACTGCCGGCTGGCAGACTGGCCGGGTGATCCTCGACGGCGGCCTCTCCAACGCGCTGGTCGCCCGGGGCCACGACCTGTCCGACGACCTCTGGACCGCGGCGCTGCTGCGCGACCGGCCCGAGGAGGTCGCCGCGGTGCACCGGGCGTACTTCGCGGCCGGGGCCGAGGTCGCGACCACCGCGAGCTACCAGGCCAGCGTGCCCGGCTTCGAGCGCGCCGGGCTGTCCCGGGCCGAGGCCGAGGCGACTGATCCGGCGCAGCGTCACGCTGGCCCGCGAGGTCCGCGACGAGCTCGCGGCCGACGGCCGGCGCCGGCTGGTGGCCGCCTCGGTCGGCCCGTACGGCGCGGTGCTGGCCGACGGCTCGGAGTACCGCGGGCGCTACGGGATCGGCGCCGCCCGGCTGCGCGACTTCCACCTGCCCCGCCTGGAGCTGCTCGTCTCGGCCGGCCCGGACCTGCTCGCGGTCGAGACGATCCCCGACCTCGACGAGGCGGCGGTGCTGGTCGACCTGCTCGACGAGCTGGGCGTGCCGGCCTGGCTGTCCTACTCCTGCGCCGGCGACGCCACCCGGGCCGGCCAGCCGCTCGCCGAGGCGTTCGCGGTGGTCGCCGGCAGCACCGCGGTGGTCGCCACCGGGGTGAACTGCTGCGCCCCCGAGGACGTGCTCCCGGCGCTGGAGACCGCCGCGCGGGTCAGCGGCAGGCCCGGGGTGGCCTACCCGAACTCCGGTCAGGGCTGGGACAGCGGCACCCACTCCTGGCAGGGCCCGACGGCGTACGACGTGCGTCTGGCGCCGGGCTGGGTCGCAGCGGGTGCGACGTACGTCGGGGGCTGCTGCGAGGTCGGGCCGGCGGACATCGCAGCGCTGACGGACGTGCTCGGTCTGTCATGACCGCCATCCTCCGGCAGCCGGGCCGGGCACGCCATGGCCCGGCCTGACCATCACCGATGACTTCCCCGCCCGGCCGGGGTCTACCCCACGACGACGACGAGAGGACTTCCGATGTTGAGGGACAGCACCACGATGAGCGGCTTCTCCGTGGACGACCCGGAGGCGGCCCGCGCGTTCTACGAGGACACCCTCGGCCTGCGGGTCGAGGCCGGCGAGCAGGGCTTCCTGCGGCTCCAGGTCGCCGACGGCCGCGACGTGCTGGTGTACCCGGCGCCGCAGCACCGGCCCGGGTCCTACACCGTCCTGAACTTCCACGTTCCCGACATCGAGGCCGCCGTCCGTGACCTGACCGCCCGCGGCGTGGTCTTCGAGAAGTACGCCGGCACGGAGATGGCCACCGACGACCTCGGCGTGTTCCGCAAGGGCGGCCCGCTGATCGCGTGGTTCGCCGACCCGTCCGGCAACGTGCTGTCGGTCATCGAGCAGCCCGAGGGCTAGGACGCGCGACCGGTACGACGCGGGCCGGGTCAGCCGCCCAGGGCCGCGCTGACCACCTCGCGGGCCTCCTCCTGCACCTGCCGGAGGTGCTCGGGGCCCTGGAACGACTCGGCGTAGATCTTGTAGACGTCCTCGGTGCCCGACGGCCGGGCCGCGAACCAGGCGTTCTCGGTGGTCACCTTGAGCCCGCCGATCTTGGCGCCGTTGCCGGGCGCCTCGGTGAGCTTGGCGGTGATCTCCTCGCCGGCGAGCGAGGAGGCGGTCACGTCGTCCGGGGACAGCGCGGCGAGCTTGGCCTTCTCCTCGCGGTTCGCGGGCGCGTCGACCCGCGCGTAGGCCGGGTCGCCGAACTCCGCGGTCAGGTCGGCGTAGTGCTCGCGACGGCGACTTCCCGGTCGTCGCGAGGATCTCCGAGGCGAGCAGCGCCAGGATGATGCCGTCCTTGTCGGTGGTCCACACCGAGCCGTCGAAGCGCAGGAACGACGCCCCGGCGGACTCCTCGCCGCCGAAGGCGATCGACCCGTCGAGCAGGCCGGGCACGAACCACTTGAATCCGACCGGCACCTCGGTGAGGGTGCCGCCCGACGAGACCGGCGACCCGGTCGATCATCGAGGAGGACACCAGCGTCTTGCCGATCGCGGCGCTCGCCGGGCCAGTCGGGTCGGCCGCCGCCGTACAGGTACTTGATCGCGACCGCGAGGTAGTGGTTCGGGTTCATCAGGCCGCCGTCGGGCGTGACGATGCCGTGCCGGTCGGAGTCGGCGTCGTTGCCGGTGGCGATGGCGTACTCGTCCTTGCGGGCGATCAGCGACGCCATCGCCGACGGGGACGAGCAGTCCATCCGGATCTTGCCGTCCCAGTCGAGCGTCATGAAGCGCCAGGTCGGGTCGACGAGCGGGTTGACCACGGTCAGGTCGAGGCCGTGCCGGTCGGCGATCTCGCCCCAGTAGGCCACCGACGCCCCGCCGAGCGGGTCCGCGCCGATCCGGATGCCGGCCTCCTTGACCCGGGCCAGGTCGACGACGTTCGGGAGGTCGTCGACGTAGGTGCCGAGGAAGTCGTACGCGCGCGGCCGCCGCCGCGCGCCCGCGCGAACGGCGACGCGACGCACGCCCGGCGAGGTCCTTCTCGATGTAGGCGTTCGCGGCGTCGGCGATCCACTTCGTCGCGTCGGTGTCCGCGGGGCCGCCGTTCGGCGGGTTGTACTTGAAGCCGCCGTCGTAGGGCGGGTTGTGCGACGGCGTCACGACGATCCCGTCGGCCAGCCCGGTCCGCTTGCCGAGGTTCGCGCGCAGGATCGCGTGCGAGACCGCCGGGGTCGGCGTGTAGCCGTCCCGGTCGTCGACGAGCACGGTGACGTCGTTGGCGGCGAGCACCTCGAGCGCGGAGGCCCAGGCCGGCTCCGAGAGGCCGTGCGTGTCCCGGCCGATGAACAGCGGGCCGTCGTACCCCTGCTGGCTGCGGTAGTCGCAGATCGCCTGGGTGGTCGCCAGGATGTGCGCCTCGTTGAACGCGGTGTTCAGGCTGCTGCCGCGGTGCCCGGAGGTGCCGAACGCGACCCGTTGGTCGGGGTCGGAGGGGTCGGGCCGCCCGGTGTAGTAGGCGGTGACGAGGTGCGCGACGTCGACGAGGTCGGACGGCTGGGCGACGGTTCCGGCGCGAGAGCTGTTCACGGGGTCACTCCGTTCGGGTGGGCGGGGGCGGACGACAGCGGTGGGAGGGACGGTAGCGGTGGGACCCGGACCGCGACCACCGCGATGTCGTCGCGGGCGGTGCCGGCCTGGAAGTCCAGGACGTCGTCGAGGATCACCTCGGCGGGGCGGGCGGTCTCGCGGTGCGTGCGACGGCGGCCAGCAGCCGCTCGTCGCCGTAGAACTCGGCGCCGTGCCGGCCCTCGGTCACCCCGTCGGTGTACATCACGAGCACGTCGCCCGGGGACCAGCCGCACCTCGCTGTCCTGCGGCGGTGATGGTCGGCAGCACCCCGATGAGCGAGCCGGTCTCCCCGACCGGCCGCACGGCGCCCGTCGAGGAGACGTGCAGCGGCAGCGGGTGGCCGCCGGAGGCGAACGTCGCCAGCCAGCCGTCCTCGTCGAGCCGCAGCCGGACCAGCACGACCGTGCAGAACCGGTCGGTGCCCTGGGCGACCAGGATGTCGTTGAGGGCGTGCAGCACCGCGCTCGGCAGGTCCTGCTGCACGGACAGCGCCCGCAGGGAGTAGCGCACGAGCGCGGTGACCACCGCGGCCTCGACGCCCTTGCCGCAGACGTCGCCGAGCGCCACGACCCAGTCGCCGGACGCGATCTGGAAGATGTCGTAGAAGTCGCCGCCGACCTCCTCGCCGTCGCCGGCCGGGCCGGTAGGCGGCCGACACGTCGAGGCCGGGCAGGCTCGGCGGCGACGGCGGGATCAGCGTCGACTGGAGCGTCCGGGCCAGCGCCTGGGCCCGCTCCTCGGACTGTCTCGGCGCGCTGCTTGGCGATCAGCAGCTCGCGCTCGTAGGCCCGCCGGTGGGTCGCGTCGAACACCGCGATCCGGATCAGCCGGGGCGTCCCGTCGGCGTCGGTCTCGAGCACCGCGTTGACCAGCACCGGGAGCCGCTCGCCGTCCGCGCGGACGATCTCGAAGGCGACCTCGGCGACCTGCCCGTGCATCCGCAGCAGCGGCGCGAAGTGCGTCTCGTGGTAGATCCGGCCGCCCGCGGTGAGCAGCTCCGGCGAAGGTACGGCGGCCGACGAGCTCCTCGCGCTCGTAGCCGGTCAGCGTGCTGAAGGTCGCGTTCGCCTTCACGACGATGCCGTCCGGCGTGGTGGTGAGGTAGCCGCAGGGCGCGCGCTCGTAGAGCTGCTCCGGGTCGTCGTCGAGCAGGGCGGCGTAGAACGCCTCCGTGGCGGTCTCCCAGCTCATGCGCCGACGACGGCGCCGCCCCGGACGAACCGGGTGATCGCGGCGACCGTCTCCTCCGGGGCACTCATGTGCGGACAGTGGCCGGTCGCGTCGAGCACCACCAGCGACGCCTCCGGGATGGCGTCGGCGACGTACCGGCCGACCTCGACGGGGGCGATCGCGTCGTGCGAGCACTGCAGCACGAGCGTCGGGGTGCGGACCCCGGGCAGGTCGGCGCGGTTGTCGGAGAGGAAGGTGACCTCGGCGAACCGGCGGGCGCGGTCGGGGTCGGTGCGGCAGAAGCTCTCGGTCAGCTCGCCGCCGAGGTCCGGGCCGGTCGGGGTTGCCCATGATCACCGGCGCCATCGCGCTCGACCAGCCGAGGTAGTTGCTCTCCAGCGACTCCAGCAGCTCGCGCACGTCGGCCTCGCTGAACCCGCCGACGTAGCCCTCGTCGTCGATGTAGCGCGGCGACGGGCCGATCAGCACCAGCCGGTCGAACAGCTCGGGCGCCGCGGCGTCGGCGAGCACGCCGATCATCGAGGAGACCGAGTGGCCGACGAACACGCCGTGGGTGATGCCCAGCTCGCGGCAGATCTCGACGACGTCGTCGGCGTACCCCTGGAGCGAGGCGTGCCGCACCTCGTCGTACGCCGCGCGGGTCGGCCTCGCCGGCGCCCGCGTGGTCGAACAGCACCACCCGGAAGTCGTCCTCGAACGCCGGGGCCACCCACCGCCACATGTGCTGGTCGCAGCCGAAACCGTGGGCGAACACGAGGGCGGGCCCGTCGGCACGCCCGGTGACGGAGACGTGGTGACGGGTCAGCGCACTCATGGGCCGAGCCTAGCCCCGGACGGCCCCGCCCGCGCGTCCTCGGACGGCCGTCTCGGACCGCGCGCGACGCGGCAGCGCATGGCTGCCCGTCCGGCGGGTAGACGAGAGGAGGGATCTGCCGACTGGAAGGTGCGTGGCTCGTGGGTGCAGGACTGTTCCTGGTGGTGCTCGGGGCGCTGCTGACGTTCGCCGTCAAGGACGAGATGCCGAACGTGAACCTCGGCGTCGCGGGGCTGATCCTGATGGTCGCCGGAGGCGCCGTGATCGCGCACGCGCGGGCCACCGCCGCCAAGGAGCGGGTCGTCACGACCCGCGAGGAGTCCGGCGACCCGGCCGTGCCCCCGCACGTCGTCGAGGAGATCGTCCGGGAGCGCCGGCGCGACTGACCCGGCGACTCTGGCGACGGGAAGCCCGCCGACCCGGCGACTCTGGCGCCGGGAAGCGTGCCGACCCGGCGCCTCTGGCGGGGTGGTGGTCCGCTGATCCGCGAAGACCCGCGCCGGATCGGCAGTCGTCGCGCCGCCAAAGACGCCGGGTGGGCGGGCGTCGCGCCGCCAGAGTCGCCGGGTCGGCGGGGTCAGGCGATCGGGAGGCCGAACGCCCCGGCCATCGACGGTGCGGTGGCGGCGTTCGCGAGGTACGGCAGGTGCGCCACGTCGTCGTACAACCTGGTCAGCGAGTAGTGCGTGAGCCGGGTGCTGACGACGTGGTGGCTCTGGCTGGGGTGGATGACCACGGTCAGCACCTTGTTGCCCTGATTGTGGTCGTCCTCGTCGGCGGTGAGCACGACGGCGAGGCGCCCGGACTTCCAGTCCGGGCCGGCGAAGACCTTCTGCATCCGGGCGCGGAACCAGGCATCGGCGGTGGCGAGCGAGCCGTCGTGCGCGTCGTGCGCGAGGTTCGGGATGACCAGTCCGACGTTCGGCAGCCGGCCGGAGCGCACCGCGGTTCCGAAGGCGCGCAGGCCGAGGTCGTGCGCGGCACAGCTCGTGCGCTCGCGGGCGAAGTAGGCCCACGGGTTGTGCTTGACGGCGTAGGCGCCCTGGCTGGTGCGAGCGCACGAGGACGGCATGCCTTCGGCGTACGTCGCCGCGGTCATGCCATGGCTCAACGCCTGGCCGAACACCGAGCGGCCGGCGATGCGATGACGGGCCGGCGGGCCGTCGTCGCGCACGCCGAAGGTCTGCCCTCCCGCGATCGCGAGGTAGTTCGGCAGCGAGGGGTGCCGGATCGCGTGATAGTCGGTGGCGTAGCCGTACTTCTTCGCGAGACCGGCGGTGTAAGGCATCCCGGACCGCATCTGGTCCAGCGAGTGGTTCTCCTCGACGAACACCAGCAGCTTGCTCACCGCGGCCGGGGCGTGCGCCCTGGCCGCGGCGGCCGGCGTCTGGGTCTGGGTCTGGGCCAGCGTCTTGGCATCGGTCGCCGTGGTGGTGCACGCGGCCACGGCCACACCGGCCGCGAGGACGGACGTCAGCGTGCACAGGGCACGGGGCAGGAGACTCATGCCACCAGTCTGCTCGGCCAGCTCCACCCCGGCAACCGAAGCCGCACAGGTTCCCGCTTCCCCGTCTCTTCTCGGCCACTGGGGTGGGAATGCCCGACTTCGCGGCCGAGCCGCTCAGGCAGTGCCCGGGGCCGCGGGCTGCTCGCCCACCGCGTCGGCAGCGGCGAGGTGGCCCGCCAGCCGGTCGGCGGCCAGGTGCTGGTCGAGCTGCTCGCTGAGCGCCTCCACCGCGTCGCTCGATCGCGGCCTGCGGCAGCCAGGACGCCATCTGCGTGCGCTGGTAGGGGATCAGCAGGGCCGCGACTCCTCCTTCGCGCACCGACTCCACGTAGGAGCTCTGCACGGTCTGGTGCAGCTCCCCCCAGCAGTCGGAGTGGAAGGTCATCGCCGCGCGGGGCAGCGGGACGGCTGCCTGTCGGCCGCGGATCGGGTTCCGGCATTGTGCACAGCGTTCGTGGTTCACGGTGCCCTCGCTCCTGCCCGGTGGGGCTCGGCCGGCGTTCCGCTCGCTGGTCGTGCCCGGTCACGGGCTGCAGTTGCGTGAGTCCTGCCCCTCGACCGTCGTCCTGCGACGTGCAGTGCTCACCTGTCGTCCGTAGTCTCGGACGGACGGACGGGGCGGATGAAGCGCGGCGAGGCAAAGAATCCGGACGTGCATGGCCGCGCCGCCGACGGGGCATGGTTCCGGGGACCGGCATCACCGTCTCCGAGAGGCACCCCGATGACCTGGAACGACCGTCCCCCGTTCCGCGCCGACCACGTCGGCAGCCTGCTGCGGCCGCCCGCGCTGCTCGAGGCCCGGTCCCGGTACGCCGCCGGGGAGATCGACGCGGACGCCCTGCGCGAGGTCGAGGACCAGGCGGTCGCCGAGGTCGTCGGCCTGCAGCGCGACGCCGGCCTGGAGACGGCCACGGACGGCGAGCTGCGACGTACGTCGTGGCACATGGACTTCATCTACCAGCTCGAGGGCGTCGGCAGCACCGACGAGAAGCTGCAGGTGCACTTCCGCAACGCCGAGGGCGACCTGGACTTCGAGTCCGCCGCGCTCCGGGTGCACGACAAGGTGACGCTCGGCGAGACGATCTTCGGCGACGCGTTCGCGTTCCTCGCCGAGACCGTGCGGCAGACCGCCGAGGGGCTGACCCCGAAGCTGACCATCCCGTCGCCGAGCATGGTGCACTACCGCGGCGGCCGGGCGGCGATCGACGAGGACGTCTACCCCGACCTCGAGCCGTTCTGGACCGACCTGTCCGCGGCGTACGCCGAGCAGCTGCGCCGGGTCTCGGACCTCGGCTGCACCTACCTCCAGCTCGACGACACGAGCCTGGCCTACCTCAACGACCCGCAGCAGCGCGAGATCGTCGCCGCGCAGGGCGCGGACGCCGAGCACCAGCACGAGCAGTACATCCGCACCATCAACGCCGCGATCCAGGACCGCCCCGAGGGCCTGCGGGTCACCACGCACATGTGCCGCGGCAACTACCGCTCGTCGTGGGCGGCCGAGGGCGGCTACGACTTCGTCGCGGAGGCGCTGTTCAGCGAGCTCGCCGTGGACGGCTTCTTCCTGGAGTACGACGACGAGCGCTCGGGTGGCTTCGAGCCGCTGCGGTTCGTGCCGGAGGGCAAGCAGGTCGTCCTCGGGCTGGTGACCACCAAGAGCGGCCGGCTCGAGGACAAGGACACCCTGAAGCGCCGGATCGACGAGGCGTCGAAGTACGTCCCGCTCGACCAGCTCTGCCTGTCCCCGCAGTGCGGCTTCTCCTCCACGGTGGAGGGCAACGCCCTGACCCTCGAGGAGGAGCTCGCCAAGCTCCGGCTGGTCGTCGAGGTCGCCCAGGACGTCTGGCGCTGACCCGTCACTCCTGCGACGACACGCCGCGGAACCTGCTGCACGAGTGACGGGTCGGCGTCAGGAGCCGAGGGTGCGGAAGAAGCCGTCCGGGGCCAGCACGTCGTCCGGGCCCAGGTCGTGGATCGAGGAGTGGTTCAGCCCGAGCAGCGCGGAGTCGATCCCGCCGCGCAGGATGTCGAGGACGTTCTCCACGCCGGCCTGGCCGTTGGCGGCGAGCCCCCAGAGGTAGGCGCGGCCGATCATCACCGCCCGGGCGCCGAGCGCGACCGCCTTGACGACGTCGCTGCCGCGCCGGATGCCGCCGTCGAGGACCACCTCGATCTGGTCGCCGACGGCGTCCGCGACCGCCGGCAGCGCCCGGATCGGGGCCGGGGTGCCGTCGAGGTTGTTGCCGCCGTGGTTGGACACCGAGATCGCGGTGACCCCGGCGTCGACGGCCTTGCGCGCGTCGTCGACCCGGCAGACGCCCTTGAGCATGAACGGGCCGCCCCACTCCTCGCGCATCCAGGCGACGTCCTCCCAGGACGGCGGGTCGGTCTGCATCCAGGTGCCGTAGGCGCCGAAGAACGTCGGCGGCGGGGTGTCGCCCTCGGCGAGGTTCGGGGCGGTCAGGTCGGGGAAGCCGCCGCTGACCGGGCGAAGTCGGCCAGCCACCGCGGCCGGCGCAGCCCCTCCGGCGCGAACTTCACCATCGTCTTGAGGTCCATCTTCTCCGGGATGGACGGGCTGCCCCAGTCGCGGCCGTGCGAGAACGACCAGTCCAGCGTGGCGATCAGGCCGACCGCGCCGGCCGACCGGGCGCGCTCCATCCGGGCGCGCATGTCGTCGCGGGAGCCCATCCAGTACATCTGGAAGAACGTCTGCGGGTTGGCCGCGACGACCTCCTCGACGGGCTTGCTGGCGAACGACGAGAGCCCGATCGCCGTACCCCGCGCCGCCGCCGCCCGGGCGACCGCGACCTCGCCGTCGGGGTGCACGGCCTGGACGCCGGTCGGGGAGATGATCACCGGCATCGAGATGGCCTGCCCCATCACCGACGGTGCCCTGGTCGCGCTTGGCGGAGGCGCCCGCGACGTGCGGCGCGAACCCGAGCTGGGCGAAGGACGCGGTGTTGTCGGCGTACGACGACCCGCTCTCCGACCCGGCCAGCAGGGCGCCGTACACCGACGGGGGCAGCCGCTTCTTGGCGCGGCGCTGCGCCTCGGCGACGGTCTCGAACCAGGTGCTCTTGCTCATGAGGTGCCTCTCCTGAAGGGGAATCCACGGAACGCGGGGACGAGTGCGCGGGGGCTGCGGGCGCGGGCGGCGCCGGCCCACAGGCCGGTGCCGTAGGCCAGGTCGTCGAGCCGGCGGGCGACGACGTACCGGACCGGGTCGAGGTCGGGACGGACCCGCCGGTGGTCGAGCAGCCCGTCGGCGACCGCCGCGACGAGCAGCGCGCGGCGGGCCCGCGGGGACCGGGTCGCGGCCAGCACGGCCACCGGCCAGTAGTGCCGGGTCAGCGCCGAGCCGGCCTGCTGCAGCGAGGAGACCGCGCCGAGCGCGGTCAGCGACGCGGCGGTGCGCACCGGGTGGTCGCCGGCGCGCAGCTTGCGGGCCACCGCGCGGTCACGCCGGCGCAGACCAGCGGCCGCCAGCGGCAGCGACCAGCGCCGCTGCGCGAGCACCGCCACGGTCAGCACGGTCGTCCACGGGTTCAGCACCAGCGGCGCGACGTCGGTGCCGTGCCGATCGGCGAGCAGCGCCGCGCCGGTGCCGTAGAACGCCTTGCGGCGCAGCCAGGGACCGCAGCGTGGTCCGGTGGTCGTGGCGTACGGCGGCCGCCGGCTCGTAGCGCACCCGCCACCCGGCGTCGTGCACGCGCCAGACCAGGTCGACGTCCTCGGCCACCGGCATGGTGTCGTCGAACCCGGCGGTGCCGCCGAGGAGCAGCGCGCGGACCGACGGGCGAGCAGGGCCGCGCTCGGGAGGTAGGCGACCCGGCCCAGGGGCTGCACCGGCGCCGGGCCGGGGGCCGAGGTCCAGCGAGGAGCGGGCCGCCTCGTAGCGGCACAGCCAGCCGTCGCCGGGCCGCGGGACGCCGCCGAGCACGCGGGGCCCGACGACGCCGACCGCGGGGTCGTCGAGGTGCCGGCGCAGCAGGCCGAGCCAGCCGGGCACCGGCACGACGTCGGAGTCCAGGAACGCGACGAGGTCGGTGCGCACCCGGGCCAGGCCGGTGTTGCGGGCGGCGGCGGGGCCGCGGCTGACCTGGTGCCGCAGCAGCCGGGCGCCGAACTCCGCGGCGACGGCGCGGGTCGGGCCGGGGTCCGCGGAGCCGTCGTCGACGACCAGCACCGGCAGGGACGGGGGCAGCGCGGAGAGCAGCCGGGCCAGCTGCCGGGGCCGGTCGCGCACGGGGACCACGACGGTGACGTCGGTGACCTCCGTCGTCGGGGGCCGGCGTCGGCCACCACGGGTCGGCCAGCCCGCGGTCGAGCAGCAGCCGGGCCACGGTCGAGGAGTCGGCGTCGCGGGCGACGAGCGTGCCGCCGTGCAGCATCTGCCGGGCGCGGGGGCGCAGGTGCAGCACCGAGCCGGAGCCGCCGACCAGCGTGCGGCCGCCGTCGCAGGCCCGGGTGTCCGCGCCGAGCCGGACCGTGAACCCGGCCGGGAGCCGCGGCGCGCTCACGAGCGGAACCCGCCGTCCGCGTGCAGCACGGAGCCGTGCACGACCGGTGCCGGCGGTGGCCGCGAACTCCACGACGGCGGCGACCTCGTCGGCGGCCAGCGGACGGCCCGACGTCTGCGACGAGGCGAGCTCGTCGACGTCGACGCCGTAGATCGCGGCGGTCGCCCGGAGCATCGCGGTGTCGGTCGAGCCCGGCGAGACGGCGCACGCCGTGACCGGGGTGCCGGCCAGGTCGGCGGCCAGTCCGCGGACGATCCCGACCACGGCGTGCTTGGCCATGCAGTAGGCCGCGAGGTGGAACAGCCCGTGCTCGCCGGCCGCCGAGGCGACGCCGACGAACGCCGGCGCCGCCCGGGACCGCAGCAGGTGCGGGACGGTCGCGTGCGCGGTGTTCCAGACCCCGAGGGCGTCGGTCTCCCACAGGATCCGCAGGTCGGCCGGGTCGGTCTCCCACAGCGGCGCTCCCCCGGCCATCACCGCGGCCCCGGCGACCACCACGTCGAGCGACCCGTGCGCGTCGACGGCGGCGTGCGCGGCCCGGTGCAGCGCGGCGAGGTCGCGGACGTCGGCCACGACCGGCACCACGCGCGACGGGTCGAGCGCGACGACGGCGTCCAGGTCGGCGGGCGAGGCGAGCGGGTACGCCGTACCTCCGTCGTCGCCGGCGCACGCGTCGAGGGCGTGCACCACGAAGCCGCGGTCCAGCAGGCGGCGTACGACGGCCGCGCCGATGCCCCGGGCGGCACCCGTGACCAGGGCGACCGGCGGAGCGGTCATGGGGTGCCGAGCGGCTCGCGGGACAGGGTGACGCCCGCCAGCCGGCCGTTGGCGGTCACGTCGAGGGCGACCAGCTCGGCCACCAGGTTGCGGACCAGCCGCTCGAACAGCTCCCGGCCCCGCTCCGCGCTGCTGGTCGTCGGGTCGCCGAGCACGCCGTTCGGGGAGACCCCGCGGACGCCCTCGTCGCGCAGCCGCGGCATCAGCTCGCTGGACCGGCTCGGTGGCGCCGGCGGCCATCAGGTCGACCCGGACCGACCAGGGCGCGAGGTAGCGCAGGATCGAGGTCTCGGTCTCCCCCGCGTGCGCGTCCGCGTCCGCCAGCGCCGTCGAGGTCCACGCCACGGCCCGGCCCTCGAAGCGCAGCAGGTCCACCACCTTGGTCATCGTCGCGGTGTTGCCGCCGTGCCCGTTGACGAAGATGACGCCGCGAGGCCCAGTGGCTCGCGGAGCGGCCGTACTCCGCGAGCAGCAGGTGCAGCGCCTCGTGGCCGATCGAGATGGTGCCCGGGAAGCCCTCGTGCTCGCCGCTCGCGCCGTAGTTCACCGACGGCGCGACCAGCACCTGGGTGCCGGTCGCGTCGAGCCGCTCGGCGGCCGCCCGGGTCACCGCGTTGGCGATCATGGTGTCCGTGGCGAGCGGGAGGTGCGGGCCGTGCTGCTCGACCGACCCGACCGGCACCAGCAGCAGCACCTCACCGGGGCGGACCTTGGGCCACCGCTGCTGGCCCAGCCCCAGCGACGTCGCCGGGGGCACGGCCGTCCCGCGCGCCACGACCGGCCTCAGCTTCCCGCGCGCAGGCCGGCGAGCGGGTTCTCGTCGCAGGCCTTGTCCGGGGGCCGACGGGTCAGCGTCAGCGGCACCGGCGCGTTGCGGACCGTCCCGGTGTGCGAGTGGTCGCCGGAGGACTGCGGCCGCGTCGACCACGCACCTCGCCGGCGTTGCCCTTCACGCACTCGGGGTCCGGGCCGTCGAGCGGCAGGCCGGTGAAGAACTTCGCCGCCATGCAGCCGCCCCGGCACGAGTCGTAGGCCGAGCACTTCGTGCAGGCGCCGCCGGTCTGCGGGCTGCGCAGCTCGGTGAACAGCTCGGAGTGCTTCCACACCGTGTCGAAGTCGGTGACCGTGCCCGGGGTGTCGCGCACGTTGCCGGCCTTGAACCGGTCGTGGATCGCGAACGGGCAGGCGTAGACGTCGCCGACCGGGTCGACCAGGCAGACCACCCGCCCCGCGCCGCAGAGGTTCAGCCCGGGCAGCGCCTCGCCGTACGCGGAGAGGTGGAAGAACGAGTCGCCGGTGAGCACCTGGTCGCCGTTGGCGATCAGCCAGTCGTAGAGCTCGCGCTGCTGCTCCGGGAGCGGGTGCAGCTCCTCCCACACGTCCGCCCCGCGACCCGAGGGGCGCAGCCGGGTCAGCCGCAGCTGGGCGCCGTACCGGTCGGCGATGGCCTTGAACTCGTCGAGCTGGCCGATGTTGTGCCGGGTGCACACCACCGACATCTTGAAGTCCTTCATGCCGGCGGCCTGGAGGTTGGCCATCGCCCGCATCGCGGCGTCGTAGGTGCCGGCGCCGCGGACGTGGTCGTTGACCTCGGCGGTCGCGCCGTCGAGCGAGATCTGTACGTCGACGTAGTCGGTCGCCGCGAGCTTGGCGGCCCGCTCCGGGGTGATCCGGAACCCGTTGGTGGAGAACTTCACCCCGACGTGGTGGTCGACGGCGTAGTCGAGCAGCTCCCAGAAGTCCGGCCGCACGGTGGGCTCGCCGCCGCCGATGTTGACGTAGAAGATCTGCATCCGCTCGAACTCGTCGATGAGCGCCTTGCACTCGTCGGTGGACAGCTCGTCGGGGTCACGGCGGCCCGAGGAGCTCAGGCAGTGCACGCAGGCCAGGTTGCAGGCGTAGGTCAGCTCCCAGGTCAGGCAGATCGGGGCGTCCAGGCCCTTCTCGAACTGGTCGATCAGCCGGCCCGGTGCGGGCGGCGGAGGCGGGTCGTTCGGCGAGGATCGTCATGCGGGGTCCCTCCTGCTGATCATGCCGCCGGTCGCGAGACCCTCCAGCGCGGCGACGTACGCCGGCCAGTGCGGCTCGGGCACGCCGGCGTCGGTGAGCGCCGCCTCGACCGACGGGCTGCGCTCGAGGCGCCGGACGACGTCGACGAGCTCGGGGGTCTTGAGGAAGCTGAGCTTGCGGGTGCCGAAGTGGTAGGCGAGCGCGCCGAACGGCTCGGGGCGCAGCGCCACCGAGCCGTCCAGCCGCCACTGCTCGGCGAGCATCGGTCGGGGTCGGCATCAGTAGACGCCGCACATCCCGTCGATGGACACCTCTTCGACCAGCGCGGTCTCGGCGAGGTCGGCCTCGGGGGTGGTGGTCGTCGGCCTGGGGCTGGGGGTCGGTCATGGGGCACCGCTCTCTGTGGTCAGCGATGGGTGGAACCGGTGCCCTCACGCTAGGTGCGCGGACCCCCCGTCCACACTCCTCGGCAGGACGCGGGATACCTGTCCGGGAGGAGAGGTACGACCCCACGTCCGGGCAGCATCCGGATGGGCCCGACGGGCCGTTTCCGGATCCTCGTCTGTGCCTCGACGCCGCCTGGCTCCTACGTTCGCAGCGACCAGACGAACCGCCCGCAGGAGGCCAGGATGCAGGTTGACGAGCTACTCAAACCGTTCCCGATCAAGGAGTTCCACCCGTTCCCGCGGGCCCTGATGGGTCCCGGCGCCCACGAGATGATCGGCCCGGAGGCGCTGAAGCTGGGGTTCAAGAAGACCCTGGTGATGACGTCCGGCCTGCGCGGCTCGGACATCGTGCACAAGATCGTGGAGTCGATGAAGTACCACGGCCTCGACGTCGTGGTCTACGACAAGGTCGAGTCCAACCCCAAGGACTACAACGTCATGGACGCCGTCGGTCTCTACAACGAGAACGGCTGCGACTCCTTCGTCTCCATCGGCGGCGGCTCCTCGCACGACGCCTGCAAGGGCGCCCGCGTCTCGGTCGCGCACGACGGCCGCAACGTGAACGAGTTCGAGGGCTTCAACATGTCCGAGAACCCGAAGAACCCGCCGCACATCGCGGTGTCCACGACGGCCGGCACCGGCTCGGAGACCTCGTGGGCCTACGTCATCACCGACACCACGACGGACCCGGACAACCCGCACAAGTACGTCGCCTTCGACGACGCCTCGGTGACGACCCTGGCGATCGACGACCCGGTGCTCTACTACTCGTGCCCGATCGACTACACCGCGCAGTGCGGCTTCGACGTCCTCGCGCACGCCTCCGAGCCCTACGTCTCCCGGCTGAACTTCCAGCCCTCGCTCGGCAACGCGCTGCACGCGATCAAGCTGACCAACGAGAACCTCCGGGCGGCCGTGTGGAACGGCGAGGACCTCGCGGGCCGCGAGGGCATGATGTACGCGCAGTACATCGCCGCCCAGGCGTTCAACTCCGGCGGGCTCGGGATCATCCACTCGATCTCGCACGCGGTCAGCGCGTTCTACGACACCCACCACGGCCTGAACAACGCCGTCGCGCTGCCCCGGGTGTGGGCGTTCAACATGCCGGTCGCCTACAAGCGGTTCGCCGACATCGCCCGCGCGATGGACATCGACACGCACGGCATGAACGACGTGCAGGCCGCCGAGGCCGCGCTCGGTGCGGCGATCCGGCTGCTGCGCGACGTCGGCATCACCGAGAAGTTCACCGACGTGACCGCCGACAGCTACTCCAAGAACCGGCTGGGCCAGGGCCCGACGAAGTTCTACGAGAACTCCAAGGTGATCACCGGTGACGACGCCGACGTCGACCGGATCACCAAGCACGTGCTCGGCGACGCCTGCACGCCGGGCAACGCCAAGGAGTGCACGTTCGAGACCGTCCGCCCGGTGGTGGACCACTGCATGAACGGCGACCTGGACGACCTGCTCGGCTGACCAGCCCCCCGTTGCTCCGACAACGGTGACCAGAAGTGACCCCTGGGTCACGTTTCGTCACCGTTGTCGGAGCACTGTCCACAGCACCCAACGACAAGAAGGAGCACCGTGACCGACGACTTCGCCGACGTGGCAGCCGCCAAGGACCAGCTCGCCGAGTTCGGCTACCTCTCCGACGACCGCCTCGCGACCACGGTGTTCCTGCAGTCCCGGCTCGGCAAGCCGCTGCTGCTCGAGGGCCCGGCCGGCGTCGGCAAGACCCAGCTGGCGACCACGCTGGCCCAGGCGACCGGCCGCCGGCTGCTCCGGCTGCAGTGCTACGAGGGCCAGGACGAGTCCAAGGCGCTCTACGAGTGGGACTACGGCAAGCAGCTGCTCTACACCCAGATCCTGCGCGAGAAGATCGGCCAGGTCGTCGAGGACGCCGTCGACCTCAACGAGGCCGTGGAGCGGATCGCCAAGCAGGACAGCGTGTTCTTCTCCGAACGCTTCCTGGCACCCCGGCCGCTGCTGGAGGCGATCACCTCCGAGCAGCCCGTCGTACTCCTGATCGACGAGGTGGACCGCGCCGACGAGGCCCTCGAGGCCGTGCTGCTCGAGCTGCTGTCGGAGTGGCAGATCTCCATCCCCGAGATCGGCACGGTCACAGCGAAGGTGCTGCCGTACGTCGTCCTCACCTCCAACAACACCCGCGACCTGTCGGCGGCCCTGAAGCGGCGCTGCCTGCACCTGTTCCTGGACTACCCGACCGCCGAGCGCGAGCTGGCCATCGTCCGCTCCAAGGACACCGGCCTGCCCGAGGCGCTCGCGGTCCGGCTCGTCGAGATCGTCCGCGGCCTGCGCGAGCTCGAGCTCCGCAAGGCGCCGAGCATCTCCGAGACCATCGACTGGGCCCGCACCCTCGCGGTCCTCGGGGTCAGCGAGCTCGACGGCGAGGTGCTCGGCCAGACCCTGAACGTGGTCGTGAAGTACGAGCGCGACCTGCGCCGGGCCACCGAGGCGCTGCCCCGCCTGGTCGACCCGAACGCCACCGTCCCGGACTCGGTGGGCGGCCACGGGCACGGCCACGGCCACGGCCACGGGCACAGCCACGACGACGGCGACGTGGACGGCCGCGCCAAGCGGGCCGCCAAGGACGAGCCGGGCCGGCACGACGAGGACTACTACGGCGCCCCGGGCGGCGGGCCGGCGGTCCGCACCTCGGTCAGCGCCGAGAAGGGCCAGCGGTCCTTCGCCCGCGGCGCCCGCAAGCGGCCGGTGTGAGCGTGGAGGGAGCCCTGCACCGGTTCGTCCGGCTGCTGCGCCTGTCCGGGATGCGGGTCAGCGTCTCGGAGGCGATCGACGCCATGCACGCCACCGCGCAGCCCGGCGTGCTCGCCGAGCGGGAGCTGCTGCGCTCGGCGCTGACCGCGACCCTGGTCAAGGACCGCCGCGACGTGGAGACCTTCGACCGGGTCTTCGACCGGTTCTTCGGGCTCCGGGCGGTCGTGCCCGAGGAGGACGAGGGCCACTCCCACGCCCACGACGACCTCTCCGACGACGGCGAGCTCGAGCAGTTCACGCTCTCGGACAACCCCGGCGACAACCCCGAGCAGGGCCATTCGCACGGCAAGCCCAGCGACCTCAAGGAGTACTTCGACCCCGAGGACATGGCCCAGCAGTACAACCTGCACCAGGAGGCCAACCGCCTCGACATGTCCGCGCTGACCGACGAGATCGTGCTGTCCAACGACACCAAGGACAGCCGGGGCGAGGCGGCCCGGGTCCAGCTCTCCACGAACCGGATGCGCAACCCGGGCAACCCCGGCGACCTGACCGCCAGCCCCGGCCTCGAGATCGACACCGAGCTGAGCGTCGCCGAGGAGATGGCGCTGTTCGACTGGCTGGCCGACAACCTGCCCGACGAGGCCGACATCGACGTACCCGAGAACATCGCGGCCCTGCGCGCCGCCCTCGCACCGCTGCTCGAGGGTCTCCCGGAGCGGCTGCGCGACCACCTCCAGAAGCTGCTGTCGGTGGAGAAGGAGATCGAGACCCGCGAGATCGAGGCGGCCCGTGCGGAGACCCTCGACGAGGCGGAGCGCGCCGACCTCGAGGAGTCGCTGCGCCGGCTGCTGCGGAGCCTGCACGGCGCGCCGCGTCCGAAGCGGGCGATCGCCGCCCAGGGCGTGGTCGACGGCCGGCGCACGATGCGCGCGAACATGAAGTACGACGGCGTGCCGTTCCGCCCGGTGACGGTGCGCAAGGTCGAGGACCGGCCGCGGCTGCTGGTGCTCTGCGACGTCTCCCTGTCGGTGCGCAACACCGCCCGCTTCACGCTGCACCTCGTGCACAGCCTGCAGTCCGTCGCCGCCCAGGTGCGCAGCTTCGCGTTCGTCAAGGACCTGGTCGAGATCACCGACCTGTTCGCCGAGCACCGCATCGAGGACGCGCTGTCGATGGTGCTGGCCGGGTCCCCCTCCGGCGGGATGCTCGACGTCGACGCGGACTCCGACTACGGCACCGCCTTCGAGCAGTTCCTGGAGCAGTACGGCTCGGCCGTCACCCGTCGTACGACGCTGCTGGTGCTCGGCGACGGCCGCGGCAACGGCAACGACCCGCGGGTGGCGGTGTTCGAGGAGCTGGCCCGGCGCGCGCGGCAGACCGTGTGGCTCACCCCCGAGCCGCGCTACTCCTGGGGGCTGGGCCGGTGCGACCTGCCGGCCTACGAGGAGTACTGCGACCGGGTGCAGGTGGTCCGCAACCTGCACGGGCTGGAGAAGGCGACCACGTCGATGTCGGCCGGCGCCCGATGACCAGCGACGTCGCCGCCCCGATCGACCCGCTGACCCCGACCGTGCACGGCCGGTACGAGGACCCGCTGGTGGTCGTCGAGGCCGCGCACGGCGCCCGGCGGCCGGCCGTCGGGCGGACGGTCCGCACCGACGCACTTCGACCTCACGCCGCAGGACGGGCGGGTGCACGTCACCCACGTCGTCCCCGCGGACGCCGTCGACGACGACCTCGCCGGCCTGCTCCAGGAGGAGCTGTTCGGGCCGGGGTGGCTGCGCGGCGCCGACCTCTTCGAGCGGGTGTTCACCGGCGTCGTACGCACCAGTGCGCCGGACCCGCTGGACAGCTGGGAGCTGTTCTACCGCAACACGCTGCGCCGCCTCGCGGAGGCCGGGCCGGCCCGCGCCGGCCGGCTCCCCGGGCGACCACAGCTCGATCGCGGGGTACGCCCCGGTGCACGACCACGCGCTGGAGCTGCTCGCCCCCGGCTCGGTGCTGGAGCTCGGCTGCTGCTTCGGCTTCCTCGCCCTGCGGATCGCCGCCACCGGGCGTCCGACGACGGCGTCCGACGTCTCGCCCGGGACGGTGCGGCTGCTCGCCCGGATCGCGCCGCGGCTGGGGCTGCGCGTCGCCACCGAGACCGCCGACGCCGCGCGCTTCCCGGCCGACGACGGGTGCGCCGACACGGTGCTGGCGATCCACCTGCTCGAGCACCTCGAGCCCGGGCACGGCAGCCAGGTGGTCGCCGAGGCGCTGCGCCTGGCCGCGCGGCGGGTGGTGATCGCCGTACCCCTGGAGGACGAGGCCAACGAGACCTACGGGCACGTCCGGACGGTCAGCCTCGACGACCTGCACCGCTGGGGCCGCAGCACCGGCTGCGCCTACGACGTGCACGAGTTCCACGGCGGCTGGCTGGTCATCGACACCCCCTGACCCGGCGACTCTGGCGGCAGGAATCCGCCCACCCGGCGACTCTGGCGCCCCACACTACCGCCGACCCGGCGACTCTGGCGGCGGCGCGGGCGGGCAGCGCAACCAAAGGCGCCGGGTCGGCGGGGCGTTCGCCGCCAGACGCGCCGGGTCGGCGGGGGTTTCGCGCCGCCAGACACGCCGGGTCGGCGCGGTCCGCGCCGCCAGAGCGCCGGGTCAGGCGACGTAGGGGATGGTCTGCGGGCCCTCGGGGAGGACGCAGACCCGGGCGTCGGGGCCGCCGCGGTGCAGCGCCTCGAGCACGGTCTCCGCGACGTCCTCGGTGTGCCCGAGGTGCGCGGAGGCGAGGTCGTCGGCGGACAGGTACGACGAGCGCACGACGACGTCGGCGTGCGACTGCACCTTGGCCTGCACCTGGACCTGCCACTGGTCGGGGACCGTGCGCTCGCGCGCCGCGATCGTGGCGAGCAGCGCCTGCGGGGACGCCTCGGAGGCGAGCACCTCGCGGTAGGAGCCGTGGTCGGGGAACCCGTCGCGGCACTCCGCCGCGCAGACGATCGTGCCGCCCCGCTTGACCACCGTCATGCCCGCCGACATCCCCTTCACCGCCTGGTAGAGGTTCTGGTCGAGGGGGAAGCCGGCGTTGGTGGTCACCACGACGTCGAACAGCGCCGGCACGGGCTGCATCGCCAGCCGCTGGGAGGCCGCCCGGGCCGCCGCGTGCATCGCCGACAGCGAGCCGCCGAACGCCTCGACGATCCGCTGCTCGCGGTTCAGCACCACGTCGAGCCCGAAGTCGACCTTGCCGACCGCCGCGACGACGGCGCGGATGTCGTCGTGCACCGGGTTGCCCTCGCACCACCGCCCACGTCGCCCGCGGGTCGCCGATCCGCCGGGCGTCGTGCAGGGTCAGCACCGTCTCGAGCCCCGCGAGACCGGGCGCGACCAGCTTGGGGCCGCCGCTGAAGCCGGCGAAGAAGTGCGGCTCGACGAAGCCGGTGGTGATCCGCACGTCGGCCTCGACCCAGTGCCGGTTCAGGAACACGGGTACGTCGCGACCGTGCCGTCCCAGCCACACCAGCGACTCGTCGTCGCGGGCGTCGTGGTTGACCACCCGGACCCGGTCCGCTGCGTCGCCGAGCATCTGCCGGATCTCGGCGTCGCTGTTGCCCCGGTGCGTGCCGGTCGCGACCAGGACGACGACGTCGTCGGGCGACACGATGCCGTCGAGCTCGTCGAGCACCGCCGGGATCATCAGGTGCCGGGGCTGCGGTCGGGTGCCGTCGCACATCGAGATCGCGACGGTCTGGCCGGGCTTCACCAGCTCACGCAGCGGCGGACCGTCGACGGGGGTGCGCAGCGCGTCGCGCAGCAGCCCGACCTGGTCCTCGGCCGCCTCGACGTAGGTCGGCTCCACGACCGTCGTACGGTCCGCGGGCAGCTCGACGTCCAGCCCGCTCTCGCCGTAGGCCAGCCGGACGGTCACCGTGTCCCGAGTCATGCCCTCCACCCTCGCACGCTCAGATGACGCCGAGCTTGCTGGCCTCGTAGACCGCCTCGGCCCGGCGGGAGACGCCGAGCTTGCGCAGGATGTTGCCGACGTGGAACTTCGCGGTGGTCTCGGAGATGTAGAGCCGGGCGCCGATGTCGCGGTTGGACAGGCCGCGCGCGAGCAGGCTGAGCACCTCGCGCTCGCGGGCGGTCAGCTGCTTGGTCTCCTCGACCGGCGGGGCGTTGAGGCCGCGGACCATGGCGGCGGCGCTGCGGGCGTCGAACGCGCTCTCGCCGCGGGACACGTCGCGGATCGCCCGGATCAGCGCGGAGGTGTCGACGTCCTTGACGACGTACCCGCGGGCGCCGGCCCGGATGGCCTGCAGCACCAGGTGCTCGTCGAGGAACGTGGTCAGCACCAGCACGCCGATCTCGGGGTGCTTGCCGGTCAGCTCCTGGCACAGCTCGAGGCCCTCGCTGTCGGAGGACGTGGAGAGCTTGAGGTCGAGCAGCACGATCTGCGGGTCGGCGCGGCCGACGACGGCGAGCGCCTCGCTGGCGCTGGACGCCTCGGCGACGACCCGCAGGTCGTCCTCGCGCTCCAGGATCGAGCGCAGGCCCTGCCGGACGATCGCGTGGTCGTCGACGAGCATGATGCCCACGACGTCGCTGCGGGCACTTCTCTGGGACGGGGCGAGCGTGGCCATGTCAGGCCTCCAACTGGTCGGTGTCGCGGTGCTCGTCGACGGGGTCGCCGACGAGCTCGGTGACCAGGCCCGGTGGGGTCAGGGTCAGCGGGAGCGGGATGCGCATCTCGACGCGGACGCCGCCGAGCCGGGCACGGCGGAAGGCCAGGCTGCCGCCGAGGTCGGCGATCCGGCTGTCCATGTTGACCAGGCCGCGGTGCCGCCCGTCGACCATGGTGGCGCGTTCCAGCCGCAGCTTGCGGCTCAGGTCGGTGGGGTCGCCCTCGCCGTCGTCGGCCACGGACACGGTCAGCTGGTCCGGCCGGTAGCGCAGCCGGACGATCGCCCGGGTCGCCTGCGCGTGCGTGGCCACGTTGAACAGCGCCTCGCCGACGGTGCGGGCGATCTCGTGGTCGGCGTCGTTGGGCAGCCGGATCACGTCGCCCTCGACGCGCAGCTGCACGTGCAGGTGCGGCTTGTGCTGGTGGGCGACCTCGTGGAGCAGCTCGGGCAGCGTGGAGACGGTGTCGCGGTGCGGCTGGTGCAGCGCGTAGATCGCCCGGCGCAGCTGCTCGACGGCGTCCTGCGACAGCTTCTTCGCGGTCGCCAGCCGGGCCAGGATCGACGGAGCCCGGCCGGCCGAGCGCCTCGGCCTCGCCGCGGGCGATCTCCACGGCCATCCCGGCGGAGAGGACGTACTGCGTGACGCTGTCGTGCAGCTCGCGGGCGATCCGGTGCCGCTCCCCGTCGATCAGCTCGCGCTGGTGGGCCAGCAGCAGCCGCTCCTCGACCTGGCGCAGCTCGGCGGTCCGGTCGGCGAGGTTGCGGGCCTGGGCGGTGGCCTCGTCGTACAGGTGCTGGGCGCGGCGGTGCAGCGCCAGGCCGGCCTGGTACTGCTCGGAGGTGTGCAGCGAGACCGCGGCCTGGTTGGCCAGGATCCGCAGCACCGACAGGTCGCCGGGCTCGGGGTCGACCTGGAGCCGGTGCTGGGCGACGAGGCTGCCGACGGTGCGGCCCTCGAGCGTCATCGGCACCCGGATCCAGCCGGTCTTCTCGATCACCGGGCGGGTGTGGCCGGCCCGGATCGACTGGAGCTCGAGCTTGACCGAGGTGGGCAGGTCGTCCTCGTCGACGGTGATGTCGCCCGTCGCCGTCGGAGGCCAGGAAGCGCGGACGGGCACCGCGCAGGTGGCCGTCGGAGAGCGCCAGCACGGTCCACTCGGCGTTCAGGTGCGCGGCCGCGGCCCGGACCACCTCCTCGAGCAGGCCGCGCGGTCCCTCGACGGTGCGCACCAGCGCCCGGGAGATCGAGTCCATCGCGCGCACCGCGTGCTGCATCCGCTCGTCGGAGCGGACGTAGGCGCGGTAGTAGGACGTCTTGCCGGACCGGACCCCGGTGAGGGTGGCCAGGTCGAGCCGCTGGCGGCGGGGGCTCATCGGTGCGTCAGCGGCATCAGAGGGCCGCCAGGAAGAGCTTCTCCACGTCGCCGGAGGACGCCGCCCGCGGGTTGGTCGTCAGGCAGGCGTCGTCGAGGGTGTTCAGCGCGAGGCGCGGGATCGCGCTCTCGTCGACGCCGAGCTCGCGCAGGCCCCGGGGTACGCCGACGTCGTCGGCCAGCTCGCGCACGTGCACGGCGAGCATCTCGGCCGCCTCGCTCGCGGGCACCCCGTCGACCTGCAGGCCGGCGGAGCGGGCCAGGTCGACGAAGCGCTCGGGGCTCTCCTGGGCGTTGTAGCGGATCACGTGCGGCAGCAGCACGCCGTTGACCACCCCGTGCGGGGCGTCGAGCAGCCCGCCGACCTGGTGGCTCATCGCGTGCGTGGCGCCGAGGATCGCGTTGGTGAAGGCCAGGCCGGCGTTGAGGCTGGCCTGCGCCATCTTGGAGCGCGCGGCCTCCTCCGTGGGGCGCAGGATCGTGGTCCGCAGGTTCGCGCAGACCAGCCCGACGGCGTTCAGGGCGTGGATGTCGGCGAGCGGGTTGTGGGCCAGCGACACGAACGACTCGATGCCGTGGGTGAGCGCGTCCAGGCCGGTCGCGGCGTTCAGCCACTCCGGCATCGTCATCAGCAGCCGCGGGTCGGTGATCGAGATGTCCGGCACCAGGGCGCGGCCCATGATGGTGATCTTCACCGACCGCTCGGTGTCGGTGACGATGCAGAACTGGGAGACGTCGGCGCCGGTGCCCGACGTGCTCGGGATCATCAGCAGCGGCGGGATCGGCTTGGCGACCAGGTCGACGCCGCCGTAGTCCAGGATCCGGCCGCCGTTGCCGGACAGGATCGCCACGCCCTTGGCCGCGTCGATGCACGAGCCGCCGCCGAGCGCGATCAGGACGTCGCAGCCCTCCTCGACGTACCGCTCGTAGGCCGCGTGGATCTCGTGGTCCTTGGGGTTCGGCGTCACGGCGGACCAGACCACCGGGGTCAGCCGGACCTCGCGCAGGTAGCCGAGGAGCTCGTCGCACCAGCCCGCCTCGATGATCCCGGGGTCGGTGACGACCATCGGCCGTCGGGCGCCGAGCCGGGCGGCCGAGAAGCCGGCCTCGCCCAGGGAGCCGAGCCCGAAGACGACCTCGGGGGCGTGGAACTTGACCAGCGGGGGACGGGGAGCCGGGGGCTGGGGCTCGTCGTCGCGCTGGGTCGGCAGGTCGGGATCCGGCGATCGACTGCACGGCGCCTCCCATCAAGACGCCTCCAAACTACACGCGGGTGGCCGGCTCCGGCACGCGGTCCGCGGCAGGCGGGCCCGCGGCCGGCGCCGTCGTCGTACGCCGATGGTCCCACGGTAGGTGGCCCGCCGGCGCCGGGGCCCCCGTCCGCCGAGGGGCACCCACCTGACCGGACGGGTAGGTGCGTCTTCAACGCAGGCGGGACTAGACTGCGAGAACCGGTCGAGGCACGCCCGACGGCCTTCCCCTCGCCGAGGAGCAGCCCCATGAAGACCACCGCAGCCGTCGTGTACGAAGCGGGCAAGCCCATCGAGATCGAGGAGCTGGACCTCGACGGGCCGCAGGGAGGGCGAGGTGCTGATCCGCTACACCCACGCCGGTCTGTGCCACTCCGACGTGCACGTCGCGCACGGCGACCTCGAGGCCCGGCTGCCGATGGTGCTCGGGCACGAGGGGGCGGGGATCATCGAGGAGGTCGGCCCCGGCGTCACCCGGGTCAAGGCCGGCGACCACGTGGTCTGCTCGTTCATCCCGAACTGCGGCACCTGTCGCTACTGCGCCAGCGGCCAGCAGTCGATCTGCGACATGGGCGCCACCATCCTCGAGGGCTACCTGCCCGGCGAGCGCTTCCCGATCACCGGCCCGCGCGGCAACTACGGCGCCATGTGCATGCTCGGCACGTTCAGCCAGTGGGGCGTGATCCACCAGAACTCGCGCGGTGAAGGTCGACGACGACCTGCCGCTGGAGAAGGCCGTGCTCGTCGGCTGCGGCGTGCCCACCGGCTGGGGCTGCGGCCGTCAACACCGCCAACGTCCGGCCCGGCCAGACCGTGATGGTCTCCGGCATCGGCGGCATCGGCATCAACGCCGTCCAGGGCGCGCGGTACGCCGGGGCGAAGTACGTCGTGGCCGTCGACCCGCTGGAGAACAAGCGCGAGAAGGCGATGGAGCTCGGCGCCACGCACGCCTTCGCCACCGTCGAGGAGGCGCAGGAGGTGATCACCGACCTGACCCGCGGCCAGATGGCGGACTCCGCGATCCTCACCCCGGGCCTGATGACCGCCGAGATCGTGACCGGCGGCTTCAACGCGGTCGGCAAGGGCGGCGTGGTCGTGCTGACCGGCCTGAACAAGGTCATGGAGCCGAACATCCAGCTGCCCGGCACGGTGATGACGCTCTACCGCAAGTCGCTCAAGGGCAGCCTGTTCGGCGACTGCAACCCGACCGTCGACATCCCCAAGATCCTCGGGCTCTACCAGTCCGGCGACCTCAAGCTCGACGAGATCATCACCCGCACCTACACCCTGGACCAGGTCCAGGAGGGGTACGACGACCTGCTCGCGGGCAAGAACGTGCGCGGCGTCGTCGTGCACTCGCACAACTGATCTTGATCGCTCCCGGACCCGTCCTGGACCGGGCCCGCGAGGTCGAGCTGCTCACCGCCGCGCTGGACGGCGGTGCGCACGTCCTCCTCGAGGGCCCGCCGGGGACGGGCAAGTCGACGCTGCTGCGGGCCGTCTCCACGGCCCGCTCGGCGCCGTTCCACCTGGTCGAGGGCAACGCCGAGCTCACCCCGGCGCGGCTGGTCGGCCACTTCGACCCGGCGCAGGTGCTCGCGCAGGGCTACACCCCCGACGTGTTCGTCGACGGGCCGCTGGTGCTCGGCGATGCGGGCCGGCGGGCTGCTGTACGTCGAGGAGATCAACCGGGTCCCCGAGGAGACGCTCAACGTCCTGATCACGGTGATGTCGGAGGCCGAGCTGACGGTGCCCCGGCTCGGCCTGGTGCACGCCGAGGCCGGGCTTCCGGCTGGTCGCGGCGATGAACCCGTTCGACGCGGTCGGCACCGAGCGGATCTCCTCGGCGATCTACGACCGCACCTGCCGGATCTCGATGGACTACCAGTCCGCGGCGACCGAGGCGGAGATCGTCGCGCTGCGCTCCCCCGCCGCCGGGGTGACCGACGACTGGCGTGCGCTGGTCGTCGACCTGGTCCGTCGTACCCGCTCGCACCCGGACGTCCGGATCGGCTCCTCGGTGCGCGGGGCGATCGACATCGTCGCGATCGCCGGCCGGCTGTGGTCGATGCGCGAGGTGCCGCCCGGCGACTGGCACGCCGGCCTCGACGCGGCGCTGGTCTCGCTGTCGGGACGGATCCGGATGCACGAGTCGGCCGGGCGGCGGCCCGAGGAGGTCGTGCGCGAGCTCTACGAGGCGGTGTTCGGCCCGCCGCCGTCCGACGACGGGAGCCCGGAGGGGACCGACCCGGGGGAAGCCTGAGCCCGCCTCCTCCCCAGCAGGCGGGCCGGCCCCAGCAGCGCAGCAACCCCAAGCAGGACGCGCGCGCAACCGGACCGTCGGCCGGTCGACGCTGGCCAAGCACGCGCGCTTCGCCGAGGTCTCCCCCGAGGTCGGGGTGCTCGACGAGCAGGCGCTGGACCGGGCGCTGGCCTCCGACCCGGACGGCACGCTGGCGCTGGTCGCCGACCTGGTGCACGCCACCGACGAGTCGCTGCGCGCCCGGGCCCGCCGGCTGGCGGCCCGGCTGGTCATCGACCGGTCGCGGTCGGGCCGCCCGGTGCGGAGCGGCACGGCGCGTCCCCGGCTCGTGCCGGCCAGCCGGGGCGGCGACCTCGACGTCGACGCGTCCCTGGACGGGATCCTCACCGCGCGCGGCGAGCGCCGCCCGGCCGACCTCGACGAGCTGGCCGCCCGCGACTGGGGCCGCCAGGACCTCGCGGTGTGCCTGCTGGTCGACGCCTCGGGCTCGATGAGCGGCGAGCGGCTCGCGGTGGCCGCGACGGTCGCCGCCGCCTGCGCGCTGCGGGCGCCGGCCCAGCACGCCGTGATCGCGTTCGCCGGCGACGTACGCACGCTGCGGCACCTGCACGGCCAGGACCCGGCGGCCACCGTCGTCGACCGGGTGCTCGCGCTGCGCGGGCACGGCGTGACCCAGCTGGCCGACGCCCTGCGCGCGGCCTCCGCCGAGCTGGCGGCGGCCCGGGCCCAGCGCCGGGTCGTGGTGCTGCTCTCGGACTGCCGGCACACCGACGAGGACCCGCTGCCGGTGGCCCGCACCGTCCCGGAGCTGGTGGTGCTCGCCCCGCGCGACGACGCCGAGCAGGCGCACGCGTTCGCGGCGGCGGCCGGGGCCCGGTGCGCCGAGCTCGCCGGGGCCGACAGCGCCCCCGCCCTGCTCCGCGACCTCCTGTAACGCGGGGTCCGGACGCTCCACCCACGGCGTACCGCGTGCGAACCGTCCACACCCGGCGTCAGAACAGCAGCGGCAGCGCGAACAGCATCACCGTCGACCAGGTGACGTGGGTGAGCACCGGAGCCAGGACGCCGCCGGACGCGCGGCGCTCGAGGCCGGTCACGACGCCCAGCAGGATCGCCGCGAAGGCCAGCATGAAGTTGCCGGTGGCCAGCGTCGCGACGACGTAGGCGACCGTGCTGACCGCGACCGGGTGCCGGGGTACGGCGGCGTAGAGCGCGCCGCGGAAGAACAGCTCCTCCGCGATCCCGTTCACCACCGTGATGAGCACCAGCAGGGGCGTGACGCCGGCGTTCGCGTGGCTCAGCACGCTGGAGATCTGCCGGTCGACCAGCGGGATCTCGCGCACCACCAGGGCCCCGACCACGAAGATGCCGGCCAGCACCAGGCCGAGCACGATCGCGCCGGCGACGGGGCTGCGCAGGTCGTCGTGCCGCTCCGGGTGCGCGATCCGGCCGAGGTAGAGCGGGCCGGACGCGAACGCGCCGATGGTCCAGATCGCGGCGAGCACCAGGGTCGCGACGTAGAACGTCGAGTCGCCGGCGTCGATCTGCAGCGACCAGCCGAGCACCACCGCGCCGATCACCACGAACACGCCGGTGACGACCCGCCGCACCAGGAACGGCCGCGGGTCCTGCCGGTGGTTGCGCGGCACCTTGTCCCACAGCAGGCCGCGCAGGGCGCGCTCGACGGACGTGCGCACGCCGCTGCGTCCGGTGTCCATGCCTCTCACTCCTCCGCTCGGGTGCTCAGACCAGCCGGTCCGGGTCGGTGCGCTCGGCGCGGCGGGTGCGGACACCCAGCAGCACGGCGGCGAGCAGGCTGCGGGGCGCCTGCCGGATCCGCGAGCCGCGCACGGTGACCGACCCGCCGGACCAGCCGGGGTCGGTCGGCGCGGGTGCCTGCGGGTCGGCGTCGGGCTCGGTGCCGTCGTGGACCGGGCTCAGCGAGCGGCGCAGCGCCTCGTCGAGGGGCAGGAACGTGTGGTCCCCGCCGGCCAGCTCGGTGCGGGCGTCGTCCTCCTCGCACACCATGTCGTGCGACAGGCTCTCGACGAGCGCCGAGACCGTCCCGCGCGGCATCCCGGTGATCCACGAGACCACCCGCCCGACGACGGCCGAGGGCACCAGCGGCACGAACACCTGGCGGCGCCGCAGCCCGGCGGTCCGGGCGTACAGCCGCAGCAGCTCGGGGTAGGTCACCTGCTCGTCGCCGCCGACGTCGTAGTGCCGGTTGCGGGGCTCCCCGCGCAGCGCGCAGGCCAGCAGGTGCACCACGTCCTGGACCGCGACCGGCTGGACCCGCCGGCGCATCCAGGTCGGCACCGGCGTGACCGGCACCCGCTCGCTGAGCCGGCGCAGCAGCTCGAAGGACGTCGAGCCGGCCCCGATCACCATGGCGGCCCGCAGGACCACGGCCGGCACCGCACCGTCGAGGAACACCTCCTCGACCTGGAGCCGCGACCGCAGGTGGTCCGAGAGGTCGCCGTCGGGGACCAGGCCGGAGAGGTAGACGAGCCGTGCGACGCCGGCCCGCTCGGCGGAGCGCGCGACGAGCTGGGCGGCCTCGCGGTCCTTGGTGACGAAGTCCCCCGAGCCCATCGAGTGCACGAGGTAGAACACCGCGTCGACGCCCTCGACCGCCGACCCGACCAGGTCGGGCTCCTCGATGTCGAACAGCGTGGTGTCCACGTCGCCGGCCCAGGCGAAGGCGTCGACGTCGCCCTCCTCGCGGATGGCGGCCACGACGTCGTACCCCTCGGCGAGCAGCGTCGGGGATCAGCCGGGAGCCGACGTAGCCGGTGGCTCCGGTGACGAGTACGCGCATGGAGGGCTCGGCTTCCTGGGCGGGGACCCGGGGGTGGGACACGCGGCCACGGGCTGGGTCGCCCACGGTACCGGGGCGGCCCAGGCGGCCCGGCTCAGCGCGACAGCCGGCCTCGTACGACGGCCAGGGTGCCGAACACCACCAGGCCGGTCAGCGCCGAGCACGCCGAGCAGGACCCGGCCCAGCAGCACCGCGACGACGAGCAGGCCGACGCAGACGACCGCGGCCTTCGAGGCCCGCCTGGCACCGGCGGCGTGCTCCCGGCGCCGGGCGACCGGGTCGCGGGCGGCGCGGCGGTTGGCGAAGCCGTTCAGCACGAGCAGCGCCGCCACCAGGCCGATGACGATGAGCGCGATCAGCTCGAGGGTCTCGGAGTCGGGCACGGCGTCAGCGTGGCACGAGCAGCGCGCGGTGGTGGGTGCCGAGGCCCACCAGCCGGTCGCCGACGGTGGCCCGGCAGGTGAACACCGCCCGGCGCCCGGACACCGACGCCGGCGGTGCACTCGACGCTGACGGTCTCCCCGACGTCGGCGCGGCCGAGGTGGTGCACGAGGATCCCGGCGCCGACGTGGGTCAGCTCGGGGGCCGGTGCGGGCAGCAGGTCGCAGGTGACGATCTCGAACCAGAGCGCGAGGCGCGGGGAGCCCGAGCACCTGCACGGCGGCGTCCGGGTGACCCATCGCGGCCGCGGTGTCCTCGGGGCCGACCTCGAGGTCGCGGACCACGGTCGCGCCGACCGCGGCCACGCGGGGTGCGGGTCGTCGACGACCGGCGGGGCGAGGGCGGCCGCGGCCCGGGCCAGCGCGGCGAGCCGCTGCTCGTCGACGTCGCCGGCCGCGGCGGCCAGCGACACCCGCAGGGTCTCGGTGACGATCGCGCTCTGCGCAGGGGTCAGCACCCGGCCAGCCTAGGGCGCTGGGCGGTGCAGGTCGTCCGCGGGAGTCGCGCGCGTCCTTGTCGTCGTAGAGGCTCACGTCCGCCTCGCGGTAGAGCCGGTCCGCCGCGCCGCGCTCGTGCGGCCCGAGCACGCCGACCGCCACGCCCGATGCTGCAGCCGGACCGCGAGCCCGGGGGCGATCCGCTCCCAGTCGGTGGCCGCCACGGCCTCGCGCAGCGCCCGGGCCCGGGCCTCGGCGGTCGCGCGCAGCAGGTCGAGCGCCGCCGGGGCTGGCCGGGTCGTGCTCCTCGGTGATGATCACCGCGAACTCGTCGCCGCCCAGCCGCAGGGCGAGGTCGCCGGGCCGGACGTGGCCGGCGACCACCCGGGCCACCCGCCGCAGCGCCTCGTCGCCGACCGCGTGCCCGTGCAGGTCGTTGACCACCTTGAAGGCGTCCAGGTCGATGAGCAGCAGCGCGGTCGCCCGGTCGCGGAGTCCGGGACGTCCTGGAGCCAGTCGTCGAAGACCCGCCGGTTCGACAGCCCGGTGAACGGGTCCAGCAGCACGTCGCGGGACAGCACGGCGTGCTCGGCGCTGAGCCGCTCGGTGGCGATCGTGGCCGGGCGGCGGCGAGCACCGCCCGGCGGGCGGCCCACCGGGCCCGGGACACGAGCGAGGCCGTACTCGCGGTGCGCGCGCGGCCACCGCGGCCCGCGTCCCGGCGGCTCGGCCAGCACCTGGGCGCGCACCCACGCCGGGAACGACCGGGCCCGGTCGACGACGAGTCGGGCACCGCCGGCCGCAGCCGCGCCCGGGCCTCGGCTCGCGCCGGCCCAGCCGGAGCAGGCGAGAGCGCCGACAGCGCGTCGAGCAGCGGCAGCACCTCGACGTCCTCGATGCGCGACCAGCGTCTCGCGGTGCGCGGTCGAGCGCGGCGAGCGCGTCGTCGACGGCCGCTGCGCCGGCGACCGGGTCGCCGCACGCCGACAGCACGAACGGCACCAGGTCGCCGCAGGCCAGCGACGTCGAGCCGCCACAGCTCCTCGGGGAGGTCGGCGGCGAGGGCGGCGCGGACCGCGTCGGCGGCGCGGTGCAGCTGGTCGAGCGCCTGCCGCTCGTCGCCGAGCTCGAGCAGGGCGGTCGCCCACTCCAGCCGGAGCAGCACCCGGTCGACGGTGACGGCGGGCTGCATCATCGGCTGCTCGCAGGCGGGCGCCAGGGCGGAGGCCTGGTCGAAGAGCTCGTCGGCCAGCTCCCACAGCGCCAGCGAGTTGTACGCCGCGGCGCACACCACCAGCGCGGAGCAGCGGTCCAGGGCGGGCAGCGACCGTCGTCGACGAGCACCACGGCGCGGCCGGCGTCGGCGAGCAGGGCGGCGCTGTCCTCGCGGCCGGCGGCCGCGGTACCGCCCGCAGCGCCAGCGCGATCCCGCGCAGCGCCGGGGCGTCGAGCGTCTCGGCCCGCCCACGAGGTCGTCGACGACTCGTCGGCGACCGGGTCGCCGCGGTGCACGACCGCGTGCACGGTCCGGCCGGCCGCGGCGAGGAACGCCGCGTGCGTCCCAGCCCTGCCGGCGCGCCTCGGCCTCGAGGGTCGACCAGCTCGGCGAGCGCGTCCTCCGGGGCATGGCCCTGGGCCGCCTCCAGCAGGGACGTAGGCGCGCAACCGAGCGCGCCGCTGCAGCGTCAGTGGGCATGGCTGAAGTATGGAGCCAGCGCGCCCTGCGGGAGGATTCGCACCGATTCATCCCGTCTAGGCCCACACGCCGGACGAGCCGCGGCGGTGGCTGTCGAGCAGGTGGGTGTCGACGATGCCGACCGCCTCCATCAGGGCGTACATCGTGGTCGGCCCGACGAACGCGAACCCGCGCCGCTTCAGCGCCTTGGACAGCGCCAGCGACTCCGGCGGACTGGGTCGGCACGTCGGCGTACGACGACGGGGCCGGCGTGGCCTCGGGCCGGAAGGACCACACCAGGTCGACCAGCCCGCCGTCCGCCGCGCAGCGCCACCGTGGCCCGGGCGTTGGTGATGGTGGCGTCGACCTTGCGACGGTTGCGGACGATCCCGGCGTCGGCCATCAGCCGCTCGACGTCCGCGTCGTCGTAGGCCGCGACCCGGTCGGGGTCGAAGTCGTCGAAGGCCGCCCGGAACGCCGGCCGCTTGCGCAGGATCGTCGCCCAGGACAGCCCGGACTGGAACGCCTCGAGGCTGATCCGCTCGAACATCCCCCGCTCGTCGCGGACCGGCATCCCCCACTCGGTGTCGTAGTACTCCTGCATCAGCGGGTCCGAGGCCGCCCACGCGGGCCGCGCCAGCCCGTCCTCACCCAGCACCGTCATGGGCCGAGTCTGACAGGAACCGCGTCTCCACTAGCGTGGACGCATGGACGGACCCGCCTGCTGCGCACCCGCCGCCGGAGCACGCCGGGCCGCCCGCACGCCGCCCCCGCGCGCAGCGACCGCCGCCCCCGGGGCCAGGTCCCGGTCCCCGCCGGCCGCTTCGAGATGGGCGACGCCGTTCGGCGAGGGGTACGCCGCCGACGGCGAGACGCCCGTGCACGCCGTACACCTCGACGCGTTCCGGATCGACGCCACGGCCGTCACCAACGCGCAGTTCGCCACCTTCGTCAAGGACACCGGCTACCTCACCGGCGCCGAGGAGTTCGGCGATCTCCGCGGTGTTCCACCTCGCCTGGGAGCGCAACACCGACCGCCGGGAGCGCGACCTGGTCAACCGGGCCGACGGGGTCCCCTGGTGGCTGGCCATCCACGGCGCCGACTGGCGCTCGCCCGAGGGACCCGGCTCCGACGTCAGCCGGCGGCAGAACCATCCCGTCGTGCACGTGTCCTGGTACGACGCGCAGGCCTACGCCGCGTGGGCCGGCAAGCGGCTGCCCACCGAGGCGGAGTGGGAGTGCGCCGCACGGGGCGGCCTGCCGCAGAAGCGGTTCGCCTGGGGCGACGAGCTCACCCCGCGCGGCCGGTGGGTGTGCAACATCTGGCAGGGCGAGTTCCCGACCCACAACACCGAGGACGACGGCTTCCTGACGACCGCGCCGGTGAAGTCCTACGCCCCCAACGGCTACGGCCTCTGGTGCACGGCCGGCAACGTGTGGGAGTGGTGCGCGGACTGGTTCGCCCCCGACTACTACGGGCACGCGCCGGAGCACGACCCGCGCGGGCCCGGACGACGGCGAGCAGCGGGTGATGCGCGGCGGCTCCTACCTCTGCCACGACTCCTACTGCCACCGCTACCGGGTCGCCGCGCGCTCCTCGAACACCCCCGAGTCCACGTCCGGGAACACCGGCTTCCGCTGCGCGGGAGACGCCTGATGCCCCGGGTCCGCGAGCTCACCGGTGAGCACCTCGAGTTCTGGCGCGAGCGGCACCTCTGCACGGTCACCACCCTGCGCGGGGACGGGTCGCCGCACGTCGTACCCATGGGGATCGTGGTCGACGTCGAGGCCGGCGTCGCCTGGGGCATCACCTCGACCACCTCGCAGAAGGTCGCGAACCTCCGCCGCGGCACCGACCCGCGGGTCGCGGTGTGCCAGGTCGACGGCCGGCGCTGGTCCACCCTCGAGGGCACCGCCGAGGTGCGCGACGACGAGGCGTCCGTCGCCGAGGCCGTCCGGCGCTACGCCGAGCGCTACCGCCAGCCGCGCGAGAACCCCGACCGCGTCGCGATCCGCATCACCATCACGTCCGTCATCGGCAACGTCTGACGAGGCACGCACACCTGTGAAGCAGCACTTCCGGCTCGACACCCACCCGATCGCCGACCCGGCCAACGTGGTCCGCGGCGACCGCTACCGGATCACCGTCCTGGACGCCGGCCTGGTCCGGCTGGAGTACGACGAGTCCGGCACCTTCGAGGACCGGGCGTCCCAGACCGCGGTGAACCGGGCCTTCGCGCCGAGCGACTTCGCGGTGACCGAGACCGAGGACCTGCTGGAGATCCACACCGACCGGCTGCACCTGATCTACGACAAGGGGCCGTTCACCACGCACGGCCTGTCGGTGCAGGCCAAGGGCGGCTACCACTCCAACGACTCGGTGTGGCGCTACGGGCAGAACACCCCCAACCTCGGCGGCACCGCCCGCACCCTCGACGACGTCGACGGCGCGATCCCGCTGGAGGACGGCGTCCTGGCGTTCAACGGCGTCGCGCTGGTCGACGACTCCGAGACCGTGCTGCTCGACGACCGCGGCTGGATCGCCCCGCGCCGCCCCGGCACCCTCGACCTCTACCTCTTCGCGTTCGGCCGCGACTACAAGCGGGCCCTCAAGGCGCTCTACGAGCTGACCGGGCCGACCCCGCTGCTGCCCCGCTACGCGCTCGGCAACTGGTGGAGCCGCTACCACCCCTACACCGCCGACGAGTACGTCGCGCTGATGGACCGGTTCGCCGCCGAGGACGTGCCGCTGTCGGTCGCGGTGATCGACATGGACTGGCACTGGGTCGACATCGACGCGAAGTACGGCAGCGGCTGGACCGGCTACACCTGGAACACCGACCTGTTCCCGGACCCGGCCGGCTTCCTCGCCGACCTGCACGAGCGCGGCCTGGCCACCTCGTTGAACGTGCACCCGGCCGAGGGCGTGCACGCGCACGAGGCGGCGTACGCCTCGATCGCGAAGCGGATGGGCCTCGACCCGGCCACCGAGCTGCCGGTGAACTTCGACCCGACCGACCCCGACTTCATCGAGGCCTACCTCGAGGAGCTGCACCACCCGCTCGAGGAGGAGGGCGTCGACTTCTGGTGGCTGGACTGGCAGCAGGGCGGCGTCACCAAGATCGCCGGCCTCGACCCGCTGTGGCTGCTCAACCACTTCCACTTCCTGGACTCCGGGCGCGACGGGAAGCGGCCGCTGACGTTCTCGCGCTACGCCGGCATCGGCAGCCACCGCTACCCGATCGGCTTCTCCGGCGACACGATGATCACGTGGGAGTCGCTGGACTTCCAGCCCTACTTCACCGCGACCGCGTCGAACGCCGGCTACGGCTGGTGGAGCCACGACATCGGCGGCCACTTCAAGGGCTACCGCGACGACGAGCTCGCGACCCGCTGGGTGCAGCTCGGCGTGTTCTCGCCGGTGAACCGGCTGCACTCCGGCCTCAACCCGTTCAACACCAAGGAGCCGTGGCGGTTCACGGCCGCCGCCGAGACGGTGATGACCGACTTCCTGCGGCTGCGCCACCAGCTGCTGCCGTACCTCGCGACGATGAACCTGCGCGCGCACGCCGAGGGCGAGCCGATCGTGCAGCCGATGTACTACGACCACCCCGACGAGCCCGCGGCGTACGAGGTCCCGAACCAGTTCATGTTCGGCAGCGAGCTGCTGGTCGCGCCGATCACCTCGCCGGCCGACCCCGCCACCGGGCTGGGCCGGGTCCGCGCGTGGCTGCCCGAGGGCACCTGGACCGACGTGTTCACCGGGCTGACCTACTCCGGCGGCCGCACGCTGCACCTGCACCGCGACCTGGCCTCGATCCCGGTGCTGGCCCGGGCCGGGCGCGATCGTCCCGATGGTGCCGGCCGAGGAGCTGCCGCGCGGCACCGAGCTCGCGGACGCCGTGGAGGTGAAGGTCTACCCCGGCGCGGACGGCGCGTTCACGCTGGCCGAGGACCGCGACGACGACCGCTGGGCGCGCACCCGGATGACCTACGACGACGCGAGCGGCGAGCTGACCGTGCACGACGTCGAGGGCGACGCGGCGACGCTGCCCGCGGGCCGGACCTACCGCGTCGAGGTGGTCCGGTCGCCCTCACCGCCGACGAGCGGGTGTTCGCCCTGCTCGACCGCGCGCAGATCGGCTTCGAGCTCAAGGCGGCGGTGTACGACGCCGTCCGCACCGCGCCCGACGCCGGGGCGGCCGTGCTCGCGCTCCAGGGGCTCGACGTCTCCCCGGTCCTGCTCGGCGCCGCTCAGCGAGATCCTCCTGGCCCGCTGACCCGGCGCGTCTGGTCGGCGCGAACGCACGCTGGACCCGGCGCGTCTGGCGGCGACGCACCGCTGACCCGGCGCGTCTGGCGGCGACGTACGCACGGCAACTGGCGGCGACGTCCGGACCCGCGCGTTCGCGCCGACTCGCCAGAGTCGCCGGGTCGAGCGGGCGTACGCGTCGCCAGAGTCGCCGGGTGGGCGGGTCAGCAGAGGCCGGTGGCGGCCAGGACGTAGGCCCAGGACGCCAGGTCCGCAGCTCGTCGGCGCGTCGTCTCGCGGTCCGGGGCAGGTAGTGCTCGGGCCGCGGGGCGCGGTCGTGCCAGAACTGGCCGCCCCCGGGCGCCGGCTGGGTCGCGGCGAGCCACACGATCGTGTCCGCGCCGGTCTCCGCGTCGCGCAGCACCGGCCCCATCACCTGGTGGAAGCCGGGCAGCGACGTCACGACGCCGGGGGTGTCGGCCCAGCCGGGGTGCATCGTGTGCACGGCGATCCCGTCGGCCGCCCAGCGCTCCTGCATCAGCGGCGTCAGCGCGACCTGCATCCGCTTGGTGCGGGCGTAGGCGGTGGTGCCGCTGTACTCCCCCAGGCGGTACTCCGGGTCGTCGGCCGGGAGCTTCTGGGCGTACATCCCGCCCGAGGACACGATCACCACCCGCGCCTGCCCGGCCGCGGCGAGCAGCGGGCGCAGCAGCTCGGTCATCAGCAGCGGCCCGAGCACGTGGGTGGCGAACGCGACCTCGTGCCCGTCGGCGGTCTCCCGCGCGCTCGGGCGGCAGCACCCCCGCGTTGTGCACGAGTACGTCGACCCGCTCGACCGACCCGCGCAGGGCAGCCGCGAAGGCCCGCACCGAGGACAGGTCGGACACGTCGCAGCGGTGCAGCAGCACCTCGGCACCGGGCACCTCGCCGCGGATCTCGGTGACCGCCGCGCGGCCCTTGGCCAGGTCGCGCACGACGAGGTGCACCGTCGCGCCGAGACGGGCCGTCGCGGTGGCGGTGGCCTGGCCGAGCCCGGAGCTCGCGCCGGTCACGACCACCGTCTTGCCCCGCAGCGACCCGGGCCGCGGGTCGTCGGCGTCCCAGGAGGGCCGGCGCAGCCAGAACCCGATCTTGCTGTAGCCGGGGACGACGGTGCGGTCCAGGGCGGTGTCGAGGGCGCGGGTGAGCAGGTGGGTCATGCGGGCACCCTCAGGTCGGCGAGCACGGCGTGGGCGGCGCGGCGTCCGGAGACGAGAGCGCCCTGGATGGAGCTGGTGTCGCGGTGGTCGCCGGCGACGTACACCGTCTCCCCGCCGCCGGTGAGCCGGACCGGCCGCCGCAGCGGGTGCGGCGCGGGCATGCCGGGCAGCGCGTGCGGCAGGTCGTAGGTCGCGACCAGCTCCCAGCCCGCCGTGTCGACGCCGTGCAGCCGGGACAGCGCGCGGCGGACCACGGGCCCGTCCGGGTCGTCGGGCACGGTGCCGTGCACCATCGAGGTGGAGACCAGCGCGCGCCCGGCGGGGGCGTACTCCGGCGCCGCGCTGGAGAGCACGATGCTGTTCGCGATCGGCGAGGAGTCGGCGTCGAGCAGCAGGCGTGGCCGAGGCCTCGGGGAAGGCGGGCGCCGAGTGGTAGACGGTGGTGACGCCCCGGGCGACCGGCTCGGTCGAGCACGTTCGGCAGCAGCCGCGACGCGGTCCAGGCGTCGGTGGCGACGACGACGGCGCGGGCGCCGAACGGCGCCGACCGCGGTCTCCACGAGGTCGCCCGCGAGCCGGTGCACCGCGGTGCCGAGGCGGACGGTGCCCGCGGGCAGCCGCCCGGCGAGCTGCTCGGGGAGCGCCTGCATGCCGCGCGGCGGGCACGGTGGAGACGCCGCGCGCGAACATCCGGAACATCAGGTCGGTGAACCGCCGCGAGGTGGACAGGTCCTGCTCGAGCAGCACCCCGGAGAAGAACGGCCGCAGCAGCCCGTTGACCACGTCCGGCGGGATGTGGGCGCGGCGCCACGCCTCGGCGGCGCTCACGTCGGGCCGCTCCTTGAGCCCGGCGACCGGCCGGGTCGCGCACAGCCCGGCGTACAGCCCGAGGGCCGCCTTGCCGCGGAGGCCGCCGACCGGCAGGCCGAGCGCGCCGGCCGCACCGGAGAGCTTCTGCGCCGGGTTGGTGATCCGCTGACCGCTCGCCGTCGAGCAGGACCTCGACGGTGGCGTCGAAGGGGCGCAGGTCGAGGGCGTCGAGGTCGACCGTCGACCGGAGCGCCGGGTAGCCGGTGTTCAGCACCTGGAAGCCGCGGTCGAGCGTGTAGCCGTCGACGTGGTCGGTGCGGACCCGGCCGCCCACCGCGTCGCCGGCCTCCAGCACGCGTCACGTCGACGCCCCGGTCGGTCAGCTCGCGGGCGCACGCGAGCCCGGCCAGGCCCGGCGCCGACCACGACGACGTCGGTGGTGCGGGTCATGGCGTCTCCTGGTGGGCGTGCCGGAACAGCGGCGGGAGGTAGCGCACCATCAGGGTGGACCACGTCAGGTGGGTGAGCACCGGGGCCTGCAGGCCGCCGGACGCCCGGCGCTGCAGGCCGAACAGCGTGCCCATCACCGCGGCCGCGAGCACCAGCGCGGGGTTGCGGGTGGACGCGGTCGCCAGCGTGTAGACGCGCGGTCGAGGCGGCCACCGCGCGGTCGGCGTCGAGGGCGGCGTACATCGCGCCGCGGAAGAACACCTCCTCGCCCAGGCCGTTGGCGAGCGTGGTCGCGACGACCAGCGGGCCGCTGCCCTCCTCGGCGAACACCAGCACCTTGCCGATCGCGCGGTCCAGGACCGGGATGCTGCGGGCGACCAGCGCGCAGCCGTAGAAGAAGCCGAACGCGCCGACGCCGGTCGCGACCGGGGTGAGCACCGGGCGGCGCAGGTGCTGGTCGCGGCCCTGGATCCAGCCGAGGTGCAGCGGCCCGGACAGCAGCCCGCCGGCGGTCCAGGTCGCGGCGACGGCCGCGGTGAGGCCGTAGAACTCCTTGGAGTCCGGCTTGGTGGACAGCGAGAGCCCGAGCAGCCCGGTGCCGAGCAGCGAGACCCCCGCGACCACCTGCCGCCGACGCCGTACGACGGACGCGGTCTCGGGGTGCTGCACCGGCACGACGTGCGTGATCGGCATCGGCAGCCGCGCCTCGACCTGCGACGCGGGTCCGCCGCCACCAGGCCGGGCGTGCCCGTCGAGGTCATCGGCGCGTCTCCGGCGGCGTCGTGCTCCGCGAGCGCGACGCGCACCGCCTCGTCGTACCCCATCGGCTCGAACGGCACGACGCGGCGGATGCTGTCGTCCTGGACGACGACCTCGTTGGCCATCGAGTCGACCAGCGAGCGGCCGGCCTGGGTGTCGACGTCGGTGACCAGCGCCAGCCAGCGCGAGGACAGCCCGGGGGTGAGCAGCGGCACCGGCACGATCAGCAGCCGGCGGTTCTTGATCGCGCGCGACCCGGCGCAGCATCGTGACGTACTGCAGCACCTCGGGGCCGCCGATCTCGAAGACCCGGCCGACGGCCTGCGTCCTGGTCGAGCACGCCGACGAGGTAGCGCACCACGTCGGCCACCGCGATCGGCTGGGTCCTGGTGCGCACCCAGCGCGGGGTGACCATCGCCGGCAGGTGGTCGACGAGCTGGCGGGTCATCTCCCAGGAGATGCCGCCGCTGCCGACGATGATGCCGGCGCGCAGCACGGTCACCGGCACGCCGGCGGAGCCCAGCAGGCCCTCGACCTCGCGGCGGCTGCGCAGGTGCGAGGACAGCTCGTCGGACTCGCTGCCGAGCCCGCCGAGGTAGACGATCTGCCGCACGCCCGGCCTCGGCGGCGGCCCGCCCGAAGGCCGTCGCGGCCTCGGCGTCGAGCCGCTCGAAGTCCTTGGAGTCCAGCGAGTGCACGAGGTAGTACGCCGCCCGGCAGCCCGCGAGCGCGGCCGGCAGCGAGTCGGCGTCGTGCACGTCGCCGTGGACCGGCCTCGCCCTCGCCCGTCGTAGGTGTCGGGGTGCCGGGTCATCGCCCGGACCTCGTGGCCGGCCTCGCGCGAGGGCGCGGACCAGCCGGCGTCCCACGAAGCCGGACGCGCCGGCGACCAGGACCGGTCCGGCTGCGACTCGGGTGATGTCACTCGTTCTCCTCGTGCTGCGTGTGGTGCCACTCGTCCCGGGTGCGGGCGGTGGGCCGGGTGGGCTGGGGTCGCTGGTGGCCGATCTCGCCGCCGGCGCGACCGCCGTACGGGCGGCCGTGGTCGGCGTACTCCTCACGGTAGAACGACAGCGTCCGGTCGCCCAGCTCCACCCGCGACGCGGTGCGCAGCACCGAGCGGTCGACCGGGGCGCCGTTGACCCGGGTCGTCGCCCGGGCGGCCCAGCCGGACCAGGACGAACTCGTCGTGCGTCGTCGTGCCGGACCTCGGCGTGCAGCGGCTCCAGGCCGGCGCAGCACGATGTCGCAGCCCGGGTCGCTGCCGAGGGTGGTGACGTCCGCGCGCAGGCCGAAGACCTCCTGGCGGTCGCCGGGCCACGGGTCGGGCCGCGGCGCCATGATCAGCCGGGGGTTCCCGCCACCGGGCGGATCATGCGTGGTGGTGACCGTGCGGCGGACGGCGCGGCGAAGGTCGGCGCGAGCGGGAACAGCGTGGCCGGCGGCGCGAGGTCGGCGGTCGGGCAGCGCACCGCCGCTCGGCGCCTGCGCCCGGCCGCGGGCCAGCGACCACAGCCCGGCGCCGCGCTCGACGCGGATGTGCCGCGACCCGGTCACCCGGCGCTGCAGCCAGGAGGTGCGCGCCGGACGCCCAGGCGTGACCAGCGGTCCCGCGGGGCGACCACGGTGAGCGAGAGGCCCTGCCGGGCGAGCAGGCCGGCCAGGCCGCCGGATGGCGCCCGCGTCCGACCGGCCCGCGAACAGCGAACGGGTCGCTGACCTCGAGCCGGAGCTCCTTGCCGGAGCCGGTCAGCGAGCCCGTCACCGTGCGCGAGCCGGGCAGGTCGACGCGAGAACTCCAGGTCGGCGTCGACCGTGAGATCGAGGGACATCGGCTCAGGCGTCCGTCAGCCGGCGGCGTTGTCCTGGGTGGTGACCTGCAGCGTGCCGTTGAGCTTCCAGGTCGCCCGCGGCGCCTCGGCCCCGGTGTCGCGGGGCACCTCGACGGCCATGTCGATGAACCGGTAGTTGATCGCGGCCTCGCGGCCGGTCAGGAAGGACCACATCTCGCGGCCCAGGTCGGTCCAGTCGACGACCTCTTGGTTCGTGGATGTCGCTGCGTCATGGTGGTGCTCCTGTTCTCGGTGGTCCGGCGGCGGCCGCCGAGATACTTCAACACTTTCCTCAACGGCCTGTTTAGGTTTACCCTGCCATGGTGAACCCCAGACCCCCGCCGCGCAAGCCCCCGCCGTCCACGCCGACGCGGCCGGCCTGACCATCGGCGACCTCGCCACCCGCACCGGGCTGGCCCCGGCCACCCTGCGGATGTGGGAGTCCCGGCACGGCTTCCCCCGGCCCCAGCGCCTGGACAGCGGCCACCGTCGCTACGACGAGCGCGACGTCGACCTGGTCCAGCAGGTGGTGCGCCGGCGCGACGGCGGCGCCCGCCTCGAGGTCGCGATCGCCGGGGTCGTGCTCGCCCAGGCCTCCGTGGGCGGTCGCCCCCGGGGCGCCCTCGGTGTACGCCGCGATGCGCCGCCGGCACCCGCAGCTGCAGCCGCAGCGGCTCCGGAAGTCGACGCTGCTGGCGCTGTCCTGGGCGATCGAGGACGAGTGCTGCGCGCGGGCCGAGCGGCCGATGATCTTCGGCGCGTTCCAGAAGGAGCACTACTACCGGGCCGCGGAGGAGCGCTGGACCGAGCTGGCCCGCGTCTCCCGCGCGACGATGGTCTTCGCCGACTTCGGGGCCGAGCCGGCGCCCGTCGACCGGACCACCTTCGTCGACCTGCCCGAGGACGCCCCGATGCGGCGCGAGTGGGCGGTGGTCTGCGACGCCCCCGACCACCCCGCGATGCTCACCGCCTGGGAGCTGCCGGGCCAGTCCGACGGTGCCGGACAAGCAGCGGCTGTTCGAGTCGATCTGGACCGTCGAGCCCGCCGCCGTACGCGACGCCGCCCGGGCCTGCGCCCAGGTGGCCCAGCAGCTCGGGCACCCCGAGGGCGCGCCGCTGCTCTACGAGCTCGCCGAGAACCCGCCGCCCCCGCCGGCCGGGCTGCTGGCCGCGACGTCGCTGCTCAACCGGGTCGTGGCCTACGTCGACCGGGCGCGCTGAGCCGGGGCTACGGCGTGTCGGTGACGACCATCTGCGCGAGGTACTGCGGCAGGCCGACCCGGTCGATCGCGTCGAGCTGACCCTCGAACCAGTCGGCGTGCCGCTCCTCGTCGCGGACCATCTCCTCGAAGACCGCGGCCGTGCCGTGGTCGCCGAGGGCGTGGCACTCCTGCGCGCCCGCGTTGAACTCCGCGACCGCGGCGTACTCCGAGGCCAGCGCCAGGCGGAGCATCTCGTGGGCGTCCTCGCCGACGGTGATCCCGCCGAGCTTCTGCACGTTGGGGTGGCCGTCGAACATCAGGATCCGGTTGATCAGCGCGTCGGCGTCCTTCATCTCGTCGATCGACAGGTCGTAGAAGACCTTGCCGAGCCGGCCGAGGCCCCAGTTGTCGAGCATCCGGGCGTGCAGGAAGTAGGTGTTGGTGACCGTGAGCTCGAAGGTCAGCGCCGAGTTCAGCAGCTCGACGACCCGGGGACTAGCTGGCTGCAACGTCGACCTCCGACGGTTCGGGCCGGTGCTCGCACACCAGCCGCTTGAGCGAGAAGACGCAGGAGCCGCAGTCCTGGCCCGCTCCGGTGGAGCGGCAGACCGCCGCGAGGGACCGCGCACCCTCCGCGACGGCGTCGGCGACGGCCCGGTCCGTGACGACGCGGCAGTGGCACACGATCACGGCGGGCTCCCCTCGCGACGACGGCAGAAGTTAGGCGGGCCTAAATTATGTGAGGCATGCCTAACTTCACGCAAGTCCCGGTCCCGGTGTGTGGATCACCGGCGGGGTGGGTATCCCCTCCTCACCACCGGGTGAGGCCGGTCGGGGACGGCCCACCACCCGCCCCCGGCCGGCCTCCGGTGTCAGGGGCGGTCGGCGCCCGCGGCCTCGAGCGCGGCGGCCACCCGCAGCAGCAGGTGGTCGGTGCGCGGGCGGCCCATCAGCATCGTGCCGACCGGCATCCCGTCGTCGGCGGACCGCCCGCTGGGCAGCGAGAGGGCGGGCAGGCCGACGAGGTTCGCCACCACCGTCCAGCAGTCGGTGTACGGCGCGGCCATCGGGTCGGCCAGGTCCTCCGCGCTGGCGTGGCCCTCCAGCAGCGGGGCGGTGGTCGGCATCGTCGGGGAGACCAGCAGGTCGCAGCCGTCGAGGGCCTCGGTCACCTGGCCGGTGAGGATCTCCCGGGCCACCTGGGCGACCTCGAGCGGGCTCGGGATCTCGCGCAGCAGCTCCAGCCCCCAGGCGTAGCGGCGCTCCACCTCGGCCCCGGCCAGGCCGGTCCGGACGTACGGCGCGAGCACCGGCACGCTGGCCGCCGAGGTGATCGTCAGGTACGTCGCCAGCGCCCGTCCCGCTGCCGGCGCGGACACCGAGACCACCTCGGCGCCGAGGGCGCGCAGCAGGTCGACGGTCGCGTCCAGCCGGCCGAGCACGCCGACCTGGTTGCGGGAGGTGCGCAGCTCGCCGAGCACCCCGACCCGGAGGCCGCGGACGTCCGGGGCGGCGGTGGCGGCAGCGAGCCCGGGGCGCCCGCCGATCACGCTCAGCAGCAGCGCGGCGTCCTCGACACGGTCCGGGCCAGCGGGCCGACCCGGTCCAAGCCCGGCGCGAAGGCGACCACCCGCGCATCGGCACCAGGCCCTGGGCGGGGCGACTCCCGACCACGCCGCACTCGCGGCGCGGCTCGCGGACCGAGCCGCCGGTGTCGGTGCCGATGCAGCGAGCACGTGGTGGGCCGCCACCGCCGCGGCCGAGCCGCCGCTCGAGCCGCCGGGGCTGCGCCGTAGGTCGTGCGGGTTGTGGGTGCGGCCCGTAGTCGGAGGTCTGGGTGGAGGCGCCCATCGCGAGCTCGTCCATGTTGGCCGGCCGACGACCACGCACCCGGCCGCGCGCAGCCGGTGCGACGACCTCGGCGTCGACGGCGGCGCGGCGGCGCCCGGGCCTGTCGGAGCCGCAGGTGGTCTGCGGGCCGCGGACGTCGATGTTGTCCTTGACCACGACCGGCACGCCGGCCAGCGGCCCCAGGTCGGCGCCCTCCGCCCGGAGCACGTCGAGCCGGCGGGCCCGGTCCAGGGCGTCGGCGCGGTCGACGTGCACCAGGGCGCGGACGGTCGGCTCGGTGGCGGCGATCCGGTCCAGGTGCGCCTGCACGACCTCGACGACGGAGACCTCGCGGGCGGTCACCATCGCCGCGATCCGGGTCGCGGCCAGGTCGGTCAGCGGCTCGGTGCGCTCCCGGGGCACGACGTGCGACGCGCCGGTGCGGCGTACGTCGGGGGGGTCATGGCGGGCAGGCTAATCCGTCGATGTTTCACCGGTGTGACCCGCCCGCTCCCCGCTGTAACGCGGGGTTATGGACGCTCCACCCACGGCACAGCACCGGCGGACCGTCCACGGCGCGTGCGACAGCCGGCTCGCGGGGGGCCGCTCCGGGAGCGGTGTCGGCGCGAGCGCCTAGGCTGGGCGTCGATGTCCCCTCGTGTCCTGCTCGCCGTCGACGGCAACTCGCTGCTGCACCGGAGCTTCCACGCCTCGGCGCGCACCGGCTTCCGGACCCCGGACGGCCGACCGATGTGGGCGGTGCGGGGACTGCTCTCCCAGCTCGTCGCGGCCGTCGACCGGGTCTGCGCCGACGCCGTGGTGGTGGGGTTCGACGACCGGGACGCCAGCGCGCGGCGCGAGCGCTGGCCCACCTACAAGGCGCACCGCGACCCCAAGCCCGAGTCGCTCGAGGAGCAGCTGGACACCGCGATCGACGTACTGCGGGCGCTCGGCGTCGTGGTCGCGGTGCCCGAGGGCCTCGAGGCCGACGACGTGCTCGCCAGCGCGGCGGCCTACGCGCCGACGGTGGGCGCGCGGACCGTCGTGGCGACCTCCGACCGGGACTCCTTCGCGCTGATCGACCAGCACACCCGGATGCTGCGGATCCTCAACGGCGGCGTCGACGCCTCTCCCCTGCTCGACCCGCGAGCGGCTGGTGATGGTGACCGGCGTGCGCCCCGAGCAGTACACCGACTTCGCCGCGCTGCGCGGCGACTCCTCCGACAACCTGCCGGGCGTCAGCGGGATCGGCCCCAAGACGGCGGCCCGGCTGCTCGCGGAGTTCGGCTCCGCGGCCGCCGCGTTCGACGACGCGGCCGGGGACGGCGAGCGGTGCACCCGGGTGCTCGGCCGCTCGACCGCCCGCAAGCTCGCCGACCCGGCAGGCGCGGGCGCGCTGGGCGCTGAACTGCCAGGTGATGACGATGCACACCACGGCGCCGCTCGGCCTGGACCTGGACGCCGGCGTCGGGCTGCCTGCCCCTCGACGAGGCGGCGGTGCGGGCCACCTTCACCCGCCTGGAGCTGCACGTCCCGACCGCGGTGCGGGCGCTGACCGGCAAGGAGACCGTCGGCCCCCAGCCGGTCGACGCCGACGCCGGGTGGGTGCCCGCGGCCGCGGCCGCAGCCGATGCGGCACCCGCCGCTGCGCAAGCCGGTCGAGCCGGAGCCGGCCTCGGTCCAGGGCACGCTCTTCTAGCCGCGGCCCGGCCCCGCCCCGGCGCGGCCCCCGACCCCCCTCGTTCCGACATCGGGTGGTTGTCAGTGACCCCCAGGTCACGTTTCGTCACCGTTGTCGGAACGGGGGGCGGCGGGCAGGACCCTCAGGCGGTGGCGGTCAGCCAGTCCGCGAGGACCGCGAGCGTCGCCGCCGAGATCCCGTGACCACCGGGGTCGCGGTGCGCCGTGAGCGTCGCGCCCGACGAGTCGTGCAGGTAGGACCAGGTGCGGTCCAGCAGCTCGCGCGGGATCACCGTGTCGGCGTCGCCCTGCGCGACCAGCACGGGACCCCGTCGAGGCGGGCCGCGTCGGTCGGGACGCCGGCGTCGAACGGCAGGGTGCCGAGCAGGATCGCGGCGCCCGCCCAGCGCGCCGGGTCGGCCAGCAGCAGTCCCCCGGCGAACGCCGCGCCGCCGCTGAACCCGACCAGGAGCACGTCCCGGCCGGCGTGCGCGGCGTCGAGCCAGCGCCGGAACCAGGCCAGGGTGTCGGCGAGCGACGACGCGACCGGCCGCCCGATGCCGCGGTTGGCGAACCAGGCGTACCCACCGCCCTCGGCGATCGGCGCGCGCACCGCGGCGTAGGCCAGGTGCTGCGGCAGGTGGTCGGCCAGCGTGGCGATCTGCTGCTCGTCGGACCCGCGGCCGTGCAGCAGCACGACCAGCGGGGCGTCCGGGTCGCGTCGAGCCGCGGTACGTCGCGACGGGCTCGCCGAAGGCGGCGCTCACGCGTCCTCGACGATCCGGCCCGCCGTACGACGGCCGCCCCATCGACGTACCTCTCCGGCGAGGTCGAGGGCGCTCGGTGGTGGCGCTGTCGGCCATCTCGCCCCACGACGCGCGCGGCAGCATCCACATGACCTCGAACTCGTTGCCGTCCGGGTCGACGCCGTAGACGCTCTTGGTGGCGCCGTGGCTGGACTCGCCGGTGAAGGCGTCGAGGTTCGCCAGCGTCAGCCGGGCCTGCTCGAGGTCCTCGATCGTGTCGACCTGCCAGGCCAGGTGGTAGAGCCCGACCGTCCCGGGCTGGCGCGGCGGTGCGTCCGCGCCGATCCCGAAGAGGCCGAGGTCGTGGTGGTTCTCCGAGCCCGGCATCCGCAGGAAGGCGGCGTTCGCGCGGGGCTCGCGGGCGACCACCTCGGTGCCGAAGGCGCGGACGTAGAAGTCCAGCGCCCGCTCCAGGTCGGAGACGAAGAGCACCGCGTGGTTGAGGCGTACGGCGGAGATGGTCATGTCGCTCCTCGGGGAGACAGAGGTCAGGAGGCGGCGGGCACGGCGATGGCCGACACGTCGAACTCCAGCTTGATCTTCTCGCTGACCAGCACGCCACCGGTCTCGAGCGCGGCGTTCCAGGTCAGGCCCCAGTCCTTGCGGTTGATGGAGGTGCTGCCCTCGAAGCCGACCCGCAGGTTGCCGAAGGGGTCCTTGGCCGAGCCGGTCGACTCGAAGTCGATCGAGACGGGGTTGGTGACGCCCTTGATGGTGAGGTCGCCGGTGACGGTCCAGGTGGTGGCGTCGGCGCGGCGTACGTCGGTGGTGACGAAGGTGAGCTCGGGGAAGGTCTCGGCGTCGAAGAAGTCGGCGGAGACGCAGGTGGCCGTCGCGGTCGGCCTGGCCGGTCGAGATGCTGGCGGCGCGGATGTTGACCTTGGCCGAGGAGGCGGACGGGTTCGCGGTGTCGAGGTGGGCGGCGCCCTCGAACTCGGTGAACTGGCCGCGGACGGTGGTGACCATCGCGTGGCGGGCCGAGAAGCCGATCCGCGTGTGGGTGACGTCGAGCGTGTAGTCGCCGGCGATGTCGTCGACGGCCGAGGTGCCGGCGTCGAAGAACGCGGCGGCGGGGGCAGCGACGGCGACCGGCGCGGTCGTGGTGGAGCGGCTGAACAGACCCATGATGACTCCCAGAAAGTTGTAGGTTCAAGCGATGGCATGAACCTACTCCTCTTTAGTTGAAGAGTCAACTGTTAGCCGCGTCACACCGACCAGGATGCGGTCCGTGACGCTCGGCCGAGGTCGAGCGCGAGGTCACGCGCTCGCACGTCGACCAGTGCGTCAGGCTCCCAGACCTACGGGACCATCCAGCCGAGGACCGGGGTGGACTGCAGGCCGACGATGACGCACATCAGCACCAGCAGGGCGAGGCTCCAGCCGATCACCTTGCGGAAGATGTCGCCCTCCTGCCCGGCCATCCCGACGGCGGCCGCCGCGATGGCGAGGTTCTGCGGGCTGACCATCTTGCCGAGCACGCCGCCCGAGCGTGTTCGCGGCGGCCATCAGCAGCGGGTCGAGCCCGGCGTCCTTGGCCGTCTGCACCTGCAGCGCCCCGAACAGCGCGTTCGCCGAGGTGTCCGAGCCGGTCACGGCCACGCCGATCCAGCCGAGGATCGGCGAGAGGATCGCGAACGCCCCACCGGCACCCGGCGAGCCAGGCGCCGAGCGAGGTGGTCTGGCCGGACAGGTTCATCACGTAGGCCAGCGCGAGCACCGCCATCACGGTGATGATCGCCGACTTCAGCTCGACGTAGGTCCGGACGTAGGTCCTGCGCGGCCTCGGCCGGCGACACCTTGAGGATCAGCCGCGGTGATGATGCCGGCGAAGATCATCAGCGTGCCGGCCGCGGGCAGCCAGTTGAACTTGAACTCGGTCGACGACCGGGTCGCCGGCACGGGTTGGTGATGTCGAGCCCCGGCCACGCGAAGGAGTAGGTGAACGGCTCCTGGGCGAGGAAGTCGACGACCGCCGGGATGTTGACGATCGAGAAGATCACGATGATGACGAGGTACGGCGCGTAGGCCTTCGCGACGTCCGCGCCGCTGTCGCGCGGCACCTCTGCCGCGGTCGCCGTCCCGGAGCCCGACCGCGACCGGTCGACGCCGGTCACGCCGGTGGACATGCCGTGCGGCGCAGCGTCGCGCCGGAGCGCGCCTGCGCACGGCTGCTCTCGAGCTCGTCCTCCTCGGCGCCGGCCTGCTCGGCGGTGAGCACCTCGGCCGGCGTCCACACCCGCAGCAGCAGCACGACGGAGGCGGCGGCGACCAGCGCGGCGACGATGTCGGCCAGCGGCACCGAGATGTAGTTGGCGGCGACGAACTGGGCGAGGCCGAACGCGACACCGCAGACCAGGGCCGGCAGCCAGGTGCTCTTGACGCCGCGCCTGCCGTCGACGACGAAGACCAGGATCAGCGGCACGATCACCGCGAGGATCGGGGTCTGCCGGCCGACCATCGCCGCCGAGGCCGTCGACCGTCAGCCGGGGGTCGTTGTTCACCGCGGAGGTGACCGAGGCGAGGGTGACGATCGGGGTGGCGAGCGCTCCGAAGGCCACCGGGGCGGTGTTCGCGATCAGGGCGACCGCGGCGGCCTTGACCGGCCGGAAGCCGAGCGCCATCAGCATCACGACGGTGATCGCCACCGGGGTGCCGAAGCCGGCCAGCGCCTCGAGCAGGGCCCCGAAGCAGAACGCGATGATGATCGCCTGGATCCGCTGGTCGGGGCTGACCTTCTCGAACGACCGCCGCAGCACGTCGAAGTGCCCGGAGGCCACGGTCAGGTTGTAGACCCAGATCGCGTTGATCACGATCCAGAGGATCGGGAAGAAGCCGAACGCGGCGCCGTCGGTGGCCGGCCAGCAGCGCCTGGCCGAGCGGCATCGAGAACAGCACGACCGCGACGACGAGCGCGACGCCCAGGGAGATCGAGGCCGGCCACCCACGCCTTGAGCCGCAGGCCGCCGAGCAGCACGAACAGGGTGATGAGGGGGACGGCCGCGCACAGCGCGCTGAGGGCGAGCGAGTCGCCGACGGGTTGGAGGTTCTGCTGGAACATGCGGTTCAACTCCCGAGAGGATGGAGTGGATGGATCAGGCGGAGACGAACGTGCTGACCGGGGCACCTCGGATGGAGGCGTCGAGCACCTCGATGGTGTGGGCCATCCCCATCGGGTGGCCCGGACCGTCTGGATCGCGGAGGTGACCTGCATCAGGCAGCCGGGGTTGGCGGTGACGAGCACCTGGGCCCCGGTCGCCACGATGTTGGCGGCCTTGCGGTCGCCGAGCTCGCGCGCCGGCTCGGGGTTGACGATGTTGTAGATGCCGGCCGAGCCGCAGCACAGCTCGGGCTCGGCGATCTCCTTGCAGCGACAGGCCGGGGATCGCCTCGAGCAGCCGGCGGGGCTGCGCGCGGACGCCTTGCGCGTGGCGCGAGGTGGCAGGCGTCGTGGTAGGCGATGGTCATGTCGAGCGGGTGCCGCGGTGCCACCGGCGCCGAGCTCGTCGAGGATCTCCGAGACGTCGCGCACCTTCTCGGCGAACGCGCGTGCCCGGTCGGCGTACGCCGGGTCGTCGGCGAGCAGCGTCGGCGTACTCCTTCATCGTCGAGCCGCAGCCGGCGGCGTTCACGACGATGCGCTCGACGCCGGTCGACTCGAAGGAGTCGACCAGCCTGCGGGCGTACCTCTGCGCCTCCTCCTCACGGCCGTTGTGCACCGACAGCGCGCCGCAGCAGCCCTGCGAGGCGGGCACGACCACGTCGCAGCCCTCGGCCTGGAGCACCCGCGCGGTCGCGGAGTTCACGCCCGGGAAGAACGCGCCCTGCACGCAGCCGGTCAGCAGGCCGACGACGGCGCGACGCGGGCCGGCAGGCGTGGATGTACGGCGGCAGCGGCTCGCGGCTTGCCGAGGCGGGGCGCGAGGCTCTCCATCGCGGCGAGCTGCGGGGCCATCCGCTCGAGCAGCCCGGTGCGCCGCATCGCCCGGTCGAGCCCGGTGGCCTGCATCGCTCGCAGCGGCCCGCGCAGCAGCCGGAGCCGCTTGGGGTGCGGGAACAGCGAGAAGATCAGGCCGCGCAGGGCCTTGTCCTTGGGCGAGCGCTCGTGGTTGCGCTCGACCTGGGCGCGGGTCTGCTCGATGAGGGTGTCGTACTGCACGCCGGACGGGCACGCGGTCACGCAGGCCATGCAGCCGAGGCAGGCGTCCCAGTGCGACACCATCGAGTCGCTCATCGGCTCGCCCTCGAGACCCTCCTTCATCAGGTAGATCCGGCCGCGCGGCGAGTCCATCTCCTCGCCCCACAGCACGTAGGTCGGGCAGGTCGGCAGGCAGAAGCCGCAGTGCACGCAGTCGCCGATCAGCGCGGCGTCCGGCGGGTGGTGCTCGTCGAAGGCACCCCCGGCGACGGGCATGCCGAGGTCGACGATGGAGCCCATCTCCCCCAGCGTTCCGCTCGGTGCTCGTGCTCGGACGTGTCGGTCATTCAGATGCCTCCCACGAAGCGGCCCGGCGCGAGCCGGTGGTCGGGGTCGAACTGGTCCTTGACGCGGCGCATCAGGTCGAGCGCCGGCACCGGTCCCCAGACGTCGACGCCGGCCTTGACGGCGGCCGGCGCGTCGACGACGACGGCGCTGCCGCCGTGCCGGGTGCACACCTCGCGCAGCCGGTCGAGCGTCGCGGCGACCGCCTCGACGGGCGTGCCGGCCGGGAGCGGCGGCGTAGGCCACGCCCGCGCCGGCCGAGCCGCGCAGCGTCAGCGCCGGTCTCGGCGGCCGCGGCCAGCACGTCGGCCAGCCCGGAGAGCACGAAGGTCAGCTTGAGCGCGGTGGCCCGGTCGTCGCCGGTGGCCCCGACGTCCCACGGGTACGTCGACCCGCCACCCGGCGCGTCCGGCCGGACTCCGTCGAGGCCTCGCCGAGCAGGGCGCGGACCGTCGCGGCCCGGCCGGCGACGCCGTCCTCACGGCCCTCGAGGAGCACGCTGCACGGTGCCCGTGCCCGTCGGCCCAGTCGACCTCGATCGCGGCGGGCACGGCCTGGCGCGTGCAGCGACGGACTGCGCGAGCCGCTGCGCCTCGCGCCGGGTCGTCCGAGCCGGCGCGCTGCACCCAGCCGGTGGCGGCCGGCGCGGGGGTGCAGCCGGAACGTCGCGTCGGTGATGACGGCCGAGGGTGCCGAGCGAGCCGATCAGCAGCTTGCCGAGGTCGTAGCCGGCGACGTTCTTCACGACCCGGCCGCCGGCCTTGGCCACCACCCCGTCGGCGCGGACCACGGTGATGCCGATCGAGCAGGTCGCGCGCGGTGCCGATGGCGACGCGGCGGGGACCGCTGGTGTTGGTGGCGAGCAGGCCGCCGATGCTGGTGCCGGGGACGGTCTCGTCGAGGGCGAGGCGCTGGCCGCCGCTGCCGACGGCCTCCTGGACGTCGGCGAGCCGGGCGCCGGCCTGGGCGGCGACGATCAGGTCGCCGGCGGCGTGGTCGAGGACCTGGTCGAGCGCGCTGACGTCGAGCAGCACGTCGGCGCTCGACGGGCGGCGTGCCCCACGACAGCTTGGTGCCGCGGCCGCGCGGGACGACGGTCAGCCCGTGCGCGGTGGCCGCGCGGAGCACCTCGGCGACCTGCGTCGGCGTCGGCGGGCCGGGCGACGACGCCGGGGGCCACACCGTCGACGTGGTCGGCGTGCCGCGGCGTCGTGCACGTCGGCGCAGGCCGAGGCGATCGCCTCGCGCGCCGTACGGTCCAGGGTGTCGGTGCTCATCAGAAGACCTCCGCCAGGCCGGCTTCCTGCGCCGGGTGGGCGCCCTTCGTGACGTCCGGGCACCTCCCCGCAGAGCCGCGGGGTCGGGAAGACCTTGCCGGGGTTGGAGATGTTGTCGGGGTCGAACGCGCAGCGCACCATCTGCATGGTGTCGAGGTCGTCGTCGGTGTACATCCGCGGCATGTACTTCGCCTTGTCCATGCCGACGCCGTGCTCGCCGGTGATCGACCCGCCGTGCTCGATGCACAGGTCGAGGATCGCGCCGCTGACCTTCTCGGCCGCCTCGCCGGCACCCTCGACGGCGTCGTCGAAGAGCACCAGCGGGTGCAGGTTGCCGTCGCCGGCGTGGAACACGTTGGCCACCCGGACGCCCGGAGGACCCGGACAGCGTCGGCGATCGCCGGACAGCACCTCGGGCAGCGCGGTGCGCGGGATCACGCCGTCCTGGACGATGTAGTCGGGGCTGATCCGGCCGACCGCCGCGAACGCGGACTTGCGGCCCTTCCAGATCAGCGCCCGGTCGGCCGGGTCGGTGGCCAGCCGCTGCTCGAACGCGCCGTTCTCCGCCGCAGAGCCGCTCGACCTCGGCGTACTCCTGCTCGACCTCGATCGCGGCGCCGTCGAGCTCGATGACGAGCACCGCCCCGGCGCCGTCGGGGTAGTTGCAGTGCACGGCGGCCTCGGCGGCCTCGATCGCGAGCGCGTCCATCATCTCGATGGCGGCGGGCACGATCCCGGCGGAGATGATCGCCGAGGTCGCGGCGCCGGCCTGGTCGGTGGACTCGAAGCCGACCAGGATCGTGCGCACCTCCTCGGGCAGCCGGACCAGCCGGACGGTCGTCGAGGTGACGATGCCGAGCGTGCCCTCCGACCCGACGACCGCGCCGAGCAGGTCGTAGCCGGGGCTGTCGGGCGCGGTGCCGCCGAGCGCGACGGTGTCGCCCTCGGCGGTCACGAAGTCGGCGCCGAGCACGTGGTTGGTGGTGAAGCCGTACTTCAGGCAGTGCGCGCCGCCGGAGTTCTCCGCGACGTTGCCGCCGATCGAGCAGATCTGCTGGCTCGACGGGTCCGGCGCGTAGTAGTAGCCGTGCGGCGTCGCGGCCCGGGTGACGTCGAGGTTGATCACGCCCGGCTCGACGACCGCGCGCTGGTCCTCGGGACGCATCGCGGTGATCGCCCGCATCCGCGAGGTCACGATCGAGCACGCCCTCCGCGTGCGGCAGCGCCCCGCCGGACAGGCCGGTCCCGGAGCCGCGGGCGACGTAGGGCACCTGGTGCTCGGCGCAGGCCCGGACGACGCGCCGCGAGCTGGGCCGCGTCCTCGGGTACGACGACCAGGGCCGGGCGTCACGCGGTAGTGCGCGAGCCCGTCGCACTCGTAGGTGCGCAGCCGGGCCCGGTCGGTGATCACGCCCGCCTCGGGCAGCAGCCGTCGCGCGACGTCGGCGACCGCCGCGATGCCGGGGGTCATGTCCGGGACCTCGCTCTCCAGCGGCTGCCGCACGTCAGTCCGCCTGGGCGGTGAGCCCGGCGCCCTCGATGCCCGCGACCGCGGCCGCCTCGTCGTTGTCCGAGGTGTCGCCCGTGACGCCGACGGCCCCGAGCAGGGCGCCCTCCGCGTCGCGGACCAGCACCCCTCCCGGCACCGGCACCAGCGAGCCGCCGACCGCCGAGGTCACGGCGGCGATGAAGTACGGCTGCTGCTCGGCGCGGCCCATGATCGAGCGGGAGCCCATGCCGAGCGACAGGGCGCCGTACGCCTTGCCGAAGCCGATCTCGAAGCGCTTCATCGACGAGCCGTCCTCGCGCTCGACGGCCACCACGTGGCCGCCGGCGTCCAGCACCACGACGGTCATCGGCTTGAAGCCCGCGCCGGCCGCGTGCGCACGGGTCCCGGCGATGATCGTGCGGGCGGTGTCCAGGTCCAGGCTCATCAGGAGCTCCCCTTCTCGTTCTGCTTCCGGCTGGCGCGGCGGCGGTGCAGGATCGGCTCGGTGTAGCCGCTGGGCTGCTCGAGGCCCTCGAAGATCAGCGCCCGGGCGGCCAGGAACGCGTCCCCGTCGAAGCCCGGCGCCATCGCGTCGTACGTCGGGTCGGCGGCGTTCTGCTCGTCGACGACGGCGGCCATCCGGCGCAGCGTCTCGTCGACCTGGTCGGCGGTGACCACGCCGTGGTGCAGCCAGTTGGCGACGTGCTGCGCGGAGATCCGGCAGGTCGCGCGGTCCTCCATCAGCGGCTCCCCGGTGATGTCGGGGACCTTGGAGCACCCGACGCCGGCGTCCACCCAGCGCACGACGTAGCCGAGCAGGCTCTGGATGTTGTTGTCGATCTCGGCCTGCCGGTCCTCCGCGCTCCAGGAGTCCGGGTCGCCGAGCGGGATCGTCAGCAGGTCCGCGCGGGTGGCGCGGCGGCCGCCCCGGAGCTCCTCCTGGCGGGCCCGGACGTCGACCTGGTGGTAGTGGAGCGCGTGGATCGTGGCCGCCGTCGGCGACGGCACCCAGGCGCAGCTCGCGCCGGCCTGCGGGTGGCCGATCTTGGCCTCCAGCATCGCGGCGAGGCTGTCCGGCGCGGCCCACATGCCCTTGCCGATCTGCGCGCGGCCGAGCAGCCCGCAGGCCAGCCCGATGTCGACGTTCGAGTCCTCGTAGGCCTTGATCCAGGTCTCGCCCTTCATGTCGTTCTTCCGCACGACCGGCCCGGCGAGCATCGAGGTGTGGATCTCGTCGCCGGTGCGGTCCAGGAAGCCGGTGTTGATGAAGGCGACCCGCTCCCGGGCGGCCTCGATGCAGGCCTTGAGGTTCAGCGTCGTCCGCCGCTCCTCGTCCATGATCCCGACCTTGACGGTCAGCGGCGGCAGGCCGAGGACCTGCTCGACCCGGGTGAACAGCTCGACGGTGAACGCGACCTCCTCGGGCCCGTGCATCTTCGGCTTGACGACGTACATCGAGCCGGTCCGCGAGTTGGCCAGCCCGGACTCGCCGCGCAGGTCCTTCATGCTCCCGAGCCCGGTGACCAGGGCGTCGAGGATGCCCTCGGGGACCTCGTTGCCGTCCCGGTCGAGCACCGCGTCGGTGGTCATCAGGTGGCCGACCTGCCGGATGAACAGCAGCGAGCGGCCGGACAGCGTCAGCTCCCCGCCGTCCGGGGCGGTGTAGACCCGGTCGGGGTTCATCGAGCGGGTGAAGGTCTTGCCGTTCTTGGTGACCTCCTCGGCCAGCCGGCCGTCCATCAGGTGCAGCCAGTTGCGGTAGCCCACGACCTTGTCCTCGGCGTCGACCGCGGCCACGGAGTCCTCGAGGTCCATGATCGTGGAGACCGCGGACTCGACGAGCAGGTCCTTGACCCCGGCGGCGTCGGTGGAGCCGATCGCGTCGTCGCGGTCGACCTGGATCTCGACGTGCAGCCCGTGGTGCACCAGCAGCACGGCCTCGGGGGCCGCGGCCTCGCCCCGGCTGCCGACGAGCTGCGCCGGGTCGGCCAGCCGGACGACGGCGTCCTTGACGGTGACGGCCAGGCCCTCGTCGTCCAGCGCGTACGCCGTGGCGTCGGCGTGCGAGCCGTCGGCCAGCGGGAAGTGCGCGTCCAGCAGCGCGCGTCCGCGGGCGATGACCTCGTTGCCGCGCACGGTGTTGTAGCGGTCGCCGGGGGCCAGGTCGCCCTCGCGGGGGATCACGTCGGAGCCGTAGAGCGCGTCGTACAGCGAGCCCCACCGGGCGTTCACGGCGTTGGTCGCGAAGCGGGCGTTCAGCAGCGGGACGACCAGCTGCGGGCCGGCGATGCGGGCCACCTCGTCGTCGACGTCGTCGGTGCTGACCTCGAAGTCGGCCGGCTCGTCGAGCAGGTAGCCGATCTCGGTGAGGAAGGCGGTGTAGGTCTCCGCGTCGGGCACACCGGGGTGCTCACGGTGGAACTCGTCGATGCGGGCCTGCAGCTCGTCGCGCCGGGCGAGGAGCTCACGGTTGCGGGGGGCCAGGTCGTGGATGACCGCGTCCGCCCCGTCCCAGAACGCCTCGGGGTCCACGCCCGATCCGGGCAGCGCCTCCTCGACGATGAAGCGATGGAGGCTCTCCGCGACGGCGAGCCCCCCGACCTGTACGCGCTGGTCCATGCCACTCCCTTGCCTGGGTTTTCGTATTGTGGAAGTGTTCCTCTTCATCTTGGAAACTAGGCAGTCGCACCCACTGCTGTCAACCGGGTGCCCGAGAGAGGACGGTGCTCGCGTGCCCGATCCGGAGAACGACAAGCGCCGGGACGGCGGGGTGCAGTCGGTGCACCGGGCCCTCGACCTCGTGGAGGTCGTCGCGGCCCGCGGCGGGCACCTGACCATCGGCGAGATCGCCGCCGCGACCGACGTGCCGCTGCCCACCGTGCACCGGCTGCTGCGCACCCTCGTCGACCGCGGCTACATGCGCCAGATGCCCAACCGCCGCTACGCCCTCGGCTTCCGGCTGGTCCCGCTCGGCGCCACGCGCGAGCTCGATGGTGGGCGCGGACACCGAGGCCGTCCTGGGCCGGCTCGTCGACGCGCTCGGCGAGACCGCCAACCTCGCGATCCTCTCCGGCTCCCACGCGGAGTACGTCGCCCAGGTGCCGTCGCGGCACACGATGCGGATGTTCACCGAGGTCGGCCGGCAGGTCGACCTGCACTGCACCGGCGTGGGCAAGGCCCTGCTCGGCCAGCTCGACGACGCCCGGGTCCGCGACATCGTCCGCCGGGTCGGGCTGCACGCGAAGACCGAGCACACCCTGGTCACCGAGACCGCGCTGCTGGCCGACCTCGCCGCGGTGCGCGAGCGCGGCTACGCCCTCGACGAGCAGGAGCAGGAGGCCGGGGTCCGCTGCGTCGCCGTGCCCGGTCGGGCCGGAGCCGATGTCCTGGATGGCGGTGTCGGTCTCCGGTCCGGTCACCCGGATGACCGACGAGCTCGTCGCCCGCGCGGTGCCGCTGCTGCACGAGGCCGGCCGGCAGCTGACCAGCCGGATGCTCAGCACGGGCTGACCGGTGCCGTCACGTGGCTCTCGCCCCCCTCAGAGCACCTTGGACAGGAACGCCTGGGTCCGCTCGTGCTGCGGGTTGCCGATCACGTCGCGGGGGTTGCCGGCCTCGACCACGACGCCGTCGTCCATGAAGACCAGCTCGTCGCCGACCTCGCGCGCGAAGCCCATCTCGTGGGTCACCACGATCATCGTCATGCCGGCCTCGGCCAGCCCGCGCATCACGTCGAGGACCTCGCCGACCAGCTCGGGGTCGAGGGCGCTGGTCGGCTCGTCGAAGAGCATCAGCTTCGGCTCCATGGCCAGCGCCCGGGCGATCGCCACCCGCTGCTGCTGCCCGCCGGAGAGCTGCGAGGGGTACATGTCGCTGCGCTCGCGCCAGCCCCACCCGCTCGAGCAGCTCGAGCCCGCGCTCCCGGGCCTCGGCCCGGGACAGGCCGCGGACCTGCACCGGCGCCTCGATGACGTTGCCGAGGGCGGTCATGTGCGGGAAGAGGTTGAAGCGCTGGAACACCATCCCGATGTCCCGGCGGTGCTGCGGCGACCTCCTTCTCCTTCAGCTCGTAGAGCTTCTCGCCCTTCTGCCGGTAGCCGACCAGCTCGCCGTCGACCCACAGCCGGCCGCCGCTGATCTGCTCCAGGTGGTTGATGCAGCGCAGGAAGGTCGACTTGCCCGAGCCCGACGGCCCGACGATGCACATCACCTCGCGCGCCAGCACCTCCAGGTCGATGCCCTTGAGGACCTCGAGCCGGCCGAACCGCTTGCGCACCGCCTCGGCCTTGACCATCACCCTGCGGGCCTCCGGCTCCTCGGTCATCACGCACCGCCCCCGGTGCCCGGCAGCCGCAGCCAGGCCGGCAGCAGCGACGTACGCTCGGCCCGGTCGGTGCTGCGCCGGGTGCCGCGCGCGTAGCGGCGCTCGAGGTAGTGCTGGCCCACCATCAGCACGCTGGTCATCGCGAGGTACCACAGGCAGGCCGCGACCAGCATCGGGAACAGCTGGAAGGTCCGCGCGCCGATCGACTGCAGCTGGAAGAACAGCTCGTAGTAGGGCACGAAGGCGACCAGCGAGGTGTCCTTGATCATCGCGATCGTCTCGTTGCCGGTCGGCGGGACGATCACCCGCATCGCCTGGGGCAGGACGATCCGGCGCATCAGCCGGCCCCGGGACATCCCGAGGGCCTGCGCCGCCTCGGTCTGCCCCTCCTCGATCGAGGAGATCCCGGCGCGCACGATCTCCGCCATGTACGCCGCCTCGGACAGCGCCAGGCCGAGCAGCGCGGCCACGAACGCCGTGAGGATCGTGTTCGCGCTGACCCCGAAGAACCGGCCGTCGAAGCTCAGCCCGAACAGGTCGGCGATCTGCCGGTCGAAGGGGATGCCGATGTCGTACTGCGCGTAGAGCACGCCCAGGTTGCCGAACAGGATCAGCAGCACGACGCGGGGCACCGCGCGGAAGAACCAGACGTAGCCCCAGGCGCCGCCGGAGAGCACCGGGTTCGGCGAGAGCCGCATCACCGCGAGCAGGATGCCGAGCAGCACGCCGGCGACCATCGACAGCACGGTGAGCACCAGGGTGTTCTTGGCGCCGTTGATCACCGGCGCGGAGAACGCGTTGTCCCGGATGAACGACCACTGGAAGGCGGGGTTGGTCACCAGCATGTGCACGAACATCGCGGACAGCAGCAGCACACCGGCGCTGGCGACCCAGCGGCCCGGGTGCCGGACCGGGATCGCGGTGACGTCCGCCGCCTCGGTCCGGGCCGGGGTGCTCGTCGTGCCGGTCATCGCGGGCCCCGGCTACTGGGCGGCCGGCGGGTTGACCTGCGGCTGGGCGATCGCACCGAACCCGACGTGCCACGAGTCGAGGACCTTCTTGTACGTGCCGTCCGCGATCAACGCCGACACGGCGTCCCGGACCGCCCCGGCGAACGCGGTGTCCTTCTTGGCCACGATCATGCCGTAGGGCGCCGAGTCGTAGACCTTGCCGAGCAGCTGCAGCTGGCCCTTGGTCTGGATGGTGGCGTAGGCGAGCACCGGCGAGTCCGCGAGCATCGCCTGGTCCTTGCCCGACACCACGGCCGCGGTGGCCTGGTCCTGGCCCTGGTACTGGTCGATCTGGATCGCGGGCTTGCCGGCCGACGTGCACTTCGCGGAGCGCGCGGTGACGTCGTCGGCCTGGACGGTCGCCTTCTGGACCGCGACCTTCGCGCCGCAGGCGTCGTTGGGGTCGACGTGGGCGGGGTTGCCCCGCTTGGTCCCCCACAGGGTGCCCGCGCTGAAGTAGCTCACCATGTTGGCCTGCTTCTCGCGGTCGCTGTTGATCGTGAAGGAGGAGACGCCGATCTCGTACTTGCCCGAGCTGATGCCCGGGATGATCGAGCCGAACGGGGTGGGCGCGTAGGTCGCCTTCAGCCCCAGCTTGGCGGCCACCGCGTCGAACAGGTCGATGTCGAAGCCGACCACCGTCTTGCCGTCCTGGGCGAGGAACTCGTTGGGCGCGTACGTCGCGTCGGTGCCCACGGTGATCTTCCCGTCGGAGGCGATCGCCTGGGGGACCTTCGCGGCGAGGGCGGCGTCCTTGGTCACGTGGACCGTCGGCTTCGAGGAGCCGCCGCCCGCGGTGCTCGGGCTGTTCGTGCCGCTCGACCCGCCGCACCCGGCCAGCGCGAGGGCGAGCACGGGGGCCGTGGCCAGGAGGGCGAGCCGACGGGAGTGGGAGTGTCGCATCGAGTCCTCCAGGGCGAGTCGTCCGCGCTGCGGCCGGGAGGTCGCAGCTCCGCTGCTGTGCTGCCAGCGTCGGCCCGCGCCGCGCCGCAGCCCAGGGTCGAACGGCCCCGCTCCCCGGGCACAACGGCTCGGACCGATCGACCGGAAGTGGTCCAGATGCACGAAAACCCCCGCACGAGGCGGGGGTCGCATGCCTGGTGGATGCTCACCAGTGGCAGGTGAAGGATTCGAACCTTCGAAGGCTAAGCCGACGGATTTACAGTCCGCTCCCATTGGCCACTCGGGCAACCTGCCGTGGATCCCCGGATTGTCTCCGGCTCACCGAGTGACGAGAATAGCGCAGCAGCATCCGAGACTTAAATCCGCCCGCACCACCCGCGCAGCAACCCAGGAGGACCCACCCCCATGGCCGACTCGTCGTTCGACATCGTCAGCAAGCTCGACCAGCAGGAGATCGACAACGCGATCAACCAGGCCCAGCGCGAGATCAGCCAGCGGTTCGACTTCAAGAACACCGGCGCGACGATCGAGCGGTCCGGCGAGCACGGCGTGGAGATCTCCGCGAACGCCGACGACCGCGCCAGCGCGGTGCTCGACGTGTTCAAGGACAAGCTGATCAAGCGCCAGCAGTCGCTCAAGGTCCTCGAGGCCGGGGAGCCGCGGCAGTCCGGCCGGGACTCCAAGATCTCCGTGGAGCTCAAGGAGGGCATCTCCCAGGAGCAGGCCAAGAAGGTCGGCAAGCTGATCCGCGACGAGGGCCCCAAGGGCGTCAAGGTCCAGGTGCAGGGCGACGAGCTGCGGGTGACCAGCAAGAAGCGCGACGACCTCCAGGAGGTCATCGCCCTGGTCAAGGGCCAGGACTACGACTTCCCGGTCCAGTTCCAGAACTACCGCTAGAGGGGTGACCCGGGCCTCCCGACAGGGTGACCCGGGCCTCCCGCCGGCTCAGCTCAGGTGCGTCGGCTGCGGGTGCGACTTGTGGCCCTCGTCCTGGCCCTGCTCGCCGCCGTGGCCGGTGCTGCCGCTGGCGCCGTGACCGTTGGGGTCGAGCCGGATGATCACCGACTTGGAGGTCGGGCAGTTGCTCTGCAGCGCCGTGGAGTCCAGCGGGATCAACGGGTTCGTCTCCGGGTAGTACGCCGCCGCGCAGCCCCGGGGCTGCTGGTAGGCGACGACCCGGAACCCCTTCGCGGTGCGCTCCGACCCGTCGGTCCACTCGCTGACCAGGTCGACGACCTGGTCGGGCTCGAGCCCCAGCTCGGCGATGTCGAGCGGGTGCACGAACACCACCCGGCGGCCCCCCGAGACGCCGCGGTAGCGGTCGTCGAGGCCGTAGATGGTGGTGTTGAACTGGTCGTGCGAGCGGAGCGTCTGCATCAGCAGCCGGCCCTCCGGCACGTGCAGCACGTCGAGCGGGCTCACCGAGAACACCGCCGCGCCCTGCGGGGTGTCGAAGGTGCGGGAGTCCCGCGGCGGGTGCGGCAGCACGAACCCACCGGGCCGGTCGACCTTCTCGTCGTACGCCTCGCAGCCGGGGACCACGTGCGCGATGCGCTTGCGGATCTCGGTGTAGTCGTCCCGGAAGGACTGCCACGGGATGCCGTGCCGGTCGCCGAGGGTGGCCGCGGCCATCGAGCAGACGATGTCGGTCTCCGAGCGCAGGTGCGGGGAGGCCGGCTCGAGCGGGCCCTGGGAGGCGTGCACCGCGCACACCGAGTCCTCGACGGTGATCCGCTGGGTGCGGCCGCCGGTGCGGTCCTTCTCGGTGCGGCCGAGCGTCGGCAGGATCAGCGCCTGCCGGCCCGGGACCATGTGCGAGCGGTTCAGCTTGGTGGAGATCTGCACGGTCAGGTCGGCGTTGCCCATCGCCTCCTCGGCGACGTGGGTGTCCGGTGCGGCCGCGACGAAGTTGCCGCCCAGCCCGACGAAGACCTTGGCCTCGTGGTCGCGGAACGCCCGGATCGCGTTGACCGTGTCCAGCCCGTGCTCGCGCGGCGGGTCGAAGCCGAACTCCTTCTGGAGCGCGTCGAGGAAGTGCTGCGGCGGTCGCTCCCAGATGCCCATCGTGCGGTCGCCCTGCACGTTGGAGTGCCCGCGGACCGGGAACAGCCCGGCGCCCGGGCGGCCGATGTTGCCCTGCAGGAACGCGAGGTTGCTGATCTCCTTGATCGTCGCCACCGCGTTGCGGTGCTGGGTGATGCCCATCGCCCAGCAGATCACCGTGGCCGGGGAGTCCCGGAACATCCCGGCGGCCTCCTCGATCTGCGCCCGGGACAGGTCGGTCGCCTTCTCGACGGCCGCCCAGTCGACCTCGCGGACGTGCGCGGCCCAGGCGTCGAACCCGACGGTGTGCCGCTCGACGAAGTCCCGGTCCACGCAGCCCCACTCGCAGCAGCAGCGAGCCGATCGCCTGCATCAGCGCCAGGTCGCCGTTGATCCGGACCGGCAGGTGCAGGTCGGCCAGCTCGGTGCCGGGGCCGGCGACGCCGCGCGGGGACTGCGGGTTCTTGAACCGGACGAAGCCCGGCCTCCTTGAGCGGGTTGATCGCGAGGATCTTCGCGCCGTTCTTCTTGGCGGCCTCCAGCGCGGTCAGCATCCGCGGGTGGTTCGTGCCCGGGTTCTGGCCCATGATCACGATCAGCTTGGCGTCCAGGACGTCCTGGTAGGAGACGCTGGCCTTGCCGATGCCGATGACCTCCTGCAGCGCGATCGAGGTCGACTCGTGGCACATGTTCGAGCAGTCCGGCATGTTGTTGGTGCCGTAGGCGCGGGCGAACAGCTGGTAGCTGAACGCGGACTCGTTGGACGCCCGGCCCGAGGTGTAGAACACCGCCTCGTCGGGGCTCGCCAGGCCGCGGAGCGTGTCGCCGACGAGCGCGAAGGCGTCGTCCCAGCTGATCGGCTCGTAGTGCGTCGCGCCCTCGCGCAGCACCATCGGCTCGGTGATCCGGCCCTGCTTGCCGAGCCAGAACTCGCTGCGCTCGCGCAGGTCGGCGAGCGAGTGCGTGCGGAAGAACTCGGGCCCGACGCGGGACTTGTCGGCCTCCTCGGCCACGGCCTTCGCGCCGTTCTCGCAGAACTCGGCGGTGTGCCGGTGGTCCGGGTCCGGGTCGGGCCACGCGCAGGACATGCAGTCGAAGCCGTCGGCCTGGTTGAGCTTGAGCAGGGTCTTGGCCGTGCGGGCCGGGCCCATCTGCTCCAGCGAGCGCTTCATCGACACCGCCACCGCGGTGACCCCGGCGGCGGCGTGCTTCTGGTCGTGCACCTCGACGTTGTTCTCGTCGACGTCACGGTCACGGGTCCAGCGGGTCATGGGCAGTCCTCTCCTCGGCGTACTCAGGAAGCCTGTACCACCGAGCCAACTTCTCAAGCATCCCCACGCGACGTCCGGCCGTTCCTGTGCTAGACCGGCCGCGGAGCAGCACGTCGGGCACGGGCTACCGGAGGACGGCGAGCACCGGGTCGAGCAGCCAGCCGGGGAACACCGAGAACAGCACGCCGGCGGTGGTGGTCATCCCGATCGCCGCCGCGAGCCCGTTGGGTACGTCGTAGCGCCTGACCGTGCTCCACCGCCGCGGGCCGGAACAGCTCGGCCAGCCAGCGCGCGTAGTAGACCAGCCCGATCGCCACGTTGACGGCCATCACCACGGCCAGCCAGGTCGCCGGACCGGCCGCGGCGTCGAGCACCACGACCTTGGCGAGCAGGCCGATGATGCCCGGGGGCAGCCCGGCCAGGGCCACCAGCGCGAAGGCCAGCGCCCAGCCGGCCCCCGGCTCGTCGCGGACCAGCCCGCGGTAGTCCGTCAGCCGCTGGGCCGGGTAGCGGGTGCCGACCAGCGCCGCGACCGAGAACGCCGCGAGGTTCACGAACGCGTAGACCGCGAGGTAGGCCATCGACGCACCCAGCACCCGGCCACCGCCCGCGGCGGCGCCGAACGGCACCAGGATGTAGCCGGCCTGGGCCACCGACGACCAGGCCAGCAGCCGGATCGCGTGCCGCTGGCGCAGCGCGAGCACGTTGCCGACCGTCATGGTCAGCGCGGCGAGCACCCCCAGCACCGGCGACCAGACGTCGGCGAAGGACCCGAGCCCGTAGGCCAGCACCAGCATCAGCCCGACGAACCCGGCGGCCTTCGAGACCACCGAGAGGTACGCCGCGACCGCCACCGGCGCGCCGACGTAGGTGTCGGGCACCCACATGTGGAACGGGACGGCGGCGACCTTGAACGCCAGCCCGACGACCGTGAGCAGGGTGCCGGCGACCGCGACCTGCCGCGCCGCGACGCCCCCGGCGAGCGCGGAGTCGATGTCGGAGAGGAACACCGACCCGGTCGCGCCGTACACCAGGGAGACGCCCATCAGCATCACGGCCGTGGAGACCACCGAGACCAGGAAGAACTTCACGGCCGCCTCGGCGGCCCGCCGGTCGCCGCGGCGCAGGCCGGCCATCGCGAAGGCCGGCAGCGAGACCACCTCGAGGGCGACCACCAGCGTGACCAGGTCGCGGGAGCCGGCGATCATCAGCGCGCCGGTCGCCGAGCAGAGCAGCAGGAAGTTCCACTCCCCCAGCGGCGTGCGGCCCTCGGCGACCGACGACCGTGCCGATCAGCGCGACCACGGCGGTGCCGAACAGCGCGATGCGCCCAGAACACCAGCGTGAACCGGTCGACCACGAACGAGCACGGCACCGGGCCCTCGAGCGGGCGGACCACGCAGAACGTCGAGCGGGTCTGGTCCCACAGCCGGACCGCGAGGACACCGGCGACGCACGACCGGCGAGCACGGTGAGGGTGGCCGGGACGAGCGCGGCCCGACGGCTGCGGGGCGGCCCGGCGAACGCGTCGGTGAGCAGCACGACCATCGCACCGATCGCCAGGACGAGCGGCGCGGCGATCGCCGCCCAGTCGATGTCCTGGGTCATCCCAGCCCCCCGAAGAACGCCTGCGCGGCCTCGCCGACCGGGCCGAGCAGCAGGCCGGGGGCCACGCCGAGCACCACGGTGAGCACGACCAGCGGCGACCAGGTCAGCCACTCGGCGGTGTCCACGTCCGCGCGCACCGCGCCCGGCCATCGGGGTGCCGGGGTCGACCTCGGCGGTCGCCAGCTCGATGGAGTCGACGTCCTCGTTGACCGGGCGTACGGCGGCCGGGGTGCCCTGGAGCATCCCGCGCATGCAGCTGCGAGGAAGTAGGCCGAGGTCAGGATCACGCCGAGCGCGGCGATCACCGCGAGCACGGCGTAGGTGACCGCCGGCAGCGCCGGCGTCCGGGTAGAGCGCCGACCGGATCGACAGCATCTCGCCCCAGAACCCGGCCAGGCCCGGGAGGCCGAGCGAGGCCATCGCCGCGAACGCGAACAGCGCCCCGAGGTGCGGGACCGTGCCGTAGAGCGCGCTCAGCCGGTCGAGCTCGCCGGTGCCGTAGCGGTCCTTGATCGCGCCGGCCAGGAAGAACAGCAGCCCGGTGATCAGCCCGTGCGCGACGCTCGCGAAGACCGCCGCCTGCACGCCGCCGACGGTGAACGTCGTGACCGCGAGCACCACGAAGCCCATGTGGCCGACGCTGGAGTAGGCGATCAGCCGCTTGAGCTCGGTCTGCGCGAGGCAGGCCAGCGCGGCGTACACGATGCCGACGACGGCGAGCCCGGCGACGAACGGCGCCAGCACCCGCCAGTGACGGGTCGGCCACCGGCAGCCAGAACCGGACCAGGCCGTAGGTGCCGAGCTTGAGCAGCACCGCGGCGAGCACGACCGAGCCGACCGTCGGCGCCTTGGAGTGCGCGTCGGGCAGCCAGATGTGCAGCGGCCACAGCGGCGTCTTGACCGCCAGGCCGAGGACGACGAGCACCGCGGCGGTGACGCCGACCGCGCCCGAGGGCTGGTACGTCGCGGCGATCCGCACGATGTCGAAGGTGCCGGCCTGCGACCGGACCAGCACGAAGCCGACCAGCATCAGCGCCGACCCGAGGACCGTGAACACCAGGAACCGGGTCGCGGCGCGGGTCCGGCCGGGCTCGTCGTGCCGGTCGCCCCAGCCCGTTGATCACGAACCACATCGGGATCAGCGCGACCTCGAAGAACGCGAAGAACAGCACCAGGTCCAGCGCCAGGAAGCTGCCGAGCACGCCGGCCTCGATCAGCAGCAGCAGCGCCGCGAGGTCGCCGCGCGCCCCGCAGCCGGGGTCGTGGCGGACCAGCGAGACCAGGCAGAGCGCGACGACCAGCGTGCTCATCAGCACCAGCGGGCCGCTGATCCCGTCCAGGCCGAGGTGCCAGCGCACGCCGAGCTCGGCGATCCAGGGGTGGTCGACGGCGGTCCCGTCCAGGACGGCCGAGCTGTCGACGTACGCCCAGACCGACCAGGCGAAGGTCAGCGCCCCGCCGAGGACCGCGACACCGAGGGAGTCGGACCCGCGGCGGTCGAGCAGGCGGGTCAGCACGGCGAACGCGAACGGCAGCGCGACCAGGCCGTTGAGCAGCACGGCGCTCAGGCTCATGCCAGCACCCCCGCGGCGACGGCGATCGCGGCGGCGCCGACCACGACCACCATCAGGTAGCCCTGGACGCTGCCGTTCTGGGCGCGGCGCAGCAGCCACCCGAGCCCGCGCGTGGAGGCGGCGGCCCCGTCGGCGTAGGCGTCGATCACGTCGCGGTCACCGGCCCGGGCCAGCAGCGCCAGCCGGCGCACCGGCCGGACGATCGCGACGTCCCAGACCCGGTCGACGGGCGGGTGCGGCACGACGACCGGGCGCCACATCTCCCGGCCGCGGCGCCGGTAGAGCGCGAGCACGACGGCGGCGGCGGCCACGGCGACCAGCGTCATCAGCAGCGCGGTCGACCAGTGGAACGAGGCCCGTCGTCGGCGCGGTCCGGGCCGAGGACCGCCGGGACGCCGACGACGAGGCCGCCCAGCGCGGTGGGCACCGCGAGCACCAGCAGCGGGACCCGCATCGTGGCCGGGGCGCTCGTGCACCGGCGCGGCGTCCGGGCCCGCGCCGAAGAAGACCAGCAGCCAGACGCGCAGGGAGTAGGCCACGGTCAGCGCCGCGGTCACGACCATCGAGGCGAGCAGCAGCCAGGCCACCCAGGGCCACACGAGGTTGCCGTGCGCGGCCTGCTCGTAGGCGCCGTGCACGATCGCGTCCTTGGTGAAGAACCCGACCAGGGGTACGACGCCGGCCAGCGCCCCCAGGCCGAGGGTCATCGTCACGAAGGTCACCGGCAGCTTGTCGCGCAGGCCGCCCATCGAGTCCATCGAGGTCGCCCCGCCGACGGCGTGGACCACCGACCCGGCGGCCAGGAACAGCAGCGCCTTGAACGCGCCGTGCGCCAGCAGGTGCAGCACCGCGGCCGACCAGGCACCGGCGGACAGCGCGCCGAACATGTAGGCGAGCTGGCTGACCGTCGACCAGGCCAGCACCCGCTTCAGGTCGTCGGCGACGCTCGCGTAGAGCGCCGCGACCAGCATCGTCACCGCGGCGACCAGCGCGAGCAGGGTCAGCGCGATCGGCGCGGACAGGAACAGCGGGTAGGTCCGGGCGACCAGGAACACCCCGGCCGCGACCATCGTGGCGGCGTGGATCAGCGCCGAGATCGGCGTCGGGCCGGGCATCGCGTCCGGCAGCCAGGTGTGGAACGGGAACTGCGCGGACTTGCCCGCGACCGCGACGACCAGCAGGACCGCCGGCAGCCACAGCTCGTCGCGGGGCAGCGCCCCGTCGGCGATCGCGGCCATCACCGTGCTGATCCGGTAGGACCCGAACCGCTCGCCGAGCACCAGGATCGCGAACAGCAGCCCCAGGTCGGCGGTCCGGGTGATCAGGAACGCCTTCACGGCCCCGGCGCGCGCGTCGGCGAGCTCCCAGTGGTGCGCGATCAGGAAGTAGGAGCAGGCGCCCATCAGCTCCCAGCCGACGAGCAGCACCCACAGGTCGTCGGCGGTCACGACGGTGACCATCGCGCCGGTGAACAGCGACACCAGCGCGGCGTACGACGGGTAGCGCGGGTCGCCGGCGAGGTACCCCAGGGAGTACACCTGCACCAGGAACGCGACGGTCGTGGCGAGCAGCAGCATCGCGGCGGACAGCGGGTCGACGTACGACGCGAGCTCGACCGGCGGGCCCACGGTGCGGCTGGAGGCGAACACGTGCGCGAGCGGCTCGGCGTCGCCGAGGTGCGCGACCGCCAGCACCCAGGCGAGCACGAGGCCCAGCGCCGAGCCGCCGACCGCCAGCCCCCGGGTCACGCCCGGCGAGCGGTGCCCGGCGAGCAGCGTGAGCCCCGCGGTGAGGAACGGCACGACGAGGACCAGCGAGCAGGAGCCCGCTCACCCCCGCACCTCCGACTTGTCAGGCGCTGGGGCGGCTAGGGCCGAGTGAGGGTCTGACAACTCGGCGGGGTCGCGGTCGGCGAGCTCGCGCAGGTCGTCGACGTCGATGTGCCCGTGGGTCCGGAACACCAGCAGCACGATCGCCAGCGCCAGCCCGATCTCGGCCGCCGCGATCACGATCACGAACAGCGCGAAGGTCTGGCCGCCGTGCAGCACGTCGCGCAGCTGCGCGTCGAAGGCGACGAAGTTGATGTTCACCGCGTTGAGCATCAGCTCGACGCCCATCAGCACCAGCACGGCGTTGCGCCGGGCCAGCACGCCGTAGACGCCGATCGCGAACAGCAGGCTGGCCACCAGCAGCGGCCACCACAGCGGCATCAGCGCACCTCCCCCACCGAGTTGTCAGGCGGTGGCGTCGTCCCGGCGACGTCACCGTCTGACAGGTCGCCGCGGAGCCGGGACAGCACGATCGCGCCGACCAGCGCGGCGAGCAGCAGCACGCTGAGCACCTCGAACGGCAGCACCCACATCGTGAACACCGTGGTGCCGGTGGTCTCGGCGGACCCGACCACGGGGTGCTCCAGGTCGAGGCGTACGTCGCGGAAGCCGGCCACCACGGTCACCGAGAGCAGCACGCCCACGAGGCCGGCCACCAGCGCCGCGGGCAGCGCACGCCGCACGGTGAGGTCGTCGGTGCGCCCGGTCGGCGCCTTGGTGAGCATCAGCGCGAACAGCAGCAGCACGACCACGGCGCCGACGTAGATCAGCACCTGCACCCAGGCCACGAACTCCGCCGCGAGCACCAGGAAGAGCCCGGCGACCGAGCCGAGCGTGACCACCAGCCACAGGGCGGCGTGCACGAGGTGCGTGCGTGGTCACGACCAGCAGGCCCGAGCCCAGCGCGACCAGGGACAGCAGCACGAAGACCAGCTCGACCCACGTCACGGCTGCGGCCCGTCCGGTCGGGCGGCGCCGAGGTCGGCGGCCTGCTGCGCGCTCTTCTCGGCACTCTTCTGCGCGCTCTTCTGGGCGACCCCGACCTCCTTGGCGGGCTCGGCGTGCTCGTCGAGCGCGACCGGCGCGGGCACGGTCCACATCCACTCGCGCAGCCGGTCCTTCTCGTGCGTGAGCTCGCGGATGTCGAGCTCGGCGTACTCGAACTCGGGGCTCCAGTGCAGCGCGTCGAAGGGGCAGACCTCGATGCAGATCGAGCAGTACATGCAGATCGAGAAGTCGATCGCGAAGCGGTCGAGCACGTTGCGGGTCTTGTCCTTGCCGCCCTCGGTGGTCGCCGGCACGACGTCCTTGTGCGAGTCGATGTAGATGCACCACGACGGGCACTCGCGCGCGCAGAGCATGCAGGACGTGCAGTTCTCCTCGATCAGCGCGATCACGCCGCGCGAGCGGGGCGGCAGCTCGGGCATCGCGTCGGGGTAGTGCGCGGTGACCGACCGCTGCGTCATCTGCCGGAAGGTGACCGCGAGGCCCTTCGCCAGACCGGAACCGGGCACCTTCATGCCGTCACCACCACTCCCACCGCCGTGATCGCCAGCTGCAGCAGGGCCAGCGGCACGAGGCCCTGCCAGGCGAGTCGTTGCAGCTGGTCCTCGCGCATCCGCGGGTAGGCGACGCGCACCCAGATCACCACGAAGGCGACCGCGAACGTCTTGACCAGCGTCCACAGGAACCCGACCGTGTCGGAGAACGGTCCGTGCCAGCCGCCGAGGAACAGCACCGTGGTCAGCGCGCTGAGCACCACGATGCCGGCGTACTCCGCGAGGATGAACAGCGCGAACCGCAGGCCGCCGTACTCCGTGTAGGGGCCGAAGACGATCTCGGCGTCGGCGACCGGCATGTCGAACGGCGGCCGCTGCAGCTCGGCGAGGCCGGCGACGAAGAACACCCCGAGCGCGATGCCCTGCCACAGCAGCCACCAGGGGCTCCAGGCCGCGACGATCCCGGTCAGCGACAGGGTGCCGGCGGCCATCGCGACGGACGCGGCGGCGAGCACGAACGGCAGCTCGTAGGCCATCAGCTGGGCGGCGACCCGGATCCCGCCGAGCAGGCTGAACTTGTTGGCGCTGGACCAGCCGCCCATCAGGGTGCCGACCACGCCGACGCCCATCACCGCGAGCACGAAGAAGATCCCGACGTCGAGGTCCTGCCCGACCAGCCCCGGTCCGACCGGGATCACCAGCATCGCCACGAGGTAGGGCAGCAGCGCGACGGCCGGCGCGAGCTTGAACACCGTCCGGTCCGCGGCCGTGGGGACGACGTCCTCCTTCTGCACGAACTTCACGCCGTCGGCGACGAGCTGCGCCCAGCCGTGGAACCCGCCGGCGTACATCGGCCCGACCCGGCTCTGCATGTGCGCCATCGTCTTGTGCTCGACCTGGCCGACCAGCAGCGGGACCACGAGGAACGCCACGCAGCACGACGACCACCCGCAGCAGCACCTCAAGCATCACGGGGGCCCCACTCCTCGGCGGTGGGGACGCCCGGCGGGCGGGCGCGGCGGCGCGAGGTGGTGCCGCCGTGCTCGCTCTCGCCCGGCTCCTTGGCGCCCGGCCAGGGCTTCGCGACCCGCGAGGCGAGCACGAACTCCTTGCGCAGCGGGTGGCCCTCGAACTCGTCGGGCAGCAGCAGCGTCTCGAGCTCGAGCACCGTGCCGTCGGCGGTGAAGTCGATGCCGAACATCTCGTGCGTCTCGCGCTCGTGCCAGCGCGCCCCGGCGAAGACACCCCGCGAGGGACTCGACGGCGGCGTCCGCGCGCGCGACCAGGGTGCGTACGACGACGTGCTCGACGCCCCCGGGCCGGTGGGCCGGCGACGTGGCAGACGATCCGGAACCCGTCGTCGAGCTCGTCGACCGCGGAGAGCCAGTCGAAGAACGTGCAGCCCAGCCCGTCACGGGCCAGCGAGAGCGCCTCGACCCAGCGGTCGGCCGGCACGTCGACGGTGACCGGCCCGTAGCCGTCGTCGACGGTCGCGGCGTCGCCGAACGCCTCCGCGTAGGCCGCGCGGAGCCGGTCGGGAAGGGGTCGACGGGACCGGTCATCGGCGCGCGTCACCCGGGTGGGCCGGGTCGTCCGGCCGGCGGCAGCACGAGCCCCCGCTGCACGGACGCCGCGTCGGTCGCGCGGTAGCGCTCGCCGAGGTTCTCCCCGTCGATCTTCTCCTGCAGCTTGAGGATGCCCTGGAGCAGCGCCTCGGGCCGCGGCGGGCAGCCGGGGACGTAGACGTCGACGGGGATGATCTGGTCGACGCCCTTGGTCACGCAGTAGGAGTCCCAGTAGGGGCCGCCGGAGTTCGAGCAGGACCCGAAGGAGATGACGTACTTCGGCTCGGGCATCTGCTCGTAGAGCCGCCGGATCGCCGGCGCCATCTTGTCGGTGACCGTGCCGGAGACCACCATCAGGTCGGCCTGCCGCGGGCCGGGGGCGAACGGGATCACGCCGAGCCGGATGAAGTCGTGGCGGGCCATCGAGGTGGCGATGAACTCGATCGCGCAGCAGGCGAGGCCGAAGTTGAACACCCACAGGGAGTACTTCCGGCCCCAGTTGAGGAGGTACCGCGCGCGGCTTGGGCGCGACCCTCTGCAGGCCGCCGATGCTCGGCATCCCCAGGTCCGTCGTACGCGGGCACGTCTACGTCCACACCAGCACCCCCTTGCGCCAGGCGTAGACCAGGCCCACCGCGAGGAACCCGATGAACACCGCCATCTCCCCCACGCTGACCCAGCCGAGCCCGGCGAACACCGTCGCCCACGGGAAGAGGAACACCGCGTCGACCGCGAAGATGACGTAGAGGTAGGCGTAGACGTAGTAGCGGACGTGGCTCTGCGCCCAGCCCTCGCCGACCGGGTCGACGCCGCACTCGTAGGTCAGCAGCTTCTCGGGGGTGTGGTGCGTGGGCCGCAGCAGCCGGTTGCCGGTGAACATCGCGACGACCAGCAGCACGCCGATGGCGATGATCGCCACCAACGGGAGGTACGTCGCGTAGTAACCGTGAGCGCCGGGCACGGGCTCACTCTAGGGGTTCAGCCGACCAGCTCGACGGGCTGCGGGGCCAGCGTGCCGAGGTGCCGGGCGAGGTGGACGGCCTGGCGGCGGATGTCCGGCACCGCCGCGACCTCCCAGTCGACCCCGCGGCGGGCGGCGCCGACGGCGTACATCCCGCGCGCGGCGATGCCGTCGGCGTCCAGCAGCGCCCCGTCGGCGTCGACGTCCACCCCGAGCCCGAAGGGTCCGGGCCAGAGCATGCCGTTCACCGCGAGGTTGTCCACGAGCGGGTTCCAGCCCGGCGTGCTGACCGGCGCGGGCCCGGTGCAGTTCACGACCAGGTCGTACGAGGCGACGTCGACCTGCGAGGTCGGGACCACCGTCAGCCGCCCGGTGGCGAGCAGGTCGTCGACGATCGCGGCCATCGGCGGGGCCATCCGGTGCCGGGCGATCTCCCAGTGCCGCCCGACGTGCCGGGTGAACTGCTCCTTGTCCTCGAAGGACAGCGCGTGCCACACGTCGTTGGCGATCGCCTTGAGCGACTCGACCAGGCAGCGCCAGTCGGCGCCGTCGGCGCTGCACCGCCGGACCTCGCGCAGCGCGGCCCGCAGCGACCGGACGTCGCCGTCGAACGCGGGCGCCTCCTCGGGCATCTCGGGCAGGTGGTGCAGCGGCAGCAGCGCGCGCCGCGACGTGGCGGTGAGCCGGACGCCGGGGCGGGCCGCGGCGATCTGCGCGCAGACGTCGACGGTGGTCAGGCCGGTGCCGACCAGCAGCACCCGGTCCTCGGGGCCGACCCGGTCGAGCAGGGCGGGGTCCCAGGGGTCCGGCGCGAACCGCGCGTCCTCCACGGCGAGCCCGCGCGGCCGGCGCGGCGGCGGGTTGCCCAGCGCCAGGACGACGACGTCGGCGGTCAGCACGGCACCGGAGGCCAGCGTGGCGAGGTAGGAGGTCCCGGCGTCGGCCAGGTCGACGACCTCGTCGCGGACCCGCTCGAGGCTGGAGCCGGCCGGGACCGGCTCGGAGTCGAGCAGGTCGGCGAGGTAGCGGCCGTAGGTCTCGCGGGACACGAACGTGTCGGCGCCGACGGCCATCCCCTGCGCCCGGCACCAGCGCACCAGGTGCTGCGGGTCGTCGTCGACCGCGCTCATCCGGCCCGCGTAGTTGTTCAGCAGGTGCTGCGGGTCGCGGGTGCCGTAGGCCAGGCCGGGGCCGACGACCGGGGCCCGCTCGACGACGGTGACGGCGAGGGGCGCGTCCCCGGCCTCGCGCAGCAGGGCCGCGGCGGTGACCACACCGGCCGCGCCACCGCCGACGACGAGCACGCGTCTGGGCTCGCTGGCCATGGGCACCTCCGGGGATATAAGACGATCGACTTTCTAGACTAAGGACGGTTCCGGGCGCGGTCAAAACGGCTCGCCGGGCGTCGTACGTCCCGTTCCGGCGGTGCCGCAGCCGATAGCGTCCTGGCGGACGCGGGCAACCTTTCCGGCCCGCCCGGCGTCTACCTGGCGAGGGCGCATCGGGCGTCCCCCACCACGGGAGCGGATCAGTCATGGGTGCAGCGCGCAGGTTGACGGTAGCGGCGGCGGGCGCGGTCGCGCTCGCGACGGTGGTCGGGTCGGCGTACGCCGTCTTCGCGGTCAGCACCTCGACCGACGCCGCGCTCCGGGAGCGCACGCGTCCCGGTCGCCGCGCGCCCGACCGGCACCCCGAGCCCGACGGTGCTCGGCACCCAGGCCTCCCGCCCGAGCAGCGCGCCGACCACCACCCTCGCCGCGCGGCCCGAGCCGGAGCCGGTGCTCGAGCCGGGCGACCGCGGCGTCCGGGTGCGCGAGCTGCAGGGCCGGCTCTCCCAGCTCGCCTGGTTCACCCCGCCGATGACCGGGAGCTACGACCGCGCGACCCGCACCGGGGTCCGCGGGTTCCAGGCCAAGCGCGGCTTCGAGGCCACCGGCACCGTCGACCCGCGGACCTGGCGCCGGCTGGTGCGGATGACCCGGACGCCCTCGCAGGACGAGCTGTTCAACCGGGCCGGCCCGGCGCTCTACGAGCGGGGCGACCAGGGGCCGGCGGTGCGGGTGATCCAGGCCCGGCTGCGCCAGATCGCGTGGTTCTTCGGCGACGTGTCCGACCGGTACGGCGACCGGACCGTCGCGGCCGTCCGCGGCTTCCAGGCCAAGCGGCACGTCCCGGTCACCGGCAAGGTCGACCGGCGCACGCTCGACCTGCTGGTGCAGATGACCAGCACCCCGACCGCCGACCAGCTCGCGAACCGCAAGCCGGACCCGGCCGACGGCGCCCGCCTCGACGCGCGCTGCCGCACCGGCCGGGCGCTGTGCATCGACAAGACCAGCAGCAGCCTGCGCTGGGTGGTCGACGGCCGGGTGCGCACCAGCCTCGACGTCCGGTTCGGCGCGGAGTACACCCCGACCCGCGAGGGCCTGTTCACGGTGTACTGGAAGGACCGCGACCACGTCTCGGACCTCTACGGGTCCGCGATGCCGTTCTCGATGTTCTTCAGCCGCGGCCAGGCCGTGCACTACTCCAGCGACTTCGCGGCCCGCGGCTACGCCGGCGCCTCCCACGGCTGCGTCAACGTCCGCGACTACTCCGCGCTCGCCTCCCTGTTCGCCCAGGTCCACACCGGCGACAAGGTGGTCGTCTACCGCTCCTGAGCCCGGCCCCGGCCGAGGCCGACCCCTCAGAGGGCGGGGGCCGGCTGGGGGTCTTCCGGGCGGCGGACGGCATCGTGGTGGCGCCGCGGTTCGGGGCCAGCCAGACCCGGCTGCCGGCGTCGAGGTCGAGCTCGCGGGCGTGCGAGCGGGTGAGCACGACGGTCACGTCGGCCTCCTCGCCGGGCGCGGCGACCTCGGCGACCGTCGTGCGAGCCGCCGACCGTCGCCGAACGGCCGCACGGTCAGCCGGGTCTCGAACCCGACCCGCAGGGTCCGCACGACCTCGCCGGCCACCGCGTGGGTCCGGTCGGCGCCGAGGTGAACACGTCGATGTCGTGCGGCCGGATCAGCGTGTCGTCGAGCCGGGTGACCGGGCCGAGGAAGCTCATCACGAAGTCGTTGGCCGGCTCGTCGTACAGCTCGTCGGGCGACCCGATCTGCTCGATCCGGCCCTCGTTGATCACCACGATCTCGTCGGCGACCTCGAGGGCCTCCTCCTGGTCGTGGGTCACGAACACCGTGGTCACGTGCACCTCGTCGTGCAGCCGGCGCAGCCAGTCGCGCAGCTCCTTGCGGACCTTGGCGTCGAGCGCGCCGAACGGCTCGTCGAGCAGCAGCACGGTCGGCTCGACGGCGAGCGCCCGGGCCAGCGCCATCCGCTGCCGCTGCCCGCCGGACAGCTGGGAGGGCAGCCGGTGCGAGAACTGCGAGAGGTGCACGAGCTCGAGCAGCTCCGCCACCCGCTTCGCGGTGTCCGCCTTGGAGCGCTTGCGGATCTCCAGGCCGTAGGCGACGTTCTTCGCCACGCTCATGTGCTTGAAGGCGGCGTAGTGCTGGAACACGAAGCCCACGTTGCGCTTCTGCGGCGGCAGGTGCGTGGCCTCGACGCCCTCGATGCTCACCGTGCCGGAGTCCGCGGACTCGAGGCCGGCGATGATCCGCAGCAGCGTGGACTTGCCGCCGCCGGACGGGCCGAGCAGCGCGGTGAGCTGGCCGGTGGGGATGTCCAGCGACACGTTCTCCAGGGCCACGAAGTCCCCGAAGTTCTTGTTGACGTCCTTGATCTGGATGCTCATGACTGGTCCTTCGGGCGCAGGAAGCTGACGACGACGATGCAGATCACCGACGCGCCGGCGAGGAGGAAGGCGGTGGCGTAGCCGGTGGCCTGGTCGAACCCCTGGTACTTCGACTCCACCACCAGGGTCGCGGTCTGGGTCTGCTGGACGATGTTGCCGGAGACGATCTTGACCGCGCCGAACTCGCCGAGCGAGCGCGCGAGGGTCAGCACGACGCCGTACACCACCGCCCACTTGATGCTCGGGAGGGTGATCCGCCGGAAGGTCTGTACGGCGTTCGCGCCGAGGCTGCGGGACGCCTGCTCCTGCTCGTCACCGATCTCGGCGAGCACCGGGACGACCTCGCGGATCACCAGGGGCAGCGCGACGAACGCGGTGGCCATGATCATGCCGGGGGTGGCGAAGATGACCTGGATCCCGGCGGAGTCGAGGCTCTGGCCGAACAGCCCGGTGCGCGGGTTGTAGGCCAGCACCAGGGCGAGACCCACGACGACCGGCGACACCGACAGCGGCAGGTCGATGAGCGCCGACAGGACGCGCTTGCCGCGGAAGTCGTAGCGCACCAGCAGGATCGACATCCACACGCCGAACACCAGGTTGATCGCGACCGCCGACAGCGCCACCACGGCGGTGAGCTGCAGGGCGTGCAGGACGTCGGGGTCGTTCAGCGCGGTGGTCAGCGCGGTCAGGCCGTCGGCGAAGGTGTACTTCACCACCAGCGAGACCGGCCAGAGCACCAGGAAGAACACGTAGACGATCGCGAGCAGCCGCAGGCCCCAGCGCACCGGGGTGGGCTCTCGCAGACGGGCGCTAGCCACGGCGGGCCACCCTTCTCTGGATCACGTCGAGGGCGACGATCACCGCGAGCGCCACGATCAGCATCAGCGTCGCGGCGGCGGCGGCCGAGGCCGGGTCGCCGTTCTCGATGTAGGTCAGCACCCGGACCGAGACGACCTCGGTGCGGTTGGGCAGGTTGCCCGAGAGCAGCACCAGCGAGCCGTACTCGCTGATCCCGCGGGCGAAGGAGAGCGCCGCACCGGCCGTGATCGCGGGGACCAGGCTGGGCAGGATGATCCGCCGGAAGGTGGTCAGCCGCGAGGCGCCGAGCGAGGCGGACGCCTCCTCGACGTCGGCCTCGAGCTCCTCGAGGACCGGCTGCACCGTGCGGACGATGAACGGCAGGGTGACGAACGCGAGCGCCAGGAACACCGACGCCCGGGTGTTGGCGACGTTCACGCCGATCGGGCTGCGCGGGCCCGTAGAGCGACAGCAGCACCAGGCCGGCGACGATCGTGGGCAGCGCGAACGGGATGTCGATGACGACGTCGAGCAGGCGCTTGCCCCAGAACCGGTCGCGGACCAGCACCCAGGCGATCACGGTGCCCATCACCACGTTGACCAGGGTGACGAGCGCGGCCTGCGCGACGGTCAGCTGGACCGCGGACAGGGTCTGCGGGCTGGTGATCGTGTCGAGGAAGCCGCCGAGACCGTCGGAGAGGGCGGTCGTGACGACGAGCGCGAGCGGGATCAGCACCAGCAGGCTGAACCACAGCACGGCCACGCCGAGGCCGAGGCTGCTCGGACCGGACAGCGACCCCGTCCGGCCGGCCCGGCGCTTGCGCGCCGAGCCGGCCGGAACCACTGACGTGCTCATGAGCCGTCCCCCGCACCGAGGAACGGCCGGTCACGACTCCTTGCCCGTTTCCTTCTGGATCTTCGTGACGATGCCGTCGTTCTCGTCGAAGAACTTGGTGTTCGCGTCCGACCAGCCGCCGAAGTCGTCGTCGATCGTCAGCAGCTTCTTGCTCGGCGCCGGGAACGGGTCGCTCGGGTCGTTCGCGCCCTTGACCTCGACCTTGATGCTGTCGTCGAGGGGGCGGAAGCCCTCCTCGGCGTAGTCGGTCTGCGCCTCGGTGCCGGTGAGGTAGTCCAGGAACTTCTTCGCCTTCGGCGTCGCGTCGGTGGTGACCGCGCCCGGGTTCTGGATCAGCAGGGTCTCCGGCGGCACGACGTAGTCGAAGTCCGCACCGCTCTGCCGCGCGAGGATCGCCTCGTTCTCGTAGGACAGCAGCACGTCGCCGTTGCCGCCCTGGAACGCGGTGGTGGCGTCGCGGCCGCTGCCCGGGAGGGCGGCGACGTTGCCGAAGAACTTCGTGAGGTACGCCTGCGCGTCGGCCTCGGAGCCGCCGTCGGCCAGCACGTGGCCGTAGGCCGCGAGGATGTTCCACTTCGCCGAGCCGGAGGAGGCCGGGTTCGGGGTGATGATCTTGACGCCCGGCTTGGTCAGGTCGTCCCAGGTCTTGATGTTCTTCGGGTTGCCCGTGCGGACGACCATCACCACGACGGACTGGGTGAGGATGCCCTTGGTCGGGGTCGACTTCCAGTCGTCGGCGACCAGCTTGGCGTCGACGAGCTTCTGCACGTCGGGCTCCAGCGACAGGTGGACGACGTCCGCCTTCTGCCCGCCGATCACGCCGCGGGCCTGGTCACCGGACGCGCCGTACGACTGCTTGAACGCGACGTCCTTGCCGTCGGCGGTCTTGTTCCAGTCGGCGATGACCTGCTTGTTGGCCTGCTCGAGGATGGAGAAGCCGACCAGGTTGATCTCGTCGGAGCCGGCGGACGAGGATCCGCTCGAGCTGCCTCCGCACGCCGACAGCGCCAGGGCGCCGACCACGGCGCCGGCGATCGCGGCCTTCCACTTGATGCTCATGATGTGCTCGTCTCTGCTCGCGAGCCGCTCTCTCGGGGTAAGCGGCGTACTAAGTCACCTAGACTAGTCGCCTTTACTGACTTACTCGCCACATCTCGCCCTGTGAGAGCCCCGGCGTGTCCCGACTCACACCGCTCAGCCGCTGAGGCCGCCGCCTCCGGAGTGCCGGTGGTGCTCGACCCAGACCGTCGGGTCGGGGGTGTCGCGGGTCCGCCGCCAGCGCGGGTCCGCCCGTCGGTCGAGCCACACGTAGAGCGCGGCGAGCACCGCGATCCCGATCAGGAACAGCACCCAGAACATCGCGACCCCCGTCTCCCGGGCCGGCACCGCCGGCCGGTCCTCCCGACGGTAGGGGATCGGCGGGCCGCCGTACATGGCGCGGGCACATGGTCCGGGCGGACCCGGGCACCGTCTCAGTCAACCGGGCGCGGCACGGCCGCGGCTTGTCCCGGTCGTAGCATGGCCAGGAGGTAAGGGCACCCTGAACTATGAGGGGGCGCCAAGGGGCGCTCCCGGCGGAAAGAAGGCGACACAGCGTGACCAAGCAGGTCAAGCAGCTCGACCGCGTGATCATCCGTTTCGCCGGCGACTCGGGCGACGGCATGCAGCTGACGGGAGACCGCTTCACCCAGGAGACCGCGAGCTTCGGCAACGACCTCTCGACGCTGCCGAACTTCCCGGCCGAGATCCGCGCGCCCCAGGGCACGCTCCCCGGCGTCTCGTCGTTCCAGGTCCACTTCGCCGACCACGACATCCTCACCCCGGGCGACTCCCCGGACGTGCTCGTCGCGATGAACCCGGCGGCGCTCAAGGCGAACCTGGCGGACATCAAGAAGGGCGCGACGATCATCGTCGACTCCCACGACTTCACCACCCGCAACCTGAACAAGGCGGCGTACGCCGAGAACCCGCTCGAGAACGACTCCCTCGCGGAGTACGACGTGCACGCCTTCGAGCTCACGGACATGACGGTCGAGGCGGTCAAGGAGTTCGGGCTGTCCCGCAAGGACGCGAGCCGCGCGAAGAACATGTTCGCGCTCGGGCTGCTGTCGTGGATGTACGGCCGTCCGACCGAGTCGACGATCTCGTTCCTGGAGCGTCGCTTCGCGAAGGCCCCCGACATCCGCGACGCGAACGTCACCGCGTTCAACGCCGGCTGGTACTTCGGGGAGACCACCGAGGCGTTCGTCGTGCAGTACGAGATCAAGCCGGCCCCGATGCGCGCCGGCACCTACCGCAACATCACCGGCAACCTGGCGCTGGCCTACGGCCTGATCGCCGGCTCCACCCAGTCCGGGCTGCCGCTGTTCCTGGGGTCCTACCCGATCACCCCGGCCTCCGACATCCTGCACGAGCTCAGCAAGCACAAGCGGTTCGGCGTCACGACGTTCCAGGCCGAGGACGAGATCGCCGGCATCGGCGCCGCCCTGGGCGCGGCGTTCGGCGGCGCCCTGGGCGTGACGACCACCTCCGGCCCCGGCATCGCGCTGAAGTCCGAGACGATCGGCCTCGGCGTGATGATGGAGCTGCCGCTCCTCGTGGTCGACGTGCAGCGCGGCGGGCCGTCGACCGGCCTGCCCACCAAGACCGAGCAGGCCGACCTGCTGCAGGCGATGTTCGGCCGCAACGGCGAGTCCCCGGTGCCGATCGTCGCGCCGCAGTCCCCCGGCGACTGCTTCGACGCCGCCCTGGAGGCGACCCGGATCGCGGTCACCTACCGCACGCCGGTGATGCTGCTCTCCGACGGCTACCTCGCGAACGGCTCCGAGCCGTGGCAGATCCCCGAGGTCGCCGACCTGCCCCGCATCGACCCGGACTTCGCGACCGCGACCAACCACGAGGACGCGAAGGGCAAGGCCGAGTTCTGGCCCTACCTGCGCGACGAGGACACCCTCGCCCGCCCGTGGGCGGTGCCCGGCACGAAGGGCCTGGAGCACCGGATCGGCGGCCTGGAGAAGGGCGAGGGTCACGGGAACATCTCCTACGACCCCGCCAACCACGACTTCATGGTCCGCACCCGCGCGGCCAAGGTGGAGCGGATCGCCGAGAGCATCCCGCCGATGGTCGTCGACGACCCCGGCGCCGAGCAGGGGGACGGCGCCCGGGTGCTGGTGCTCGGCTGGGGCTCGACGTACGGCCCGATCGGCGCCGCGGTCCGGGCCGTCCGGACCGCCGGCCAGCAGGTCGCCCAGGCGCACCTGCGGCACCTCAACCCGTTCCCGAAGGACCTCGGCGAGATCCTCAAGCGGTACGACGCGGTGATGGTGCCCGAGATGAACCTCGGCCAGCTGAGCATGCTGCTGCGCGCGAAGTACCTCGTCGACGTCGTCGGCTACAACCACGTGCGCGGCCTGCCGCTGCGCGCGGCCGAGCTGGCCGACGCCATCACCGACCTGATCACCTCGACCGACGACCTGGTCGAGCCCGTCGAGACCTCCGAGGAGGCACTGCGATGACCCAGACCGAGCTGCCCGTCCCGACCCTGCGCGGCACCGAGGGCGTGCCCGCCGCGGACGGCCCGCAGAACCGCAAGGAGTTCACCTCCGACCAGGAGGTCCGCTGGTGCCCCGGGTGCGGCGACTACGCCGTGCTGGCCGCCGTCCAGGGCTTCCTGCCCGACCTCGGGCTCAAGCGCGAGAACATCGTGTTCGTCTCCGGCATCGGCTGCTCGTCGCGGTTCCCCTACTACCTCGACACCTACGGCATGCACTCGATCCACGGCCGCGCCCCGGCCATCGCGACGGGTCTCGCGACCAGCCGCGCGGACCTGTCGGTGTGGGTCGTGACCGGCGACGGCGACGCGCTGTCGATCGGCGGCAACCACCTGATCCACGCGCTGCGCCGCAACGTGAACATGACGATCCTGCTGTTCAACAACCGGATCTACGGCCTCACCAAGGGGCAGTACTCCCCCACCTCGGAGCCGGGCAAGGTCACCAAGTCCACGCCGATGGGCTCGGTCGACAACCCGTTCAACCCGGTCTCGCTGGCGCTCGGGGCGGAGGCCACCTTCGTGGCCCGTACCGTCGACTCCGACCGCAAGCACCTGACCGAGGTGCTGTCCGCGGCCGCCGCGCACCGGGGTACGTCGCTGGTGGAGATCTACCAGAACTGCCCGATCTTCAACGACGACGCGTTCGACGCGATCAAGGACAACGACACCAAGGCCGACGCGATCATCCCGCTGCGGCACGGTGAGCCGATCCGCTTCGGCAGCCGCGGCCAGCTCGGCGTCGTCCGCGACCCGGCCACCGGCGGCGTGCAGGTCGTCGAGGACCCCGCGGACGCCGACGTGCTCGTCCACGACGCGCACGCCGCCGACCCGACCACCGCGTTCGCGATCTCGCGGCTGACCGACGCCGGCGTCCTCAAGCACGCCCCGGTCGGGATCTTCCGGCAGGTCGAGGCCGCGACGTACGACGACCAGGCGCGCGACCAGATCGCCACCGCCAGCGCCGGCACCGACGACCCGTCGGTCGCCCTGGCCGGCCTGCTCGCCAGCGGCGACACCTGGACCGTCGTCTGACGGTCGTCCGACCGACGTCCGGCCGGCGCCGTCCGGGTGCCTCCAGACAGGCGTCCCCAGGTGTCGCCTCGGGGCGCAAACGATTGTGCTCCGACCGCTCCGCCTGCCCTGCCGGACGAATCCGTTGACGCTCGTGACCGGGTCGGGTACGTTGACGCGAACGATTGCAGTGTGAGTGCTGTCACACCGCATCGGTCCGGACACCTCGGGGGGTCGGAGTGGTGAAGGGTGACGCCTGACGTTCCCCGAATCCTCACCGGGTCGTCCCTTGACGCGGGAACTTTCCCGCGCCAAGACTGCTCCGCACCACAAACGATTGCGGTCACCTGGAGGAAAGTGATGAACCTGTCCGGCGCTCACCCCCGCACCATCCGACGACTGGTGGCGGCGATCTCGGTCACCGCGCTCGCCGGCAGTCTCGCGGCGTGCGGCACCCCGAACTCCGAGAAGCAGGCCTCCTCGGACGGCCCGATCACGATCGGCATCTCGCTGCCGCTGACCGGCGACTTCTCGCAGCCCGGCACCCAGGCCCGCCGCGGCTACGAGGTGTGGCAGGAGATGGTCAACAAGGACGGCGGGATCCTCGGCCGGCAGGTCAAGCTCAAGATCACCGACGACGCCAGCAACCAGGACACCGTGGTCTCCGACTACACGCGCCTGATCACCCAGGACAAGGTCGACCTGCTGCTGGGCACCTTCTCCTCGCTCCTGAACTTCCCGGCCTCCGCGGTGGCCGAGAAGAACAAGATGGTCTTCGTCGAGCCCGCCGGCGGCGCGCCGGACATGTTCAGCCGGGGCTTCAAGTACCTCTTCTTCGCCCAGCCCGCCACCGCCCCGCACCAGGCCGACGTCTTCGTCGACTACGTCAAGTCGCTGCCCGCGGCCGAGCGGCCCAAGACCGCGGCGTACCCCACCCAGGACGACCCGTTCGCCCGGCCGGTCATCGAGAGCATGCAGAAGCAGCTCGAGGGGCTCGGCGTGAAGACGGTGTTCTCGAAGGTCTACCCGCCCGACACCTCCAACTTCCAGACGACCGCCTCCGCGATCGCCGCCAAGAAGCCCGACCTGATCGCCCAGGGAGCCGTGTTCGAGGACGGCGTCGGCCTGGTCCGCTCGCTCAAGCAGGTCGGCTACTCGCCCAAGATGCTGTTCCAGACCTCCGCGCCCAGCAACGCCGGCCAGTACAGCGACGGGATCGGCGCCGGGAACACCGAGGGCGTGTTCTACACCGTGAGCTGGAACGAGAAGGCGCAGACCCCGAAGAACGACGAGTTCGTGAAGGCCTACGCCGCCAAGTTCGACAACGAGACCCCGGCCGAGGACGCCGCGGACGCGTTCGCCGCGGCCGAGGTCCTGGCGCAGGCTGCGGAGAAGGTCGGCAGCCTCGACCAGACCAAGATCGCCGACTGGCTGCACGGCAACGAGACCTCCACCATCCTGGGACCCCTGAGCTGGGACGAGACGGGTGCTCCGCAGAACAACTTCCTGCTGGCGCAGTGGCAGAACGGTGAGGTCCAGATCGTGGGGCCGACCGAGGCCGCGACCACGCAGGACGTGGTCAACCCCAAGCCCGCCTGGAACTGACCCGGACGACGGACGACACGACAGGATTCGGTTGACCATGGACCAGCTGCTGCAGGCGATCGTCCTCGGACTGCTCATCGGCGGGGTGTACGCCCTGATGGCCTCGGGCCTGACGCTGGTGTTCGGCGTGATGCACATCGTCAACGTCGCCCACGGCGCCACGCTGATCGCGGTGGCCATGGTCACCTGGTGGGTCTGGAGCACCACGGGCATCGACCCGCTGCTGGTCGGGATCGCCCTGGTGCCGGTGATGTTCGGGGTCGGCTGGCTGCTCTACAAGGGCGTGGTCTCCCGGATCAGCACCGAGTCCGTGTCGATGTCGGTGCTGCTGACCTTCGGGATCGCGCTGACCATCGAGGGACTGCTCAACGTGTTCGCGGGCAACAAGTTCCGGTCGGCGACCCCGTCGTACTTCGAGCAGTCGTTCCGGGTCGGCGGCCTGGTGTTCCCCAAGGCCCAGGTGTACGGCGCGACGCTGGCCCTGGTCACCCTGACGGTGCTGTACCTGGTGCTCACCCGCACCTGGACCGGCAGGGCGATCAGGGCCACCTCGCAGAACGCCTCGGGGGCGGCGCTGGTGGGCATCAGCGCCGCGGCGACCTCGGCGCTGACGTTCGCGATCGGCACGGCCACGACGGGGGTCGGCGGCTCGATCCTGTCCGTGCTCTACCCGTTCTTCCCGGCCTCGCACTACGACTGGATCTCCCGGTTGCTCGGCATCATCGTGCTCGGTGGCATGGGCAGCCTGCCCGGCGCGCTCACCGGGGCGCTGCTCCTCGGGCTCGCGGAGACGCTGACCGCGACGTACGGGTCGCTGCAGTGGGCCACCGTCATCTTCTACGTCGCGATCCTGGTGGTGCTGCTGGTCAAGCCGCAGGGACTGTTCGGCGCCAAGCTCCGAGAGGACGTCGCGGCATGAAGGGCCTGCTGACCCGCCAGCGGGGGGCGGTCGCGCTGGTCACGCTCGCGCTGCTGCTCTACCCGGCGATCCGTCCCTACGACATCTACCCGCAGACCGTGATGCTGCTCGCGTTCCTGCTGGCCATCCAGGCGGTCAGCTGGAACATCATCTCCGGCTACGCCGGCTACATCTCGCTGGGGCACAGCGTCTTCCTCGGCCTCGGGGGGTACGCCGCGGCGATCGTGGCCACCCGCACCGGCATCAACCCGCTGGTGCTCGCACCCCTCGGCGCGATCGTCGTGACCGTGATCGCGGTGCTGGTCGGGGCGATCGTGCTGCGCCGCCGCAGCCACGCGTTCGTGATCATCACCATCGCGCTGCTGCTGTCCACCCAGGCCGTGTTCACCAACTGGAAGAGCCTGACCGGCGGCTCCGACGGGCTGACCCTGTCGCTGCCGACCTGGTCCAACGACATCCAGGCGCTGCCGTTCTACTACATGTTCCTGGTCGCTGCTGGGGCTGACCGTGGCGTTCTCCGCGCAGATCCGGCGGCGCAAGTTCGGCACCGGGCTGATCGCGATCCGCGAGGACGAGGGCAAGGCTGCGGCCATCGGCGTGAACGCCGCCCGCTACAAGATCATCGCGTTCGGGTGCAGCGCCTTCTTCGTCGGCCTGGCCGGCGGTGTCTACGCCTACTACCAGAGCTTCCTGAACCCGCCCGGCATGTTCAGCATCCTCAGCAGCGTGATGATCGTGCTCGCCGCGCTCGTCGGCGGACGGGGCACCCTGTTCGGCCCCGTCATCGGCGCGTTCATCCTGCAGCTCGCCAGCGAGGCCGCCACCGTCTACGGCGGCGGGAGCGAGACCCGGGTGCTGCTCTTCGGCATCGTGCTGGTCCTCGTCGTGCTGTTCATGCCGGCCGGCCTGCTGCCCACCCTCCAGCGGCTGTGGGACCGCCGGCACACCGGGAGAGACCGAGTACACCAACCAGATCGGCGCCCTCGGTCACGGCCGCCTCGAGTTCCGGCAGCGCGCGCCGCGCGAGCTCGACCCGGACGGGGAGCCCCCGGTGCTCCTCGACGTGCGCGGCGTCTCCAAGGCGTTCGGTGGCATCCAGGCCGTCGACAACGCCGACCTCCAGGTCCGCGAGGGCTCGATCACCGCGCTCATCGGCCCGAACGGGTCGGGCAAGACCACGCTGTTCAACCTGGTCACCGGGGTGATGAAGGCCGACGCCGGCGAGATCTGGTTCGACGGCAGGCGCATCGACTCGATGGCGGCGCACTCCCGCGGTCACCTCGGCCTGGCCCGGACCTTCCAGGTCACCCGGCTCTTCGACTCGATGACCGTGCTGGAGAACGTCGTGGCCCCGGTGCCGGACACCCGCGCTCAAGACCATGCTCGCCGGAGCGGTCAGCGGCCAGGAGGCCGAGCGCGCCCGGCACCTGCTGGACTACGTCGGCCTCGGCTCGTTCGCCCAGCAGCAGGCCGGCGCCCTGTCCTACGGCCAGAAGAAGCTCGTCGAGCTCGCCCAGGTGCTGATGATGGAGCCCCGGCTGATCCTGCTCGACGAGCCGGCCGGCGGCATCAACCCCAGCCTGGTCGAGCGGCTCTCCGGCATGATCCGCGACCTCAACGACCAGGGGGTCTCGTTCCTGGTCGTCGAGCACAACATCCCGATGGTGCTCGAGCTCTGCGACCCGGTCTACGTCTTCGCCCGCGGCACCTCGATCAGCCAGGGCTCGCCCGACGTCGTCCGCAACGACCCGGCGGTGCTCGACGCCTACCTCGGGGACGAGTGGAAGTCCGAGCCGGTCGCCCCGGCCATCTCGACCGCCGCCGCTCCCGGAGGTGCACCGTGCTGACGATGACGAACATCTGGGCGGGGTACGGCGGCAGCCACGTGCTGCAGGGCGTCGACCTGCACTGCGCACCCGGCACGATCACCTGCATCGTCGGGCCGAACGGCGCCGGCAAGTCGACCGTGCTCCGGGTGGTCAGCGGCCTGCTCTCCCCAGCGAGGGGTCGGTCGAGCTCGACGGCGCCCCGATCGCCGGGCGTGCCCCCGACGCGATCCTGCGGGCGGGCGTCGCACAGGTGCCGCAGTCGCACGCGCTGTTCCCCCAGATGACCGTGCGCGAGAACGTCATGCTCGGCGGCTACACGATCCGGCGCGACAAGGACCTGCTCCAGCAGCGCTACCGCGAGGTCAGCGAGCTGGTGCCGATCGTCGCCGACCGCTCCGAGCAGCACGCCGGCAACCTGTCCGGCGGCCAGCGCCGGATGGTCGAGATCGCCCGCTGCCTGATGCTCGACCCCACCCTGCTGCTGCTCGACGAGCCGTCCCTGGGGCTCGACCCCAAGGCGGTCGGGTCGGTGATCTCGCTCGTCCAGGACCTCAACGCCGGCGGCAAGACCATCCTGCTGGTCGAGCAGAACGTCCGGATGGGCCTGCAGATGGCCACCCACGGCGTGGTGATGGAGGGCGGCCGGGTCCGGCTGACCGGCACCGCCGACGAGGTCCGCACCAACCCCGAGATCGCCACGCTGTTCCTCGGCGGCCACGTCGCCCCCCAGGAACCGCGTTCCGGCCAGCCCGCCTGAGCACACCCGAGGAGATCGCATGCCCGACGCCGAGGTGGAGGCCGCCCTGGCCCACTGGGCCCCGAGGTTCATCCAGAACGGGGTCGACTACAACGACTTCGTCCGCACCGTGCAGCGGATCGACACCTGGGACCAGTGGCTGCCCGCGTGGAGCCGGACCGCCGACGAGCAGGCCGAGCTGGCGCAGGAGTCCGACGCCACCGGGCACCTGGACACCGCCGGCCACGCCTGGCGCCGGGCCGCGACGGACCGGCACTTCGGGAAGTTCGTCTGGATGGTCGACCTGGACCTGGCGGCCGAGGCCGGCCGTCGCTCGGTCGAGGAGATGCGGGCCGCGCACGCCCGGCTCGACCCGACGGCCGAGCGGCTCGAGGTCCCCGTCGACGGCAGCACGGCCTACGCCAACCTGCGGCGTCCGCGCGGTGCCGACCGGTCGCCGTACGTCGTGCTGATCCCCGGCCTGGACTCCACCAAGGAGGAGTTCTTCTACTTCGAGCAGGGCTTCCTCGACCGCGGCATCGCGACCGTCTCCCTCGACGGCCCCGGCCAGGGCGAGACCGGCCTGACGCTGCCGATCCGGCCCGACTACGAGGTGGGGGTCACTCCCCTGCTCGACGCGCTCGCCGGCCGCACCGACCTCGACCACGACCGGATCGGCCTGTGCGGGGTCAGCCTGGGCGGCTACTACGCGCCGCGGGCCGCCGCGTTCGAGCCCCGGGTGCGTGCGGTCGCGGGCATCAGCGGACCGTTCTGCTTCGGCGACATGTGGGACGACCTGCCGCCGATGACCCGGCAGACGTTCGTGGTGAAGTCCGGCGCCACGGACGACGACGAGGGGCACCGGATCGCCAGCAGCCTGGACCTGGCCGGGGTGTGCGAGCTGATCACGGTCCCCGCGCTCTACGTCACCGGCGCGAAGGACCGGCTGATCCCCTGGCAGCAGACCCGGCGCCAGGCCGACGAGACGCCGAACGGCACCTTCGTGAACTACCCCGAGGGCAACCACGGCGTCTCGAACATGCCCTACCGCGCCCGTCCCCTGATCGCGGACTGGATGACCGACCAGCTCACCGGTCGCGGCTAGGCGATCCGGCCGAGACCTCGCGGGAAGGCGTGCAGCCGCTCGCACCCGGTCGCGGTGACGGCGAACAGCTCGCCGGTCTGCACCCCCGCGAGCCCGTCGTACGTCGTGACGTTGGGCTGCACCACGACGGTCATGCCCTCGGCGAACGGCAGGGAGGGCAGCGGTTCCAGGGTGCGGCTGCGCGACCCGAACACCGGAGGCAGGTAGCCGCCGCCCAGCCCGTGGACCAGGTCGTCGACCGTGGTGAAGCCGGCCTCCTCGATGACGGACGCGGCCTCGACCACCTCGGCCGGCGTGACCCCGGGAGCCAGCAGCGCCTCGACCCGGGACAGTGCCTCGTCCGCGACGGCGTGCAGCTCGGCGTAGAGCGGGGTGGGCGGCGCGGCCACCGTGAACGTCCGCAGCAGCTGGCCGGGGTAGTCGACGCCGTAGGCCGTGCTCAGCTCGCACGACAGCACGTCGCCGGCGGCGAGCCGGCGCCCGCCGGGCCACTGCGAGGGCACGCACTGGCGCGGGTCGGACATCGAGGTCACCGAGAAGTAGTGGATGTAGCTCGTGCCGCCCAGCGGCAGGTAGCTGCCCTCGACCAGGGCGTTCAGCTCGTGCTCGCTCGTGCCCGGGCGGGCGCCGTCGCGCATCGCCGCGCACGAGGCGTCGGTGAGCCGGGCGGCGGTCCGCAGCCAGTCGAGCTCCTCGGGCGACTTGCGCATCCGGAGCCGGGTGTAGGCCGGGTTCAGGTCCACCACGTCGGCGGCCGCCGCGCGCAGCGCCGACCAGACCGCGACCGGCAGCGCGCCGATGACACCGACGCGGGAGGAGGCGAGGTCCTCACGGGCCCGCAGCTCCTCGAGCACGGTGTCCCCGAGCCGCGGGCCGGCCCAGCGCACGTCGGACCCGAGCGCGACCCGGGTGGCCTGCGGGACGTGGTTGAAGAACTGCACCAGGAGCACGTCGCGACGCTCGCCGCCGTGCACGACGACGGCCTCCCGGGTCACCGGCCATCCGGACAGCCACTGCACCCCGCTCCCCGACCGGTTCGCGCCGTGCACCACGACCTGGGCCACGTCGGCCTCGGCCATCACGGCGTCGAGCGCGGTGCGCCGGCGCAGCATCTCGGCGTCCCCGAACGCCGGCGGACCCGCCTGCGGGTCGACGTACGGGCTCACTCCCGGGGCGCCGCGGCGGCGGCGGTGGAACCGCGGACCACCAGGGAGAGGGGCAGGAACACCGACCGCGGGGAGCGGTCGGGCTCGTGGATCGACTCCAGCAGCATCCGGCCGGCCTCCACCCCGATCTGGTGGTGCGGAACGGCCACGGTGGTCAGCGGCGGCCGGAGCTTGTCGAGGAACGGCATGTCGTTGAAGCCCACGACGCTCACGTCGGAGGGACAGTCGATGCCGCGCTCGGCGAACACGTCGTAGCAGCCGAGGGCGATCAGGTCGTTGCCCGCGACGACCGCGGTGAACTCGGTGCCGGCGTCGAGCACCTGCCGCAGCGCGCGGGCGCCCTCCTCCTCGCTCCAGTAGTCGCAGGTCACCACCAGGGACGGGTCGTCCTCGAGACCGTGGCCCCGCAGCGCGCTGTGGAACGCGCGGGCCCGGACCACGCCGGTCGAGGTGCTCTGCGGCCCGGCCAGGTGCACGATCCGGGTGTGCCCGAGCTTGACGAGGTGCTCCACCGCGAGCTCGACGCCGCGCGCGTCGTCGGGGGTGATGGAGGGGACGTCGAGGTCGTCGGTGCGCCGGTTGACCAGCACCATCCGGACGCCCTGCTCGTGCAGCTGCTGGAGCAGCGGGTGCTCGAGCCGCGCGGTCGCGACGATCAGGCCCTCGACCTGCCGGGAGCGCAGGGACAGCACCTGCTGCTGCTCGCGGGCCGGGTCGTTGTCGGTGTTGACGATCAGCGCGCTGAACCCCGCCGGGCCCAGCACGTCCTCGATGCCGCGGACGATCGGCGGGAACAGCGGGTTGGTCAGGTCGGGCAGGACCAGGCCGATGGTCCCGGACTTCGAGGTCTTGAGGCTGCGCGCGATCGGGTTGGGCTGGTAGCCCAGGGCCTCGGCGGCCTTGATCACCCGGCGGGCGGTGTCGGAGTTGACCAGTCGACGGGTCTCGGGGTTGAGGGCTCGGGAGGCGGTCGCCGCGTGCACGCCCGCGGCCACGGCCACGTCCCGCAGCGTTGGTGTCGACATGGTTGGATCCTAGGTCCCTTCGGGGGTCGGTGGTGGTCCTGCAGGTCTCACGCGGCGGGCTCGCCCGGCCGGGTCCACCGGGCCCGGGCCCAGGTGGCGACCACCACCAGCGGGACGGCCAGGGCCCCGGTCGCGACGAAGATCGCGGTGTACCTCCCGGCGTCCGCGAGGTCCGCCACGGCGACGGCGGCCGCGGCGCTTCCGACGAACAGCGAGCCGGCGAACATCGAGACGACCGCGGCCCGGGCGTCGGGCGCGACCTCGGTCGCCCAGGTCTGCAACGAGGAGTGCATCGCCGCCCACGCGAGGCCGAGCAGCACCGCGACCGCGACCGCGACGCCCGGTGCCTGCGAGACGGCGAGGACCGCGCACGCGAGGAGCGCCGCAGCACCGCCGAGCGCGATCAGCCGGGAGGGGTGCCAGCTGCGGCTGAGCCGTCCGACCAGCCGGGCGAACCCGAAGACCGCGAGGCCGTAGACCCCGGTGACCGCGCCCGCCACCGTCGAGCCGGCGCCGGTGGCCTGCACGGCCGACGGCAACAGGGTCAGCACCCCGAGGAGGACGGCGCCCTCCGCGAAGGCGAGCAGCAGCACCAGGCGCGCCGTGCCCGACCGGACCACGTCCGCCAGCGGGGCCAGCGGGTGCCCGCGGGGCGCACGCGGGGGTTCGGGCAACGAGCGCAGGGCGACGACCAGCGCCAGCGCCGCCACCCCGGTGACCACGAACGCGGCCCGCCAGCTGAACAGCTGGGCCAGCGCACCGGCGCCCACCGACGCCGCCGCCGTCCCGAGGGCGACGCCGACCATCAGCCGGGTGATCTCACCTGACGACGCCGGGCCGGCACCGTGTCGCCGAGGTAGATCAGGCTGTTCGGGTAGGCCGAGCCGAAGAAGCCACCGGCCAGGCCGCGGGCCACCCCCAGCACCACCGGCGTCACCGCGAACGCGGAGCCGATCGTCATCAGCCCGGCCACCAGCAGCGTCAGCCGCATGGTGCGCACCCGTCCGAGCGAGTCCGAGACGATGCCCCAGACCGGCTGGGCCAGGCCGTAGGCCAGGAAGTAGGCGCCGGCGGCGTGCACGATCTGGCCCAGCGGCACGCCGAGGTCGTGGGCGATCACCACCAGCATGGGCGGCATCGCGAACCGGTCGAAGGTGCTCACGAACGACGTCAGCTGCAGGAGCCGGATCGGTGAGAGGCCGCCCGCCCCGGACCGGGACCGGGACCGCATCACCGCACCGGTGCGAGCAGCCCGGACGACGGCTCCAGCGCCGAGGCGAGGACGTCGACCGTCCCCTCCGGGACCGGCAGGTGCGTGCGGCGCAGGCCGACGATGGTCGCGAGGCCGGCGAGGTCGGGCTCGGCGGACCGGATCAGCCCCTCGTCCTCGCACGTGAGCCGGTCGACGTACCGCTCGGCGAGCGCGCGCGGCAGGCCCAGCCGCTGCTCGGCCTCGTCCACCGCGACGTCGTCCACGCGCCGTTCCCAGAGGTCGCGCGCGGTGACGTGCAGGGCCGCGGCCAGCTCGCGCGAGTCCGCCAGCCGGCGGTCGCCGTGCACGCACAGCACCGTCCCGACGTACGGCGCGCAGACGTCGGCCACCCGGGCCAGGAGCACCGCGCCGGCCTGCTCCGCGAGCAGCTCGTTGCCGGCGTTGAGCATGGTCGCGTCGCACTCGCCGGCCAGCAGTGCCTCGAGGCGGCGCGGGGTGGAGCCGAGGGCGACGAGCCGGTACTCGTCGCGACCCACCCCCAGCCAGTCGCCGAGGGAGTACATCGCCAGCGCGAACCCTGACGTGGGCACGTCGACGCCGACCACCGCCCCGCGCAGCCGCTCGGGTCCCCCGAAGCCCGGCCGGCCGTAGAGCCCCAGGCCGCAGCCGCGGTCGACGGTGCTGACGATGCTGACGTCGGCCAGCGCTCCGAGCGGGTTGGTCGGACCGAACCGGTAGGCCAGCACGTTGTCCGGGCTGGTGAACGCCACGTCGATCTCGCCGGCGAGCAGCGAGCGGAACTGTCCCGGCGAGGAGGCCACCGGGACCTCCTCGACGTCGAGCCCGCGCTCCTCGAGCCGGCCGGTGCGCCGGGCCACCGAGAGCAGGACCGAGGGGGTGAACGCCCCCACCACCAGATGCGTGCCCATCAGGACCCCTTCGCACTCGATTGCACCGACGTTGCAGGATGCCAGACGGGCTTTCCCGGCGGCCCGCGGGGGTGCCGGGCTCTTGACAGTCCCGCACCCCGTTTGCCACGCTGCATACGTTTGCAGAGTAGCATTCCACCGTCGGTCCCCGCACCGGACCGGCCTGGTCGACCAGACCCCGCCGGGTGCGGACCGCGCAGCCCCACGGACCCTGTTTGTACAAACGATTGCAGATAAGGCGGACGCTATGACCACCACGAGCGACGACGGCGTCGTCGACCCCCGTTCCGGGACCCCCTCGGTCGGCTGGATCGGCACCGGCCGGATGGGCTTCGCGATGGCGCGGCGGCTCGCGGACGCCGGCGTCGCGGTGACCGCGTGGAACCGCACGAAGGCCAAGGCCCAGCCGCTGGAGGAGGTCGGCGCCACCGTGGTCGACAGCGTCGCCGAGCTGCGCGGCCACGACGTCGTCTTCACGATGGTCTCCACCCCCGCCGACCTCGAGCAGGTGCTGCTCGGCGACGGCGGGCTGCTCGCCGACCCCGACCACGTCCCCGGCGTCGTCGTGGACTGCTCGACGGTCTCCACGGAGTCCTCGGAGGCGATGCGCGAGGCGTGCACCGCCCGGGGCGTGGACTTCCTGGCCGCGCCGGTCAGCGGCAACGGCAAGGTGGTGCGGGCCGGCGGCCTGAGCCTGGTCGTGTCCGGGCCCGAGGAGACCTTCCACCGGGTGGCGCCGCTGCTCGAGCACATCGGCAAGTCGGTGACGTACGTCGGCGAGGGCGACGTGGCCCGGCTGGTCAAGATCTGCCACAACCTGATGCTCGGTGTCGTCACCCAGTCCCTCGCGGAGATCACCGTCCTCGCGGAGAAGGGCGGGGTGCCCCGTGCGGCGTTCCTCGACTTCCTGAACAACAGCGTGATGGGCTCGGTCTTCACCCGCTACAAGTCGCCGGCCTTCGTGAACCTCGACTACACCCCGACGTTCACCCCGGTCCTGCTCCGCAAGGACTTCGACCTCGGGCTCGCGGCGGCCCGCCGGCTCGACGTACCCATGCCCGTCGCGGCCGCGACCGCCCAGCTCGTCCAGGCCACCGTCAGCAGCGGCCGGGTCGACGAGGACTTCGCGATCCTGCTCGACCAGCAGGCCGCCGCCTCCGGGATCGAGCTCAAGCCGGAGAACGTCGTCGTCGACGACGGCCTCGGTGCCGCCGACGGGGGAGCTGACCGTGGGGAGCGCGGCCCCGCTGCCGGCGCCCGGCCACATGGGGGTCGACTACGAGCAGCGCGTCGACTTCGGGCGGCTCCGCGACTACCGGCTGGCCGCGGGCCCGCGAGTCGCTGCGCGGCCAGCGAGTGCGGCGCGTTCCTGCTCTTCGACTTCTACAACATCCGCTACACGACCCAGACCTGGATCGGCGGCGCGCTCGGGGACAAGATGACCCGCTACGCGCTGCTCACCCGCGAGGGCGAGCCGATGCTGTGGGACTTCGGGTCCGCCGCGCGGCACCACCGCTCTACTCCCCCTGGCTGGAGCCGGAGAACTGTCACGCCGGCATGCTGGGCCTGCGCGGCGCGATCGCGCCGACCGCCGGGCTGATGGAGTCGGCGGTCCGGCAGATCAAGGGACTGCTCGAGGACGCCGGCGTCGCCGACGCGCCCGATCGGCGTCGACATCGTCGAACCGCCGTTCCTGTTCGAGATGCAGCGCCAGGGCCTGCACGTCGTGGACGCCCAGCAGCTGATGCTGGACGCGCGCGCAGATCAAGTCCTCCGACGAGATCATGCTGCTCACGCAGGCCGCGGCGATGGTGGACGGCGTCTACCAGGACATCGTCGAGGCGCTGAAGCCCGGCGTCCGCGAGAACGAGATCGTCGCGCTGGCGAACAAGCGGCTCTACGAGATGGGCTCGGACCAGGTCGAGGCGGTCAACGCGATCTCCGGCGAGCGCTGCAACCCGCACCCGCACAACTTCTCCGACCGGCTGATCCGGCCCGGGCGACCAGGCGTTCTTCGACATCATCCACTCCTACAACGGCTACCGGACCTGCTACTACCGGACGTTCAGCGTCGGCAGCGCGACCGCGAGCCAGCGCGACGCCTACACGCAGGCCCGGGAGTGGATGGACGCCTCCATCGGCATGGTCAAGCCCGGTGTCGGCACCGACGAGGTCGCCGCGGTCTGGCCCGCGGCCGACGGAGTTCGGCTTCGAGAACGAGATGGCCGCCTTCGGGCTGCAGTTCGGCCACGGGCTCGGCCTCGGCCTGCACGAGCGGCCGATCATCTCCCGGCTCAACAGCATGACCGAGCCCGTCGAGCTCCAGCCCGGGCATGGTCTTCGCCCTCGAGACCTACTGCCCGGCGAGCGACGGCTTCTCCGCGGCCCGGATCGAGGAGGAGGTCGTCGTCACCGCCGACGGCCCGCGCGATCCTCACCCTGTTCCCCGCCCAGGACCTGGTCGTCGCCAACCCCTACTGAGCCTCCCGGCCCGTTCCGCTCGAAAGGACTCCGCATGGTGAGCCACCCCCGACGACGCCGCTGCATCGAGTCACTGCCGGACTGCTCACCGACCTGTACGTCGGCGGCAAGCTCGTCCCGGCCTCGGACGGCGGACGCTTCGACGTCGTCGACCCGGCCACCGAGCGACGTGGTCGCCTCGGTCGCCGACGGCACGGTGGCGACGACGCCCTCGCCGCGGTCGACGCCGCCGACGAGGCCGCCGCGTCGTGGGCCGCGACGTCCCCGCGCGAGCGGGCCGAGATCCTGCGGCGGGCGTTCGAGCTCGATGACCGACCGCGCCGAGCACGCTGGCCCGGCTGATCACGCTGGAGAACGGCAAGGCGCTCGCGCGACGCCCGGGGCGAGGTCGCCTACGCCGCCGAGTTCTTCCGCTGGTACTCCGAGGAGGCGGTCCGTGGCACCGGCGAGCCTGGTCGACCGCGCCTCCGGCGAGCGAACAAGATCCTCGTGGTCCAGCAGCCGGTCGGCATCTGCGTGCTGGTCACGCCCGTGGAACTTCCCGGCGGCGATGGCCACCCGCAAGATCGCGCCCGGCGCTGGCCGCCGGCTGCACCGTCGTGCTCAAGCCCGCCAGCGACACCCCGCTGACCGCGCTGGCGCTGGCGATCGGTCCTCGAGGACGCAGGGGTGCCGCCGGGCGTCGTCAACGTCCTGCCCGCGCGCCGCTCGGGAGCCGTGGTCTCGGCGATGCTGCACGACCCGCGGGTCCGCAAGCTGTCGTTCACCGGCAGCACCGAGGTCGGCCGGGTGCTGCTGCGCGAGGCCGCCGACCAGGTGATCAACAGCTCGATGGAGCTCGGCGGCAACGCACCGTTCATGGTGTTCGCCGACGCCGACCTGGACGCCGCGATCGAGGGCGCGATGGTCGCCAAGATGCGCAACGCCGGCGAGGCCTGCACCGCGGCCAACCGCTTCTACGTCGAGGCCCCGGTCGCCGAGGAGTTCGCCGCCGGCTGGCGGAGCGGATGGGCCGCTGCGGGTCGGCCCGGGCATCGACGAGGCCCACCAGGTCGGCCCGCTCGTCAACGAGGACAGCGTCGCCAAGGTCGACGAGCTGGTCCGCGGCGCCGTGGGCGAGGGCGCCCGCACGATGGTCGGCGGCTCCCGGCCGGACCGGGTCGGCTACTACTTCGAGCCGACCGTGCTGGTCGACGTACGACCGGGGTCGGCGATCCTGTGCCGAGGAGATCTTCGGGCCGGTCGCGCCGATCGTCACGTTCGACGACCGAGGACGAGGCCGTGCGCCTGGCCAACGACACCGAGTTCGGGCTGGTGTCCTACGTCTACACCGAGCGACCTCGCGCGGGGCCTGCGCGTCAGCGAGGCGCTGGAGTCCGGCATGGTCGGGCTGAACCGCGGCCTGGTCAGCGACCCGGCGGCGCCGTTCGGCGGCACCAAGCAGAGCGGCATCGGCCGCGAGGGCGGCCACGACGGGATGCTCGACTACCTCGAGTCGAAGTACATCGCCGTCCAGTGGTGAGCTGAGCTCCCGTCACTGCCCGGTGCGGCCGTCGATGCACTCGCGCAGCAGGTCGGCGTGGCCGGCGTGCCGGGCGTACTCCTCGACCAGGTGCACGAGGACGTCGCGCACCGACACGGGCGTCGCCCGAGCGGCACCACGGCGTCCAGCGACACCGGGCCGGCCCGCCACTCCTCGGCGGCGCGCACCTCCCGTCGCCAGGTCGACCAGGCCTCGTCCACGACGGCCTGGTCGGCGACCGCACCGTTGAAGTCGTGGTCCCGGTCGGTGGCGGAGCCGGTAGAGCCGCGGTACGTCGCGCTGCTGGAGGACCCGCTGGAACCAGTTGTGCTCGACCTGCGCGAGGTGCCGCACGAGCCCGAGCAGGGACATCGAGGACGGCGGGACCGAGCGCCTCGCGAGCTGTTCGGGGTCGAGCCCGCCGCACTTCAGCTCGAGGGTCAGCCGGTAGCGGCGCAGGTAGTCCCACACCGTGTCGAGCTCGCCGACCGGCTGCGCACCGGTCTCGCGGGGATCCTCGTGCGGGTCCACCCACCTGTCCGGGAAGGCTCTCTCGCTCATCGGCACAGCGTGGGGGAAGCGAGGGACCCGGCGCAACCGGGTGCGCAGACCCGTCCCGGGCTACTCGGCCTTCGCCCAGTAGCCGTCGCTGGCCTTGCTGGTCGCGAGCTGCTCGGCCGTCCGGAAGCCGGGAGCCATCGACGCGTCCGTGCCGGCGAGGTACTGGTGGTGGTCGATGCCGAGCAGCCGGATCCAGCTCTGCTGGCCGAAGGTCAGCGCGATGCAGTTGCCCAGCTCGACCAGCTCCGCCTCGGAGAAGTGCGCGTGCAGCCGGGTCCAGAGCGCGTCGAGGTCGCTCTCGCCCCAGGCGATGGCCTGGGCGTAGGCAGCGCCGCCTTCTGCCGGTCGTCGTAGCGGTCGGACGACTCGAAGTTCAGCAGGTCGTCGTACTGCTGCTCCTGCAGCCCGGCGTTCGTCGCCTTGGTCGAGCGCTGGTTGCCGCAGAACTCGCACTTGACCGTGCGGGAGATGTAGACCCGGCACAGCTCCTTGATCGAGTGGTCGCAGACGCCGCTGTGGAACAGCGCCTTCCACGAGTCCGCGAACGCCCAGAACGCCGCCGGGACGTGGGCCCGGACCGCGCTGCTCTCCGGACGCGGCGTGCCCTCGCGGGCGCACCGGTGCATCTCCTCCTGCATCCGCTCGTCCATCTCCTCGAGCGGGACGTAGCCGATCGCCTGCTGGGCCATGTGCTTCTCCTTCGTTGGTGGGTGGGTCGTGCGGGTCATGCGTCCTGCGCGTCGATGGCGTCCACCACGGCCTCCGCGGTGAGCGGCAGGTCGCGCACCCGCACACCCAGGGCCGCGTCGAGCGCGTTCGCCAGGCGGCTGCGGTCGGCCCCTGGGCGGCCTCGCCCGCGCCGACCGACGGGAGGTCGGGCCGGTCCACCAGCACGACCTCGACGGGCGGGACCTCGGAGAACGCAGCACCGGGTAGGTCTCCCAGTCGTCGCTGGTCACCCGGGTCCGGTCGAAGCGGACCCGCTCCTTGAGCGTCCAGCTGGTCGCCTGCACGGCGCCGCCCTCGATCTGGTTGCGGACGCCGTCCGGGTTCAGCACCAGGCCGACGTCGACGGCGACGGTCAGCCGGCGGACCCGGACCGACGTCTCCGCCTCGACCTCGGCGACCACCGCGCAGTAGGCGCCGGTGCCCTTGTAGCGCGCGAAGCCGATCCCCAGCCCGACGCCGTCCGCGAGGGGACGCCCCAGCCCGCGGTCCGGCCGCCACCTCGAGGACGGCCCGGCCCGCGGGTCGGACAGGTGCGTCGAGCCGGTAGGCCAGGGGGTCGCGGCCGGCGGCTCGCGCGAGCTCGTCGACGAAGCTCTCGATGGCGAAGACGTTGAGGTGGGCCCCCAGGGCACGCAGCGCCGAGGACCGCACGGGCGAGCCAGCACCCGGTGCGCGGTGACCCGGCGCGGTCCGACGTCGTAAGCCGGAACCGCGTTGCGGGCCGTGCCGCCGCCGGCCACCAGGGGCGGGTCGGTCGCGCCCGGGTGCGGCAGCGGGCGGTCGAGGTGGGCGGCCGCGAGCAGGCCGGGGACGCCGGCGTACCCGGGACGGGCGGTGTGGCCCTGCCCCCACACGTCGTAGGTCCAGCTCCGGATCAGGCCCTCGTCGTCGACCTCGGCCTCGACGTCGGCGGTCATCGCCGAGGCCGAACGGTCCCCAGGCCAGCTCGTCGCGGCGGCTCCACTGCACCATCACCGGCCGGCCCGGCACCGCGCGCGCGAGCAGGACCGCGTCGAAGGCCGCGTCGTCGGCCGCGTTGTGGCCGTAGCAGCCGGCGTTCTGCGTGTGCTCGACCACGACCCGCGACGCGTCGAGCTCCAGGGCCTGGGCGATCGCGTCGCGCAGCCGGTGCACCCCCTGGCTGTGGCTCCACACCGACAGCGACCCGTCGTCCTCCCAGCGCGCGACGCCGCAGCTCGGCGCGATGGACGCGTGCGCCAGGAACGGCCTGCTGTACGACGCCCGCAGCCGTCGCCCCGCGCCGGTCGAGGGGGCCGGCTCCTCGGCGAGCACCACGACGTCCTCGTGGGGGCCGGCCCGCAGGAAGGCGCCGAGGTCGTCCTCGTCGGGGAGGTCCGGGCGTTCCTTCCAGGTCGCGGCCGCCCGGAGCCGGTCGGCCGCCCGGCCCACCGAGAGCTCGTCCGCACCGACCACGCCGAGGAACGAGCCGTCCACGACGAGGACGCAGCCGCTGCCCTGCACCGCCGAGGCGCCCGCGTCGAGCAGCTCGGCGCCCGGGGACGGCGGCCGCACCACCCGTCCGACGAGCTGACCGGGCAGCCGCAGGTCCGCGATGAACCGGGGCAGGCCGGCGACCTTGTCGGGGAGGTCGAGCCGGGCCGCGCTGGTGCCGACGAGCCGGCGGGCGACGGGCGGCGCGTCGACGGGTGCGGCGGGCACGTCGAGGTCCAGGTCGCCGGCCACGTCGCCGTACGCCAGGCACCCGGAGGGGCCGACGAGCACCCCGGCCTCGACGGCGACCTGCTCGGCCGGCACCCCCCACCGGGCGGCCGCCGCGGCGACGAGCAGCGCCCGCAGGTGCGCGCCGACGACCCGCAGCACGGGGGCGGTGTCGAGCACGGACATGCTGCCCGCCGTCAGGTCCTGGTCGGGGCCGAGCGCGGTGTGCGCGGGCAGCATCCGGACCCGGTCCAGGGGCAGGTCGAGCTCGTCGGCGATCACCTGCGCGAGCACGGTGAGGATGCCCTGACCGAGCTCCACCTTCCCCACGCGTACGTCGACCGTGCCGTCGTCGTGGACCGCGACCCACCGCGAGAGCAGCGGGTTGGCGAGCAGGTGCCGGGGCAGCACCGGCGGGCCGTCGGCCGTCACGACCCGGCCTCCCCCGCCCGCACGACCGCCCGCACGATGCGGCCGTGCGCTCCGCAGCGGCAGAGGTTGCGGTCGAGCGCCTCGACGACCGCGGACTCGTCGGGGTGCGGGTCGCGCTCGAGCAGCGCGGCGGCCGCGACCGCGATGCCGGAGATGCAGAAGCCGCACTGGGCGGCCTGCTCGTCGAGGAGCGCCTGCTGGACGGGGTGCAGGCGGCCGTCGGTGCCGAGGCCCTCGACGGTGACCACCTCGGTGCCCGCGGCCGACCACACCGGGGTGTCGCAGGACGGCACCACGGCGCCGTCCATCCGCACGAAGCAGGCACCGCACAGGGCCATGCCGCAGCCGAACCGCGACCCGAGCAGCCCGAGCTGGTCGCGCAGCACGCCGAGCAGCGGGGTGTCGGGGTCCACCTCGACCTCGACGGTGCTGCCGTTGACGGTCAGCGTCAGCGCCCGGGTCACCGGGCGGCCCCGTCGAACACCTCGGGGTGGCGTTCGAGCTCGATCCGGGTCCGCCGGATGTGGCCGCCGAGGTAGCGCTCGGCGTCGACGGCGTCGCGGCGCTGCAGCGAGTCGAGCAGCAGCCGGTGCTCGGCGTTGACCACCCACATCCGCCCCGGTCCGGTGATCGTGACGAACGCGCGGCGGTAGTACTGCGTGGAGTTCCAGAGCCGGGTGACCGTGCCGAGCAGCTGGTCGATCGCGCAGCCGGTGTAGCTGAGCAGGTGGAACTGCCGGTCGAGGACCAGGAACTGCGAGACGTCGGTGTTCTGCTCGATGCGGTCCTGGAGCTCCTCGAGCCGGGCGAGGTCCTCGTCGGTGAGGTGCGGGATGCTCTCGGCCACGGCGAGGGGCTCGAGCCGTTCGCGCATCCGGTACATCACGTCGACCTCGTGACGGTCCAGCCGCGGCACCCGCGCGCCGCGCCGGGGCTCGTGCTCGGTGAGACCCTCTGCCTCCAGGATCCGCAGCGCCTCGCGGACCGGGAGCCGGCTCGCACCGAAGCGCTCGGCGACCTCCTCCTGGCGGATCCACTCCCCCGGGCCGATGTCGCCGGACAGGATCGCGTCGCGCAGGAAGCTCGCGACCCGGGCGCTCGCGGCGCCTTCCGGTGCGTCGACCGCGTCGGCGCCGCTCATCGACGCGTCGCCGCCCGCGGCCCGGTCGAACGCCTTGCCGCCGGGGTAGCTGACCAGCTCGAACTGCATGCCCCAGGGGCTCAGGAAGTAGACCCACCGGTTGCCCTCGGCCGGCCCCTTGCTCGCGGTGGGCTCGCCGAGCACCTCGACGCCCTGGTCCCGGAGGTAGGCGACCGCGGCGTCGAGGTCGTCGACGTACAGCGCGACGTGGTGGCCACCGACGTCGCTGTTGCGCGGCGGGACGTCGACCCGGTCGGGGGCGGCGTAGTCGAAGACCTCGAAGACCGCCTGGCCGCCGCAGCGGAAGAACCGGTTCTCGGTGACCACCGCCCGCGGGTGCACGTTGAGGTGCTCGCGCATCCAGTCGTCGCCGGCGCTGGCGAACGGGCCGAGGGAGTAGAGGTACTCGCACCCCAGCACGTCGACCAGGAACCGGTGCGCCTCGTCCAGGTCGGGGACCGTGAACCCGATGTGGTCCAGCCTCTGCAGCCCGGGGATCCCCATGCCGACCGGTCCCTTCTCGACACCCATTGGATCCAGTCAACCTAGCCCGCCACCGGGAGTGTGTCCAGCGTCACAGGCCAGGGACCAGAGATTGGATCCCATCCGAAGATGCGCCCACCCGGCGACTCTGGCGCCCCGAACCCCGCCCACCCGGCGACTCCGGCGCCCCGAACCCCGCCCACCCGGCGACTTTGGCGACTTCGCCCACCGCCAGCGCCGCCAGACGCGCCGGGTCAACCACGTCAGCGCCGCCAGACGCGCCGGGTCAGCGCCGTCGGCGCCGCCAGAGTCGCCGGGTCGGCGCCGGATCAGGTCGGGCCCATCACCTTGGCGGGGTCGATGCCGAGGTCCTGCAGCACCGCCCGGGCGGCGTTGCGCCCGGGACGCCCGGACACCGACCCTCCGGGGTGGCTGGTCGCACCGGTCAGGAACAGCCCGTCGATGCCGGTGGCGTACGACGGCCAGCCGGGGATCACGCCGCCGCCCCGGGTGCGGAACTCGCCGCCGTGGCACGAGCCGCCGAGGTTGTGCGGGTTGTGGCCGGCGACGTCGACCGGCGACTCGGCCCGCAGCGCGAGGACGTCGCCGTCCCCCAGCCCGTCGGTGCGGGCCCGGACCAGGTCGACCAGCTGCGCGGCGTACTCGTCCTTGGACTCCTGCCAGGACCGGCCGTCGGAGCGCTCGTAGGGCGCGATCGTGAGGATCTTGAAGGTGCCCTGCCCCGCGGGCGCGCGGCTCCCGTCGACGACGGTCTGGTTGACCACGAGCAGCCACGGGTCGCTCGCGTCGGGCTTCCCGCGGCGCAGGGCGTCGATCTGTGCCGCGACACCGCCCGTCGAGCCGAAGCCCCCCGCGGTCGCCGCCACCGGGCCCGAGCGGCTGTGGAAGCCGAGGTCGCCGCGCAGCGCTGCGTGCACCGCGAACACGCTCAGCCCGGGCTGCCACGAGTCGCGGGCCTCGACGAGGTCGGCGGGCACCTCGACGCCCTCCACCATCGCGGCGACGGTCGCGAGGTGAGCCGCCGAGACGACCGCGCGCCGGGCGCGCACGGTGCGTCCGTCGCTGGTGCGCACGGCCTGCGCCGTGCCTCCCCGGGCGTCGACGGCGGCGACCGGCGCCGAGCAGGCCACCCGTCCGCCGTGCTCGCCCAGGAAGTCGACCAACGCCGCGGGCAGCGCGCCCGAGCCACCGATCGGGGTGGACCAGCCGAAGCTCAGCCGGCCCGCGGTCAACGAGGACGGGAGGACCCCGGTGCCCGGGCGGCGCGGGTCCTGGATGGTCGCCATCGCCAGCCACATCACGAAGGACCGGATCGTGGGGTGCTCGAACCGCTCGTGGATCACGTCCCAGGCGCTGCGGTCGTTGAGCGACCGGTAGGCCCGGGCCGCGTCGGAGTCCCCGAGGGACAGGCCCGAGCTCCACCGCCCGTGCACGGCGGCGAGCCCACCGGTCCACTCCCCGACCATCGCCCGGAGCGCGTCGGCGTCCCGGCCGGACCAGCGGGCGACCTCGTCGGCGGTCGCCTCCAGGTCGCGGTGCATCACCAGCGCGTCGCCGTCGGGCTGCGGCAGCACGACCGCCGGGTCCGTGTGCACGTAGCGCAGCCCGTGGTGCGCGAGCAGGCCGAGCTCGTCGTCGCGCAGCAGCGGGTTGGACTGGATCAGCACGTGCGCGCTCGAGCAGCTGTCGTGCGCGAAGCCGGGCAGCGTCAGCTCCTCGGTGCGGGTGTTGCCGCCGGGGTGCTCGCCGGCCTCCAGCACCAGGACCTCGAGACCCGCGGCCGCGAGGTACGCCGCGGCGGTCAGGCCGTTGTGACCGGCGCCGATCACGACGACGTCGACCTCGTCGGGCAGGTCGGCAGTGAGAGGGGTGGGCGGCATCGAGGCTCCAGCGGCTCGGCGGCAGGCGGGACGAGCCCACTCTGGCCGAGGCTGCACACGATTGCAAGAGTCCCTGTCCGGTCAGCGGTCAACCCGGGCGTGACTCCTGACAGGTGCCGTAGCCTGTCGAGGTGACAGAGACGCGTCGCGGAGTGATCCTGGGCCTGGCGGCCTGGACCCTGTGGGGGTTCTTCCCGCTCTACTGGCCGCTGCTCGAGCCGGCCGGTGCCGTGGAGATCCTGGCGCACCGGATCTTCTGGTCGATGATCGTGATGCTCGGCGTGGTCCTGGTGATGCGCAAGCGGGCCGCCCTCCGCGCGATGCTCGCGGACCGCCGCACCCGCTGGCTGCTGGCCCTGGCCGCGGTGCTGATCACCGTCAACTGGGGCACCTACATCTACGGCGTCAACAGCCACCACGTCGTGGAGACGTCCCTGGGCTACTTCATCAACCCCCTGGTCTCGGTCCTGCTCGGCGTCGTCGTCCTCGGCGAGCGGCTGCGTCGTCTCCAGTGGGTGGCCCTCGCGGTGGCCGGGGTCGCGGTGCTGGCACTGACCGTGGAGTACGGCCGGCCGCCGTGGATCTCCCTCGTGCTGGCCGTCTCCTTCGCCTGCTACGGGCTGACCAAGAAGAAGGCCGACGCCGGCGCCGTCGAGAGCCTGGTCGTCGAGACGCTGGTGGTCTCGCCGGTGGCCCTGGGGTACCTCGTGTTCCTGACCGCCACCGGCGCCTCGACGTTCGGGGGCCACGGCGCCGGGCACGTCCTGCTGATCGTCGGCACCGGTGTCGTCACGGTGATCCCGCTGCTCTGCTTCGGCGGCGCCGCGACCCGGATCCCGCTGAGCACGCTCGGCCTGATGCAGTACCTCACCCCGACCGTGCAGTTCCTGCTCGGCATCCTGTTCTTCCACGAGCCGATGCCCGCGATGCGCTGGGTCGGCTTCTCGCTGATCTGGTTCGCGCTGGTGCTGTTCACCGCCTCCAGCCTGCGGCACCGCCACCAGCAGCTGCGCGTCCGCCCGGAGGAGACGATCGCGGCGTGACCTGAGCCACGGTGCGTCGTTGAGGTGGCATACGCACGGGTCGTCAGCCACCCGGGCCCTCCCCTGAAGGAGTACCCCGCATGCGGAAGACCCGCAGCGACGCAGGTACTGGCCGTCGCGACAGCAGCCGCCGCGATCGCCGGCCTCACGTTCTCGTCCCACGCCGCCGCCGTCACCACCACCGCCGACACCCCGGGCTCGACCGTCACCACCGACAGCCGCGCCGGCGCCCTGGTGAAGCCGACCCAGGCGCAGGCGGACGCGGTCGCCGCGGTCGTCAAGGCCAGCCCCGGCGCCCGCGCCACCTGGGACGCCCGGTTCGGCACGCCGCGCACGCTGACCCCGGCCCTCGGGAAGACGCTCTCCGGTCCCCGCAGCGGCAGCGCCGTCGAGGTGGCCAAGGCCTGGCTCGGCGCCAACCGGGCGATGCTCGGGCTGTCGGCCGCCGACGTCGACGCGCTGCAGCTCCGTCGCGACCACGTGCTGCCGGACACCGGCACGCACGTCGTGCAGCTCGTCCAGACCTTCGACGGGATCGCCGCCGCCCGCGGCGGCTCGCTGGGCCTCGCGGTCCGGAAGGACGGCTCGGTGCTCTCCTACACCGGCGAGACGGTCCGCTCCGGCAGCCTGCTCGGCAGCTTCCAGCTGTCGTCCGCCGACGCCCTGAAGGGCGTCGCCGCGAAGACTCGCGGACGCGCTGTCCTTCGTGCCGTCCAAGACCGGCACCCAGGCCGGCTACGACGTGTTCGCCAAGGGCCCGTTCGCCGCCTCGTCGTACGTCAAGAAGGTCGCGTTCCCGACGGCCGACGGCGCCCGCGCGGCGTACTCCGTGCTGTTCGTCGAGCACCTCGACGAGGGCTACCAGGTCGTCGTCGACGCCGAGACCGGCAAGCAGCTCTACAGGTCCAGCCTCGTCCAGCACGAGTCCGGCGGCACGATCTACGACAACTACCCGGGCGCGCCCGGCCGGCGGCCAGCCGCGGCACGTGTCCTTCGGCCCCAACGACGCCTCCCCCGGCGGGTACGTCGACCCGACCGGCCTGACCGGCACTCGGCATCACGACCTTCGGCAACAACGCCAACGCGCACGCGAACTGGTCGAACTTCGAGGTCGCCGGCCGACCAGGGCCCGCGCCCGGTCAGCCCGACCGGCCAGTTCGACTACCGGTTCGCCGACCACTGGGGCACCTCGAAGTGCGACCCGACCTCCTACCCGCAGGACCAGGAGGCCGCGAGCACCAACCTCTTCTACCAGCACAACCGGATCCACGACGAGTACTACCGTCTCGGGTTCACCGAGTCCGGCGGCAACTTCCAGCTGACCAACAAGGACCCGGACCCGACCACCGGCGGCAACCCCGGCGACGCGATCCAGGGCCTCGTCCAGGCCGGCGCCGTCTCGGGCGGCAACCCGACGTACACCGGTCGCGACAACGCCTACATGCTCACGCTGCCCGACGGCATCCCGCCGTGGAGCGGGATGTTCCTGTGGGAGCCGATCGACGACGCGTTCGAGGGCCCCTGCGCCGACGGCGACTTCGACGCCGGCGTCATCCAGCACGAGTACTCCCACGGCCTGTCGAACCGGTACGTCGGCACCGAGGACGGCTCGCTGGGCACCCACCAGTCCGGCTCGATGGGTGAGGGCTGGGGCGACTGGTACGCCCTGGACTACCTGCACCGCAACGGCTACCAGAAGGACTCGGTCCTCGGCGGCTTCGTGACGGGCAACAAGACCCGCGGCATCCGCAACTGGGCCTACGACCAGAACCCGACCACCTTCGGGGACATCGGCTACGACCTGGTCGGTCCCGAGGTGCACGCCGACGGCGAGATCTGGACCGCGACGCTGTGGCAGATGCGCAAGGCGCTGGTCGCGAAGTACGGCCAGATCGCCGGCTCCGACATCGCCGAGCACATCGTCACCGACGCGATGCCGCTGAGCCCGAACAACCCGTCGATGCTCGACGAGCGCACCGCGATCATGACCGCGCTCGACGACCGCTACCACGCCCGGTCCGACTTCGACTCGCTCGTCGACACCGTCTACTCGGTGTTCGCCCAGCGCGGCATGGGCCTCTCGGCGCACAACACGGTCAGCGAGGCCGACCCGACCGGTGGCAACGACACCGACGGCGTGCCCGGCTTCGACAACCGCAACCCCGCGCTGAACGGCACGATCACCGGCACCGTCCTCAACGCCTCGACCGGCAAGCCCGTCGAGGGCGCGCGGATCATGCTCGGCCGCTTCGAGGCGCGCGGCCACCCCGATCGCCACGACCGGTCCGACCGGCACCTTCCGGATCACGGCCACCCAGGCGACGTACCCGCTCACCGTGCAGGTCGCGGGGCTTCGGCTCCAAGACCTTCGACGGGGTCGCGGTGACGAAGGGCAGGACCACCACGAAGAACCTCGTCCTGGCGCCGAACCTGGCGTCGAAGACGTTCGGTGCGGTCTCGGTCTCCGGTGACGCCGGTGCGGCCATGGACGACACCGAGGCCAGCTCGTGGAAGACCACCAAGGGCGGCAAGGCCGTCATCAAGCTGGCCAAGGAGTCGGTGGTCAACACGGTGCAGGTCAGCGCCTACACCAGCAGCCGGTTCGAGGGTCTGAAGAGCTTCACCCTGCAGACCAGCACGGACGGCGTGAGCTGGAAGACGCAGGACGTCGGCGGCACCAACGCGTTCGGCTACCAGGCCCCCCGCCCGGTCGTCCCGGACCTGCACTACAAGACGTTCACGCTGCCGACGCCGACCAAGGCGGGCTTCATCCGCTTCTGGGCCGACCAGCCGCAGGGCAACACCAAGACGAACGTCCAGGTCGGCGACATCCAGGTGTTCAGCGCCTCGACCTCCGGTCTCGACCCGCCGCCCCCGCCGCCGCTCGACGCGCCGGTGACCGAGAAGTTCACGATCGCCGCGGGCAACCCGGCCAACGTGGTCTCCCCGGGCGTGGTCGGCACGGAGCTGGAGAACACCTGCACCGTCCCGCCGGCCAGCCAGGACAGCGACGGTCACGTGACCGTGCTGACGGGTGAGGCGAACGACGGCCAGCACGCCTTCAGCCTGCAGGCCGGTGCGACCGCGGTGGACGCCGACGTCTACCTGTACGACGCGGACTGCGTGCAGCTCGGCTCGTTCGCGACGGAGTCGGCCAACGAGTCCGGCACGATCCCGTCCGGCGCGGCGTACATCCTCACCTCGCTGTACGCCGGAGCGGCTGCGGACATGACGCTGACGATCACCGACACCAAGTAGGCGCAGCGGCCGACGTACGCGGGCCGCTCACGAGCCGAAGGCCCCGTCCCACCCCTCGTGGACGGGGCCTTCCTCGCGCTCCGACCCGGTCCGCGCCCAGGGTTCGAGGCAGGCGGATCGAGTCGGTGGCCGGTCGGCGACGTCACCACTGTGACGCAGGCACAGGGGTGGGATCAGGGTCGAAGGTCCCGACCGGCTGTAACCGGGACGGACCGGCCGCACGTGCCTAGGCTGGCGGGGTGACCATCCCCGCCACCGAGCCCGTCTCCTCCGCCGCCCCGCCGTTGCGGGGGCCGGTGATGATGGACCAGGACTGGCGCGACCTCACCTTCCTGCACTGGGCGGTCGAGCCCTGGCGGGTGCGGCAGTACATGCCGCAAGGGCGTGCGCCCCGACACCCACGAGGGCCTGACCTACGTCGGGCTGGTGCTGTTCCGGATGGTCGACGCCGGTGTCGGGCGGGGTCCGGGGGTGCCCTGGGCCGGCACGTTCCTGGAGACCAACGTCCGGTTGTACTCCGTGGACGACACCGGTCGGCGCGGCATCGTGTTCCTCAGCCTGGACACGGACCGCGCGGTCGTGGTGGCCGGCGCGCGAGGCGGTGTTCGGCCTGCCCTACCGCTGGGCGCGGATGCGGTACGACGTCCGCGGAGACGTCCGGACCTACGACGCCCGCCTGCGCCGACGCGGCTCCCGCCCGACCAGCCACGTCGCGGTGCGGGTCGGCGGCCCGCGCGCCGCGCACGCCGCTCGACGACTTCCTCACCGCCCGGTGGGGCCTGCACGTGACCGGTGGGCCGGACCTTCTACGTCCCGAACGCCCACGCCCCCTGGCCGCTGCGCGACGCGGAGGTGCTCGCGCTCGACGACCAGCTGACGGCCTCGGTCGGCCTCGGTGAGCTCGCGGACCGGGCGCCGGACCACGTGGTGTTCAGCGACGGCGTGCACACCGAGTTCGGGCTGCCCACCGGCGCGGACCGCCCGCGGCGACCTAGGTCGGGCCTAGCTTCGGCGTCGGCGGTGTTCCCGGCGCGTTGCTCCGGCGCAGCGATCATCGGGGCAGCCAGTTCTCGTCCACCAATGACGGCACCCCGGAGTTGTTCACAGCTCGAAGACTCGTTCGCCCGCAGGCCGGCCCGGGCTCCTAGCGTGGGTCGCATGACCTCGGTGACCGCGCCTCCTCCGCCTCCCGTCGGGCAACCGCCCGCGGGTCACGCGGTGGTGCGGTTCACCGCCTCGCTGTCGGGTGCGCTGGACCGGCTCGCCGAGATTCCGACCTGGTCGATGACCCCGGCCGAGCAGCGTCAGGCCCTGGTGGAGCTCCGCCGGCAGCAGAACCGGCTCCAGGAGCTCGAGCTGCGGGTGCTGGTGCAGGCCGACCGCGACGACGTCGGCGCCGACTCCGGAGCCGTCAGCACGCCGGCCTGGCTGGCGCACGCCACCAGGACGAGCACCGCCGGCTGTCACCGCGACCTGCATCTCGCGGCCAAGCTGGACGCACCGGTTCGGCCAGACCCGGGCCGCGCTCGCGGCCGGCGTGATCGACGTGGAGAAGGCGGGCATCGTCACCGACGCCGTGGAGCGGCTGACGGCCGAGTACGACGACCTGCCGCCGGGCACCGAGGTGCGGGCCGAGGCGCACCTGCTCGAGCAGGCCCAGGTGTTCGACGCCCCCACGCTCAGGCGGCTGGGCAAGCGGCTGTTCGAGGTGGTCTGCCCCGAGGCGGCCGACGCCGTCGAGGGCGAGAGGCTGGAGAAGGAAGAGGCCCGGGCCCGCGCGCTCGCCCACCTCTCGCTCCACGACAACGGCGACGGCACCAGCGACGGACGGTTCCGGTTGCCCACCCTGCACGCGCAGCTGCTGAAGAAGGCGCTCGAGGCGCTCACGAGTCCTCGGCGGATCGGCGAGGGCCGGATCGACCCCGAGACCGGGAAGAAGCTGCCGCACGCCACCCTGCTCGGGCACGGGCTGATGGAGCTCCTCGAGAACCACCTGAGCGCGCTGCCGAGCCAGAACGGCTCCCCGTTCACCCTCGTGGTCACCATCGGGATCGACGCCTTGATGTCCGGCCTCGGGGTGGCGGCACTGACACCGGGCACCGGATCTCCGCCGGCGAGGCCCGCCGGCTGGCCTGCCGGGCCGGGATCGTCCCGATGGTCCTCGGACGGCGACTCGATGCCGCTGGACGTGGGACGCGAGCGGCGGCTCTTCGACCGCTACCAGAAGCACGCGATCAACCAGCGCTACCACGGCTGCGCCGCGCACAACTGCGACCGGCCACCGGCCTGGGTCGAGTTCCACCACGAGGAGCCCTGGAGCCGCGGCGGCGCGACCGACGCCAAGCAACGGGATCTCGCTGTGCCCGGCCCACCACCGGATGGCCGACCACCCCGGCAGCTACGACATGAGACGACTCCCCGACGGGAAGGTCCGGTTCAGCCGGCGGACGTAGACCGCAGACGGGAGACCCAGCGACTCCGCGACGGCACCCGTCGCCGGCGAGGCCCAGGAGCAGGCTCAGCGGGACGCCTCGTCGGGCACGGCGAGACGCGGCACGCCCTCGAGCCGGCGGTGGAAGCGGACGTGCTCGGCACGGGCGTCCAGCGCCCGCCACAGCGCCGCGTGCGCGGCCCACGGCAGCGGCTCGTCGCCGTCGCGCCAGGAGGCGCCGAAGCCGATCCACACCGGCGTCCAGTCGGCCGCGAGGTCCCAGTCACCGCGGTGCCGCATCAGCAGCCGGTGCCGGACCTGGAAGGCCTGCCGCGGCCCGTCGTCGCAGATCGGTGCGGTCCGCACCGGCCACACCCGCAGGTCCAGCGCCATCAGCTCGAGCTCGACGTCGGCGAGGACGCGCGGGTGCACCAGCACGGTCGCGACGTTCTCGTGCGGTGGTCGTCCTCACCCCGAGACGCTAACCCGGCCCTCCCCCCGAAGTCAGCCCCCGGACTCGCTCCCGGAACCCGACGACCACTCGTGGGCGAGCAGCCCGTAGACGTCGGAGTCCCGCCAGCCGTCCCGGATCAGCAGCACCTCGCGCAGCCGGCCCTCGTGGGTCATCCCGAGCCGCCGCAGCACCCGGCCGGAGGCCACGTTGCGCGGGTCGCAGGTGGCGAAGACCCGGTGCAGCCCGTGCTCGGTGAAGCACAGCTCGAGGAGCCGGCGGGCCGCTGCCGTCGCCAGTCCCCGGCCCCAGTGGTCGGGGTGCAGCCCGTAGCCGATCTCGCCCTGGCCGTCCCCCCGGAGGTTCAGCTCGCAGCTGCCGACCAGCAGGCCGTCGCAGGTGACGACGTACACGAACCGGTTCTGCGGGCGCTCGGCCGCGGCGGCGACCGCCTCGACGACGAAGGCACGGGTCTGCTCCTCGGTGTTGGGTCCCCACGCCTGGTAGCGGCACACCTGCTCCTGGCTCGCCCAGCCGTGGACCGCGCGCCAGTCCGCCTCCGCGACCGGACGCAGCTCGACGTACGGCGTCCCGGCTGCTGTGCTCACGGCGCCGCACTCTGCCACGCGGCACGGACCCGGTTGCTCGCGCACGACGGGGGTTGGGATGCTTCGCGCATGTCTTCCCTCCCGCCGACCTCCGCCGAGGACGCCATCGACCAGCCGCTGGACGTCCAGCTCGAGGTGTTCCTCGACGAGCACCGCGCGATGCTCCGTGAGTGCCTGGACGGGCTGACCGAGGAGCAGGCGCGACGGTCGCTGGTGGCCTCCCGGACGACGCTGCTCGGCCTGGTCAAGCACGCGACGTTCGTCGAGCAGGTCTGGTTCGACGAGGCGGTCACCTGCCGGTCGCGCGCCGAGATCGGCATCCCGGCGACGCCCGACGAGTCGTTCGCGCTGACGTCCGACGACACGGTCGCCGGCGTGCTGCAGGCGCACCGGGAGGCCTGCGAGTCCTCGCGCCGCGCGGTGGCGGACCTCGGCCCCGACGACCTGGTGCACGGCAACCGGCGCGGCCCGCTCCCGCTGCGCTGGGTCTACCTGCACATGCTGCGGGAGCTCGCCCAGCACTGCGGGCACGCGGACATCCTGCGCGAGCAGGTCCTGGCCGGCTCCTAGCGGTGCGGGCCGTCGGGCGCCGGCCTCAGACGTCCACGGTCAGCCGCACGGTCACGACGTCGCCCACGTCGAGCTCCTCGGCGCGGCGCACCGCGGTCTTCAGCGGGACGACGTAGCCGCCGTCCTTGGGCCACAGGGACGTGGTCCAGCTGGTCTCCCCGATCCGCGCGGTCACCGGGATCATCCCCCAGCCGTAGCTCACGAACGAGGACGTCTGCTCCAGCTCGTCGCACTCGTCCTCGGGCACGCTGACGAAGTGCCACGGCGCCGGCCCCTTCCAGAACCAGATCTCCCCACTGAACTCCAGGTGCACAGCGGCAGCATACGAGCGGCCACCCCCAGCCCGGTGGACCTAGCCGACCAGGTCGGTGGACACCTCCCACAGCCGCGCGGCGGCCTCCGGGTCGAGCGCCCACTCCCGGACCCCGGCCGACACCCGGCGTCGTTCGCGACCGTCGGGGCCTCGTTGCAGTCCTCGAGGTAGTGGCCTCCGGTCGCGAACTCGGGGGCCACCGCCGCGACCAGCGACGTGGAGGCGCCCTGGCGGGTGTCCTTGAAGGTCACCGTGCCCTCGTCCTGCATCCGCTGCCAGCCGTCCTTGACCTCCTGGGACACGTAGCGCTGCAGGTTCGTCATGATCCCGCCGGGCATCAGCGCGTTGGCGACGATCCCGTCGTCGGCCCAGCGCCGGGTCGCCTCGACGGCGAGCAGCACGTTGGCGGTCTTCGACTGGCCGTAGCCCTGCCAGGGGTCGTAGGCGCGGCGCTCGAAGAACAGGTCGTCGAAGTGGACCGGCGAGGACAGGTGGCCGGTCGAGCTGACCGAGACGATCCGGGCACCCCGGCTGCGGCGAGGGCGGCGTGCAGGCCGGTGGTCAGCGCGAAGTGGCCGAGGTGGTTGGTGGCGAGCTGGCGCTCCCACCCGCGGGCGGTGAGCTCGAGGGTGGGGACCGCCATCACGCCGGCGTTGTTGACCAGCAGGTGCAGCGGGCCGGTCCAGGCCGCGGTGAAGGCGCGCACGCTCGGGAGGTCGACGAGGTCGACGTACGCCACGTCACGTCGGGGTTGCCGGTGTCGCGGTGATGTCGGCCGCGACCCGGTCCCCGGCGGCGGTGTCGCGGACGGCGAGGGTGACGGCCGCGCCGGCCCGGGCCAGCGAGCGGGCGGTCTCCACGCCGATGCCGGAGGCGCCGCCGGTGACGACCGCGCGGGTGCCGGACAGGTCGACGCCCTCGACGACCTCGTCCGCGGTGGTGGTGGCGTCGAACCGGGTGGTGATCAGAGTCATGGACCCATCCTGTCTCGCCGTCGGTGAGGGTCCATGCTGGAGCCTCACGCCACCCCCTGTCCGAAGGAGAGCCGCTCGTGTCGTCCGCCGGGATGTCGCTGGACCACCTGATCTCGTGGGCCATGAAGGGTGGGCCGGCCCCGGTCGAGCTCACCGACGCGTCGGTCGAGCGGATCACGCTGGCCAGCGAGCACCTCCGGCTGGCCGGCCGCTCGGGCGCGGTCTACGGGCTGACCACCGGCGTCGGTGCGCTGCGCACCGTGCCGACCGACATCACGCCGAGCGACGGTACGTCGCACGCGCTCCGGCTCTGGCGCAGCCACGCGACCGGCTTCGGCCAGACCTACGACGACGCGACCGCGCGTGCCGCGATGGCGATCCGGCTGCACCAGATCACCTCCGGCCGCTCGGGCGTGAGCGCCGGGCTCGCGTCGTCCCTCGGGGCGGCCGTGGCCGAGGGCGCCGTGCCGGACCTGCACCGCTTCGGGTCCATCGGCACCGGCGACCTGGTGCCGCTCGCCGAGCTGGGCCTGACGCTCGTCGGGGAGCGGGCCTGGCGGACCGGGGGCGCGCCGCTCGCGCCGGTCGACGACGGCGACGCCCTGCCGTTCATGTCCAGCAACGCGCTGACCCTCGCCACCGCGGCCCTCGTGCACCGCCGCCTCGCCCGGCTGTCCGACGCCGCCGAGAAGGTGACCGCGCTGTCCGCGGTCGCGCTGCAGGCGTCGGTGCAGGCCTTCGACCCCCGGGTGCACGCGGGCCGGCCGGACGCCTCGCAGCAGGGCGTCGCCCGCCGGCTGATGGCGCTGCTGTCGCCGGCGGACTGGGTGCCGGCCCGGGTGCAGGACCCGTTCGCGCTGCGGACCGTCCCCCAGGTGCACGCGCCCTTCGTCGACGCCCTGGTCACCACCGAGCAGGCGGTGCTCGTCGAGGTCGACGACTCCACCGAGAACCCGCTCGTCGTCGCGGACGGCACGCCCCTGCACCACGGCGGCTTCGTGACCGCCCGGCTCTCGGCCACCCTGGACGCGCTGCGCCAGGCGACGTACCCGGTGATCTCGCTGTCCGCGGCCCGGCTCTCGGCCCTGATCAACCCGTCCCTGTCCGGCCTGCCGGCGTTCCTCGCGTCGGGGCCGGCCGGCAGCTCGGGGGTGATGATCCTGGAGTACCTCGCCCAGGACGCGCTCGCCCGGGCCCGGATCCTGACCACCCCCGTCTCCACCGGGCACGCGTCGGTGTCCCTGGGCCTGGAGGAGCACGCGAGCTTCTCCACGCAGGCCGTCTGGGCCAGCGAGCAGATGGTCGACCTCGCGCCGGTGGTGCTGGGCTGCGAGCTGATCGCCGCGGTGCGCGCGCTGCGGATGGACCCCGACCGGCTCCCCGACACCCCGGTCCGGGCGGCGTACGACGCGGCGGCCGCCGTGCTCAGCGAGGACCGGGCGGACCGTCCGTTCAGCGACGACCTCGCGGCCGCCGTACGCCTGGTGGAGAGCGGGTTCGTCACCCGCTGACGCCCGGCCGCCGTCTCGAGGCGGCACCTGGCCTCGATCAGCTGAAGTCGAGCACCAGCCGGCCGCGCACGCCGCCGGCCTCCAGGGTCCGGTGCGCCTGCTCGGCCTGCTCGGCGGGCAGCACCTGCGCGACCCGCAGCGTGTAGACGCCGTCGGCGAGCTGCTGCTCGAGACCCTTGAGCAGGTCGTCGCGCGTCACCGAGTCGTAGACCAGCGTGGGCTTGACGGTGATGCCGCGCTCGGCCGGGCCGGCCCAGCCACGGATGGTGCCGAACACCCCGCCGTCCTTCACGGCGGGCACCACGAGCTCGGTCTGCACCGCACCGTCGACGAGACCGTCGACCCCGTCGGGCAGCAGCGCCCGGACCCGGTCGGCGACGTCGTCGCCGCGGCGGACCACGTCGTCGGCGCCGAGGCTGCGGACGAGCTCCTCGTCCTTCTCGGCCGCGTCGGCGACGACCCGCAGGCCGTCGGCCTTGGCCATCTGCACGACGTACCCGCCGAAGGCGCCGGCGGCACCCGTCACGGCCAGGGTCTGCCCGGCGGTCAGCCCGAGGTCGTCGAGGACCAGCCGTGCGGTGAGCGCGTTCATCACGAACGTCGAGCCGGCGTTGAAGTCGACGTCGTCGGGCAGCCGCAGCACCGACTCCTCCGGTACGACGACCCGGTCGGCGTACGCGCCGCCGGCCGGGCGGAAGGGCACCACGACCGTGGCGACCCGGTCGCCGACGCTCCAGCGGGACCCCTCGCCGGCCTCGTCGACCACGCCGGCCGCGTCCGCACCGGGGATGAACGGTCCCTGCTGGCCGGTGTGCCGGGCGGCGTACCGGCCGGCGCGCAGACCGCTGTCGGTGGGGTTCACGGCCGCCGCGTGCACCCGGATCCGCACCTCGCCGGGGCCGGCGTGCGGCTCCGGCACGTCCAGGACCTGCAGGTTCTCGGGGCCGCCGAACTCTGTCACTCCGATAGCTCTCATGGCAGGCACAACGCCCCGACCCGGTGAGACCTTCCGGATCGGGCCCGATCGAGGGAGAAAGTCCGGGTTGGCGCGGTCCTGGAGACTGGAGGCATGACGAACCGCGCCCGGCTGATCGACACGACCGCGCCGGCCCACCCCGCCGGCGTGGTGCTGGTGCTGCACGGCGGCGCCGCCCGGGCCGAGGCGACGGTGGTCAGTCCCACCCAGCTCTCGGTGCTCCGGATGGTCCCGGTCGCGCGGCGGATCGCGCGGGTCGGTCGGGGCCGGCTGGCGGTGCACCGGCTGCTGAACTCCTCGCGCGGCTGGGACGAGGCGCACACCCCCGTCGACGACGTGGCGTGGGCGCTGGGCGAGGTCCGCGACCGGTACGGGGTCGACGTACCGGTGGCGCTGGTGGGGCACTCGCTCGGCGGCCGCGCGGCGATCCTGTCCGGCGACCAGCCCGGGGTGCGCAGCGTCGTGGCGCTGGCGCCCTGGGTCTACCCCGACGACGGGCAGCGGGACCTGCACGGCCGGCGGGTGCTCGTCGTGCACGGCGACCAGGACCGGATCGCCAGCCCGCAGCGCTCGGCCGTGGTGGCCGAGGACCTGCGGCGGACGGCCGAGGTGGGCTACATCCGGGTCGCCGGCGGCAAGCACGCGATGCTCGGGCACCACCGGGTCTTCGACGGGGCGGCGGCCGACTTCGTGGCCGCGACCCTGCTCGGGGACGACGTGCCCCCGCCGGTGCGCGACGTGCTCGGCGGCCAGTAGCTCGTCGAGGCCTGAGCCGGCGTCACCCGGACGTGACGGGACCCCGGCGTGCCAGGCACACCGGGGTCCGTCACGACCGTCTCAGTCGGTCAGAAGACCCTGCGACGGTTGCCGCCGATCGGCACGAAGTTCAGGATCAGGCCGACGACCAGCAGGATGATGCCGATCGTGGTGAGGACCGGGATGGCGGCAACCAGGCCGATGATGAGCAGGATCAGTCCGAGGACGACCATGAGGGCTCCTTCTGTGTGGGTGGACAAACACCCTGGAGTACCCCGTCCTAGCCGGACAATGCACCCGTTCTCTCATGTTTTTCTCAGGTCGGTCGGCTGTAGCAGTGCACGCGGAGCCGGGTGGGCTCCTCGCGCCACGGATCCATGGACAGCAGCCGCCAGCCCTGGTCGTCGAGCAGCGCGATCTTCTCCTTGCGCGCGGTGACCACCTCGAGCACCGGGAGCATCCCGCGCAGCGCGCTCTCCTCGGCCGCGACGTCCAGCAGCGCGGTGCCGATCCCCTGGCTCCGCCGGCTCGGCCGGACGAAGAACTTCGAGACGCTGGCCAGGTCGTCCGGGTCCCGCCCGGTCATCTCCCGCCAGTGCGCACGGCTCACCGCGTCCAGGCCCACGGGCGAGATCGCGACGTGCCCGAGGATCTCACCGACCCGCTCGACCACCCAGGCGTCGAGCACCTCCCGGTCCAGCCACCCGCGCGGGCTGTCGGGCCAGCGCACCGGGTACTGGCTCTCGTAGTGCACGACCCGCAGCAGCCGGGCACACGCCGCGAGGTCCCGGCCGGTACGCCGCCGGAGCCCGCGCATCGCGCCGGGCAGCGGGTCCTCGGCGGGCCGCGCCGACCGGCCAGCCAGCGCTTCGCGGGACCGGTGGCCTGGCGCGGCAGGGAGCCCGACAGCCGTCCGAGGTCGAGTCGTCTCACCGGGCGCCCCCTCCCCGTCATCGGAGTCCCGCTGCCCCTCAGGGTGGGCCGCAGCCCGCGCGAGGTCAATGCCCCGAAAGAGTCAGCCACGCGTGCCTTCGCCAGCGCGACGGCTCAGGCGGTGCGGGTGGCGATCAGGACCGCGAAGGCGTCGAGCGCGTCGCGGACGGGGCCCTCGGGCAGCACCTTGAGCAGGTCCTGCGCCTCCCGGGCCCGGTCGAGGACGTAGCGACGCGCCTCGTCCATCGCCGGGTGCCGGCGCAGCAGGTCGAGCGCCTCGGCGTGCAGGGCGTCGTCGGTGAGCTCGCCGGCCAGCAGCTCGAGCAGCCGGGCGTCCTCGGGGGCGGTGGACCGCTGGGCCATCAGCACCGGCAGGGTCGGCACGCCCTCGCGCAGGTCGGTGCCGGGCGTCTTGCCCGACTCGTCGGACTCGGAGGCGACGTCGAGGATGTCGTCGGAGAGCTGGAAGGCCATGCCGACCTTCTCGCCGTAGGCCGTGAGCGCCTCCTCGACCTCCAGCGGGGCACCGGCGAACCGGGCGCCGTAGCGGGCCGAGGTGGCGATCAGCGAGCCGGTCTTGCCCTCGACGACGCGCAGGTAGTGCGCGAGCGCGTCCTCGTCGGGGCCGGGGGTCAGCGTCTCGAGGATCTGGCCCTCGACGAGCTTGGTGAACGTCTCGGCCTGGATCCGCACGGCGTCGGCGCCCAGCGAGGCGGTCAGCTCCGAGGACTTGGAGAACAGGAAGTCGCCGGTGAGGATCGCGACGTGGTTGTCCCAGCGCGAGTTGGCCGACTCGGCCCCGCGGCGCAGGTCGGCCTCGTCCATCACGTCGTCGTGGTAGAGCGAGGCGAGGTGGGTCAGCTCGACGACGCACGCGGAGGTGACCACGCCGTCGCGGGTCGGGTCCCCGGTCTCGGCGGCCAGCAGCACCAGCAGCGGCCGGAACCGCTTGCCGCCGGCGTGCATCAGGTGCCGGGCGGCGCCGGTGATGAACGCCGCCTCGCTCCTGATCTCGCGCTCGAGACGCTCCTCGACCTCGACCATGCGGGCGCGCAGCCGCGCCTCGAGGTCGGCGTCGAGGACCGGCAGGGCCAGCGACGAGCTTCCGTCGGCGGTCGAGGTCATGAGGAGTTCCTAGCGAACGGGAAGGTCAGCGGATGAACTGACCCGCAGTGGCGGCGAGGTCGAGGACCGGTCCCGGGAACACGCCCAGGATGACGGTCGCGGCGAACCCGACAGCGATCACGATAGTCGTCAGGATGCTGGGCACCATCACCACGGGTCCCTCACCGACCGGGTCGGAGAAGAACATCAGCACGATCACCCGGACGTAGAAGAACGCCGCGACCGCGCTGAGGATCACCGCGACGACCACCAGCGGCCAGGCGCCACCGGCCACGGCCGAGGCGAACACGGCCCACTTGCCGGTGAAGCCGCACGTCAGCGGGATGCCGGCCATGCCGAGCAGGAAGAACGCGAAGACGCCCGCGACGACCGGGGACTCCTTGCCGAGCCCGGCCCACCGCGACAGGTGGGTGGCCTCGCCGCCCGCGTCGCGCACGACGGTCACGACCGCGAACGCGCCGATGGTCGTGAAGCCGTAGGTGACCAGGTAGAACAGCACCGCCTGGATCGAGGAGATCTCGTTGCCGTCGAAGGTGGTCACCGAGTGCAGGCCGACGAAGCCGGTGAGCAGGAAGCCGGCGTGCGCGATCGAGGAGTAGGCCAGCATCCGCTTGATGTCGGACTGGGTGATCGCCAGGATGCAGCCGACCAGCATGGTCAGCATCGCGATGATGCCGATCATCGGCGACCAGTCCCAGCGCGCGGCACCGAACGCGACGTAGAACAGCCGCAGCAGCGCACCGAACGCCGCGACCTTGGTGCAGGCCGCCATGAACGCGGTGACCGCGGTCGGGGCGCCCTGGTAGACGTCCGGGGTCCAGGCGTGGAACGGCGCGGCGCCGACCTTGAACAGCAGGCCGACCGCGAGCAGGCCGATGCCGGCGAGCAGCAGCGCCTGGCCGCCGATGCGACCCGAGACCGCCTCGGCGATGTCCCCGAAGTTCATCGAGCCGGCGTAGCCGTAGACCAGCGCGATGCCGTAGAGGAAGAAGCCCGAGGAGAACGCGCCGAGCATGAAGTACTTCAGCGCCGCCTCCTGCGAGAGCAGCCGGCGACGGCGCGCGAGACCGCAGAGCAGGTAGAGCGGGAGCGACAGGATCTCGAGCGCCACGAACATCGTGAGCAGGTCGTTGGACGCCGGGAAGAGCATCATGCCGCCGATGGCGAACATCATCAGCGGGAAGACCTCGGTGTGCTCGAGGCCCTTCGTGGAGGCCTCGCGCTCGGCCTCCGTGCCGGGCAGCGCCGCGGCCTGGCCGGCGAACGCGGTGACGCCGCCCTCGAGGTGGCGCTCGGCGAACAGCAGCACGCTGATCGCCGAGAGCACGAGGATGGTGCCCCAGATGAAGATCGTCGGCCCGTCGACGGCGATCGCGCCCTCGGCGGCGATCGGGCCGCGGCCGGCGGTGTCGCCCTTGGGGGCGAGCCCGGTGGCCACGATGACGGTCGCGACCAGCGCGCCGACGACGCCGGCGAGCGCCAGCACCGTCTGCACCAGGTAGCGGCTCTTGCGGGCCGCGAAGGCCTCGACGAGCACGCCGACGAGCGCGACGCCGAAGACGATCAGCAGCGGCGACAGCAGGCCGTACTCGATGCTGGGCTTGGAGAAAGCGGCTGCGAGGTTCACTCGTGGCACTGGCATCTCCTCCTGGGCACCGGCCTGCGTGGGTACGGCGGGTGCCGGGTCCTTCACGCCGACCTGCTGCAGGGTGTCAGCGACGGCGGGGTTGATGATCGAGGTCAGCGGCTTCGGGAAGAAGCCGAGCAGCACGATCAGCACGAGCAGCGGGGCGAGCGCGGAGATCTCGCGGACGGTGAGGTCCTTCATGCCGACGATCGACGGGCCGGGCATCCCGGTCATGGTGCGCTGGTACATCAGCAGGATGTAGAGCGCGGCCAGGACGATGCCGAGGACCGCGAACGAGGCGTACCACGGGTTGTGCGTGAACGTGCCCGACCAGCACCAGGAACTCCGAGATGAACGGCGAGAGGCCCGGCAGCGACAGCGACGAGAGTCCCGCGACCAGGAAGATGCCGGCCAGGACCGGGGCGACCTTCTCGACGCCGCCGAAGTCGGGGATCAGCTGCGACCCGCGGCGGCTGATCAGGAACCCGGTGACCAGGAACAGCGCGGCCGTCGAGAGGCCGTGGTTGAACATGTAGAGCGTCGAGCCGGTCTGGCCGTAGCTGTTCAGCACGAAGATGCCGAGCACGATGAAGCCGAAGTGCGACACCGAGGTGTAGGCGATCAGGCGCGGGATGCTCTTCTGCCCGATGGCCGCGAGAGCGCCGTACAGCACGCTGACCACCGCGAGCACGAGCGACCACCGGGGTGGCCCACTGCGACGCCTCGGGGAACAGCCCCAGGCAGAACCGGATCATCCCGAAGGTGCCGATCTTGTCCAGGATGCTGACCAGCAGCACCGAGGTGCCCGGGCTGCCCTGCTCGGCGGCGTCCGGCAGCCAGGTGTGCACCGGGAACATCGGCGCCTTGATCGCGAACGCGATGAAGAAGCCGAGGAACAGCCAGCGTGCCGGTGTTCTGGTCCATCGGGATCTGCGAGAGCTCGGAGAGCAGGTACGTCGGGGTGCCGGCGCGGGCGGAGACGACGTACAGGCCGACGACCGAGGCCAGCATCAGCAGGCCGCCGAGCAGGGAGTAGAGCAGGAACTTGACCGCGGCGTAGGAGCGCCGCGGGCCGCCGAAGCCGCCGATCAGGAAGTAGATCGGGATCAGCGTGGCCTCGAACAGGACGTAGAAGAGGAACACGTCGGTCGCGGCGAAGACGCCGATCGCCAGGCCCTCGAGCGCCAGCATCCAGGCGAAGAACGCGTTGACGCCCCAGCGGCCGTCGTCGCCGTCGTTCCACGACGCCAGGATCACCACCGGGGTCAGGATCGCGGTGAGCAGCACCAGCGTCAGCCCGATGCCGTCGACGCCGAGCGCGTAGTGGGCGCCGAAGGCGGGGATCCACTCGTGCTCCTCGGTGAACTGGAAGCGCGCACCGCCCGCGTCGAAGCCGAGCGCGACGACGGCGGCGATGACGAGGGTGAGCAGCGAGACGCCGAGCGCGACCTGCTTGGGCAGGTCGGCTCCGACCGCCCTTGGGCAGCAGCGCCACGACCACCGCGCCGACGAGCGGCAGCAGCAGGGCCGCGGTCAGCAGGGGAAAGCTCACAGCGACACCACCGTCATGTCGTTGGTCGAGGTGACCGAGGTGGGGCTCGAGAGCCTCGGGTACCTCGCGCGGGTGCCGAGGCGGAGCCGAGCAGTCTACGCAGGGGTGGGCGCTCATGCGAGGTTCACCGCCAGCAGGGCCAGGACGACAGACCGCGCCGACGAGGACCGACAGCGCGTAGGAGCGGACGAAGCCGGTCTGCACCGGCGGAACGTCTGGCCGACATCCCGCCGAACGCGGCGCCGGTGCCGTTGACCGCGCCGTCGACGCCGGCGTCGTCGAAGGTGACCAGGTCGGTGACGAACCGGTCGCCGGGGCGCATGAACAGCTCCTCGTTGATCGCGTCGCCGTAGAGGTCGGCGCGCGCCGCCCGGGTGAACACCGAGACCTGCGCCGGCGCCGTCCGCGGCACCTCGTGGCGGCCCACCGTCAGCCAGGCGATGGCGACGCCGACGGCGACGACGACCAGCACGATCAGCGTCATCACGAGCGGCGAGACCGCGAGCTCTCGTGCTCGTCCTCGCCGACGACCGGCGCGAGCCAGCCGGTGATCCAGCCGCCGAGCAGCAGCAGGCCGCCGAGCGCGGAGAGCGCGGCGAGCACCATCAGCGGGACCGTCATCACCTTGGGCGACTCGTGCGGGTGCACGTCCTTCTCCCAGCGCTTCTCGCCGAAGAACGTCATCAGCATCAGGCGGGTCATGTAGAACGCGGTGATGCCGGCGCCGACGAGGGCCGCGAGCCCGACGACCAGGTTGTCGCCGAACGCGGCCTCGATGATCTTGTCCTTGGACCAGAAGCCCGGAGAACGGCGGGAAGCCGATGATCGCGAGGTAGCCCATCGCGAAGGTCAGGAACGTGACCGGCATCGCCTTGCGCAGCGCGCCGTAGTGCCGCATGTCGACGTCGTCGTCCATGGCGTGCATGACCGAGCCGGCGCCGAGGAACATGTTGGCCTTGAAGAAGCCGTGGGTCAGCAGGTGGAAGATCGCGAACGCGTAGCCGGCCGGGCCGAGGCCGGCGGCCAGCATCATGTAGCCGATCTGGCTCATCGTCGACCCGGCGAGCGCCTTCTTGATGTCGTCCTTGGCGCAACCGATGACCGCACCCCACAGGAGCGTGACCGCGCCGACGACGACGACCGCGGTCTGCGCGACGGGGGCGTTGTCGAAGATGAAGTTCGAGCGGACCACGAGGTAGACGCCCGCGGTCACCATCGTCGCCGCGTGGATCAGCGCCGAGACCGGGGTCGGGCCCTCCATCGCGTCGAGCAGCCAGGACTGCAGCGGCACCTGGGCCGACTTGCCGCAGGCGGCGAGCAGGAACAGCAGGCCGAGCGCGGTGAGCGTCGTGCTCGACCGGCCTGGTCGGCGACCGCGGAGACGCCGGCGAACGCGATGGTGCCGAACGTGGCGAACATCAGCATCATGCCGAGCGCCATGCCGAGGTCACCGACGCGGTTCACCACGAAGGCCTTCTTGGCGGCGACGGCGGCGGACGTCTTGTGCTGCCAGAAGCCGATCAGCAGGTACGACGCGAGGCCGACGCCCTCCCAGCCGAGGAACAGGCCGAGGTAGTTGTCGGCGAGCACCAGCACGAGCATCGCGGCGACGAACAGGTTGAGGTAGCCGAAGAAGCGGGCCCGGCGCACGTCGTGCTCCATGTAGCCGACCGAGTAGATGTGGATCAGCGCGCCGACACCGGTGATCAGCAGCAGGAACAGCGCGGAGAGCGGGTCGTAGAGCAGCGCCATGTCGACCTTGAAGCTGCCGGCGTCGACCCAGGTGTAGAGGTGCTGGCCGACCGGCCGGTCCTCGGCGCCGCGGCCGAGCAGCGCGACGAACGCCACCAGGCTGAGCACGAACGAGCCGACCACGGTGGCGCAGCCGAGCAGGTGCGCCCAGCGTCGCCGTGCGCGGTTGCCGAGGAGCAGGATCACCGCGGCGCCCAGGGCGGGCAGCGCGATGATCACCCACAGCAGCGAGAACACGCCGCCCGCGGGGGACGGGTCCACCACGGGGCACGGCCTCGTGCAGAGGAAAGGACATCGTACGGACTCCTCAGTACTTCAGCAGGCTCGCGTCGTCGACCGAGGCCGACCGGCGGGTGCGGAAGATGGTCATGATGATCGCGAGCCCGACGACGACCTCGGCCGCGGCGACGACCATGACGAAGAAGGCCGCGACCTGCCCGTCGAGGTTGCCGTTCACCCGGGCGAAGGTGACCAGCGCGAGGTTGGAGGCGTTGAGCATCAGCTCGACGCACATGAACACCACGATCGCGTTGCGGCGGGTGAGCACGCCGACGCAGCCGATCGTGAACAGGATCGCGGAGAGGACGAGGAACGGGGTCGCGCTCATGCGCGGTCCTCCCCTGTCGCTGGTGCGTCGCGGGTTCTGCGCTGGGGTCGCCGTCGATGCCGCCGCGCGGGCCGGAGCCGCGCACCGGGCCGGTGTCGAGGTGCCGTCCGCCGATCGGAGCCGGTGAGGCGCGTCGATGTCGCCGCGGGGCGGACCGGACCGTGCCGCGGGACTGGAGCGTCCGGGAGACCGAGATCTCCGCGGGCGTGCCGTCGGGCAGCAGCGCCGGGGTGTCGACCGCGTTGTGCCGGGCGTAGACGCCCGGCGAGGGCAGCGGGCCGGGGTGCTTGCCGTGGTCGGCGTAGTCCCGCATCCGCTGCGCGGCCAGGTCGGCCTGCGTCGACCTTCGGGGTGAGCCGCTCGCGGTGCGCGAGCACCATCGCGCCGATCGCGGCGGTGATCAGCAGCGCGCTGGTCGCCTCGAAGGCGAAGACGTACGTGGAGAACAGCAGCTGGGCCAGGCCGGGGACGTTGCCGTCGGCGTTGGCCGCGTCGAGGCCGGTGACCGGGCCGATCGAGACCTGCGCGACGCCGAACACCAGCGACGCGCCGAACAGCAGGCCGACGACCGTGGCCATCAGCCGCTGGCCCTTGATCGTCTCGACGACCGAGTCGGACGCGTCGACGCCGACGAGCATCAGCACGAACAGGAACAGCATCAGGATCGCGCCGGTGTAGACGATGATCTGCACCGCGAACAGGAACGGCGCGTCCTGGACGGCGTACAGCACCGCCAGGCCGATCATCACGACCGCGAGCAGCAGGGCGGCGTGCACGGCCTTGCGGGCGAACAGGATGCCGAGCGCGGCGGCCACCATGATCGGCGCCAGGAGCCAGAAGGTGACCATGCGGTCAGCCCTCGCTCTCGTGCGGCGCGCCGGCGTGTGCGGGGTGAAGGTGCCGCGGTAGTAGTCGCCCTCGTCGTCGCCGAGCAGCATCGCGTGCGGCGGCTGCTCCATGCCGGGCAGCAGCGGCGCGAGCAGGTCCTGCTTCTCGTAGATCAGGTCCGCGCGGTTGTTGTCGGCGAGCTCGTACTCGTTGGTCATCGTCAGCGCGCGGGTCGGGCACGCCTCGATGCACAGCCCGCACAGGATGCAGCGCAGGTAGTTGATCTGGTAGACGCGGCCGTAGCGCTCACCGGGGGAGAACCGCTCGTCCTCGGTGTTCGAGGCGCCCTCGACGTAGATCGCGTCCGCGGGGCAGGCCCACGCGCACAGCTCGCAGCCGATGCACTTCTCCAGGCCGTCGGGCCAGCGGTTGAGCTGGTGCCGGCCGTGGAACCGCGGCGCGGTGGGCTTCTTCTCGAAGGGGTACTGCTCGGTGACGACCTTCTTGAACATCGTCCGGAAGGTGACCCCGAAACCCGCGATCGGGTCCCAGAACTGTTCCTTGAGCGTGGGCATCTACTCACGCTTCCCTCGGCGGTGCCACGAGGGGACGGTCGACGTACGCTCTGCTGCTGGTCAACTGGTCGGCCACCTGGTGGGGCATCGGCGGGACCGGGTAGCCGCCGGCGAAGGCGTCGAACGCGCGCTCGTCCTCCGTCGTCCCCGGGCTCCTGCTCGCTCTCCCGCTCGCCGACGAAGAACAGCACCAGGAACAGCACCGCGACGACGCCGATGGCGCCGAGCAGGTAGCTGCGGTCGATGCCGCCCTCGAGGCTGATCGCGCGGATCGTGGCGACCGCGACGATCCAGACCAGCGAGATCGGGATGAGCCGCTTCCAGCCGAACTCCATGAACTGGTCGTAGCGCAGCCGCGGCAGCGAGCCGCGCAGCCAGATGAAGACGAAGATGAAGATCATCACCTTGGCGATGAACCACAGGAACGGCCAGTAGTCCTGGTTGAACATGCCGTCGTTGATCGCCGACAGCGGCCACGGGGCGCGCCAGCCGCCGAGGAACAGCGTGGTCGCGAGCGCGGAGACGGTGACCATGTTGACGTACTCCGCGAGGAAGAACAGCGCGAACTTCAGCGAGGAGTACTCGGTGTGGAAGCCGCCGACCAGCTCGCCCTCGGCCTCGGGGAGGTCGAACGGCGCGCGGTTGGTCTCCCCGACCATCGCGATCACGTAGATCACGAACGACGGGATCAGGATGACGCCGAACCACAGCCGCTACTGGGCGGCCACGATCTCCGAGGTCGACATCGAGCCGGCGTAGAGGAAGACCGCGACCAGCGCGAGGCCCATCGCGACCTCGTAGGAGATCATCTGGGCGCTGAGCGCAGGCCGCCGAGCAGGGAGTACGTCGACCCGCTCGACCAGCCGCCGAGCACGATGCCGTAGATGCCGATCGAGCTGATCGCCAGGATGAACAGCACGCCGACCGGCATGTCGGTCAGCTGCAGCGGGGTGTAGGTGTCGGTGAACGGGATCCGCACCTCGGGGCCGAACGGGATCACCGCGAAGGCCAGGAACGCCGGGACCGTCGACAGCACCGGGGCGAGCAGGAAGATCACCTTGTCCGCGGCCTTCGGGATGATGTCCTCCTTCAGCGCCAGCTTCACGCCGTCCGCGAGGGACTGCAGCAGGCCGAAGGGGCCGTTCACGTTGGGGCCGATGCGGTGCTGCATGCGGGCCACCACGCGGCGCTCGAACCAGATGTTGAACAGCGTCAGCACGACCAGGACCAGGAAGATCAGCACGGCCTTGATGATGATCACCCACCAGGCGTCGCTGCCGAAGCCCTTCAGGGTGTCCTTGCCGGCGGCCGAGACCATCTCCAGCGCCGGTCCTGCGAGCAGTGCGCTCATGCGTGGGCCCCCTCGACCTGGTTCGCGGCAGTGAGTCGTACGACGGACCCGGCAGGTGCCGACCCCGAGGTCGTCGGCGTCCACACCACCCCGTCGGGCAGGTCGGCGACGCCGACCGGGAGCGTCGAGCGAGCCGCGGTCGCCGGTCAGCGTGACGTGCGAGCCGGCGGTGAGGCCGAGCGCGTCGAGCGTCGTGGCCGAGCACCAGCGCGACCGGCGTACGCGCCGGTCGCCTTGAGGTAGTCGTCGCCGTCGAGCATCCGCCCGTCGTCGAGCAGCAGCTTCCACGTCGCCACCCGCACCGACGTCGTCAGGCGGTCGACGTCGTGCCGGCGACGTGAGCGCCGTGACACGGTCGGGCATGGCGGACCGGTCGCCGTCCCAGGCGCCGAGGTCCTGCATCTCGGCGCGGGCCTGCTCGACGGTGCGGAAGCCGAGGCGCACGCCCATCTCGTCGGCGATGCCGGAGAGCACCCGCAGGTCGGGCAGCGCGTGCGACTCGCGCAGCACCTTCTCGAAGGGCCGGACGCGACCCTCCCAGTCCACGAACATGCCGGCCTTCTCGGCGACCGGGGCGACGGGGAAGACCACGTCGGCGGCGTGGGAGACGGCGCTGGCGCGGACCTCGAGGCTGACCACGAAGCCGGCCTTCTCGATCGCCGCGGCGGCGGCGCGCGGGGCCGGCAGGTCGGCGGGGTCGACGCCGGCCGACGACCAGCGCGGTGAGCTCGCCGGCGGCCGCGGCCTCGATGATCGCGTCGCCGTCGCGGCCGGGCTCGTGCGGCACGGTGGTGCCCCAGACGGTGCCGAGGTCGACGCGGGCGCCGGCGTCGGCGACCGGACGGCCACCGGGCAGCAGGTTCGGCAGGCAGCCGGTCTCGAGCGCACCGCGCTCCCCCGCCCGGCGCGGGACCCAGGCGAGCCGGGCACCGGTGGTGCCGGCCAGGGTCAGCGACCGCGGTCAGCGCGCCCGGGACGGTCGCGAGCCGCTCGCCGACCAGGATCACGCCGCCGCCGTCGAGGGCGATCTCGCCGTCGTGGGCGAGCGCCTCCAGGGCGGCGGGCTCGTCGCCCGGGGCGGTGCGGACCAGCGTGCCGTGCATCTTCTGCAGGCCGCGGGAGGTGAACGGGGCGATGGAGACGACCCGGGTGCGGCCCTTGCGGGCGGCCTTGCGCAGCCGCAGGAACACGATCGGCGACTCGTCCTCGGGCTCGAGCCCGGCGAGCAGCACGACGCTGGCCCGCTCGAGGTCGGCGTAGGTGACGTCGAGGGCCTTGCCGACCACGTGCGAGGCCAGGAAGTCGGCCTCCTCCACGGAGTGCGGGCGGGCCCGGAAGTCGATGTCGTTGGTGCCGAGCGCCACGCGGGCGAACTTGCTGTAGGCGTAGGCGTCCTCGCCGGTGAGCCGGCCGCCGGTCAGCACGCCGACCCGGCCGGCGTGTGCCTGCAGGCCGCGCGCGGCGACCGCGAACGCCTCGGGCCACGAGGCGGGACGGTGCCGGCCGGTCTCCTCGTCCCGGACGAGCGGCGTGGTGAGCCGGTCCTCCTGGCGCGCGTAGAGGAACGCGAAGCGGCCCTTGTCGCAGTTCCACTCCTCGTTCACGTCCGGGTCGTTGCCGGCGAGCCGGCGGGTGACCTTGCCGCGACGGTGGTCGGTGCGCAGCGAGCAGCCCGACGGCGCAGTGCTCGCACACCGAGGGCGTGGAGACCAGGTCGAAGGGCCGGCTGCGGAAGCGGTACGACGCCGAGGTGAGCGCGCCGACCGGGCAGATCTGGATCGTGTTGCCGGAGAAGTAGCTCTCGAAGGGCTCCTTCTCGTAGATGCCGACCTGCTGGAGGGCGCCGCGCTCGATCAGCGCGATGAACGGGTCACCGGCGATCTGCTCGGAGAACCGGGTGCAGCGGGCGCACAGCACGCAGCGCTCGCGGTCGAGCAGCACCTGCGCGGAGATGTTGATCGGCTTGGGGAAGGTGCGCTTGGTCCCGCCGTTCTCGGAGAACCGGGACTCGCCGCGGCCGTTGGACATCGCCTGGTTCTGCAGGGGGCACTCGCCGCCCTTGTCGCAGACCGGGCAGTCCAGCGGGTGGTTGACCAGCAGGAACTCCATCACGCCCTGCTGGGCCTTGTCGGCGACCTTGGAGCTGACCTGCGTCTTGACGACCATGCCGTCGGTGACCGCCAGCGTGCACGAGGCCTGCGGCTTGCCCATCGAGGCGAGCTCGCCGTTGCGCGGCGCCCACACCTCGACCAGGCACTGGCGGCAGGCGCCGACCGGCGCGAGCAGCGGGTGGTCGCAGAACCGCGGGATCTGGACGCCGACCTGCTCGGCTGCCCGGATCACCAGCGAGTCCTTCGGGACGGAGACCTCGACGTCGTCGATGGTCAGCGTGACGAGATCCGTCTTCTGCACGGACTGGGTCATGCGTTCGCTCCTGCCGGTGCGAAGAGGGTGGAGGCGGCCGGGTCGAACGGGCAGCCACCCTGCTCGAAGTGGGCGATGTACTCGCTGCGGAAGTGCTGGATCGACGACGTGATCGGGCTGGTCGCCCCGTCCCCGAGCGCGCAGAACGACCGGCCGAGGATGTTGTCGCACTGGTCGAGGAGCATCTCGAGGTCCGCCTCGGAGCCCTGCCCGGCCTCGAGCCGGGCCAGCGTCTGGACGAGCCACCACGTGCCCTCGCGGCACGGCGTGCACTTGCCGCAGGACTCGTGCTTGTAGAACTCGGTCGAGCGCAGCACCGCCCGCACCACGCAGGTGGTCTCGTCGAAGACCTGCAGCGCCTTGGTGCCGAGCATCGAGCCGGCCTTGCCGACGCCCTCGTAGTCCAGGGGCACGTCGAGGTGCTCGGCGGTCAGGATCGGGGTCGAGGAGCGGCCCGGCGTCCAGAACTTCAGCTCGTGGCCCTCGCGGACCCCGCCGGACAGGTCGAGCAGCTGGCGCAGGGTGATGCCGAGCGGCGCCTCGAACTGGCCGGGACGCTTGACGTGCCCGGACAGCGAGTAGAGCGTCATGCCCTTGCTCTTCTCGGTGCCCATCGAGCCGAACCACGAGGCGCCGTTGGTGACGATGCAGGGCACCGACGCGATCGACTCGACGTTGTTGATCACGGTCGGGGCGGCGTACAGGCCGGCGATCGCGGGGAACGGCGGGCGCAGGCGGGGTTGGCCGCGGCGGCCCTCGAGGGAGTCCAGCAGCGCGGTCTCCTCACCGCAGATGTAGGCGCCGGCGCCGGCGTGCGGTGACGTCGAGGTCGTAGCCGGAGCCGTGGATGTCCTTGCCCAGGTGGCCGGCGAGGTAGCTCCTGGACCGCGCGCTGCAGCCGGCGTACGACGTGCAGCACCTCGCCCCGGACGTAGATGAAGGCGTGGTTGGCACGGATCGCGTAG
>CAWERI010000014.1:0-36664 GCA_963811515.1 uncultured Actinomycetota bacterium
TTGAGCCGCTTGCGCTTCGTGCGGAGCCGGGCGTTGTCGGCCTCGAGCCGGGCGACCTCGCTGCGGCCCCGCTGCACCTCGAGCTAGCAGCTCGGCGGTCGCGGCGACGGCGGAGTCGACCTGGTCCCCGGCCGGTACGTCGTCGGGGTGCGGCCCGGGCCCCGCGGGCGCGACGGGGACCAGCGAGGCCAGGTCGCCGCGCACGTCGTACCCCGCGGTGTCGATCTCCTTGGCCCACCGCTCGCCGACGACGCGCAGGTCGTCGTACATCGCGTGCGGGACGACCGGACGGGGCGAGCGGCCCGGCTCCAGGAGCTCCTGGGCGTAGAGCTGCTTGACGACCCGGCCGTAGTCCGGCTGCACGAGGCGCTTGTCCAGGGCGACGTTGACCCGGCGCAGCAGGTCGATCTCGGTGGTGCCCAGCGACGGGTTCGAGCTCTCCGGCCCGGCGGGCGGGAACACCTCGGGGTCGAAGCCGACGACGCCGGCGAACCGCTGCCACAGCAGGGCCGGGTCCGCGTCCGGCGGCGGGCAGCACACGACGTGCACGCGGGACGGCGGCAGCGTGGCGCCCCACCGGGCCAGCACGTCGGGCAGGTCCTGCGAGGCGCGGTAGCGGCGGGCGTAGTCGGTCTCCGAGGAGCTGCTCAGCACCCGGGCGCGGAACTGCTCGAAGGTCAGCCGCCGGCCGTGCTTGATGCCCTCCTGCCACTCCGCGGTGGCCTGCCGGGCCGGGTCGCGGGCGGTGAGGACCAGGTGCACCTCGACGCCCTTGAGCATCGTCAGCGCCTCGGTGACCTGCCGGGTGGACGCGCCCCCCAGGAGCTCGTGGCTGATCACCGTGACGCCGTCGTGCTTGCGGGCCTTGCGGCACAGGTGGTCCCACGCGCCGCGACCTCGGACCGCTTGCGGCCCCACGCCTTGTGCGAGCCGCGGACGTCGACGGCGGCCAGGAACATCCGCTCCTCGCCGCCGGGGTAGAGCACCCCGGCGGCGCGCAGCGCCTTGCGGTTCGCGGTGAGGGAGGCCTGCAGGAACGTGGTGCCGGACTTGGGGACCCCGACGTGGAGGTACACGCGCTGGCTCATGCCCCGACGCTGACGACCCGGGATGAACGCGGCGTGGCCTGCGGGTGGAGGCCGCGTGTGGGTCAGGAGTCGAGTCGCGCGAACAGGTCCAGCCAGTCCGCGACGACCGCCTCGGCGACGTACGCCCGGGAGTCCTGGTGGGCCTGCCGTCCGCACCACCGGCGCAGCTCGTCGTCCTCGACCAGGGTGCGCAGCGCCTCGCTGAACCCGGCCACGTCGCCGTCGTCGACCAGGAAGCCGTTGGCGCCGTCGGCGACGATCTCGCCCGGGCCGCGGGGGCAGTCCATCGCGACCAGCGGCACCCCGGCGCTCATCGCCTCGATCAGCACCATCGGGAAGCCCTCGGCGCGCGAGGTGAGGGCGTACGCCGCCGCGCCGGCCAGCACCGCACGGAAGTCGTCGGCGTACCCCGGGAGCCGGACCTGCCCGGCGAGCCCGAGCCGCGCGACCTGGCGGAGGAGCGGGCCGCGCTCGCTGCCCTCGCCGTGGATGTGCAGCTGCCAGTCCGGGTGCGCGCGGGCCACCGGGGCGAACGCGTCGACCATCCGGCCGAAGCCCTTCTCCCGGGCCAGCCGGCCGGCGGCCACCACGACCTTCGGTGTCGAGCGGCGCCGGCGTCCCGGCCGGGGCCCACGGCAGCGCGTTGCGGATCACCTCGACCCGGTGGCGCGCCGGGCAGCTCCCGCCGGTAGTCCGCGGCGTCCGCGTGGGTGAGCACGACGTAGGCGTCCAGCCGGGGGACCGCTGCTCGCAGCACCGCGGCCTGGCGGCGGTTGGCGAACCGGGTCGGGAAGTTCTTGTGGTCCTGGCCGACGACCCGCACGCCCGGGGCCGCCCAGCGGGTCGCGGCGAGGTGCAGCGAGGGCCGGGTCGAGACCACGATCCCCGGCTCGAGCGACCGGAGGCGCTGCCGCAGCCGGTGGTCGGTGAGCCGGGTCAGGTGCTGCTCCGACGGGGTCGGCCGCAGCGCCGTGGGCCGGCGCTGCCGGAGCCGGTCCAGCGGCCGCCAGCCCGCGGCGTACGTCGACCAGCACCTCGAGGCGGACCCGCGGGTCGAGCGGCGTAGGCCGGCTCGGTCGTGCCGCCGGTACAGGCTGACCACGCGCACGTCGCGGTGCCCCGCGAGGTGGCTCGGCCAGGTTCAGCACCGTCCGGGCGACGCCGCCGTGCCCGGTCGCGTCGTACATCAGGAAGGTGACGGGGCGCTCCACCCGGACATCGTCACCGCCCCCGGGTCCCGGAGCACGCCGGACGGGCGTCACGGCGGCGCTGTTCACCCGATGTGCACCCCGCGGCCGCCGGCCCGTCGACGGCCCGGGAGGTCCTAGTCCTTGAGCTCGCAGACGACGGCGCCGCTGGTGACGCTGTCGCCGACCGACGCGGACAGCCCGGTGACGGTGCCCGCCTTGTGGGCCTTGAGGGGCTGCTCCATCTTCATCGCCTCGAGGACCACGATCACGTCGCCCTCGGCGACCTCCTGGCCCTCCTCGACGGCGACCTTGACGATCGTGCCCTGCATCGGGGAGGCGACGCGTCCCCGCTGGCGGCGGCGCCGGACTTCTTCTTCTCGCGCTTGGGCTTCTTGGCCGGCCCGGCCGCGGCGCCCGCGGCGAACCCGGCCGGGAGCACGACCTCGAGCCGGCGACCGCCGACCTCGACCGTCACCGACTGCCGCTCGCCCGGCGCTGCCTCGGGGCCTCCGAGCCGCCGGCGTACGGCGGGATCTGGTTGTCGAACTCGGTCTCGATCCAGCTGGTGTAGACCCCGAAGGAGGTGCCGTCGCCGATGTAGGCCGGGTCCTCGACCACGGCCCGGTGGAACGGGATCACCGTCGGCATGCCCTCCACGACGAACTCCGCCAGCGCGCGGCGCGAGCGCTCCAGGGCCTGGGTGCGGTCGCGGCCGGTGACGACCAGCTTGGCCACCAGCGAGTCGAACGCGCCGGGGACGGTCTCGCCCTGGTCGTAGCCGCCGTCGAGCCGGACGCCCGGGCCGGCCGGTGCGTGCCAGCGGGTGAGGGTGCCCGGGGCCGGCATGAAGTTGCGAGCCCGGGTCCTCGGCGTTGATCCGGAACTCGATCGAGTGGCCGCACGACCTCCGGGTCGTCGTACCCGAGCTCCTCGCCGGCGGCGATCCGGAACATCTCGCGGACCAGGTCGATGCCCGGTGACCTCCTCGGAGACCGGGTGCTCGACCTGCAGACGGGTGTTCACCTCGAGGAACGAGATCGTGCCGTCCTGGCCGACCAGGAACTCGCACGTGCCGGCGCCGACGTAGGACGCCTCGCGCAGGATCGCCTTGGAGGAGTCGTAGAGGGTCTTCATCTGCTCGTCGGTCAGGAACGGCGCGGGCGCCTCCTCGACCAGCTTCTGGTGCCGGCGCTGCAGCGAGCAGTCGCGGGTGGAGACCACCACGACGTTGCCGTGCTGGTCGGCCAGGCACTGGGTCTCGACGTGGCGCGGCTTGTCGAGGTACTTCTCCACGAAGCACTCGCCGCGGCCGAACGCGCTGACCGCCTCGCGGACCGCCGACTCGAACAGCTCGGCGACCTCGTCCTCCTTGCGGGCCACCTTGAGGCCGCGGCCGCCGCCGCCGAACGCCGCCTTGATCGCGATCGGCAGGCCGAACTCCTGGGCGAAGGCGACGACCTCCTCGGCGTTCTCGACGGGGTCCTTGGTGCCGGCGACCAGCGGGGCGCCGACCTGCTCGGCGATGTGCCGGGCCTTGACCTTGTCGCCGAGGTTCTCGATGGCCACCGGCGGGGGACCGATCCACACCAGCCCGGCGTCGATCACGGCCTGCGCGAAGTCGCGGTTCTCGGCCAGGAAGCCGTAGCCGGGGTGCACGGAGTCGGCGCCGGTGTCCAGCGCGACCTGCACGATCTTGGCGATGTCGAGGTAGGACTCGGCGGGGGTGGCGCCGCCGAGGCTGTGCGCCTCGTCGGCCAGCCGCACGAACAGCGCGTCACGGTCGGGGTCGGCGTACACCGCGACGCTGCCGATGCCGGCGTCCTTGCAGGCCCGGATCACCCGGACGGCGATCTCGCCGCGGTTGGCGACGAGCACCTTCTGGAGCGGGTTGACCTCGGCCACGTGACTCTCCTCGCTGCTGGGCGTGCTGCTGGTTGCTCGTTCCCGCGGAGTCTAGGACGTGCCGCTCCCGGTCCCGCAGCCCCTCCGGCAGGACGGTCCGGTCAGCCGCGCAGCGCCCCCGCGGTCTGCCGCAGCCCGGTGTCCAGCGGCCGGGCCTGCCAGCCGAGCTCGCGCTCGGCCTTCGCGGGCGAGCCGAGGTACGTCGCCAGCGAGGCGCGCATCGTCTCCGCCGCGAAGTCCGGCGGCACCGGTACGACGCGGCCCAGCGCCCCGGTCAGCGACGCCGTCGCCCGGACGACGGCGTCGGGCAGCACCCTCGGGCCCCGGGTGCCGGCGAACGTCGCGACCCGGCGCAGCACCTCGGCCAGCGTCGTCCGGGGCCCGGCGAGCATGTACGTCTCACCCGGCACGCCGCGCTCCATGGCCAGCACGTGCCCGGCCGCGACGTCGTCGACGTACGCCCAGCAGCCCTCGCCGCCGGCCGGCACCTGCGGGCGCTTGCCGGCCACGACCTGCGCGAGCAGCGCGCCGGTCTGGGCGGTGTCGCCGGGCCCGTAGACGACCCCCGGCGAGACGATCACGACCGGCAGCCCGTCGGCGGCGAACCGCTCGGCGACCCGGTGCGCCTCCGCCTTGGTGCGGTCGTAGTCGCTGGTGAAGCCGCCGGCGTGCCGGTAGGTCTCGTCGCGGACCTCGCCGTGCGTGTCGGAGTTCACCGCCAGCGTGCTCGTGTAGACGGTCCGGGGGACCCCGGCGCGCTGCGCGGCGGCGAGCACCGAGCGGGTGCCCTCGACGTTCACCCGGTCGCCCACCGACGGGTCGCGCTGGCCGAGCTTGTACCAGCCGGCGACGTGGAACAGCCCGTCCACGTCCGCGCAGAGCCGGTCGAGCGCGGCGGTGTCGGCCAGGTCGCCCGGCACCAGGTCGATGCCGAGCGCCGGCCAGCGCGCCGGCGGCGGACGGGTCGCGGACCAGGGCCCGCACCTCGTGCCCGGCACCGCGGAGCTGGCGGGCGAGGGCGCCCCCGACGAAACCGGTCGCACCGGTGATGGCGTAGCGCATGCGCCCGATCCAACCACGGCCGACGTGAGGCCCGGTCAGCGTCCGGCGAGGCCGGCCAGGTCCTCGCGGCAGCGGTCCTCGACGTGCGCCAGCTCCTCCAGTCGTCTCGTCGATGTCGCGGCGCAGCTGGTCCAGCTCCGCCCGTCGTACGTCGATCTGGTCGAGGAGGTACTGCAGCTGGCCGGACTCGCCGGGCTGCTCGTCGTACATGTTCACGATCGTGCGGATCTCCGGCAGCGAGAAGCCGAGCCGCTTGCCGCGCAGGATCAGCCGCAGCCGGATCCGGTCGCGGGCGTGGAAGACGCGGGTGGTGCCGCGGCGCTCCGGGGTGATCAGCCCGACGTCCTCGTAGTGCCGCAGGGTGCGCAGCGTGACGTCGAACTCCTCGGCCAGCGAGGTGATCGACCAGGTCGGCCCGTCGTCCATCGGTGTTGCCCTTCCGCTACGGAAGCGTCCTAGTCTTGCTTACGTTCACGTAAGCGTAAGCCAGAGGAGCCACCGTGTCGCCGTTCGAGCTGTCCCCCGAGCACGAGACCTTCCGCAAGAGCGTCCGCGAGTTCGCCCTCGGCGAGATCGCCCCGCACGCCGCGCAGTGGGACAAGGACCACCACTTCCCGACCGACGTCGTGCACAAGATGGGCGACCTGGGCCTGATGGGCCTGACCGCCCCCGAGGAGTTCGGCGGGATGGGCGAGCGACGGCGACTTCACCTCGCTGTGCGTCGCGATCGAGGAGATCGGCCGCGTCGACCAGTCGATGGGCATCACCCTCGAGGCGGCCGTCGGGCTCGGCATCAACCCGATCCTGACCTTCGGCACCGACGAGCAGAAGCAGCAGTGGCTGCCCGACCTGGTCGCCGGCCGCACGCTCGCGGGCTTCGGCCTCACCGAGCCCGGTGCCGGCTCGGACGCCGGCGCGACCCGGACCAAGGCCGAGCTCGTCGACGGCGAGTGGGTCGTCAACGGCGCCAAGCAGTTCATCACCAACTCCGGCTCCGACGATCACCTCGGTCGTCACGGTCACCGCCCGCACCGGCACCCGCCCCGGGGTCGACGGCAAGCCGGACCGGGCCGAGGTCAGCACGATCATCCTGCCGTCCGGCACGCCGGGCTTCACCGCCGAGCCGGCCTACGACAAGCTCGGCTGGCACGCCTCGGACACGCACCCGCTGACCTTCACCGACGCCCGCGTCCCCGAGGCCAACCTGCTCGGCGAGCGGGGCCGCGGCTTCGCGCAGTTCCTCGCCACCCTCGACGACGGCCGGGTCGCGATCGCCGCGCTCGCGGTCGGCTGCATCCAGGCCTGCCTGGACATGTCGGTGGCGTACGCCGGGGAGCGCACCACCTTCGGCGTCCCGATCGGCGCCAAGCAGGGCGTCGCGTTCCAGGTCGCCGACCTCGAGGTGATGCTCGAGGCGTCCCGGATGCTGACCTACAAGGCGGCCGCCATGAAGGACGCCGGCCGGCCGATGAAGGAGTTCAAGCAGGCCGCGGCCATCGCCAAGCTCTACGCCACCGAGTCGGCGGTCACCGCGACCCGGATCGCCACCCAGGTCTTCGGCGGCTACGGCTTCATGGAGGAGTACCCGGTCACCCGGTTCTACCGCGACGCCAAGGTCCTGGAGATCGGCGAGGGCACCTCCGAGGTGCAGCGGATGCTCATCGCGCGCGGGCGCGGTCTTCCCGTGGAATAAGTACCGCGGCGACTACATTGAGCCTCCGTGGGTCACCGTTGGCAGCGCTTCCTCTCCGAGGGCGCCAAGTTCCTCACCGTCGGCGGCGTCGCCACGGTGGTCTCGTTCGTGATCTTCAACGGGCTGGTGCACGGCTACTTCGGCGGGCCGGGGCCGATGCACGACCAGCCGCTGTGGGCGTTCGTCATCGCGAACACCGTCGGCATGGTGGTGAGCTACCGCGGCAGCCGCTCCTGGGCGTTCCGCAACCGGTCGGCGGTGGGGGTGGCCGGCGGCCGCCTCGCGTTCTTCGTGATCAACATCGGTCTCGATGGTGATCCCGCTGGGCTGCCTGTCGTTCACCCGCTACGTCCTCGGTCTCACCGACCCGTTCGCCGACAACATCTCCGCGAACGTCATCGGGCTGTCGCTGGGCACGCTGGCCCGGTTCTGGGCGATCCGCCGGTTCATCTTCCTCAGCCCGGCCCGCGTCGAGCAGCGCGAGCTCGCGCGCCGCTGACCCCGTCGCGGGGTCCGCTCACCCGCGTCGGTACGCCGGCCACGTCGCCGTACACGCGCTCGTGGACGTCGACGCACGCGGCCCAGGTGAACCTGCCGGCACTGCTCGAGGCCCGCGGTCCACGCCGCGGTCGCCCAGCGCGCGGGCCGTCAGCACGGCGGCGGCCATCGCGGAGGCGTCGTCGGGGTCGAACAGCGCCGCCGCGTCGCCGCAGATCTCCGGCAGGGAGCCGGCGTCGGCGGCCGCCACCGGGCAGCCCGAGGCCATCGCCTCCAGGGGCGGCAGGCCGAACCCCTCGTAGCGGCTGGGGAAGACCAGGCACGCGGCGCGCTGGTAGAGCTCGACAGCTCCTCGCGGCTGACCAGCCCGCGGTTGTCGACCCAGGGCGGCAGCTCGCCGAGGCCCTCGAGGCCGCCGCCGGTCAGCACCAGCCGCAGCTCGGGCGCCTCGCGGCGGACGAGCTCCATCGCCTCCAGCAGCCGGGCGTGGTTCTTGTGCGGCCAGCCGCGGGCCGGGTAGAGCACGAAGTCCTCGCGCTCCCCGCGGCGCGGCGACGAACTGCTCGGTGTCCACGCCGAGGTGCGCGACGTGCACCCGCTCGGCCGGGACGCCGAGGTGGTGCACGATCCGCTGCTTGGAGAACTCGCTGATCGTGATCACCGCGGCCGCCCGTCGTGCGGGCCGGTCGTAGGTCAGCGCGCGGTAGGCGACCTCGCCGCGGCCGAACAGGTCGCGCAGGTCGTGGTGCTGCACGTCGAGCAGGGTCTGCACGAACGGCACGCCCCGCGGCGGCGGCGGGGCCGGCACCGAGAGCGGGTAGTGCACCACGTCGGCGGTGCGCAGGCCGCGACGCAGGGACGGGCTGAGCAGGTCGGCCCGGAGCTGGGTGACCACCCGCTGGACCGCGGACGCCGCCGCCCCGGAGATGGGTCGCGACCTGCTCGGGGATCCCCTGGGAGAAGCCGGCCGCCGCCGCCGCCACGGTGGCGGTCGCCGCGATGCCGGGCCGGTCCGCCAGGCCGCCGGGTGAGCTCGCGGGCGTAGGTCTCGCTGCCGCCCATCCCGCCGCGCACCAGCGTCAGCATCGGCAGCGCGACCCGCAGCGGCCGGCGCCCTGCGGCGCGGTCGTCGTCCGGCATGGAACCTCACCCTCGTCGCGGGCGCGTCTCCGGGGGAGGCGCGGTGAACGCCGGTGATGCTAGCGGGAGCCGCGTGGAGCACCGGGACCCGACGGGCTAGCCTGGTCCGTCTGCCGGCATCGGGCCGGCACGGATGACGGGGTGGTGAGGTGGCGGACGTCGTGCCCGGAAGTGCTCTGGTGACGGGAGTCTCGGGCCAGGACGGCTGGTACCTCGCGGAACGGCTGCTGGCCGCCGGCGCGGAGGTGCACGGGATCGTCCGGGACCCCGCCGACGTCGCGCTCGTCCAGGACCAGCTGCCCGGCCTGACCGCGCACGTGGCCGACCTCCAGGACGCGTGCCGCCTGGGTGCCGTCGTCGCCGACGTCGCGCCCCACAAGATCTTCAACCTCGCCGGCTCGACCTCGGTGGCCCGCTCCTGGGACGAGCCGGTCGAGGCCGCGGACGTCATCGGCGTGGGCGCCGTCCGCCTGCTCGACGCCGCCTGGCGGCTGCGCGAGCGGACCGGGCGCGAGGTGCGGTTCCTGCAGGCCTCCAGCGCCGAGATCTTCGGCGACCCGGTCGGCGCCCCGCAGGACGAGAGCACGCCGCGCGACCCGGTGACGCCGTACGGCGCCGCGAAGGACTTCGCGCACACGATGGTCGGCGTCTACCGGCGGCGCGGGATGTTCGCCACCGCCGCGGTGCTCTACAACCACGAGTCGCCCCGGCGGCCGACGACCTTCGTGGCCCGCAAGATCACCCGTGCGGTGGCGTCGATCGCGCGCGGCAGCGGCGACCTGCTGACCCTGGGCAACATCGACGTCCTGCGCGACTGGGGCTACGCGCCCGACCACGTCGACGGGATGATCCGGATCCTGGACGCCGACCTGCCCGGCGACTACGTCGTGGCGACCGGTGAGGCGCGCTCGGTGCGCGAGTTCGTGCGCGAGGCGTTCTCGGTCGTCGGCATCGAGGACTGGGAGGCGCACGTCACCATCGACGCCTCGCTCTACCGGCCCGCCGACCCGCGCGCCCTGGTCGGCGACCCGACCCGGCTGCGCTCCCTCGGCTGGCGGCCGTCGGTCACCTTCGAGGAGCTGGTGCGGATCATGGTCCAGGCGGACCTGGACGCGCTCGACCACACCCCTGCCGAGACCTCATGAGGAGTCCCGCCATGCCCTGCCCCACGACCCGTCCCGTGCACCTGTGACCGGGCAGCCGTCGGTCCTGGTGGTCGTGCCGACGCTCGGTGAGCGGCTCGACACCCTCGAGGAGTCCCTCGCCAGCGTGCGCGCCCAGCAGGGGGTCGACGTACACCTGGTGGTGGTGGTGCCGCCGGCCGCCGAGCAGGCCCGCGCCACCGCGGCCCGGCACGGCGCCACCGTCGTCGACGACAACCGCACCGGGCTCTCCGGTGCGGTGAACACCGGCATCGCCGCCCGGCGCGGCGACGAGGAGCTCTACGCCTGGCTGGGCGACGACGACCTCCTGCTGCCCGGCGGGCTCGCGACGCTCGCGGGCCTGCTCCGCGGCACGGCCGGGGCCGTGGTGGCCTACGGCGCCTGCCCCTACATCGACGAGCAGGGCCGCACCGTCGCGGTCAGCCGCGCCGGCGACCTGGCCGCGCGGATCATGGGCTGGGGCCCGAACCTGCTGCCGCAGCCGGCCTCGATGACCCGCGTCCCGGACCTGGTCGCGGCCGGGCCGTACGACGAGACCCTGCGCTACGCGATGGACCTCGACATGTTCCTGCGGCTCAAGCGCAGCGGGCGGTTCGTGAGCACCAAGCAGGAGGTCGCCGCGTTCCGGTGGCACGCCGACTCGATCACGGTCGCGAACCGGAACGCCTCGCTGGCCGAGTCCGAGATGATCAAGCGGCGCTACCTGCCCGCCGGCCTGCGCCCGGTGGCGGTCGCCTGGGAGCTCCCGGTCCGGTGGGCCACCCGGCTCGCGGCCCGCCAGGTCGGCAGCCGCTCGCGCAAGGTCGCCGCCCAGGGCTGACGCCCGGCGGGGCCGGTCGACCGGAGGGGTCGGTCAGGCGTCCCGGCCGCGGCCGTTGGCCGAGGTCTCGACGGGGACCTCCACGGGCGGCGTCTCGGGCGCGGAGATCTTGCCCAGGGCGATCTGCCGGGCCAGGTCGACGAACCGCTCCTCCATGTCGTGCAGCCGGCGGTAGAGGCCGATCCAGATGAACAGCGACGCCAGCACGAAGACGTAGAGGACCAGGTCGGTGCCGCGGCCCACCCCGACCAGGTTGGCCACCTCGGAGATCAGCGTCGGCGCGAGCACCGCCACGATGCACAGCGCCATCGCGAGCAGGAAGCCGATCCGGCGCAGCGCGAGCGAGCGGGCGCCCGGCGCGGCCCGGTAGGCGAAGAGGCCGGCGAGGGTCAGCCCGGCGATCAGGATGAGCTTGATGATCATCGGATGACCCGCAGCCGGGCCAGCACCAGGTCGAACGAGCGATGTTGATGCGCGTTGATGCTCGACTGGCCCTTGCCGCGGGAGTAGTCGGAGTAGACGACCGAGCATCGGCATCTCCTCGTAGGCGCAGCTCGTGCCGGGCGACGATGTCGAGGATCTCCGAGGCGTGCGCCATCCCGCACAGCCGGATGCTCGAGCAGCACGGCCGTGGAGCGGTTCATCACCCGCAGGCCGTTGTGGGTGTCGGTGAGCGCGAGACCGGTGGTCGCGCCGGGTGAAGACCACCGCGGCGCGCAGCACGGCCTTGCGGAGCCGGGGACCTGCAGCTCGCGTGCCGAGGAACCGGGAGCCGAGCACGATGTCGACGGTCGCCCTCGCGCAGCCGCTCGATCATCGGCACGGCGTCCTCGATGCGGTGCTGCCCGTCGGCGTCGAAGGTCACGAAGAACCGGCAGCCGGAGCTGCAGCGCGTAGTCGACGCCGGTCTGGAGGGCCGCGCCCTGGCCGAGGTTGACCGGGTGGTGCACGACGGTGGCGCCGGCCCGGCCGCGAGGCGGGCGGTGGCGTCCTTGCTGCCGTCGTCGACGCAGACGATCCGGGAGAAGGTCTCTCGACAGCTCGCGGACGACGTCCCCGATCACCTCGGCCTCGTTGTACATCGGCACGATGACGCAGACGTCGTCGTGGCGGTGCGGGCCGAGCGTGTCCTGCTCGGCAGGCGCCGTGACCGTCTCCGTCGTCATGAATTCCCCTCCAAGGACCTCGCCGAGAGCGAGGCGTGGGCGGTGACGCCCCCTGACCGCGCAGGAGTTTACCCCACGCTCCCCGTCGCGGAGCCTGCTCCGGACGCGGCTGAGGGGTCCCGCGGCGGCTCCGGCCGCCACAGCGACACCCAGGACACGCCGACCTCGGCGAGCATCGTGCGCAGGACCGGGAGGCTGATCCCGACCACGTTGTGGTGGTCGCCCTCGATGCCGGTGACGAACGCGCCGCCGAGCCCGTCGACGGTGAACGCCCCGGCGACCTGCAGGGGCTCGCCGGTCGCGACGTACGCCTCGATCTCGTCGTCGCCGACCTCGGCGAAGTGCACCGTGGTGGCGGCGCCGCGGACCAGCTCGCGGCCGTCGGGGGAGATCACGCAGTGGCCGGTGTGCAGCACGCCGGAGCGGCCGCGCATCGCCCGCCACCGGGTCCGGGCCTCGTCGGCGTCGGCCGGCTTGCCGTGCACCGACCCGTCCAGCGCGAGCACGGAGTCGCAGCCGACCACGACCGCGTCCGGGACCCGGGCCGCGACGGCACGGGCCTTGAGCGCGGCGAGCTCGCACGCGAGCGCCGGCCGGGTCGTGGGTCGTCACGACCGACTCGTCGACGCCGGAGACCAGCACCTCGGGGTGCACGCCCGCCGAGCGCAGCGTGGCGAGCCGGGCCGGGGACGCGCTCGCCAGGACCAGGCGGGTCACGAGATGCGGGCCAGCGCGGCCTGCAGCGGGTCGAGGCCGAGCGAGCCCAGGTCGAGGGCCGAGCGGTGGAACGACTTGAGGTCGAAGGCGCTGCCGAGGCGGGCCTTGGCGTCCTCGCGGGCCTGCAGCCAGATCCGCTCGCCCACCTTGTACGACGGGGCCTGGCCCGGCCAGCCGAGGTAGCGGTTGACCTCGAACTGGATGAAGGCGTCCTCCATCCGGCAGTGCTGGCGCATGAACTCCAGCCCGAGCGTCGGGCGTCCAGGTCTCGCCGGGGTGGAACCCGAACGGGTTGTCGCGGGGGATCTCCAGCTCGAGGTGCATGCCGATGTCGACGATGACCCGCGCGGCCCGGAAGCCCTGCCCGTCGAGCATGCCGAGCTTGTCGCCCGGGTCGGCGAGGTAGCCGAGCTCGTCCATCAGCCGCTCGGCGTACAGCGCCCAGCCCTCGCCGTGGCCGGAGACCCAGCACATCAGCCGCTGCCAGCGGTTCAGCTTCTCCTTGCGGTAGGCCGTCTGCGCGATCTGCAGGTGGTGGCCCGGGACGCCCTCGTGGAAGACCGTGGTGACCTCGCGCCAGGTGGCGAAGCTCTCGACGCCGGCGGGGACCGCCCACCACATGCGGCCCGGGCGGGAGAAGTCCTCGCTGGGGCCGGTGTAGTAGATGCCGCCGTCGGTGGTCGGCGCGATGCAGCACTCGATCCGGCGGACCGGCTCGGGGATGTCGAAGTGCGTGTCGGCCATGTCGTCGAGGGTGCGGGTGGCGAGGTCCTGCATCCACTCGCGGAAGTTCTCCTTGCCGGCGATCTGCCGGGCCGGGTCGGCCTCCAGGGCGGCGACCGCGTCGTCGACGGAGCCGCCGGGGACGATCTCGCCGGCGACCCGGCCCATGTCGTCCTCGATGCGCTTGAGCTCCTCGAAGCCCCAGGCGTAGGTCTCCTCGAGGTCGACGGTGGCGCCGAGGAAGTAGCGCGAGCCGAGGGCGTAGCGCTCCCGGCCGACGGCGTCGCGCTCGCGGCCGCGCGGGGCGAAGTCCGTCGCCAGCCAGCGGCCGAAGGCGGCGAACGCGTCGCTGGCCTCGCGGGCGTGCCGGTCGAGCCCGCCGCGCAGGCCGTCCACGTCGCTGCGGCCGACCAGCCCGAGGAAGAAGTCGCTCGCCGCCGTCCTGGCCGGTCCAGCTGCGCACCTGCTCGGCGACCGCGGTGAGCTGGCGGCGGGCCGAGACGTGGCCCTGGTCGGCGGCCTGCGGTGAGGGTCTCCCGGTAGCCGTCGAGGGCGGCCGGGACGGCCGCGAGCCGGGCGTCGATGTTCGTCCAGGCCTCCTCGCCCTCGGTGCCCATCAGGTCGAACACCGAGCGGACCTCGTGCAGGCCGCTGACGATCACCGACACCTCGGACTGCGGCACGTGGGCGTCGGCCATCTCCACCTCGAGGCCGAGCCGCTCGAGGAACGCGTCCCTGGCGACCTGCTCGCGCTCGTCGGTCGGCGTCGCCGCGGTGGCGTCGGCCAGGGCCCGGCGGGTCAGGTCGGCGCGGGCGACGTACCCGTCGGGGGAGAGGTCGGGCAGCGCGTCCTCGTGGCCCGGCAGGCCGAAGTAGGTGGCGGCGATCGGGTCGAGGGCGGCGTACTCGTCGACGTACCGCTCGGCGATGGCGTCGACGGGGCGGGACGGGGCGTGGTCGTGGGTCACGCGAGCACCCTAGACCCGGGTGTCCCCGCCGGTCCCGGGGGTTTCCCCGACGTGGTCCGAGGCCGCCGCGACGACGTCGAGACCCTCGCTGCCGAAGGCGCAGGCGGTCATGTCGGCGAGCGCTCCGGACTCGCCGACGTGCTCGGGGGCGCGCATCGCGAGCATCACGTTGAGCAGCATCCCGTGCGCCACGAAGGCGGTGGCCCGCTCGGGGGTGCAGCCGGTGCGCAGGATCACGTCGTAGATGTCGCCCATGCACCCGCGGGCCCGGGCCCCGATCGCCTCGTCGTCGCCGGCGGCGAAGCCGTGCATCATCACCAGCAGGAAGTCCCGGTCGGCGAGCAGGTCGGTGTAGGCCGTCCCGAGCCGGCCCCAGTCGTCCTCGTCCTCGGGGTCGAACGGCTGCGCGTCGAGCACCGCCTCGAACGCGTCCTGGATCCGCCGCGTGGACCGCTCGAACACCTCGAGGAACAGCGCGTGCTTGGTGCCGAACATCCGGACGACGTACGGCTGGGAGACGCCGGCCTCGCGGGCGACCACGTCGGTGCTGGTGCCGGCGTACCCGGTGCGCGCGAAGGCCCGGGTCGCGGCGGCCAGCACCTGGGTACGTCGCTCGTCGGCGTTCATCCGGGGGATCGGGGCGGAGGTCTTCGGGGCGGACATGGTTGACAGGTTATCAGTTGATTACTTAGGGTCTGGAGCTAAGTAATCATTCAATGCCTTCTTGGAGACGTGATGGCCTCTCTCACCACCCCGGCCCCGGTCGCCGGCGACCCCCGGCCGGTCCGCCGGCCCCGCGACGGCGGCAGGACGGTGCCGGTCTGGCTCGCCGTCGTGGCCACCTCGCTGCCGATGTTCATGGCCACCCTCGACAACCTGGTGATGACCAGCGCGCTGCCGGTGATCCGCACCGACCTCGGCGGCCTCCGTCGACGACCTGGCGTGGTTCGTGAACGCCTACACGCTGGCGTTCGCGACGTTCATGCTGCCGATGGCGACCCTCGGCGACCGCTGGGGGCGGCGCCGGATGATGCTCGGCGGGCTGACCCTGTTCACGCTGGCCTCGATCGCCTCCGCGCTCAGCCTGTCCTCCGGGGCGCTGATCGCCGCCCGGGCCGTGCAGGGCCTCGGCGCCGCCGCGGTGATGCCGCTGTCGCTGACCCTGCTCGCCGCGGCCGTCCCCGTCGCGATGCGGCCGGTGGCCATCGGCATCTGGGGCGGCGTCTCCGGGCTCGGCGTCGCGCTCGGGCCGGTGATCGGCGGCGCCGTCGTCGAGGGCGTCAGCTGGCAGGCGATCTTCTGGCTCAACGTCCCGGTCGCCCTGGTCGCCGCCCCGCTGCTGCGGTTCGCGGTCCCGGAGTCGTTCGGCCGCCGCCAGCGGCTCGACGTGCGCGGCACCCTGATGCTCGGCGGCGCGGTGTTCCTCGGCATCTGGGGGATCGTGCACGGCAACGACGACGGCTGGGGCTCCGTGCGGGTGCTGGCCCCGCTCGTCGCGGCGGCGCTGCTGGTGCCGGGGTACGTCGCGCACGCCCGCTCCACGTCGCGCCGGGACTTCGCGGTGCTGCCGCTGCGGCTGTTCGCGTCCCGCGGGTTCTCCGTGGCGAACGTGATCGGGCTGAGCTTCACCATCGGGATGTTCGGCGCGGTGTTCCTGCTCGCCCAGAACCTGCAGATCGTCATGGGCTACAGCCCGCTCGAGGCCGGGCTGCGGACGCTGCCGTGGACCGCGGCGCCGATGGTGGTCGCCCCGATCGCCGGGGCGCTGGCGTCCCGGACCGGGCTGCGGGCGCTGCTGGTGACCGGGCTCGTCCTGCAGGCCGGTGCGCTGGTCTGGCTGGCCGTGGTCACGGAGGCCGGGTCGACGTACGCCTCGTTCGTGCCGGGCCTGGTGATGGCCGGCGTCGGGATGGGGCTGACCTTCGCCCCGAGCGCCACGGCCGTCCTCGACGGGATGTCGGACGACGACTTCGGCACCGCGAGCTCGGCGAACTCCACGATCCGGGAGTTCGGGGTGGCGCTCGGCGTCGCCGGGCTGACCGCGGTGTTCCTGGGCAACGGCGGCGAGCTCACGCCGACCGGCTACACCGGGGCGATCGGTCCCGCCCTGCTGGTCGGCGCGGCCGCCGTGCTGCGTCGCCGTGGTCGCCGCCCTCTTCGCCCCCGGCAAACGCTGACCCGGCGACTCTGGCGGGCTGGACACCCGCTGACCCGGCGCGTCTGGCGCGCCGAGAACCCGCCGACCCGGCGCGTCTGGTTGCCCGCGGGCAACCAAAGCGCCGGGTGGGCGGTGTCGCAACCAAAGTCGCCGGGTCAGCGGGGTGTGCGCGCCAGAGTCGCCGGGTCAGCGGGGGAGGGTGCTGGCGCGCCAGGCGCCGGGGCCGGACGCGAGGGGGGTGCGGTGGCCGCGGCCGGGGGCCGACCACTGGGGACGCGGCTTCGCCTCCGCGGTGACCTGGGCGGCCGCCCACGGCCGAGACGACCGCCACCAGGGCGGCCAGCTCCTCGTCGCTGGGGTCGCCCTTCACCACGCGCAGCATCGGGCGCTGCGGCTCCGCCGCCGGTCGCCGGGTCGGCGTCGGGCCCGGTCACAGGGGGATGTTCCCGTGCTTCTTCGGCGGCAGCGTCTCGCGCTTGGAGCGCAGCAGCCGCAGGGCCCGGACGATCTCGCCGCGGGTCTCGTGGGGCTGGATGACCGCGTCGATGTAGCCCCGCTCGGCGGCGAGGTAGGGGTTGGCGAGGTGGTCCTCGTACTCCTGCACCAGCTCGGCCCGCTTGGCGTCGGCGTCGTCGGCCTCCGCGAGCTCGGCGCGGTAGAGGATGTTGACCGCGCCCTGCGCGCCCATCACGGCGATCTGCGCGGTCGGCCAGGCGAGGTTCATGTCGGCCCCGAGGTGCTTGGAGCCCATCACGTCGTACGCGCCGCCGTACGCCTTGCGGGTGATCACGGTGATCAGCGGCACGGTCGCCTCGGCGTAGGCGTAGATCAGCTTCGCGCCGCGGCGGATGATGCCGTTCCACTCCTGGTCGGTGCCGGGCAGGAAGCCGGGTACGTCGACGAAGGTCAGCACCGGCACGTTGAACGCGTCGCAGGTCCGCACGAAGCGGGCCGCCTTCTCCGAGGCGTCGATGTCCAGGGTGCCGGCGAACTGCATCGGCTGGTTGGCCACGACGCCGACGGGCCGGCCCTCGACCCGGCCGAAGCCGATCAGCAGGTTCGGCGCGAACAGCGGCTGGACCTCGAGGAACTCGCCGTCGTCGACGACGGACTCGATCACCGTGTGCATGTCGTAGGGCTGGTTGGGCGAGTCCGGGATCAGCGTGTCCAGCGCCCGGTCCTCGTCGCTCGGCTCGAGGTCGGCCACCTCGTCGTAGGTGAACGGCTCGTCGAGGTTGTTCTGCGGGAGGTACCCGATGAGCGCCTTGACGTAGTCGATCGCGTCGGACTCGTCGGAGCCCATGTAGTGCGCGTTGCCGGACTTGGTGTTGTGCGACCGCGCGCCGCCCAGGTCCTCCATCGAGACGTCCTCGCCGGTGACCGTCTTGATCACGTCGGGACCGGTGATGAACATGTGCGAGGTCTTGTCGACCATCACGGTGAAGTCGGTGACGGCGGGGGAGTACACCGCGCCGCCGGCGCAGGGGCCCATGATCAGCGAGATCTGCGGGATCACGCCGGAGGCGTGCACGTTGCGGCGGAAGATCTCGCCGTACAGGCCGAGGGAGACCACGCCCTCCTGGATGCGCGCGCCGCCGGAGTCGTTGATGCCGATGATCGGGCAGCCGGTCTTCATCGCGAGGTCCATGACCTTGACGATCTTCTCGCCGAAGACCTGTCCCAGCGACCCGCCGAACACGGTGAAGTCCTGGGCGAACACGCACACCTGGCGGCCGTCGATCGTGCCGTAGCCGGTGACCACGCCGTCGCCGTAGGGCCGGTTCTTCTCCAGGCCGAACGCCGTCGAGCGGTGCCGGGCGAGCTCGTCGAGCTCGACGAAGGAGTCCTCGTCGAGCAGCTCGAGGACCCGCTCGCGGGCCGTCTTCTTGCCCTTGGCGTGCTGCTTCTCGATGGCCCGCTCGGAACCCGCGTGCACGGCCTCGTGCAGGCGGCGGTCGAGGTCCGCGACCTTGCCGGCGGTCGTGTGGATGTCGATGTCCTCGGGCACCTCGGTGCCCTGGCCCGGCTTGTCGTCGGAGGGCATCTCCTGGGCGGGCTTCGCTGATCCTTGGCTCACGGGGTGCAATCTAGTGCCTGTGTCGATCCCCCCTCCCAGCCGCCCACCGCTCGACCCGGACGCCCTGGTCGCCCCCGGTTGGCGCGTCGAGGTCGTGCCGGAGTCCCCGTCGACGAACGCCGACGTGGCCCGGCGGGCGCGCGCCGGCGAGCCGGCCGGTCTCGTCGTCGTCACCGAGCACCAGACCGCCGGGCGGGGCCGGCTGGACCGGGTGTGGGTCACCCCGCCGCGCGCGGCGCTGACCTTCTCGCTCCTGGTCCGCCCCGACGCGGTGCCCGTCGCGCGCTGGCCGTGGCTGCCGCTGCTGACCGGGCTGGCCGTGGTCGAGGGGGTACGTCGCAGCCACCTCGCTCGACGCCGGGCTCAAGTGGCCCAACGACGTGCTCGTCGCGGAGCACAAGGTCGCCGGCATCCTCGTCGAGCGGGTCGAGGGACCGGCCGGGACCGGGGCCGCCGCCGTCGTCGGCGTCGGGCTCAACGTGTCCTCGACCGCGCGACGAGCTGCCCGTGCCGACCGCCACCTCCCTGGAGCTGTCCGGCGCGGCGCCGGTGGACCGGTCGGCCCTGCTGGTGGCGGTGCTGACCGCCTTCGCCGACGTGTACGGCGGCTGGGTCGGCGCCGCGGGACGGGGGCTGCGTCCGTCGTACGCCCGGACCTGCTCGACGATCGGCCGCGACGTCCGGGTCGACCTGCCCGGCGGGGTCCCGCTGCGCGGCCGGGCCGTCGACGTCGACGAGGACGGGCGGCTGCTGGTCGACGACGGGAGCCGGGTGCACGCGCTGGGGGCCGGCGACGTCGTGCACGTGCGCCCGGTCTGACGGGGTGCTGCGTGTCATGATGCCCGGGTGGTGATCTCCCAACGGCTCCTCAACGAGGGCGAGCACGTCGTGGTGTCCACGCGCACCCACGTCAAGGCGCTGCTGCTGCCGGCGCTCTGGCTGATCCTGGTGGCCGCGGTCGCCGGCTTCGTCTCGACGTTCCCGTCCGGGCGCGCGCGTCCGCTGCTGGTCGCGGTGATCTGGATCCTCGCGCTGGTCGTCGTGCTCCGGCTCGTGGTCGCGCCGTTCCTGCGCTGGATGACGACCTCCTACACCGTCACCGACCGGCGGCTGATCACCCGGACCGGCGTCCTGAGCCGCCGCGGGCACGACATCCCGCTGGCCCGGATCAACGACGTCGCCTACGAGCACGGCCTGGTCGACCGGATGCTCGGCTGCGGCACGCTGGTGGTCTCCGACGCCAGCGAGCACGGCCGCGTCCGGCTCCACGACATCCCGCACGTCGAGCAGGTGCACCTCGCGATCAGCGACCTGCTCTTCGGGCACACCGACGACCCCCGGGAACACCGCCTCGATGACGGAACCTGAGCCCCGCTTCACCCGCCAGGCGCTCGAGGGCGCGATCCTCGGCGAGAACCCCTCGCTCACCAGCGAGGAGGTCGCCGAGGCGGCCGGCGTGACCCTCGAGGAGGCCCGGCGGCTCTGGCGCGCGCTCGGCTTCCCCGACGCCGGTGACCAGGCCGCCTTCACCGACGGCGACCGGGCGGCGCTGAGCACGATGGTCGGCGCGGTCGACCGCGGCGCGATCGACTTCGACACCGCCGTCCGGCTGACCCGCGCGGTCGGCCAGACGATGGCCCGGCTCGCCGACTGGGAGGTGGCCACCCTCTCGGCCCGGGTCGAGCAGCTCGAGGCCGGCGACGAGGCCACCGGCAGCCGGGTCGGCAGCGCGCTGCGGCTCGTCCAGGAGGTCGGGGTGCCCTTCGAGCAGCTGCTGGTCTACTCCTGGCGGCGGCACCTCGCGGCCGCGGTCGCCCGGGTCGAGGCGCTCGGCGCCAACGACTCCGACCTGCACACCACCGAGGTCACGGTCGGCTTCGCCGACCTGGTCCGGTTCACCGCCCTGTCCAACGAGCTCGACGAGGACCGGATCGGCGACCTGGTCGAGATCTTCGAGTCCCGCTGCGCCGACGTGGTCGCCCAGCAGCGCGGCCGGGTGATCAAGACCCTGGGCGACTCGGTGCTGTTCGTCTCCGAGGACCCGACCCGGGCGATGGACATCGCGCTGAACATCGTCGACGTGATCGGCCACGACAGCCGGCTGCCCGACGTCCGGATCGGGCTGGCCACCGGCTCGGTGATCATGCAGCTCGGCGACGTGTTCGGGCCGCCGGTGAACATGGCCGCGCGGCTGACCGGGGTGGCCCGGCGCAACCGGGTGATCACCGACCGGGCGACCTCCGACCGGCTCTCCCCGGGGCTGTTCGACTCCCGGCTGCTGCCGGCCCGTCCGCTGCGCGGGTTCGGGGTCGTCGAGCCCGTCGCCGTACGCCGGCACTGAGCGCAGCGGGACGCCGCGGTCCTGCCCCGTTCGGAAGCGCGACCACCCGAAATGACTAGACGGTGACGTAGTCATTCCGGGTCAATCTGGGAATTACCCGGTCAGTGTCCGTTTTGTCTCTTTACGCTCATGAACATGATGAGTGTGCAGGGCGTGGACCTCGACGAGACCGCGCGTCGCGTCTGGCGCGACGGAGTCGAGATCCGGATGTCCAACAAGGAGTTCGACCTGCTGCATGCCCTGATCAGCCGACCCGGGGAGATCGTCACCCGCGAGGAGCTGATGCGCGACGTGTGGCAGACCAACTTCTGGACGTCGGCCAAGACCATCGACGTGCACCTCGGCTGGGTCCGCAAGAAGCTCGGCGACGACACCCGTCGCCCGACCCTGATCACCACGATCCGCGGCCGCGGGCTGCGCTTCGAGACCGTCGCGCCGGTGTACGCCGACGTGGTCGGTCCGCGTCGCCAAGACGGCCTCCTGACCCGACGCCGCGGCGCGGCTCGTTACGCTCGTCGCGTGACTGCGCCCTCCTCCGTGCCGACCCCTGCGCTCGCGGTCATCGGCGGGGGCCAGCTGGCCCGGATGATGGCCCAGGCCGCCGTCGCGCCTCGGCGTCCCGATCCGGCTGCTCGCCGAGGGCCCCGACGTCTCCGCCGCCCAGGTCGTGCGCGACCCGCTGGTCGGCGACTACCGCGACCTCGAGACGCTGCGCACCGTCGCCGAGGGCTGCTCGGTCGTCACCTTCGACCACGAGCACGTGCCGACCGAGCACCTGCACACGCTGACCGGCGAGGGGCACGCCTGCCGGCCCGGCCCCGACGCCCTCGTGCACGCCCAGGACAAGTCCGTGATGCGGGCCCGGCTCGACGCGCCTCGGCGTGCCCAGCCCGCGGCACCGGGTGGTCGCCGACGCCGCGGAGGCCGTCGCCTTCGCCGAGTCCCTGGGCGGCTTCCCGGTCGTGCTCAAGACCACCCGCGGCGGCTACGACGGCAAGGGCGTCTGGGTGGTCTCCTCCGAGGCCGACTGCGCCGACGCGTTCGAGGTGGCCGGCTCCACCGGGCGTGCAGATCCTCGCCGAGGAGAAGGTCGACTTCCGCCGCGAGCTGTCCGCGCTGGTGGCCCGCTCGCCCTCCGGCCAGGTCGCGGCCTACCCCGTCGTGGAGTCCGTGCAGCGCGACGGCATCTGCTGGGAGGTCACCGCCCCCGCGCCCGACCTCGACGAGGCCCTCGCCGTCGAGGCGCAGCGGATCGCGATGCGGGTCGCCGCCGAGCTCGACGTCACCGGCATCCTCGCGGTCGAGATGTTCGAGACCACCGACGGCCGGGTGCTGGTCAACGAGCTCGCGATGCGCCCGCACAACACCGGGCACTGGAGCATGGACGGCGCGGTCACCGGCCAGTTCGAGAACCACCTGCGCGCCGTCCTCGACCTGCCGCTCGGCTCGCCCGCGGCCCGCGCGCCGTGGACGGTGATGGTCAACATCCTCGGCGGCGACCACGGTGCCGTCTCGGAGAACCTGTACGGCGGCTACCCGCACGCGTTCGCGCGCGACCCGGGCCTCAAGGTGCACCTGTACGGCAAGGACGTGAAGCCCGGGCGCAAGGTCGGCCACGTCACGGCCTACGGCGACGACCTGGACGACGTACGCGAGCGGGCGAGGCACGCCGCCGCGTGGTTCCGCGGCGACCTAGGGATGGAGAGCGCATGAGCCACGCAGGTCGGGATCGTCATGGGGTCGGACTCCGACTGGCCGACGATGAAGGCGGCCGGCGAGGCGCTCGAGGAGTTCGGCGTCGGCTTCGAGGCCGACGTCGTCTCGGCGCACCGGATGCCCGAGGAGATGCTGGCCTACGGCAAGGACGCCGCGGGCCGCGGGCTGCAGGTGATCATCGCCGGCGCCGGCGGGGCCGCCCACCTGCCCGGCATGCTCGCCGCCGTCACGCCGCTGCCGGTGATCGGCGTGCCGGTGGCCCTGAAGTACCTCGACGGCATGGACTCGCTGCTCTCGATCGTGCAGATGCCGGCCGGCGTCCCGGTCGCGACGGTCGCCGTCGGCAACGCGCGCAACGCCGGGCCTGCTCGCCGTCCGCATCCTGGCGGCCTCCGACGAGGCGCTGCGCACGAAGATGGTGGAGTTCCAGGCGTCCCTGCGCGCGAGCGCGCACGAGAAGGGCAAGGTCGTCCGCAACCAGACGCAGCGGTCGATCGGCTTCTGACGGCCGAGCCGGCCGTCAGCCCGGGACCAGGCCGGTGTGCTCGGCCGCGAACGCGAGCTGGTCGGCGCACTCGGCCACCACCACCGAGACCGGCTTGCCCAGGCCGTGCCCCGCGGCGGTCTCGATCCGGGCCAGCACGGGCGCGTCCCCGGCGTGGGCGTGCTGCAGCGCCGCGGTGAACTTGAAGCTGTGCGCCGGCACGACCCGGTCGTCGTGGTCGCCGGTGGTCACCAGCGTCGCCGGGTACGCCGTGCCCTCGCGCACGTTGTGCAGCGGCGAGTAGGCCAGCAGCGTCTCGAACATCGCCGGGTCCTCGGGCGAGCCGAAGTCGGAGATCCAGGCCGCGCCGATCGTGAACAGGTGGAAGCGCAGCATGTCCATCACGCCGACCGCCGGCAGCGCGACCGCCGCCACGTCGGGCCGCTGGGTGATCACCGCGCCGACCAGCAGGCCGCCGTTGCTGCCGCCGTGCAGCGCGAGCTGCGCCCGGGTCGTGACGCCCTCGGCGACGAGGTGGTCCGCGACCGCGAGGAAGTCGTCGAAGACGTTCTGCTTGCGCTCGAGCCGGCCGGCGTCGTGCCACGCCGCGCCGAACTCGCCGCCGCCGCGCAGGTTCGCGATCGCCAGCACGCCGCCGGCCGCGAGCCAGCCGGCGAAGATCGGCGCGGAACGTCGCGAGCTCGGGGATGTCGAACCCGCCGTAGCCGTAGAGCAGGGTCGGGCGCGGCGCGTCGAGCGGCACGTCCGCGCGGCGGACCAGGAAGTACGGCACCTCGGTGCCGTCGGGGCTGGTCGCCCGGCGCCGCTCGGTGACCACCTCGGGCGCGGTCCAGTCGGTGTCGCCGACGGGCTCGAGCCCGGTGACCTCCTTGACGTCGCCGCTGCCCAGGTCGAGCCGGTAGGCCGTCGTACGCCGCGTCACCGACGACATGCCGAGGAACACCTCGTCGTCGTCGACGTCGCCGTTCAGCGCGACCACCGCACCGCCGGGCACGTCGACCGTGCCGAGCACGGAGCCGTCCAGGGCGTACCGCGTCAGCCGGGGCTGTACGTCGACCAGGTGCACGCCGAGCAGCTCGCCGCCGACGGCGTGCACGCCCCGCAGGGCCGAGTCGCTCTCGGGGACGACGTCGACGAGGTCCGCGCGGCCGGTGTCGGGGAACGCCGTGAGGTCGAGCCGGACCACCCGGCCCAGCGGCGCCTCGAGGTCGGTCCACAGGTAGACCTCGTCGCCGTCGAAGCGCACCGGGTCGAAGCCGGCGACCGCCTCGTCGACGACCTTGAGGGGCTCGCCGATGACGGTGGCGCCGTCGACGGTCTGCACCGGGTAGAACCACAGCCGGTTCTTCTCCGAGGTGCCCTCGTGCAGCGAGACCGCGAGCCAGCGGCCGTCGTGCGAGAGCGTCGGGGGTGATGCTCAGCCGGGGGTTCTCGGGGAGCTCCAGGACCAGCTCGTCGTTGTCCTGGGGCTCGCCGACGTAGTGCCGCCGCAGCTGGCCGCCGGGCAGCGCGGCCGCCTCGGTGCCGACGCCGGAGCCCTCGGTCGGGTAGTGGAGGTAGAGGTAGGAGGAGTGGTCGGGCAGCCAGGTCGCCTCGCTGAACTTCACCTTGCGGACGACGTCGTCGACCTCGTGGCCGCCGGCGAGGTCGAGCAGCCGGATGCTGCTCCAGTCGCTGCCGCCGTCGCTGACCAGGAAGGCCAGCCAGCGGCCGTCCTTGCTGGCGTTGTAGCCGGCCAGCGAGGAGGTGCCGTCCTCGGAGAACGTGTTCGGGTCGAGCAGCAGCCGGCCGCCCTGCCGGAGCTCGTCGAGGGTGTCGGCGACGAACCAGAGGTCCTGCTGCTGCGAGCCGTCGTTGCGGCTGACGACGTAGCGGTCGCCGACCTTGTCGGGCGTGCCGGCGCGCGGGCGGCCGACGACGCCGGTCATGGTGCGGCGGAACCACTCGCGGGACGGCAGGGCGTCCAGGTGCTCGCGGCTGTGCCGGTTCTGCTCCGCGACCCAGGCGCGGGTCTCGGCGGAGTCGGGGTCCTCCAGCCAGCGGTACGGGTCGGCGACCTGCTGCCCGTGCAGCGTGTCGACGGTGTCGTCGCGGCGGGTCTGCGGCGTGGCCATCAGGCACCCGCCGCCGCGAGCCGGGGCCACTCGATGGCCGGGCAGGTGTCCATCACCATCGGGACGCCGGCCTCCGTGGTGCGCCGGTAGGCGTCGTGGTCGACGACCCCGAGCTGGAACCACACGCCCCGCGCGCCGACGGCGACGGCCTGGTCGGCGAACGTCGCCGGCCTGACTCCGAGCGGCGGAACACGTCGACGACGTCGATGCCGGGAAGGGCACGTCGGCCAGCGCGGCGTACCCCTGCTCGCCGAGGACCGTCGGGGCGTCGGGGTGCACGGGCACGATGCGCTTGCCGTGCTGCTGCAGGAACCGCGCGATCCGGTAGGCCGTGCGGTCGGGGTTGCCGGACAGGCCGACCACCGCCCAGGTCTCGCACTCCTCGAGCATGAAGCGGATGGTGTCCCGGTCGAGCCAGGGTGTGGGTGCCATGGTGCAGACGGTACCGACCCGTCCCCCGGGCACGACCGGGCGATGGCTGCATCGGGTGGTTCCGCCGGTCTCGGCCCGCGGCCACGATGGGCGGCGGGGGAGGGAGGTCACGCCGTGCCGCAGCCGCCCCGGCGGCGGTCGTGGGCGCTCGGGCTCGTCACGGTCGCCCTGACGTGCGTCGCGGCGTGCCTGCCGGCCGGTCCGCAGCGGGCCTCCCCGCAGCCCTGGGTGAGCGGGTCGCCCGCCGCCGAGCGGTCCGCGACGACGGCCGCCGTACGACGGATGCTGTCGGCGGTCGTCGCCACGCAGGTCGCGCCGGGCGTGGTCGTCGTGCTGCGGCGCGGCGCCCGGGTCCAGGTGCTCACCGCGGGAGTGGCGGACGTCGCCACCGGCGCGGCGATGACCTCGGACCGCCGGTTCCACGCCGCGAGCCTGACCAAGCCGGTGGTCGCCGCGGTCGTGATGCGGCTGGTGCAGCGCGGCGACCTGTTCCTCGACGACACCGTGGAGGAGTGGCTGCCGGGGCTGCTGCCCGCGGGGGACCGGATCACCGTCGCAGACCTGCTCTCCCACACCAGCGGGCTCGCGGAGTACAACCGGGTCCCGGCGGCCTGGCCGGTGCTGAAGCGGCACCCGGTCGACCAGCACGCGCTGGTGGTCGCCGCCGGCCGGGCGCCGCCGACGTTCGCGCCGGGGCAGGGGCAGTCCTACTCCAACACCAACTACGCCGTGCTCGGGATGCTCGTCGAGCGGGTCACCGGGCTGCTCCCTCGCGACCGTCCTGGACCGGGAGGTGTTCGGCCCGCTGGGGATGCGCAGCGCGTCGCTGCGCCGGGACCGGGTCGACGATCCGCCGGTCGCGCACGGCTACGCCTTCGGGGCGGACGCCACCGGCTGGGACCTCACCTGGGGGTGGGCCGCCGGCGGGCTGGTGAGCGACGCCCCGGACGTCGACCGGTTCTTCCACGCGCTGTTCACCGGGCGGCTCGTCTCGACCCCGGCTCGTCGACGAGATGGCCCGGCCGCGGGCCGGCTGGCTGGGGCAGTGGTCCGGCTACGGCCTCGGCCTGGCCCGGCTGCCCACCCGGTGCGGCCCGGTGGTCGGGCCACACCGGCGACGTCTCCGGCTACGTGTCGGCGGCCTACACGCGGCGGGACGCCGACGTCTCGGTCGTGCTGATGGCGAGCACCGACCGGGACCTGCGGGCCGGGCTGCTGCACGACGTGCTGGAGACCGCGCTGTGCGGCGTGTGACGGCTCCGGGACGTGGCGTATCCGACAGTCGCAGCAGGGCTACTGAGCAGTAGGATTCGGCGCATGAACGACTACCCGATGTACGCGCTGTCCGAGGAGCACCAGGCCATCCGCGAGGCCGTCCGCGCGGTCTGCGACGCCAAGGTCGCCCCGCACGCGGCCGAGGTCGACGAGCTGAGCGAGTTCCCGCAGGCGGCGTACGACGCCCTGGTCGCCTCGGACTTCGCCGCGCCGCACATCGGCGAGGAGTACGGCGGCGCCGGCGCCGACGCGCTCGCCACCTGCATCGTCATCGAGGAGGTCGCCCGGGCGTGCGCCTCGTCGTCGCTGATCCCCGGGGTCAACAAGCTCGGCACGATGCCGATCATCCTGGCCGGCTCCGAGGAGCTGAAGAAGAAGTACCTCTCCCCGGTCGCGGCCGGCACCGCGATGTTCTCCTACTGCCTCTCCGAGCCCGAGGCCGGCTCGGACGCCGCCGCCATGAAGACCCGCGCCGTCCGCGAGGGCGACGAGTGGGTGCTCAACGGCGTGAAGCGCTGGATCACCAACGCCGGCGTCTCGGAGTACTACACCGTCTTCGCGGTCACCGACGCCGCCGAAGCGGTCCAACGGCATCTCGGCGTTCGTGGTGGAGAAGTCCGACCCCGGCGTCTCGTTCGGCGCGCCGGAGAAGAAGCTGGGCATCAAGGGCTCGCCGACCCGCGAGGTCTACCTCGACAACGTGCGGATCCCCGCGGACCGGATGATCGGCGCGGAGGGCACCGGCTTCCTCACCGCGATGCGCACCCTGGACCACACCCGGGTGACGATCGCCGCGCAGGCCGTCGGCATCGCCCAGGGCGCCCTGGACTACGCGCTGGACTACGCCCAGGAGCGCACCCAGTTCGGCAAGCCGATCGCCGACTTCCAGGGGCTCCAGTTCATGCTCGCCGACATGGGCATGAAGGTGGAGGCCGCCCGCCAGCTGACGTACGCCGCGGCCGGCCGGTCCGAGCGCAACGACAAGGACCTGACGTTCTTCGGCGCCGCCGCGAAGTGCTTCGCCTCCGACACCGCCATGCAGGTCACCGTCGACGCCGTGCAGGTCCTCGGTGGCTACGGCTTCACCAAGGACTACCCGGTGGAGCGGATGATGCGCGACGCCAAGATCACCCAGATCTACGAGGGCACCAACCAGGTGCAGCGGATCGTGATGGCACGGCAGCTCCTCGCCGGGATCCAGTCGGAGATCTGACCTGAGGTGGGGGGAGCGCCACGCGCCCCTCCCCACCCTGCTCAGGCGAACAGCCCGGTCAGCGGTCGAACAGGGCCATCGTCGTGCGGTGCGCGTCCACGAGCGCCTCCTGCAGGGGCCGTTGGCGGTGTGCGTCGGAGATGATCTCGACGCCCCAGGGTCCGGCGAAGCCGATGTGTTGCAGTGTCTCGACGAAGCCCGTGACGTCGAACGTTCCCGAGCCGCACAGCACCCGGTGGTGGATGGTGTCGTGGAACAGGTCGGTGGACTGCGGTGCGGGGGCGTCGCTGAGCTCGACGACGAACACCTTGTCACCGGGGATCTCGGCGAGATCCGCCAGCGTGGAGGGTCCGCGCTCCAGGTGCCAGATGTCCACCACCAGACCGGCCGCGGGGTGGTCGGCGGCGGCGACGAGCTCCGCGGCCAGCCGGAAGTCGGTGATGTTGGAGAACGGCAGCGGTTCCAGCGCGACCCGGGTTCCCGACCTCGGCGGCCTGGACGGCCAGCTGGTGCAGCTCGGCCGCCCAGTGGGCGACGTCGGCCAGCGGGGGGACGGCGCCGTCGACGACCTCCACGTCGGGTCCGATCTTGATCTGTCGCGCCCCGAGAACCTCGGCGGCGGTCAGCAACGACCTCCGTGTCCGGTCCGACTCCCGACGGCGGCTGCCGGTGGTCCACCAGTCCTCGAGCAGCTCGACCTCGAGGTGGACCAGGCCGAGGTCGTCGCAGATGCGTCGTACCTGCGGCAGGTCGTAGGTGGGCGCCGCGGCTTCGAGGTCGTCGATGGTGAACCCGATGCCGGTGAAGCCGGCGGCGGCGACGGCCTCCGCCCGGGCGCGAAGGTCCAGCGGACTCAGGTGGCGACCGGCCACCGGCATCGCGTCACCAGCATGGGTCCAGCAGGTGGCGAGCAGCTCTGTGGGCATCGGGTGGACTTCCTCGGTGTCAGGTGACGTCGGCGGTTCAGGCGGTTCAGGCGGGGTGCGGGCGGGTGCGGGCAGCCTGGGCGTCCAGGGCGGACTCGAACCCTTCCTGGGTCCATTCTTCGGCGACGGCCTGGCGGACCAGGTCGGCCTGGGTCTGGGGTGCCATGCCGCCGATCGGCTGGTCACGGTCGAGGTTGGTCGGGAAGGCGTAGCCCTCGGCGGAGGCGGCGATGACGTTGTCCAGGTAGCTGTCGGACGCGCCGGCCGCCTTCTTCTCCAGCAGCACCGGGAACAGGGCCCGGCACATCGCGACCCGGTCGACGGACTCCATGGCGCGACCGAACGGTGAGGACACCTGCAGCAGGTTGGCCATCCGTCGGACGGTGGTCGAGACGTTCGTGCCGGCGCCGTGGAACAGGGCGGGGTTGAAGAACGCGGCATCGCCCTTCTCCAGCGGCAGCTGGGTGTAGTTCTGCAGGAAGTACTCGGTGAACTCGGGCAGGTGGAACGCGAGGTAGCCGGGCTCGTACTGGTGCGAGTAGGGCAGGTAGAGGGTCGGGCCGGTCTCGACGGGCATGTCGCAGTGCGCGACCGCGCCCTGCAGGGTCAACGCCGGCGACAGCCGGTGCACGTGCGCCGGGAAGCGGGCGGACGCCTCGGCGTCCATGAAACCGAGGTGGTAGTCGCGGTGCGCGGTCTGCGCCTGGCCGCCGGGGTTGACCACGTTGACCTGTGAGGTGACCTGGTAGTCGGGACCGAGCCAGGACTCGCTGATCAGCGCGATGATGTCGTTGGCGTAGTAGTCGGCGAACACCGCGGGTTCGGTGACGGCCAGCTTGTCCAGCGCACCCCAGACCCGGTCGTTCGCGCCGGGCTTGGCGAAGTGGTCCCCACCGGCGACGCCGGCCGCCTTCTCGGCGGCGATCTGGGCGAGGAACGCCTCGGTGGCGCGGTCGACCACAGACAGGTCGCCGAAGGCCTGCTTGAACACCACGATGCCCGGGCCGTCGGTCAACGCTCGCATCAGCTCGGTCTGCACCGCGGGCCGGCCGGAGGTGGTTCCGATCGCGGCGCGGAGCTTCTCGCCGTAGATCAGCACGTTGCGCTCGACGGCGTCGGCGTAGGGGTAGTCCGACAGGTGCGTCTGCTGGTCGACGAGGGCAGCGAAGTCGTCGATCGAGCAGTCGGCTGCGGAGAGCCATCCGGTCGTGCGGGAAGCGGTGGACGCGGTCATGGGTCGTGACTTCCTTCGCGGGAGTGGGGTGTACCAAGCCTACGAGACCTCTGCGGGCAGGCAACATCAAGAAGCCATCAAAAAACCCGGTCATTCAAAGGCTGCGTGGATGTCGGTCGCGGGGCTCGAGCCCGATGGCGCGGTAGCAGCTGTCGACGAGCGACATGGTCGCGACCGCGTCGTCGGCATCGGTGCGGTACGGCGCGCCGTCACGGACGGCGTCGACGAAGGCCTGGAGCTGGTAGGTGTAGGAGGTGGCGTTGCCGCAGTGCTCGGTGCGTTCTCCGGAACCGGACCTGATGATGATCCGGTCGTCGTACCTCTGGTAGAGGAAGTCGGGGATGAGCGCTTCCCCGGTGGTCCCGACCACCCGCAGCGACATGTCCCAGCTCTCGCTGGTTCATGCTGCACCGGGCGAGACCGGTGGCGCCGGAGGGGAACTCGAGGTGCGCGTCGGCCCACTCGTCGACGCAGGGAGCGCCGGCTCGTTCAGCACCCGTTGCGCCGACGAGGCGGGGTTCGCCGCCGGCGAAGTCACCGAGGACACGTTGGGCGTGCAACGCGTAGCAGCCGAGGTCCATCAGGGCTCCGCCGGCCAGGGCGAGTGACCATCTCGGGTCGTCCGCGGGGGGTGCGGACATGAACAGCGTGCTCTCGACGCGCTGCAGCGTTCCCAGCTCGCCGTCGGCGAGAAGCGACATCAGCCGTCTCATCAGCGGGTGGTAGAGGTAGTGGAACCCCTCGAACAGCACCAGCGATCTGCCCTGCGCCAGATCCCGCACCTGCGGCGGCCTCGGTGGCGTTGCTGGCGAACGGCTTCTCGGTCAGCACATGTTTCCCGGCGAGGACCGCCGCCTTGTTCCAGGGCGCGTGCAGGCTGTTGGCGAGCGGGTTGTAGATCGCCTCGACCTCAGGGTCGGCGATCACGTCGGCGTACGACTCGTGCACCCGCTCGATGCCGTGGGTCCGGGCGAAGGTCTCGGCCCGGTCCCGGTCCCGCGCGGCGACCGCGACGAGCCGCGTTCCGGTGGCCGCGGCCGGGCCGATGATGGACAGCTCGCTGATGCGTGCCGCTCCCAGCACTCCGATGCGTAGTGGTTCCACGGACCCGGTCACGTCGCGGCGGTGAGCAGGCTGCGGACGTAGGCGGCGCTGGTCCGTACGTCGGTCACGGGTCCCTCACCGCGGGGTTCCTCGGTGAGGATGGTGTCCTGCTCGAGGGTGTACCAGCCGGTGTAACCGTTGCCCTGCAGGGTGTTCACGATGGTCTCGACGTCGACGTCGCCGGTGCCCAGCGGTCGGTACATCCCCTCGACCACGCGCTTCGGTGTAGCTGAGCCGGCCGGCGCGGACCTTGTCGGCGATCTGGCTGTCGACGTCCTTGAGGTGGGTGTGGGCGATGCGGTCGGGGGCCTGCCGGGTGAGGTCCGCCGGGTCGGTGCCGCCGATCAGCAGGTGACCGGTGTCCAGGCACAACGAGATGGACGAGCCGCTGAGCACCCGCTGCACCTCGTCGCCGTTCTCGACCATGGTGCCCACGTGGGGATGCAGCACCGCGCGCACACCGCGCTCGGCAGCACGGTCGCTGATCCGGTTCAGGTTGCGCAGCAACAGGTCCCAACCGTCGTTGTCGAGGGTGGGGCGGCTGTCGTAGCCGTCCAGTCCGGACGTCGCGGAGAGCACGAGGACCTCGGCGTGCGTGGCCTGGTACTGCTCCAGGATGCGGTCGATCGCCGGGAGCGGGTCGTGACCCGGGCGGTGCATCACCACGGGGGTGAAGCCACCGACGGCGGTCAGCTGGTGGGCCGCGAGCACCCCGGCCATCTGGTCGGGGTCGGCGGGGAGGAAACCTTCCGGACCGAGCTCGGTGGCGGCGAGCCCGACGTCGCGCATCTCGTCGAGCACCCGGCTCGGTGAGAGCTGGTAGCCCCAGTCGGGGACCTCGCAGACCCCCCAGGAGATCGGTGCCCCGGCGATCCGGGACTGACCCGGTGCCGGTGGCGTGGAGCCGGCGGAGGTGGTGGGTGTGGTGGTCACTTCTGGACCTCGTCAATCCGCACCGGACGGTGCTCGTTGCAGGGAAAGGGTGGCTGCCTCGGCGATCCACGTCACGGCGAGCGCGTCGTCGACGGTGCAGGGTGAAGGTCGTTGCCCGGCAACGACTTCGGTGAACGCGGTGAGCTCGGCGCGGAACGCATCGGTGAGCCGGTCCATGAAGAACGTCCAGGGCTTCTCCGGACGGCCAGCTGGTGTCCGGTTCGAGGTTGCGCAGCGGTGTGCTGTCGGTCCAGCCGGCGACGACGCTGTCCGCGGTGCCGTGCAGCTCGAGCCGGACGTCGTACCCGCGCGGGTTGTAGCGGGTGTTGGACACGACCGCGGTGGCGCCGTCGTCGAAGGTGAGCAGGGCCTGCGCGGTGGCGACGTCGCCGAGCTCGGCGAAGAAGTCGTCACCGCGGGCGCTGCCGGTGGCGTAGACCTCGACGACCTCCCGGCCGGTGACCCACCGCACGCTGTCGAAGTCGTGGACCGAGCAGTCGCGGAAGATCCCGCCGGAGACGGCGATGTACCCACGCGGCGGCGGTGCCGGGTCCAGGGTGGTCGACCGCACGGTGTGCACCCAGCCGAGCTCACCGCTGGCCAGCGCCTCGCGGGCCGCGAGGTAGGCAGGGTCGAAGCGTCGGGGGTAGCCGATCTGGACCGGCACCCCGCTGGCGTTGACGTGGTCGGCGATGGCGATGGCTTCGTCGACGACCCCGGAGAGCGGCTTCTCGCAGAACACCGGGATGCCGGCGTCGACGCCGGCCCTGATCAGCGCGGTGTGCGCGTCGGTGGCGGCAGCGATCACGATCCCGTCGACGCCGCTGCTGATCAGCGCCTCCGGCGAGTCCGCGGCTTCGGCGCCGAACCGTTCGGCGACCGACGCGGTGACCGCGGGCACGGCATCGGTGACGACGAGGGAGTCGACCCCGTCGAGGTGGGACAGGGTGTCGGCGTGGAACGCGCCGATCCGGCCGAGTCCGATCAGACCGAGACGCATGACGGTCTCCTTTGCGATAGATGGTGCAGGACGAGTGGTCGTTCAGTCACCGAGACCGCCGATGACGTTCTGGTCCCAGTCGATGACGGACCCGGTGACGACGCCGCTGCGGTCGGACAGCAGGAACGCGACGAAGTCGGCGATCTCGTCGACCTGGCCGAGCTTGCCCATCGGCAGGGCCGCGGCGGCCCGTTGCTGCCAGTCCTCGTCGGCGCCGTGGGACTGGCGCTGGGTCAGGTTCTCACCGTCGGTGGCTGACCAGCCGATGTTCAGCCCGTTGATCCGGATCCGGTCCCAGCGGTGCGCGTGCGCCGCGTTGCGGGTCAGCCCGGCGAGGCCGGCCTTCGCGGCGACGTACGGCGCGAGGAACGACTGACCACCGTGGGAGTCGATGGAGATGATGTTGACGATCGTTCCGGGGGCGCCGCGCTTCTTCATGTCGGCGACCGCCGCCTGCATCAGGAAGAACGGGGCCTTGAGGTTGACCGCGATGTGCCGGTCGAACAGCTCCTCGGTGGTGTCCAGCAGGGTGCCGCGGGTGGTCAGTCCGGCGGAGTTGACCAGTGAGTCGATCCGCCCGTGCCTGCTCACGGTCGTCTGGACCGCGGCGACCGCTTGGGCCACGTCGGTGATGTCGGCCTGCACGTAGCTGGCCTCAGCGCCCGCGGCGGTCAGCTCGGCGGCGACCTGCTCGCCGTGCTCGGCGTTGCGCCCGGCGAGGACCAGGGTGGCGCCTTCGCGGGCGGCGGCCCGGGCGATGCCGGCGCCGAGACCCTGGGTGCCGCCGCTGACCAGGATGACCTTGCCCGTGAGGAGGTCCTTCATGACGCCCCTCTTGGCGAAAGCACGCTCGGATCCGGTTGCCCAAGGACCTCAAGCCTGCGGCCAGCGACCGCCAGCGTCAACCGCCCACTGCCCATCAAAAACACCTCATTTGACGGCGGATGACACACCCATGGGTGCACTGGAGTGATACCGTCCGCATTTGACCCTGACCTCAACAATCCATCAGGATTCTCACATGGGCCATGCGTATCCGATCCGGGAGATCGCCCGTCAGGCAGGGCTCAGTGAGGCCACGGTCGACCGGGTTCTCAACAACCGGCAGGGGGTTCGCGCCAGCACCGCGAGCAACGTGCGGCAAGCCATCACCGACCTGGACCGGCAGCGCAGCCAGTTGCGACTGACCGGCCGCACCTTCCTGGTCGACGTGGTCATGCAGACCCCGGACCGGTTCTCCTCGGCGGTCAAGTCCGCGTTGGAGGCCGAGCTGCCGTCGCTGCGGCCGGCCGTGGTTCGATCCCGGTTCGACTTCCGGGAGCAGGGCCGCGCCGAGGACATCGCGAAGGTTCTCGACGACATCCGGCACCGCGGCTCCATGGGTGTCGTCCTCAAGGCGCCCGACGTCCCCGAGATCGCCGACGCCATCGCGAGGCTCGACAGGTCCGGGATCCCGGTGGTCACCCTGGTCACCGACATTCCGCTGAGCCAGCGCGTCGCCTACGTCGGAATCGACAACCGCGCCGCCGGATCCACCGCGGCGTACCTGATCGACCGACTCCTCGGCGACGGACACGGTGACGTGCTGATCGCCTTGAGTCGTAGCGTGTTCCGAGGCGAGGAAGAACGCGAGATCGGGTTCCGAGCCACCATGAGGAGTCGTTCCTCCGATCGGGTCCTGATCGAACAGACCGACACCGACGGGCTCGATGCCACCGTCAAGGAGTCAACGCTGCGGACGCTGCAACGAAACCCCGGCATTAACTCCGTCTACTCCATCGGCGGCGGCAACAAGGCCATCCTCGAGGCATTCGACGCCGCCGATCGACCCTGCCACGTTTTCGTCGGGCACGACCTCGACCGAGACAACCTGCAACTACTCCACGACGAACGGCTGACCGCAGTGTTGCACCACGACCTCAGGCACGACATGCGGCTCGCGTGTCAGATCATCATGCAGGCTCAGGGCGCCATCGACGGTCCGATCGAGTCCGTCCGATCCCCGATCCAGATCGTGACCCCCCACAACATCCCTGCGCGGCCAACGGCCTGAACCCCCATTGAGAGCCCCGGCGTCAGTAGAACTGCGCAGTAGCAAGGAGCCACCGCCCTGTCCTTCCAGGCCCGCACGGCGTCCCAGCGCCGCTTGCGGTCCAGTCGGGCAACCCAAAGCGAGAGCGCTGAGCGACGAACAACAGCGGTGAGCGAGCAGTGAACCGCGTATCCTCTGACAGCGTGCTGTCGAGTGTGCGTCTATCTGGGCTACAGAGGCTTTCTGCAGGATCGACGTCTGGCCAGACTGGATCTAGGTGCCCGTCGGGGTGGCTCTCTTTTGGGCTGCCCACCCGAGTCGCGGGTGTGGCTCACTTTCGGTTTGCGGCCCGTCGGGCACCGTTGACGAGGCGTGGCTCCAGAGGGGACTGCCCTGCTCGTCGTAGCACTGCCCACCTCGCCGTCCCTATCGGAACGAGCACAGGCGGGAGCAGCACATGGAGCACGTGATCATCGGGGTCGATCCCCACAAGCTTCGGCCACGATCGAGGTCGTCGACCGGCAGGAGAAGTTGCTCGGCTCGGGTCGGTTCACGACCGATCAGGCGGGCTACGCGGCAATGCGCAAGTACGCGAAGACGTGGCCCGACCGCGTCTGGGCGGTCGAAGGCGCGAACGGCACCGGACGTCCGCTTGCGCAGCGGCTGCTCGAAGCCGGCGAGCGCGTCCTGGATGTGCCGGCCAAGCTCGCCGCGAGAGTTCGGCTGTTCGACACCGGCCACAACCGCAAGACCGACGCGCTCGATGCGCACTCGATCGCCATCGTCGCGGTCCGCACCAAGACCCTCCGGGTCCTGAAGGTGGACGGGGAGCTCGAGGCCCTGCGGGTCCTCGCCGACCGGCGCGAAGCACTCACCCGACGCCGGGTGCAGACCGTGGACCGTCTCCAGGCGCTGCTCGCCGAGCTGCTGCCCGGCCAGGCCAAGAAGGACATCACCCCTTGCAGGCGAAAGCGATGCTCGCCAGTGTCCGTCCCCGCGACGTCGCCGGGAGGACCCGGCGCCACATCGCCGCCGAGGAGATCGCCGAGCTGGTCACGGTCGACGCCAAGATCAAGAAGGCCACCGCGGGGCCTCAAGACCATCGTCCTGGCCCGGGACTCACGCCTGATGGACCTCCACGGCGTCGGGCCCGTGGTGGCGGCCCGGATCCTCGCCGATGTCGGCGATGTGTCCCGGTTCGCGGATCGGAACCGGTTCGCGTCCTGGACCGGCACGGCACCGCTGGACGCCTCGTCCGGGGAGCAAAACCGCCACCAACTTCGCGGGCGGGGAATCGACGGATGAACCACATGATCCACATCGCCGCTGTCACCCAGGCTCCGGCCTCGACACCGATGGCCGCGCCTACTACCGGCGCAAGCGCGCCACAGGCAAGAAGCCGATGGAAGCCCTGCGATGCCTGAAGCGAGCGCATCTCCGACACTATACTACCGCCAACTCGTCAACGACGCCC
>CAWERI010000015.1:0-36036 GCA_963811515.1 uncultured Actinomycetota bacterium
ATGTGGCGGCGGTCTCCCCCCACGAACCACCGCCCGGGACGCAGCGGAATCGCACCTAAACTGAGGGCGCATGATCCGCCGCATCGACCTCCGTGGGCCGCGAGGCTCGCCGACTACCGCCCCGTGGTGCCGCGCGCCGACTTCGACGTCGAGGCCGCCCTCGACGTGGTGCGCCCGATCTGCGAGGCCGTGCGCCATCGCGGGCGTCGAGGCGATCACGGAGTCTCCGCGCCGGTTCGACGGCGTCGAGCAGACCGACATCGCGGTGCCCGTCGCGGCGATCCACGCGGCGCTCGAGCGAGCTCGACCCCGCGTGCGGGCCGGGCTCGAGGAGTCGGTCACGCGGCTGCGCGCCACCTGCGAGGCCGAGCTGGAGCAGGACGTCACCACCGCAGGTCGTGCCCGGCGGCACGGTGACGCCAGCGGATGGTGCCGGTCCAGCGGGTCGGGCTCTACGTCCCCGGCGGCATCGCGCCGCTGGTGTCCAGCGTGGTGATGAACGTCGTGCCTGCCCAGGTCGCCGGCGTCGAGTCGATCGCGCTCACCTCCCGCCCGCAGAAGGAGCACGGCGGCCTGCCGCACCCCACGATCCTGGCCGCGTGCGCGCTGCTCGGCATCGAGGAGGTGTACGCCGTCGGCGGCGCCCAGGCGATCGCGATGTTCGCCTACGGCGCCGGCCCGTGCCGCCAGGTCGACCTGGTCACCGGGCCCGGCAACATCTACACCGTCTCCGCCAAGCGGCTGCTCAAGGGCATCGTCGGCATCGACTCCGAGGCCGGCCCGACCGAGATCGCGATCCTGGCCGACGACACCGCCGACCCGGCGTACGTCGCGGCCGACCTGCTCAGCCAGGCCGAGCACGACCCGATGGCCGCGGCGGTCCTGGTCACCACGTCGACGACGCTCGCCGACGAGGTCGAGGCCGAGCTCGACAAGCAGGTGTCGGTCACCCGGCACGTCGAGCGGATCCGCACCGCGCTGTCCGGGCGAGCAGTCCGGCATCGTGCTGGTCGACGACCTCGAGCAGGGCCTGCGGTCGTCGACGCCTACGCCGCCGAGCACCTCGAGATCCAGACCCGCGACGCCGCCGCCCTGGCCCGCCGGGTGCGCAACGCCGGCGCGATCTTCGTCGGCCCGTTCCGCCGGTCTCGCTGGGCGACTACTGCGCCGGCTCCAACCACGTGCTGCCCACCGGCGGCTGCGCCTGCCACCCTCCGGCCTGTCGGTGCGGTCGTTCCGCAAGGCGCTGCACGTCATCGAGTACGACGAGCAGGCGCTGCGCGACGTCGCCCCGCACGTCGTGACGCTGGCCGAGGCCGAGGACCTGCCCGGTCACGGCGCGGCCGTGCGCGTGCGCGTCGAGGCGATGAGCGGCCGATGAGTCGCTCCCGCTGCGCGAGGAGCTGCGCGGGATCGAGCCGTACGGCGCCCCGCAGCTCGACGTACCCGTCGCAGCTCAACGTCAACGAGAACCCCTACGCGCCCGAGCGAGGCGGTCGTCGCCGACGTCGCGGCCGCGGTCGCGGACGCGACCCGCACGCTGAACCGCTACCCGGACCGGGAGTTCACCGCGCTGCGCGAGGACCTCGCGGCCTACCTCGGGCACGGCGTCGACGCCCGCCCAGGTGTGGGCCGCGAACGGCTCCAACGAGGTGATGCTGCAGATCCTGCAGGCCTTCGGCGGCCCGGGTCGCACGGCGGTGTCGTTCGCGCCGACGTACTCGATGTACCCGGAGTACGCCCGCGACGCGATGACCGACTGGGTCGTCGGCCACCGCGAGGAGGACTTCTCCCTCGACGTCGACCACGCCGTCGAGGTGATCGCGAAGCACCGGCCGAGCGTGGTGCTGCTGCCCTCGCCGAACAACCCGACCGGCACCGCCCTGCCGCCCGAGACGGTGACCGCCGTGTGCGCGGCCGCCGCCGAGGTCGACGGGATCGTGGTGATCGACGAGGCCTACGGCGAGTTCCGCCGGGCGGGCACGCCGAGCGCGCTCGAGGTGCTGCGCGGCGACGCCGAACCTGGTCGTCACCCGCACGATGAGCAAGGCGTTCGCGCTGGCCGGCGCCCGGCTCGGCTACCTGGCCGCCTCGACCGAGATCACCGACGCGCTGCGCGTCGTGCGGCTGCCCTACCACCTCTCGGCGGTCACCCAGGCCGTCGCGCGGGTGGCGCTCCGGCACGCCGACGAGCTGCTCGCCCGGGTCGACGACCTGCGGGCCGAGCGCGACCGCACGGTGGCCTGGCTGCGCGAGCAGGGGCTGACGGTCGCGGACAGCGACGCCAACTTCGTGCTGTTCGGCCGGTTCGCCGACCGCCACGCGGTCTGGCAGGGTCTACTGGACCGCGGCGTGCTGATCCGCGAGACCGGGCCGGACGGCTGGCTCCGGGTGTCCATCGGCACGCCCGAGGAGATGACGACGTTCAAGACAGGCCCTGATGGAGGTGTCTCGATGAGCCGCGACGGCCCGCGATCGAGCGCGCGACCAAGGAGTCCAAGGTCCTCGTCGAGCTCGACCTCGACGGCACGGGCCGCCACGACGTCTCGACCGGCGTCGGGTTCTACGACCACATGCTGTCGTCGTTCTCGCGGCACTCGCTGGTCGACCTCACCGTGCAGACCGAGGGCGACACCCACATCGACGCCCACCACACCGTCGAGGACACCGCGATCGCGCTCGGCGACGCGCTGCGCGAGGCGCTCGGCGACAAGGCCGGGATCCGGCGCTTCGGCGACTCCCTCGTCCCGCTCGACGAGGCGCTCGTGCAGTGCGCCGTCGACGTCTCCGGGCGGCCCTACTGCGTGCACACCGGCGAGCCCGACGCGCAGGCGTACGTCACGATCGGCGACTCCTACCTCGGCTCGCTGACCCGGCACGTCTTCGAGACGCTGGCCTTCCACGCCCAGATCGCCCTGCACGTGCGGGTGCTCTCCAGCCGCGACCCGCACCACCTCGTCGAGGCGCAGTTCAAGGCCGTGGCCCGGGCCCTGCGCGACGCCGTCGCCTTCGACCCGCGGGAGACCGGGGTGCCCAGCACCAAGGGCAGTCTGTGACGCCGGTGAGCGACGTCGTCGTCTTCGACTACGGGTCGGGGAACATCCGCTCCGCCGTGCGCGCGCTCGAGCGCGCCGGCGCGGACGTCACGCTGACCGCCGACCGGGCCGCCGCGATGGACTGCGACGGGCTCGTCGTGCCCGGCGTCGGCGCCTTCCCGGCCTGCGTCGAGGGGCTGCGGGCGGCCAAGGGGCACGAGATCATCGGCCGCCGCCTCGCCGGCGGCCGGCCCGTCCTGGGCATCTGCGTGGGCATGCAGGTGCTGTTCGAGCACGGCGTCGAGCACGGCGTCGACACCCCCGGGCTCGACGAGTGGCCCGGCGTCGTCGAGCGGCTGCAGGCGCCCGTCGTACCCCACATGGGGTGGAACACCGTCGAGGTCCCCGAGGGCACCCGGCTCTTCGACGGGGTGGCGGGGGAGCGGTTCTACTTCGTGCACTCCTACGGCGTGCGCGAGTGGGTGCTGCGCACCAACGACCGGACCCGGGCGCCGCTGGTGACCTGGGCCGACGCACGGCGGCGACCGGTTCGTCGCCGCGGTGGAGAACGGCCCGCTGTCGGCCACCCAGTTCCACCCGGAGAAGTCCGGGGACGCGGGTGCCGCGCTGCTGCGCAACTGGGTCGACTCGTTGAAGCGATGAGCCGCCGATGAGCCGCCCGATGAGCAAGGAGCGGGCCCGCGCCGGGCGGAGCGCGAGCACGAGGCGGCGCTGAGGCGTCGGCCGCGCGGGCGGCGGAGCAGGAGCGGCGGGAGCGGCGTACGGCGCGCGCGGCCGCCGTGAGGCGGGCGACGACCGACCGGCTCCCGCGGGTGACCCGGACGCCCGGCCGACCGGGACGCTGGCCCGGCGGCGGCGCGTGCAGCGGTCGCTGGTGCTGGCGCTGGTCGTCGCGCTGAACGTCCTGGTCTGGGTGCTGCGCCCCGACTGGGCGGCCCGGCTCGCGGCCCTGGTGGTCAGCCTGCTGGCCGCCCCGGTGCTGGTCACGCTGCTCGTCCCGCGCCGCCGCTGAGCGCAGCCGGATCCCGGCGAATAGGTGCAAAACGCACACGACGCCGGCCTCCGCTGCCTAGGATCGTCCGGTCCGGTGAAGCCAGCGCCGCGGCACGCACACTTCCCGGGAGCCCCCCGTGACCCTGCTCTCCACCGGTACGTCGATCGCCGAGGTCATCGCCGACGGCGCCGTCGTCAGCGTCTTCCAGCCGATCGTCGACCTGGAGGCCGGGCGCGGTCGTCGCCTACGAGGCGCTCGCCCGCGGCCCCGAGGGGACCTCTGCCTAGCCCGTCGCGCTGTTCGAGGCCGCCCGGGAGGCGGGCCTGCTCGCCGAGCTCGACGAGGCCTGCCGGGCCGCGGCCTTCCGCGGGGCCGTCGAGCAGGGCCTGCTCGCCCCGCTCGACGGTCTTCGTCAACGTCGAGCCGGAGGTGCTCGACTCCGCGCCCGTCGAGGACCTGCTCGCGATCGCCGACGCGGCCCCGGGCGAGCTCCGGATCGTCCTGGAGATCACCGAGCGTGCGCTCGCCACCCGCCCCGCGGAGCTGCTGCGCACCGTGGAGCGGGTCCGCGACCTCGGCTGGGGCGTGGCCCTCGACGACGTCGGCGCCGAGGCCGCCTCGCTGGCGTTCATGCCGCTGCTGCGGCCCGACGTGGTCAAGCTCGACCTCAGCCTGGTGCAGCGGCAGGCCGACGCCCGCGATCGCCGAGATCATGAACGCGGTCAACGCCTACGCCGAGCGGACCGGCGCGCTGATCCTCGCCGAGGGCATCGAGACCGAGCGGCACCTGCAGCGGCCCGGGCGCTCGGGGCCACGCTCGGCCAGGGCTGGCTGTTCGGACGGCCGACCGCCGAGCCCGGACCCGCGGCTGCCCGTGCAGGCTCTGGTGCTGCCCTCCGCTCCGCCGGCCGCGACGGCCTCGGCGACGGACTCGCCCTTCGCCTGCCTGCCGCCCGGGACGCCCTGCGTCGCTCCCCGAAGCGGCTGCTCGTCGAGCTCAGCAAGCAGCTGGAGCGCGAGGCGATGCGGATCGGCGAGACCTGCGTGGTCGCCTCGACCTTCCAGCACGCCCGGCACTTCACCGCCGCCACCCCGCCCGCTACCGCGACCTCGTCGACCGGACCGGCTTCGTCTGCGCCCTCGGCGAGGACCTGGCGGAGGAGCCGGTGCCCGGGCTGCGCGGCGCCGACGCTCGGCCGCGGACGACCCGGTGCTCGGCGAGTGGGACGTCGCGGTCGTCAGCCCGCACTTCACCGCTGCCCTGCTGGCCCGCGACCTCGGCGACACCGGCCCGGACATGGACCGGATGTTCGAGTACGCCCTGACCTACCGCGCGCGACACCGTCGTGCGCGGCCGGCCAGTCGCTGCTGTCCCGGGTCGCCCCGCGGCCGGCTGCTGCCGGTCGGTCGCCGCGCTGCTGCGCCGGACCGGTCCCGCGGGTCGCCGCCGGCCGGGCTCCGGGCCTCCCGCGCCCGACCGCGACGACCGGCGACGCGCTGCTGGAGCGGGCGCTGGCGCCGCGACACAGCGGCGTGACGATCGCCGACATGACCCGCCCCGACTACCCGCTGGTGTTCGTGAACGCCGCCTTCGAGGCCTGGCCGGCTTCCGGACCGACGAGCTGCTCGGCCGCAACTGCCGCTTCCTCCAGGGGCCGGACACCGAGCCGCGGCCGCCGTACGACGGATCCGCGACGCGATCGCCGCGGGCCGCGAGTGCCGCGAGCTGGTGCTGAACTACCGCGGGCCCGCACCGGGAGCCGTGGTGGAACGAGGTGCACCTCTCGCCGGTGACCGACGCAGCACGGCCGCGTCGTGCAGTACATCGGCGTGCAGAACGACGTCACCGAGCGGGTCGAGGCCGAGCGCGCCCTGCGCCAGGAGACCGACCGGGCGCGCGCCTACCTGGCCCGGATCGAGCAGCTGGCCTACACCGACCCGCTGACCGGGCTGATGAACCGGCGCCGCTTCGAGGAGCGCGTCGAGGCCGAGCTGTGGGAGGCGCAGGCCGGCGACAGCGCGCTGGCGCTGCTGTTCCTGGACCTCGACGGCTTCAAGGCGGTCAACGACTCGCTCGGGCCACGCGGCCGGCGACGAGCTGCTGCAGGCACCGCCGAGCGGCTGCGCGCGCAGGTGCGGCGCAGCGACCTGCTGGCCCGGCTCGGCGGCGACGAGTTCCTGGTCGCCGTGACCGGGCTGGACCCCGCCACCGCCGCGGCCGAGCGGCACGAGGAGATCGCCGGCGTGCTCGCGGAGTCGGTGCGGCAGCCGCTCGAGGTCCGCGGTCGAGCAGGTCACCGTGGCCGCCAGCATCGGGATCAGCGTGCTACCCGCAGGACGCCCAGGAGCTTCGGCCGGCTGGTGCACGCCGCCGACGCTGCGGATGTACGACTCAAGGACGGGTCGGCCAGCGGCCCGCCGGGCTAGCGGACCGGGTGGCCCGCCGCCGGCCAGGCGATCGCTTGACGTCGCCGATCCGCAGGGTGCCGAAGTGGAACACCGTCGCGGCCAGGACGGCGTCCGCGCCGGCCTCGACGGCCGGCGGGAAGTGCTCGACCCGGCCGGCGCCGCCCGAGGCGATCACCGGGACCGACACCTCGCGCGCGGACCAGCCGGATCAGGTCGAGGTCGAAGCCGTCCTGGGTGCCGTCGGCGTCCATCGCGTTGAGCAGGATCTCGCCGGCGCCGAGCTCGGCCGCCCGGCGGGCCCACGCGACGGCGTCGAGCCCGGCGCTGCGCCGGCCGCCGTGCGTGGTGACCTCGAAGCCGGAGTCGGTGCCGGGGGCGCGGCGGGCGTCGACCGAGAGCACCAGCACCTGGTTGCCGAACCGGTCGGCGATCTCGGCGACCAGCTCGGGCCGGCGGATCGCGGCGGTGTTCACCGCGACCTTGTCGGCTCCGGCCCGCAGCAGCGCGTCGACGTGCGCGACGTCGCTGACCCCGCCGCCGACGGTCAGCGGGATGAAGACCTGCTCGGCGGTCGCGCGAGACGATCTCCATGGTGGTGGCCCGGCCCTCGTGGGAGGCGGAGATGTCGAGGAAGGTGAGCTCGTCGGCGCCCTCGGCGTCGTAGACCTTGGCCAGCTCGACCGGGTCGCCGGCGTCGCGCAGGTCCTGGAAGTTGATGCCCTTGACCACCCGGCCGGCGTCGACGTCGAGGCAGGGGATCACCCGGACCGCGAGCGTCATCGGCGCCGTCCCGGGTCGGCAGGGTCAGCGCCAGGCCGTCCTCGAGGGTGAACCGGCCCTCGTAGAGCGCGGTGCCGACGATCGCGCCCTCGACGCCCTCGGGCACCAGCGTCATCAGCGCGGCCAGGTCGGTGAGCTCGGTGATGCCGCCCGAGGCGACGACCGGCCGGTCGGTGGCGGCGCACACCGACGCGCAGCAGGTCGAGGTTCGGCCCCTGGAGCATGCCGTCCTTGTTGACGTCGGTGACGACGTAGCGCGCGCAGCCCTCGGCGTCGAGGCGGGCCAGGACGTCGTACAGGTCGCCGCCCTCCTCGGTCCAGCCGCGGGCCGCCAGCGTCCGGCCGCGCACGTCGAGCCCGACGGCCACCCGGTCGCCGTACGCCGCGATGGCCGCCGCGCACCACTCCGGCTGCTCGAGCGCGGCGGTGCCGATGTTCACCCGGCGGCAGCCGGTGGACATCGCGGCCTCGAGGGACTCGTCGTCGCGGATGCCGCCGCTCATCTCGACCTTGATGTCCAGGGTGCCGACGATCTGCGCGAGCAGGTCGCGGTTGTGGCCGCGGCCGAACGCCGCGTCGAGGTCGACGAGGTGGATCCACTCGGCGCCCCGGCGCTGCCAGTTCAGGGCCGCCTCGACCGGGTCGCCGAAGCGCTTCTCCGAGCCGGCCACGCCCTGCACCAGCTGGACGGCCTGGCCGCCCGCGATGTCGACGGCGGGCAGCAGCTCGAGGTAGTCGCTCATGGGGCCAGCCTAGAAGCCGGGCCCGCGGCTCAGATCCCGAGGGAGGTGCCCGTGAGACGTGCGACGGCGGCGTCGTCGCCGAGCAGCTCGACCTGGGCCTGCGCCGGCCGGCCGAACACGAACAGCGTGACCTCGCTGGGCAGCCCGCGGACCGTCACGGTCGGTGCGCCGGCCTTGAGCACCGACCGGGAGCCGGTGACGCTGTTCTCGGCGGTGACGCCGACGGGCGACCTGCGGCAGCAGGCCCTTGCCGGCGGTGCCGAGCATCGACCACAGCACCTTCTCCCGTCGTCGCCCAGGTCGCGGGGCGTCCAGCCGGGCTGGGCGCGCCGGATGTCCTCGTGGTGCACGAAGAACTCCAGCGTGTTCAGGACCGCGTCGAGCTGCGGGACGGCGTACGGCGACAGCCGCGGCGGCCCGCTGCGGAGCTTCTCCACGAGCACCGCGAAGTCGCGGCGGCCGACCCGGCGGGACACCGCGTCGGTCGACCCCGGCCAGCGGGGACAGCACGATGCCGGCCGCCGCGGGGCTGCCCTCGCGGACCAGCAGGTGCACGACGAGGTCCTTGACGTCCCACCCGTCGCACAGCGTCGGCTGGTCCTCGCCGACCTGGAGGGCGGTGTCGCACAGGGCGGTGCGCTCGAGCTGTGCCGGCCGGGGGCTTCGCGTCATGCGGTCCACCCTAGGCTGGGGACCGTGACGAACAGGGAGGGGACGCTGCGCGACGGGTTCGCCGTCCTGGGCGTGGCCATCCGTCGCGAGCCGTGGATCTTCACCCTCTCCACGCTGGGCAGCGTGCTGTTCGGCGCGCTCACCGTCGCCGACGCCTGGGTGCTGGGCTGGTCGACCGACCACGTCGTGCTGCCGGCCTTCGACGACGGCGACATCCGCCCCGGTGGGCTGCTCGACGATCCTGGCGCTGTTCGTGGCGGTCGCGATCCTGCGCGCCGTCGGCATCGTCGCGCGCCGGCTCGGCGCGGGCGTCATGCAGTACCGCATGCAGGCGCACTACCGCCGCGAGGTCACCCGGCAGTACCTCCGGCTGCCGATGTCCTGGCACCAGCAGCACCCCACCGGCCAGCTGCTCTCCAACGCCAACTCCGACGTCGAGGCGGCCTGGGCGCCGATCGCGCCGCTGCCGATGGCGGTCGGCACGGTCGCGATGATGGTGATCGCGGTCGCGCAGATGCTGTTCACCGACCTCGTGCTCGCGGTCGTCGGCCTGCTGGTCTTCCCGATCGTGATCGTCACCAACATCGTCTACCAGCGCTGGCAGTCGCCGTTGATGACCCGGGCGCAGGCCCTGCGCGCCGAGCTCAGCGAGGTCGCCCACGAGTCCTTCGACGGCGCGCTGGTGGTCAAGAGCCTCGGCCGCGAGACCGAGGAGACCGCGCGGTTCGCCGCCAAGGCGCACGCAGCTGCGCGACGTGAACATCCGGGCCGGCCGGATCCGCGCCGTCTTCGACCCGGTGCTCGAGGCGCTGCCCAGCCTCGGCGTGCTCGCGGTGCTCGCGGTCGGCGTGCTGCGGGTCGAGGCCGGCACCACCGACCCCGGCAACGTCGTCACGGTCGCCTACCTGCTCACGATCGTCGTCCTTCCCGATCCGCTCGCTCGGCTGGCTGGTCGGGGAGTTCCCGCGCAGCGTCGTCGGCTTCCGGCGGGTGCAGGCGGTGCTCGACGCGACCGGGGAGATGGCGTACGGCGCCCGCGAGATCGCCCGCACCGGCACCGGCGCCCGTCTCGACGTGCGCGAGCTGGCCTACCGCTACGCCGACGGCCCGCCGCTGCTGCGACGGACCTCACCTTCAGCGTCGAGCCCGGCCGCACCGTCGCGGTGGTCGGCGCCACGGCCAGCGGCAAGTCCACGATGACCGCGCTGCTGCTGCGGCTCGTCGACCCGGTCGAGGGCGAGGTGCTGCTCGACGGCCTCGACCTGCGCGACCTCGCGCCCGGCGCGCTGGCCGAGCACGTCGCGCTGGTGCCCCAGCAGGCGTTCCTGTTCGACGACACCGTGCGCGGCAACGTGACGCTCGGCGCCGACGTGCCCGACGACGCGGTGTGGGCGTCGCTGCGCACCGCGCAGGCCGACGGCTTCGTCGCCGCGCTGCCCGAGGGGCTCGACACCCGGCTGGGGGAGCGCGGCACCACGCTGTCCGGCGGCCAGCGGCAGCGGCTCTCGCTGGCCCGCGCCCTGGTCCGGCACCCGCGGCTGCTGGTGATGGACGACGCGACCTCCGCGGTCGACCCCGAGGTGGAGGCGCGGATCCTCGCCGCCCTGCGCACCGGTCCCGAGGACTCCAGCGTGGTCGTGGTGGCCTACCGCAAGGCGACGATCGCGCTGGCCGACGAGGTGGTCTACCTCCGGCGACGGCCGGGTCGACGACCAGGGCACCCACGCCGAGCTGCTGGCCCGCAACCCCGGCTACGCCGACCTGGTCAACGCCTACGAGCAGGAGGCCGACAGCGAGAGCGGGGAGGTGAGCGTCCCGTGACCACGACGACGACCGGCACCGACGACCGGCACCAGCATGGACACCGGCGAGTCGATCGCGCGCGATGCGCACGATCGCCCGCGGCATCGAGCTGTCACCCGGAGCTGAAGCACGGCATCCGCGGGACGCTGGCGTTCGCGGTGCTCTCGACGCTCGGCCGGATCGTCGTGCCCGTCGCGGTGCAGCAGACCCTCGACAAGGGCGTGAACGCCCCCGGTGGCCCCGACGTCGCCTACACGGCGGTGGTGCTGGTCGTCGCCGCGATCGCCGTGGTGGTGACCGGCCTGGCGTCGTACCAGATGACCTACCGGCTGTTCACCAGCGCCGAGCGCGGCCTGGCCACCCTGCGGATCAAGGCGTTCCGGCACGTCCACGACCTGCCGCTGCTGACCCAGAACACCGAGCGCCGCGGCGCGCTGGTCTCCCGGGTCACCAGCGACGTCGACCAGGTCTCGCAGTTCCTGGTCTTCGGCGGCATCATCTCGATCGTCATCGTTCGGCCAGATCGTGGTCGCCACGCTGGTGATGGCCTACTACAGCTGGCAGCTGACGATCGTGGTCTGGGTCTGCTTCCTGCCGCTGTTCCTGTCCCTGCGCTTCTTCCAGCGCCGGCTCTCCGCGGCCTACGGCGTCGTCCGCCAGCAGGTGGGCGTGATGCTGAGCGCCGTCTCGGAGCCGGTCGTCGGCGCGGCCACCGTCCGGTCCTACGCGATCGAGGAGCGCACCCAGGAGCGCATCGACACCGCGATCGACCGCTACAAGGCGGCCAGCACCAAGGCGCAGGGCCTCACCGCGTTCTCCTTCTCGCTCGGCGGCGTCTCGGCCGGGCTCGCGAACGCCGGCGTGCTGATCGTCGGCGTGCTGCTCGGCGTCGACGGGGAGATCACCGCGGGCAAGGTGCTCGCCTTCGCGTTCCTGGTCACGCTGTTCGTCGGTCCGGTGCAGATCGGCACCCAGGTGCTCACCGACGCCCAGAACGCCATCGCCGGGTGGCGCCGGGTGATCGGCATCCTGGACACGCCGGCCGACGTCGTCGACCCCGGTGACGCCGGCACCCGGCTGCCCGACCGGCCGGTGACGATCGCAGTTCGAGGACGTCGGGTTCGCCTACCCGGGCGGCGCGCCCGTGCTGCACGGCATCGACCTGCGAGATCGCCCCGAACACCCGGCTGGCGGTCGTCGGCGAGACCGGGTCGGGCAAGACCACGCTGGCCAAGCTGCTGACCCGGCTGATGGACCCGAGCTCCGGCGTCGTACGGCTGCGACGGGGTGGACCTGCGCGACGGTGCCGTTCTCGTCGCTGCGCGAGCGGGTGGTGCTGGTGCCGCAGGAGGGCTTCCTGTTCGACTCCACGCTGCGCGCCAACGCGCTCTACGGCAAGCTCGACGCGACCGACGAGGAGATCCTCACCGGCATCGACGCAGCTCGGCCTGACCGACTGGCTGGAGACCCTGCCGCGCGGCCTGGACACCCGGGTCGGCCAGCGCGGGCGAGTCGCTGTCGGCGGGGGAGCGGCAGCTCGTCGCCCTGGTCCGGGCGCACCTCGCCGACCCCGACCTGCTGGTCCTCGACGAGGCGACCAGCGCGGTCGACCCGGCCCTGGAGATGCGGATCGCGCGGGCCCTGGAGCGGCTCACCAAGGGCCGCACGTCGGTGACCATCGCGCACCGGATGTCCACGGCCGAGAACGCCGACGAGGTGGTCGTGGTCGACAAGGGCCGCATCGTCCAGCGCGGCCCGCACGCCGCCCTGGTCGCCGAGGGCGGGGTCTACGGCCGCCTGCACGCCTCCTGGGTCGCCCAGCAGTCCGTGCACTGACGGGTCGACCCGGGCCTCCGGTCGTCCCGCCTTCCGTCGGCCGGGATACTGGAGCCATGACATCGCTCGCTCCGGACATCGCGGACCGCCTCAAGCGGGACGCGCAGGGACTCGTGGCGGCGGTCGTGCAGCAGCACGACACCGGCGAGGTGCTGATGGTCGGCTGGATGGACGACGAGGCGCTGCACCGCACCCTCACCACCGGGCGTACGACGTTCTGGAGCCGGTCGCGCCAGGAGCTGTGGGTCAAGGGCGAGACGTCCGGCCACCGCCAGCACGTCAAGGAGGTCCGCCTCGACTGCGACGGCGACACCCTGCTGGTCAAGGTCGACCAGGAGGGCCCGGCCTGCCACACCGGCGACCGCACCTGCTTCGACGCCTCGACGCTCCCGCTGTCCGATGGCTGAGCGACCGCGCAGCAGGTCGTTCGGGCCGGTCGTCCTGCTCGGGCTCGGCGGCGCCGCGCTCGCGGCCGTCGCCGGCGCGCAGGACTGGGCCCGCACCACGGGCGGCGCGGCCGGCACCACGGTGACCGCCGCCGCCAAGGGCTCGGAGTCCGCGCCGCTGGTCGTCGCGCTCGGGCTGGTGGCGCTGGCCGCCTGGGGCGTGGTCCTGGTGGTCCGCTGCCGGACCCGCCGGGTCGTCGCCGTCGTCGGCGTGCTCGCCTCGGCCGGCGCGCTGGTCGCCACCGTCGGCCTCGCACGGCCGCGCCCAGGCCGACTCGCTGACCGCCGTGATGGCCAAGGGCGCGTCCGGCGCCGACGCCTTCACCACGTCGGTGACCGGCTGGTACTACGCGGCCGCCGTCGGGGGCCTGCTGAGCACCGTCGCCTTCGTGCTCGCCCTGCTGTGGGCGCCGAGGTGGCCGGCGATGGGCAGCCGGTACGACGCACCCGCCGACCCAGGCCGACGCCCGCGCGACCGCTCCGGCCGAGCGAGCAGGACATGTGGCGCGCGCTGGACGACGGGCGCGACCCGACCAGCCTGAGCCCACGGTCCTAGGATGTGCGCTGTCCGCTTCCCGATCTGCAAGGAGCTCCCCGCGATGGCTCACCACGGCAACACCCCCGCTGCCTGGACCGGGGTGCTGGTCATCCTGGTCGGCTTCGTCGTCGGGGGTCTCGGCCTCGTCATCGGCAGCTGGCCGATGTTCTGGGTCGGCGTCGTGATCGGCGTCCTCGGCCCGGTCGTCGGCAAGGTCATGCAGCGCATGGGTCTGGGCGCCGAGCCGGTGTCCGCGTCGCGTCACTGACGTGACCACCGCGCTCCCGTCGCGGACCGCCCCGCGCAGCCGCCGGCAGCGGGTCACGCGGGCCGCTGCTGCTGGCCGGGGGCGTGCTCGGCGCGAGCGTGCTGCTGCACCTGCGCGACCCGCACCAGGGCGGCTCGTGGGGCTACTGCCCGTGGCTGCTGCTCACCGGGACCTACTGCCCGGGCTGCGGCGGCCTGCGCGCCGTCAACGACCTCACGCACGGCGACGTCGCGGCGGCGGCCTCGAGCAACCTGCTGTTCGTGACGGCGATCCCGTTCCTGGTGCTCGCCTGGGGGCGTACGACGCTGGACCGCTGGCACGGCCGGGTGCGGCGGGTCGCCGCACGCCGGCACGTGGTCCTCGCGGTGTCGCTGCTCGTCGTGGCGCTGGTGTTCGCGGTGGTCCGCAACACGCCCGCGGGGGCGTGGCTCGCGCCCTGAGCCGTTACGGGGAGGTGCTGCTCGAGGGCAGGGTGAAGACACCGCACGCTGAACAGCACGAGCGCGAGCACGCGCTGAGCACGACGGAGATGATGCCGAGGACGAACCCGGCCTGGGCCATGCCACGGCCGGTCTGCGCGCCCTGCCGGAGGCGTCGATCTCGTTCTTGGCCACGACGCCGAGGAAGATCGCCGGCGATGCCGACAGGCCGCAGCACACAGGCCCAGGATGCCGGTGACCAGCGCCCAGATCGCCTTCTGGTTGGTCGGCCGGCTGCGCGTAGCCGCCGCCGTAGCTGGTCGCCGTAGCCGGGCGGGCCGCCCTGGCCGGGCGGCGGAGGTGCCGAGTAGCTCATGGATGTCTCCCCACGTGTGGACGGGCGACCCGTCGGTCGACCGGGCCGTGGCGGCAGACGCTATCGGGTCCGGCCGCGCAGGCGAGGGCAGACGCTCAGACGCGGGTCTGGGTGGTTCCGTCGAAGTCGGCGCTGCCGCTGACGAAGGCGAGCACGATGACCGCGATCACGACGAGGCTGAGCACCACCGCGACGGCTCCGGTGATGATCCCGGCCAGCGCCATCCCGTCGCCCTCCTGCTGGCCGCCGGTGGCGCGGATCTCGCCGCGCGCCTTCACGCCGAGGACGATCGGCAGGATGCCCGTGATGCCGAGGCCGCAGCAGAAGGCCAGCACCAGGGAGGCGATCCCGGTCCACAGCGACGCGGTCGCCTTGCCGTTCGTGCGCTGCGGTGCGGGGTACCCGTAGGGCGGCTGCTGCCCGTAGCCCGGCTGCGGGGGGTAGCCGTAGGGCTGCCCGTAGGTCGGCTGGCCGTAGCCGTAGGGCTGCTGCGGGGCGCCGTACGGCGGCTGCTGGGTCGGCTGGGTGGGCTGGTCGCCGGACGGGGTGGCCCAGGGGTCACCGGCGCCGCGACTGCCGTCGGGATCGGTGGGGTCGGGCGTTCCGGGCGGGTAGCTCATCGCGGTCTCTCCGTGCGCAGTGGGCGCGGTTCGGGGTGGGTCTGGGTCTCGTGAGAGTCTAGGGACCTGGTCGGAGCACCGGGCCATCGGCAACGTCATCGTCAGCGTCATCAGCAGGGAGGGGTGTCCATGAGCGTCCTCGACGAGATCATCGAGGGTGTCCGCACCGACCTCGCCGAGCGCGAGGCGGCCGTCCCGCTCCCGGACCTCAAGGAGGCCGCGCGCCACGCGCCCGACGCGCTCGACCCGATGCCGGCCTTCCGGGCGCCCGGCGTCAGCGTGATCGCGGAGGTCAAGCGGTCCAGCCCGAGCAAGGGCGCCCTCGCCACGATCACCGACCCCGCGAGGCTGGCCGCGAACTACCAGTCGGGCGGCGCGGCCACCATCAGCGTGCTGACCGAGGGGCGCCGCTTCGGTGGCAGCCTGGCCGACCTCGAGGCGGTCCGGGCCGCGGTCGGGATCCCGGTGCTCCGCAAGGACTTCATGGTCACCTCCTACCAGCTGTGGGAGGCGCGGGCCGCGGGCGCCGACCTGGCCCTGCTGATCGTCGCGGCGCTGACCCAGAACGAGCTCGAGGCGCTGCACGACCGGGCCGTCTCCATCGGGCTCACCCCGCTGGTCGAGGTGCACGACGAGGAGGAGGTCGAGCGGGCGCTGGCCGCCGGCGCGACCCTCGTCGGCGTGAACGCCCGCAACCTGAAGACCCTCGAGGTCGACCGGGACACCTTCGCCCGGCTGGCCCCCCGGATCCCCGACGACGTGGTGCGGGTGGCCGAGTCCGGCGTCCGCGGGGCGCACGACGTCTTCGAGTACGCCAAGCAGGGCGCGAACGTCGTCCTGGTCGGCGAGACCCTGGTCAAGGGGGACGACCCCCGGGCCGCGGTCGCCGACCTGGTCGCCGCCGGCGCGCACCCGGCCCTGAAGCAGCGCGACTAGCTCGCGCGACGAGCACGGACACAGGAGCACGCACCGCATGTCTGCACCAGTAGTCACCGGCCCCGCCGACGGTTCGACCGGCGGACCCACCGACGGGGAGGCCGACGGCCGCTTCGGTCGCTTCGGCGGCCGGATGATGCCCGAGGCGCTGATGGCGGCGCTCGACGAGCTGACCGTCGCCTGGCACGAGGCGATGGCGGACCCGGCGTTCACCGGTGAGTTCGAGCGGCTGCTCCGCGAGTACGCCGGCGTGCCGAGCCTGCTCTACGACGCCACCAAGCTCTCCGAGCTGGCCGGCGCCCGGATCCTGCTCAAGCGCGAGGACCTCAACCACACCGGCGCGCACAAGATCCGCAACGTGCTCGGCCAGGCCCTGCTCACCAAGCGGATGGGCAAGACCCGGGTCATCGCCGAGACCGGGGCCGGCCAGCACGGCGTCGCCTCGGCCACCGCGGCGGCGTACCTCGGGCTGGACTGCGTGGTCTACATGGGCGAGGTCGACACCGAGCGGCAGGCCCTCAACGTCGCCCGGATGCAGCTGCTCGGCGCCGAGGTGGTCTCGGTGAAGTCCGGCTCCCGCACCCTCAAGGACGCCATCAACGAGGCGATCCGCGACTGGGTCGCCACCGTCGACCACACCGCCTACCTCTTCGGTACGGCGGCCGGGCCGCACCCGTTCCCGTCGATGGTGCGCGACTTCTGCCGCGGCATCGGTGACGAGGCGCGCGCCCAGTGCCTCGAGCTCACCGGGGCGCTGCCGGACTCCGCCGTCGCGTGCGTCGGCGGCGGCTCCAACGCCATCGGGCTGTTCGCCGCGTTCGTCGACGACCCCGCGGTCCAGCTGGTCGGCTGCGAGGCGGCCGGCGACGGCGTCGACACGATGCGGCACGCCGCGACGATCTACGCGGGCGAGTTCGGGGTGCTGCACGGCGCCCGCACCTTCGTGCTGCAGGACGAGGACGGCCAGACCAAGGAGTCGCACTCGATCTCGGCGGGGCTGGACTACCCCGGGGTCGGCCCGCAGCACGCCTTCCTCGCCGAGACGCGGCCGGGCGACGTACCGGCCGGTCACCGACGCGCAGGCGATGGACGCCTTCGCGCTGCTCTCCCGCACCGAGGGCATCATCCCGGCCATCGAGTCGGCGCACGCGATCGCGGGCGCGATGGAGCTCGCCAAGGAGCAGCCGGGGTCCACGATCCTGGTGAACCTGTCCGGCCGCGGCGACAAGGACATGGGCACCGCGATCGAGTGGTTCGGCCTGGGCGAGACCCGTCCCGACGACAAGGCCGGGCTGCCCGCGGGCGTCCCCGGCGAGGGGTCGGGCAACAACGCGCCGCAGGAGCCCCAGGCATGAGCACCCAGAAGGCCTTCGCCACGGCGAAGGCGGAGGGCCGCGGCGCGCTCGTCGGCTACCTGCCCGCCGGCTTCCCGGACCTCGACGGCTCCGTGCAGGCCCTGAAGGTGATGGTCGAGGCCGGCTGCGACGTGATCGAGGTGGGGCTGCCCTACAGCGACCCGGTGATGGACGGCCCGACCATCCAGGCCGCCGCCCAGCAGGCGCTGGAGGCCGGCACCCGCACCAGCGACGTGCTCCGCACCGTCGAGGCGGTCGCCCAGACCGGTGTGCCCACCGTCGTGATGACCTACTGGAACCCCGTCGTGCGCTACGGCGTCGACCGGTTCGCGCGCGACCTCGCCAGCGCCGGGGGAGCCGGGCTGATCACGCCCGACCTGGTGCCCGACGAGGCCGGCGACTGGGTCGCGGCCGCCGACGCCACCGGGCTCGACAAGGTCTTCCTGGTCGCGCCGTCCTCGACCGACGCGCGGCTGCGGCAGACCGCGCAGGCCTGCCGCGGCTTCGTCTACGCGACCGCGGTGATGGGCGTGACCGGTGCCCGCGACGCGAGCAGCGACCTGGCCGCGCCGCTGGTGGAGCGCACCCGTGCGGTCACCGACCTGCCGGTGTGCGTGGGGCTCGGCGTCTCCGGCGGCGACCAGGCCGCCGAGGTGGCGCGCTACGCCGACGGCGTCATCGTCGGGTCGGCGTTCGTGCGCCGGCTGCTCGACGCCGGCCCGGACCGGGCGGCCGGGCTCGCGGCGCTGGCCGAGCTCACCCGCGACCTCGCCGAGGGCGTACGGCGTGCGTAGTCGCGCCCTCGCCTCGCTGACCGCCGTGCTCGCGCTGCTGCTCGCCGGCTGCGGCGGCCAGTCCGCCGGGAGCCGACGGGCCGGTCGCCAACGTGAGCGTGCACGACGACGACGGCCTCAACGGCGTGGTGCTGCCCAGGCCCTACGACGTGCCCGTCGGTGCCGCTCGAGGACGCCGACGGGGCGACGTACGACCTGGCGACCGACGCCACGAAGCCGCTCACCCTGGTCTTCTTCGGCTACACGCACTGCCCGGACATCTGCCAGGTGGTGATGGCCAACATCGCCTCCTCGCTGACCCGGCTCGACGACGCGCAGCAGCGCCAAGGTGCAGATGCTGTTCGTCACCACCGACCCGGCCCGCGACGACGTCGCCACCCTGCGCAGCTACCTCGACCGCTTCGACCCGTCCTTCGACGGGCTCACCGGCGACCTCGCGAAGATCGTCGAGCTCGGCAACGGCCTTCGACGTGGAGATCGCGAAGGGCAAGAAGCTCGCCGTCCGGCGGGTACGACGTCGCGCACGGCACCCAGATCGTCGGCCTGCTCCCGGACCACCGGGCGCCGTTCGTCTGGACCCAGGGCACCGACCCGTCCACGCTGGCCGACGACATCACCACGATCCTCGACGACAAGGTGCCCGGCCTGTGATCCCGCTCTTCATCCCCAGCCCCGGCCAGGGCGTCTGGCACCTCGGCCCGATCCCGATCCGCGCCTACGCCCTGTGCATCATCCTCGGCGTCGTCGTGGCCATCTGGATGGGCGAGCGCCGCTGGGCGGCCCGCGGCGGCGTGCGCGGACAGGTCTCCGACATCGCGATCTGGGCGGTGCCGTTCGGCCTCGTCGGCGGCCGGCTCTACCACGTGATCACCGACCCGAGGAACTACTTCGGCGAGGGCGGGGAGCCGATCAAGGCGCTCTACGTCTGGCAGGGCGGCCTCGGCATCTGGGGCGCGATCGCGCTCGGCGGCGTCGGTGCCTGGATCGGCTGCCGGCGCTACGGGCTCAAGCTGCCGCCGATGGCCGACGCGCTGGCCCCCGGGATCGTGGTCGCCCAGGCGATCGGCCGCTGGGGCAACTGGTTCAACCAGGAGCTCTACGGCAAGCCCACGACGCTGCCCTGGGGCCTCGAGATCGACCCGGCGCACCGGGCCTCGCTGGCGCCGCAGTACCAGAAGTACGCGACGTTCCACCCCACCTACCTCTACGAGTTCGGCTGGAACCTCGGCGTCGCGGCGCTGGTGATCTGGGCGGACCGCCGGTTCCGGCTCGGTCACGGCCGGGCGTTCGCGCTCTACGTGATGGGCTACACCGCCGGCCGCGGCTGGATCGAGTACCTCCGCATCGACGCCGTCGAGGCCAACGACGTGTTCGGCCTGCGGCTGAACGTGTGGACCTCGATCGTGGTCTTCCTGCTCGCCGCGACGTACTTCGTGGTCGTCGGCCGCCGGCACCCGGGCCGCGAGGAGTCGGTGTTCCGCGACGGCCACGTCCCGGCCGACGCCGACCGGCCGTACCCGGCCCCCGCCGACCCGCCCCCGCCCCTGTGGAAAGTGCTCCGACAACGGTGACGAGACGTGACCCAGAGACCACTGAAAAGCATCCGACGTCGGGGGAGGATCCCCAGGAGAGGTGAGGCTCTCCTTCGGTGAAATGCCGGCGCCGCTTGGCTAGGTTGGCGCCCATGACCACCGATGCACCGCGTCCCCGACCTCCCGGAGATCTCCCACGACCACCCCGACGTCACCGGTGGCTGGCTGCGTCCCGCGGTGTTCGGCGCGATGGACGGCCTGGTCTCGAACCTCGCGCTGATCGCCGGCGTCGCGGGCGGCACCCGGGACCACACCGGGTCCACGGCCGTGGTGCTGGCCGGGCTCGCGGGCCTGGCCGCCGGGGCGTTCTCGATGGCGGCGGGGGAGTACACCTCGGTCGCCAGCCAGTCCGAGGCCGCCCAGCGCGAGATCGACAAGGAGCGCCGCGAGATCATCGCCAACCCGGAGGCCGAGGCCGGCGAGCTGGCCGAGATGTACGTCGCGAAGGGCATCGACCCGGTGCTCGCGGCGGAGGTGTCCCGCCAGATCCACGCGAACGTCGACAACGCCGTGGCCGTGCACGCCCGCGAGGAGCTCGGTGTCGACCCCGACGACCTGGCCTCGCCGATGGTCGCGGCGGTGTCGTCGTTCCTGTCGTTCGCGGTCGGCGCGCTGATCCCCGTGCTGCCCTACCTGCTCGGCGCGGACAGCCTGGTCCCCGGGCTGCTCGTGACGCTGGTCGCGCTGTTCGTGTGCGGCGCCGTCGTCACCCAGGTGACCAGCCGGTCCTGGTGGTACGGCGGCTCGCGGCAGATGGTGCTGGGCGCCGCGGCGGCCGGCCTGACGTACCTGTTCGGCAGCCTCGTCGGGGGCGCCGGGATCGGCTGATCCGGCCCTCCGCCGGGCCCGTCCAGAGTGTGGGCCACCCGTCTCGCTGGCCGGGCTGCGGACCGTTACCGTGCTGTAGTCTTCTCGATGCTTGGGCCAATGTCGTCCCCTGCATCACTTGCATGAGAAAGCGCCCGGACCGCCTCCCCCGGCGGACCTGTCCGGGTGCCACGACGACGGGAGGGATGGCCCATGCACGCGTTCCCGGCGCCCCAGGGGCTGTACGACGGACTCCACGAGCACGACGCCTGTGGTGTCGCGTTCGTCGCCACCCTGACCGGCGAGGCGAGCCACGACATCGTCGCCAAGGCGATCACCGCGCTCCGCAACCTCGAGCACCGCGGCGCGACCGGCGCCGAGCCCGACTCCGGTGACGGCGCGGGCATCCTGCTCGGCCTCCCGGACGCGTTCTTCCGCGAGGTCGTCGACTTCGAGCTCCCGCAGCCGCACGCGTACGCCGTCGGCACCGCGTTCCTGCCCGGCGGCGAGGAGGAGGTCGCCAAGACCCGCCGCCGCATCGAGGAGATCGCCGCCGAGGAGGGCCTCACCGTCCTCGGCTGGCGCGACGTGCCGGTCGACCCGTCCATGCTGGGCGCCACCGCGCTCTCGGTGATGCCGACCTTCAGCCAGCTCTTCGTCGCCGCCGCCGGCGGCCGCCTCGTCGGGATGGCCCTCGAGCGCCTGGCGTTCTGCCTGCGCAAGCGCGCCGAGCACGAGACCGACGTGTACTTCCCGTCGCTGTCCTCGCGCACCATCGCCTACAAGGGCATGCTCACCACCGACCAGCTCGACCACTTCTACCCCGACCTGGTCGACGAGCGCATCGCGTCCGCGGTGGCCGTCGTGCACTCGCGGTTCTCCACCAACACGTTCCCGAGCTGGCCGCTGTCGCACCCGTTCCGGTTCATCGCCCACAACGGCGAGATCAACACCGTGATGGGCAACCGCAACTGGATGCGGGCCCGCGAGGCGCTGCTGTCCAGCGAGCTGATCCCCGGCGACCTGGACCGGCTCTACCCGATCTGCACCCCCGGCGCCTCGGACTCCGCGTCCTTCGACGAGGTGCTCGAGCTGCTGCACCTCGGCGGCCGCTCGCTGCCCGCACTCGGTGCTGATGATGATCCCCGAGGCGTGGGAGAACCACGCCGAGATGGACGCCGCCCGGCGCGCGTTCTACGAGTTCCACTCCACGATGATGGAGCCGTGGGACGGTCCCGCCTGCGTGGTGTTCACCGACGGCACGCAGATCGGCGCCGTCCTGGACCGCAACGGCCTGCGCCCCTCGCGCTACTGGGTCACCGACGACGGCCTGGTCGTGCTGGCCTCCGAGGTCGGCGTGCTCGACATCGACCCGGCGACCGTGGTCCGCAAGGGCCGCCTCCAGCCCGGCCGGATGTTCCTGGTCGACACCGCCGAGCACCGGATCATCGAGGACGAGGAGATCAAGGGCGAGCTCGCCGCCGAGCACCCCTACGACGAGTGGCTGCACGCCGGCATCGTCCGCTTCGAGGACCTCCCCGACCGCGAGCACATCGTGCACACGCACGCCTCGGTCACCCGTCGCCAGCAGATCTTCGGCTACACCGAGGAGGAGAAGCGGGTCCTGCTCACCCCGATGGCCAAGACCGGCGCGGAGCCGATCGGCTCGATGGGCACCGACACCCCGATCGCGGCGCTCTCGGACCGGCCGCGGCTGCTGTTCGACTACTTCGCGCAGCTGTTCGCGCAGGTCACCAACCCGCCGCTGGACGCGATCCGCGAGGAGCTCGTGACGTCGCTGTCCGGCACCATCGGCCCCGAGGCGAACCTGCTCGAGCCGACGCCGGCGTCCTGCCGCCAGCTGGTGCTGCCGTTCCCGGTGATCACCAACGACGAGCTCGCCAAGATCCGGCACATCAACCGCGACGGCGACCTGCCCGGCTACGCCACCCACGTCTCGCGCGGCCTGTACGACGTCGAGGGCGGCGGCCAGGCGCTGGCCGACCGGCTCGACGAGATCTGCGCCGAGGTGTCCGCCGCGATCGCCGACGGCGCGCGGATCATCGTGCTCTCCGACCGGCACTCCACCGCCGAGCTCGCGCCGATCCCGTCGCTGCTGCTGACCGGCGCCGTGCACCACCACCTGGTGCGCGAGAAGACCCGCACCCAGGTCGGCCTGGTCATCGAGGCCGGCGACGTCCGCGAGGTGCACCACGTCGCCCTGCTCATCGGGTACGGCGCCGCGGCGGTCAACCCCTACCTCGCCATGGAGACCGTCGAGGACCTGGCCCGCGACGGCTACTACGTCGAGGTCGAGCCCGAGCAGGCCGTGAAGAACCTGGTGAAGTCGCTCGGCAAGGGCGTGCTCAAGGTGATGAGCAAGATGGGCGTCTCCACGGTCGCGTCGTACACCGGCGCGCAGATCTTCGAGGCGGTCGGCCTGGCCCAGCCGCTGGTCGACCGCTACTTCACCGGCACCACCAGCAAGCTCGGCGGCGTCGGCATCGACACCATCGCCGAGGAGGTCGCCCGGCGGCACCGCAAGGCCTACCCGGTCGACGGCCTGCCCTCCGCGCACCGCACCCTCGAGATCGGCGGCGAGTACCAGTGGCGCCGCGAGGGCGAGCCGCACCTGTTCGACCCCGAGACGGTCTTCCGGCTGCAGCACTCCACCCGCACCGGCCGCTACGACGTCTTCAAGCAGTACACCGCGCGCGTGAACGAGCAGTCCGAGCGGCTGATGACGCTGCGCGGCCTGTTCACGTTCCGCGACGGCGACGCGCGAGCCGATCCCGATCGACGAGGTCGAGCCGGTCTCCGCGATCGTCAAGCGGTTCTCCACCGGCGCGATGTCCTACGGCTCGATCAGCGGGGAGGCCCACGAGACGCTCGCGATCGCGATGAACCGGCTCGGCGGCAAGTCCAACACCGGTGAGGGCGGCGAGGACGCCGACCGGCTCTACGACCCCGAGCGCCGCAGCGCGATCAAGCAGGTCGCGTCCGGCCGCTTCGGGGTGACCTCGGAGTACCTCACCAACGCCGACGACATCCAGATCAAGATGGCGCAGGGCGCGAAGCCCGGCGAGGGCGGCCAGCTGCCCGGCCACAAGGTCTACCCGTGGGTCGCGAAGACCCGGCACTCCACGCCCGGCGTCGGGCCTGATCTCGCCGCCGCCGCACCACGACATCTACTCGATCGAGGACCTCGCCCAGCTGATCCACGACCTGAAGAACGCGAACCCGTCCGCGCGGGTGCACGTGAAGCTGGTCGCCGAGGTCGGCGTCGGCACGGTCGCGGCCGGGGTGTCCAAGGCGCACGCCGACGTCGTGCTGATCTCCGGGCACGACGGCGGCACCGGCGCCGCGCCGCTGACCTCGCTCAAGCACGCCGGCGGACCCTGGGAGCTCGGCCTCGCCGAGACCCAGCAGACCCTGCTGCTCAACGGGCTGCGCGACCGGATCGTCGTGCAGGCCGACGGCCAGATGAAGACCGGCCGCGACGTGATCGTCGGCGGCGCTGCTCGGCGCCGAGGAGTTCGGCTTCGCGACCGCGCCGCTGGTCGTGTCGGGCTGCATCATGATGCGGGTCTGCCACCTCGACACCTGCCCGGTGGGCGTCGCGACGCAGAACCCGGTGCTGCGCGAGCGCTACGCCGGCAAGCCGGAGTTCGTCGTGAACTTCTTCGAGTTCATCGCCGAGGAGGTCCGCGAGCTGCTCGCCGAGCTCGGCTTCCGCACCCTCGAGGAGGCCGTCGGCCACGCCGAGCTGCTCGACGTGACGCAGCGCGGTGCACCACTGGAAGGCCGCCGGTCTCGACCTGCGCCCGATCCTGCACGTGCCCGAGCTGCCCGAGGGCGCGCTCGCGGCACAACACCACCGACGCAGGACCACGGCCTCGACAAGGCGCTCGACAACGAGCTGGTCGCGCTGGCCGGCCGACGCGCTGGAGCGCGGCGAGCCGGTCCGCGCCCAGGTGCAGATCCGCAACGTCAACCGCACCGTCGGCACGATCCTCGGCCACGAGGTGACCAAGCGCTACAGCGGCGAGGGGCTGCCCGACGGCACGATCGACATCACCTTCACCGGCTCGGCCGGCCAGTCGTTCGGCGCGTTCGTGCCGCGCGGCATGACGCTGCGGCTCGAGGGCGACGCCAACGACTACGTCGGCAAGGGCCTGTCCGGCGGCCGGATCGTGGTCCGCCCCGACCGCGCCGCGACCTTCGACGCGGCCGAGCAGATCATCGCCGGCAACGTCATCGGGTACGGCGCGACGTCGCGGCGAGATCTTCCTGCGCGGCCAGGTCGGCGAGCGCTTCTGCGTCCGCAACTCCGGGGCGACCGCGGTCGTCGAGGGCGTCGGCGACCACGGCTGCGAGTACATGACCGGAGGCCGCGTCGTGGTGCTCGGCCCGACCGGACGCAACTTCGCGGCCGGCATGTCCGGCGGCGTGGCGTTCCTGCTCGACCTCGACGAGGGCCGCGTCAACCACGAGCTCGTCGAGCTCGCACCCGTCGCCGGCGACGCGGCCGAGGAGCTGCAGGGCATCGTGCGCCGGCACCTCGAGGAGACCGGGTCGCCGGTGGCCGAGGCGCTGCTCGACGACTGGGCGAGCGCCGTACAGCCGGTTCACCGAGGTGATGCCGAGTGACTACAAGCTGGTGCTCGCCGCCAAGGAGAAGGCCGAGGCCGAGGGCCTCTCCGAGGACGAGACCGCGGCACGGATGATGGAGGCGCTCCATGGCTGACCCCCGGGGCTTCCTCAAGGCCGGGCGCGAGGTCGCGTCCCGCCGGCCCGTCGACGAGCGGCTGCACGACTGGAACGAGGTCTACCCCGAGGGGGCGGGCCGCGCGCTGCTGCCGATCATCACCGAGCAGGCCGGGCGCTGCATGGACTGCGGCATCCCGTTCTGCCACCAGGGCTGCCCGCTGGGCAACATCATCCCGGAGTGGAACGACCTGGTCTGGCGCGACGACTGGGAGGGCGCGATCGAGCGGCTGCACGCGACGAACAACTTCCCGGAGTTCACCGGCCGGCTCTGCCCGGCGCCGTGCGAGACCGCGTGCGTGCTCGGCATCAACCAGGACCCGGTGACGATCAAGAACGTCGAGGTCTCGATCGCCGACCGCGCCTGGGACTCCGGCCTGGTGCGGCCCGCAGCCGCCGGAGTGGCTCTCGGGCAAGACCGTCGCGGTCGATCGGCTCCGGGCCCGCCGGCCTCGCCGCCGCCCAGCAGCTGACCCGCGCCGGCCACACCGTCGCGGTCTACGAGCGCGCGGACAAGCCCGGCGGCCTGCTGCGCTACGGCATCCCCGAGTTCAAGATGGAGAAGAAGCACCTCGACCGGCGCATCGACCAGATGCGCCGCGAGGGCACGGTGTTCCGCTCCGGCGTCGACGTGGGCGGCGACGTCACCGGGCGCAGCTGCGTCGACCGCTTCGACGCGGTCGTGCTGGCGATGGGTGCGACGGTGGCCCGCGACCTGCCGATCACCGGGCGCGAGCTCGGCGGCATCCACCAGGCGATGGAGTTCCTGCCGCAGTCCAACCGCGCGTCGCTCGGCCAGGCTCCGACCAGGATGGCTCGGACCAGATCACCGCGACCGGCAAGCACGTGGTGATCATCGGCGGCGGCGACACCGGCGCGGACTGCCTCGGCACGTCGCACCGGCAGCAGGCCGCGTCCGTGACGCAGCTGGAGATCATGCCGCAGCCCGGTGAGGACCGTCCCGCGGGACAGCCCTGGCCGACGTACCCGATGCTGTTCCGGGTCTCCTCCGCGCACGAGGAGGGCGGCGACCGGATGTACTCCGTGTCGACCCAGGAGTTCCTCGGCGACGAGGCCGGCAACGTCCGGGCCCTGCGCCTGGTCGACGTGGAGATGAAGGACGGCCGGTTCAGCCGAGGTCGAGGGCTCCGAGCGGGAGATCCCGGCCGAGCTGGTGCTGTTCGCGATGGGCTTCACCGGTCCGGAGCAGGACGGCGTCGTGGCCCAGCTCGGCGTCGACCTCGACGACCGCGGCAACATCGTCCGCGACCTGGCCTACATGTCCAGCCAGCCGGGCGTCTTCGTCGCCGGTGACGCCGGACGTGGCCAGTCGCTGATCGTCTGGGCCATCGCCGAGGGGCGCGCGGCGGCCGCCGCCGTCGACACGTACCTCACCGGGTCGACGACGCTGCCGTCCCCGATCAAGCCGACCGAACGCCCGCTCGTCGTCTGACCCGGAGCGCGGGCGACCGCATCCTGGAACGATCCAGGAGGCGGCACGGGTGACTCGCCGGTAGCCCGCTAGGGTCGGTCCGTGCGTAGAGCAAAGATCGTCTGCACCCTGGGTCCCGCGGTGAACACTCCCGAGAAGATCCGCGCCCTCGTCGATGCCGGCATGGACGTCGCCCGGATGAACCTCAGCCACGGGTCGTACGCCGACCACGAGCAGGTCTACCGGATGGTGCGGGAGGCGTCCGACGAGAGCGGCCACGGCGTCGGCATCTTCGCCGACCTGCAGGGCCCCAAGATCCGGCTGGGCAAGGTCGCCGACGGCCCCGTGCAGCTCGAGACGGGGGCGACGTTCACGATCACCACCCGCGAGGTGCCGGGCGACGCGGCGATCTGCTCGACGACGTACAAGGGACTGCCCGGCGACGTCAGCGTCGGGCGACCCGATCCTGATCGACGACGGCAAGGTGCGCCTCGAGGTCGCTCGAGGTGCGGGGAGACCGACGTCGTCACCCGCGTCCGCGTGGCGCGGGCCGGTGAGCAACCACAAGGGCATCAACCTGCCCGGGGTCGCGGTGTCCGTGCCGGCGCATGTCCGAGAAGGACATCGAGGACCTGCGCTGGGCGCTGCACATGACCGTCGACTTCATCGCGCTGTCGTTCGTGCGCACCGCCGCCGACGTCGAGGACGTGCCGCAAGATCATGCGCGAGGAGGGCATCTTCCTGCCCGTCATCGCCAAGATCGAGAAGCCGCAGGCGATCGACAACATCGAGGAGATCGTCGACGCGTTCGACGGCTTCATGGTGGCCCGCGGCGACCTCGGCGTGGAGTGCCCGCTCGAGGACGTGCCGTTCCTGCAGAAGCAGGTCATCGAGGTCGCCCGCCGGCACGCGAAGCCGGTGATCGTCGCCACCCAGATGCTCGAGTCGATGATCTCCTCGCCCGCGGCCCACCCGGGCCGAGGCCTCCGACGTCGCCAACGCGGTGCTCGACGGCGCCGACGCGGTGATGCTGTCCGGCGAGACCAGCGTGGGGGAGTACCCCATCGAGACCGTCGAGACGATGGCCCGGATCATCGAGTCCACCGAGGACCACGGCCTCGCCCGGATGGCCGCCATCGACTGGCAGCCGCGCACCCGCGGCGGCGTGATCGCCAAGGCGGCTGCCGAGGTCGCCGAGCGGGTCGGCGCGAAGTACCTCGTCGCGTTCACCCAGAGCGGCGACTCCGCGCGCCGGCTGTCGCGCTACCGCGGCCCGATCCCGATGCTGGCGTTCACGCCCGTGCCCGTCGGTGCGCTCGCAGCTGGCGCTGTCGTGGGGCGTCGAGACGTTCCTCGGCGGCGCCGGTCGAGCACACCGACGAGATGGTGCGCCAGGTCGACGAGCACCTGCTGCGCGATCGGCCGGGTCGAGGAGGGCGACCTGGTGGTGATCATCGCGGGCAGCCCCCCGGGCATCCCGGGCTCGACCAACGCGCTGCGCATCCACCGGATGGGCGACGCGATCAACGAGGTCGCCCCGGCCTACCGCGCCCGCAGTGAGCGCGCTCAGCGCTTGGGCCCGACAGCTCGTCGAGCCGGGCCACCCCCGCGCGGGTGGAGACCGAGACGGTCTTCGGGCTGGACTGCCGCCACGGTACGTCGACCAGGTCGAGCGCCTCGCAGCACCAGCGCCGGATGTCGCGGGAGTTGTTGATGAACTGCCAGCGCGGGTAGTCGTAGCGCTTCATCTCGCCGGCGACCAGGCGTCGCGCCAGTTGTTCGCCCGGCAGCCGTCGGAGTGGAACAGGCCGCGCAGGAAGTCGGCCGGGTGGCGCTCGACGATCTCCCACTGCCAGTCCGCGAGGACCAGGTCGCGCTCGTGCTTGCGGCCCGGGCCGTGCTGCGGGAACAGGCACGGCCAGTGCTTCCAGGACACCGTCGTGATCACGCACCCGGGCACCTCGCGCGTGTGCGGCCGGCCGCCGGGCTTCACCGCTCGCATCAGGTCGCAGGACGTGCGCGTTGAGCCCGGGTAGCGCCGGTCGTTGAAGACGTGCAGGGCGTAGACGCCGCGTCGGCCCTCGGTGATGTGCCCGTCCCCGAGGTACCAGCCGAGCAGCTCGGCGTAGGCGGGTCCGTCGAGGGCGGCTCCGTCGCAGCGCGGACACGGCGCCGCGGGTGGGTCTGCCCGCGGGGGAGGCCGCGCCGCTGGTAAGCCGCCGCCAGCGGCGGATCGTCTTGACCGCCACGCCGTGGCGGCGGGCGTTCTCCGCGTCGAGCACGCCGGCGTCCGAGGCGCGCAGCGCGCTCTGCACGGTGGCTTCGGACGGACGTGGACCATGCGTCATGCTCGCGGAGGGCACCGACAGTTCCGTGGCCGCCGAGCAGAGTGCCGGGTGTGGGATTCGAACCCACAAGCCCTTTCGGGCAGTGGTGTTTGAGACCACCGCGTATGCCGTTCCGCCAACCCGGCCGGGGACGCTGAGAAGGGTAGCCGATCCACGGTCTGGACCGCCGATTGCCATTGTCAATCAAACAAGTAGTGTTTGAGGCTCCGGCACGTGGAGACCGACGGTGGGACGACATGAGACGACTCTGCAGGCACTGGTGGGTCAGGAACGCGCGATCGCGAACGCCCGCACGGCCTGCACGAGCCTGTCGCAGCGCCGGGTGGAGCGCGAGGAGGTCGAGCTCTTCCTGGAGGCGCACGCCGCCCGGGGTCGCGGCGCCACCGACCGGTCCGCCTGACCGTCCGCGCGGCCGGGGGAGTCCGCGGTCACGTCGACCGTGCGGGACGACGGGCGGTCGGCGGCCCGCCGTACTAGCCTTCACCCCGTGAGTCCCGACCCCGTCTCCCCCGCACGCCGCGTCGTGATCGCCGAGGACGAGGCGCTGATCCGGCTCGACCTCGCCGAGATGCTCGCCGAGGAGGGGTACGACGTCGTGGGGCAGGCCGGCGACGGGCAGACCGCCGTCGAGCTCGCGGAGCTGCACCGGCCCGACCTGGTGGTCCTCGACGTCAAGATGCCCAAGCTCGACGGGATCGCGGCGGCGAGCGGATCGCCGAGCAGCGGATCGCGCCCGTGGTGATCCTCACCGCCTTCAGCCAGCGCGACCTGGTGGAGCGCGCCCGCGACGCCGGCGCGATGGCCTACCTGGTCAAGCCGTTCAACAAGAGCGACCTGGTGCCCGCGATCGAGATGGCGGTGAGCCGCTTCGCCGAGGTGCAGCTGCTCGAGGCCGAGGTGGCCGACCTGACCGAGCGCCTGGAGACCCGCAAGTCGGTCGACCGGGCCAAGGGCGTGCTGCAGCGGCAGCTCGACCTGAGCGAGCCGGACGCGTTCCGGTGGATCCAGAAGACGGCCATGGACCTGCGTCTCTCGATGCGCCAGGTGGCCGACGGCGTGATCGCCCACGGGCCGTCCGTCACCGGCGACCGAGAGCCCCGCAGTAGCCCGGGTCGGGCCCGCAAACCGGGCAGCGGGTCGGGAGTGAAGGGCTCGCAGGTCACGAAATGGCAACGACAGCACCACCAATTGTCCTCAGACCGCCGTGGGCCAAAGGGATTGGCGCTAGGTTCGCAGCATCAGAATGCGCGATCGGTACCCGGTGGGGGACTCCGCGCACACTCCTCATGACGGAGGCTCAATGATTCGCCCAAACCGCGCCCTGCGCACGGCTGTGGTGCTCGCGACGGCGTCGCTCGCACTGACCGCCTGTGGCAGCAACAGTGACAGCGACAGCGCTGGCTCCGTCGTCGTCCTCGCCGAGCGAGAGCAGCTCGGCCGCTCCCGCCAAGGGCGACGGGACGCTGACGGTCGGCACCCTGCTCCCGCAGACCGGCGACCTCGCGTTCCTCGGGCCGCCGGAGTTCGCCGGCGTCCAGACCGCCATCGACGACATCAACGCCGCCGGTGGGGTCCTCGGCAAGGACGTCGTCCAGGTCAAGGCCGACTCGGGCGACGGCACGCCGGACATCGCGGGTGCCCAGACCGACAAGCTGCTCGACGCGAACGCCGACGCCATCGTCGGTGCCGCCTCGTCCTCGGTGTCACTGAGCGTCATCGACAAGATCACCGGCGCCGGTGTCGTGCAGTTCTCGCCCGCGAACACCTCGCCGGCGCTGGACGACCCGAAGACCGACCCGAAGAACCTGTACTTCCGCACCGCCCCGTCCGACGTCCTCCAGGGCGCCGTGATGGCGAACACGCTGATCGAGGACGGCCGCAACAACGTGGCCATCCTGGCCCGCCAGGACTCCTACGGCGAGCTGCTCGCCGGTCAGATCGACAAGGGCATCAAGGCCGGTGGCGGCAACGTCGCGGTCAAGAAGCTCTACTCGGCCGACGCGACCAACTTCACCGCCGAGGTGAACGCCGTCGCGGCGACGAAGCCCGACGCCATCGTCCTGGTCGCGTTCGACGAGACCAAGAAGATCATCCCGCAGCTCATCGCCAAGGGCGTCGGGCCGCAGGACGTCCCGACGTACTTCGTGGACGGCAACACCGCCGACTACTCCTCGGACTTCCCGAAGGGCACCCTGAAGGGCGTCAAGGCGACCTACCCGGGCGCCGAGCTGACCTCGGACTTCAAGGACCGGATGCGCAAGACGGACCCGAAGCTCAAGGACTTCACCTACGGTCCCGAGTCGTACGACGCCACCACCCTGATCGCCCTCGCGGCGATCGAGGCCAAGTCGGACGACCCGACGACCTTCGCGCCCGACATCATCAAGGTCTCGAAGGACGGCACCGAGTGCTCGTCGTTCGAGGAGTGCGCCGAGCTGCTCGACTCCGGCGAGGACATCGACTACGAGGGTGTCTCGGGTCCGTGCGACCTGGGCGACACCGGTAGCCCGACCAAGGCCACCATCGGCATCTTCGAGTACGACGCCACCAACACGTACAAGAACCTCAAGTACGTCACCGGCGTCATCTGATCCACGTAGCACAGCGAAGGGGCCCGACCACCAGGTCGGGCCCCTTCGTGCGTGTGCCGGGACGAGCAGGAGCGCCGGAGGGTCAGTCCTTCTTGGCCAGCGTGCCGAGGTACAGCTCGATGACCTTCGGGTCGTTGATCAGGTCCTGGCCGCTCGCGGTGTAGGCGTTGCGGCCCTGGTCGAGGACGTAGCCGCGGTCGCAGATCTGCAGGCAGCGCCGGGCGTTCTGCTCGACCATGATCACCGAGACGCCGGCCCGGTTGATCCGGCGGGTCTGCACGAAGACCTCGTCCTGCATGACCGGCGAGAGCCCCGCGGAGGGCTCGTCGAGCAGCAGCACGGACGGCTCCATCATCAGCGCGCGGCCCATCGCGACCATCTGCCGCTCGCCGCCCGAGAGCGAGCCGGCGCGCTGCGCCTTGCGGTCGATCAGCGCGGGGAACAGGTCGCCGACGAACTCGAAGCGCTTCTTGAACGACTTCGGCCGCTGGTAGACGCCCATCTCCAGGTTCTCCTGGATGGTGAGCGACGGGAACACGTTGTTGGTCTGCGGCACGAAGCCGATGCCCTTGGTGACCAGGTGGTCGGCCCGCTGGTTGGTGATGTCCTCGCCCTTGAGCGTGACCGTGCCGGTCTTGATCTTCACCAGGCCGAACAGCGCCTTGAGCAGCGTCGACTTGCCGGCGCCGTTCGGGCCGATGATGCCGACCAGCTCGTTCTCCTGGCAGTACAGGTCCGCGCCGTTGAGGATGTTCACCCCGGGCAGGTAGCCGGCGATCAGGTCGTCGGCGCGGAGCACCGCGCCCTCGGCGACCTTCAGGTGCTCGCTGCGCTCGGTCTTGTCGGGCGAGGCCTCAGACACGCTGCTCTCCTTCTGCTTCTCCCGCGGTCGCGGCCGGAGCCGGCGTCCCGGGGCGCTGGTCGTCGTTGATCTCGGCCTGGGCCTCGGCGAGGATCTGCTCCTCCATGTCCTCGCTCAGGTCCTGGTCGTGGTGCGAGCCGAGGTAGGCGTCGATGACCCGCTGGTCGCTCATCACCGAGTCCGGGCGGACCCTCGGCGATCACCTTGCCCTGGGCCATCACGATGACCCAGTCGGAGATGTCGCGGACCATGTCCATGTCGTGCTCGACGAAGAGCACGGTCCGGCCCTCGTCGCGCAGCGACTTCACGTGGCCCAGCAGGGACTGCTTGAGCGCGGGGTTCACCCCGGCCATCGGCTCGTCGAGCATCACCAGCTCGGGGTCGGCCATCAGCGCCCGGGCCATCTCGAGGAGCTTGCGCTGGCCGCCGGACAGCGAGCCGGCGAAGTCCTCGCGCTTCTTGATCAGCAGGAAGCGTTCGAGCAGGTCGTCGGCGCGGTCGGTGTTCGCGGTCTCCTGGCCGCGCCAGAACGGCGCGAACATCGCCTTGAGCAGGCTCTCGCCCTGCTGGCCGGTGGCGCCCACACGCATGTTCTCCAGCACGGTGAGCCGGGAGAGCACCTTGGTGAGCTGGAAGGTGCGGACCATGCCCAGCCGGGCGACCCGGTAGGCCGGGACCCCCCGCAGGCTCTTGCCGTTGAAGGACCAGTCGCCCGCGTCGGGCCGGTCGAACCCGGTGAGCAGGTTGAAGAAGGTGGTCTTGCCGGCGCCGTTCGGACCGATCAGGCCGGTGATCACGCCGCGCTGGATCTCGACGTGGTCGACGTCGACGGCGGTGAGGCCGCCGAACGTGCGGCGGACGCTGTCGGCCACCACGATCGGGTCGGGCTTCTTCGCCCCGGGCTCGTGGGCGACGTCGCGCAGCGCCGCGCGGGCGGCGTTGACGTCGACCTTGGTGGTGGTTTGGGACGTCCTTCTCGGGGCCGGTCGCGGCGTCGGTCACGGTGTCAGCGGGCATCGAGAGCCAGCTCCCTTCGGTCGCCGAAGATTCCTTGCGGGCGGAAGATCATCAGCAGCATCAGGGCGAGTCCCATGAAGATGAAGCGCATCAGGCTGGCCTGGTTGCTGTTCATGATGGCGGCGGGGATGGTCGGGTCGGTGCCCGAGGTGGCCTGTCCGAAGAACAGGTCGAGGAAGCTGATCAGGAACCAGAAGATGACGGTTCCGGCGACCGGGCCGAGCACGCGCGCCGCGCCACCGACCAGCAGCACGGTGTAGGCGAAGAAGGTGGTGTCCGTCGCGAAGAACGACGGGTTGATCGCCGAGTGCTGCAGCGCCGACATGATGCCGGCGACGCCACCGATGACGCCGCCGATGACCAGCGACTGCATCTTGTAGGCGTAGACGTTCTTGCCGAGGCTGCGGACCGCGTCCTCGTCCTCGCGGATGCCCTTGAGCACCCGGCCCCACGGGCTGCGCATCAGCGCCCACACGATGAGGCAGCACAGGGCGACGAGCGCCCAGCAGACCAGCAGCGTCCAGAAGTCGTAGGGACGCCAGGTCACCACGCCGGGGATGCCGACCCGGCCGCTGAACGGGTTCAGGTCGGCGAAGCTGCCGGTGAAGCCCTGGAGGCCGTCCTGGCCGCCGAAGTACTTCAGCAGCGTGACCGAGCCGATCGTCTGCCGGATGATCTCGGCGGCGGCGATCGTCACGATCGCCAGGTAGTCGGCGCGCAGCCGCAGGGTCGGGACGCCGAGCAGCAGCGCGAGGACGGCCGAGGCCAGCAGCGCGACCACGCAGCCGAGCCAGAACGAGAGCCCCCAGGTCGCGACGAACGAGGAGACGGCGTAGCCGCCGACGGCCATGAAGCCGGCCTGGCCGAAGTTGAGCAGGCCGGTGTAGCCGAAGTGCACGTTCAGGCCGATGGCGGCGAGGCAGTACACCGCGGCGACCGGGCCGAGGCCCTGCTGGAGGCTCTGGCTGAAGATGCGTGCCAGTCCATGTCTGCTCCTAGCCGACCCGCTGGGCCTTGCCGAGCAGGCCCTGGGGCCTGACCAGCAGGACGACGATGAGTACGACGAGTGCGCCGACGAACTTGAGCTCGGCCGGGATGAACAGCGTGGAGACCTCGACGAAGAGGCCGATGATGAGGGCGCCGACGATCGCGCCCCACGCGGTGCCGAGGCCGCCGAGGACGGTGGCGGCGAACACCAGCAGCAGGATCTTGAAGCCGAGCTGGTAGTCGAAGCCCTGGGTCATGCCGAGCAGCACGCCGGACAGGCCGGCGAGCATCGCGCCGACGATCCACACCACCGAGATGACCCGGTCCACGTTGATGCCGGTGGCCGAGGCCAGCGCCGTGTTGTCGGCGACCGCGCGGGTGGCCTTGCCGAGCTTGGTGCGCTGCAGGGCGATGACGACCGCGACCAGCACGACGATCGAGAAGACGACGACGAAGATGTCCTTGGGCGTGACCAGGATCGGGCCGAGGTGGTACGGCCGCGGGCTGGAGAACTGGGAGTACTGGTGGGTGCTGGCGCCGGCGAGGTACTGGTAGATGTTGCGCAGGAAGATCGACAGGCCGATGCTCACGACCATCATCGCGATCAGGCCGGTGCCGCGGTGCCGCAGCGGCCGCCACAGCGCGCTGTCGTTGAGCCAGCCGAACCCGGCGGACGCGATGGCGGCCACGATGATGGAGACGGCGATCGTGACGTTGGTGCCGCCGATGCTGATCTGCCCGGCAGCGCGTCCACGCCGTAGGCGACCAGCGCCCCGAAGGTGATCAGCTCGCCGTGCGCGAAGTTCGTCAGGCCCGTCGTACCGAAGATCATCGACAGGCCGAGCGCGGCCATCGCCAGCAGCAGCGAGAAGACCAGGCCGCCGACGGCGAGCTGCAGGGCCTGGGTCGCCTTGCCGGCGTTGGCGGCGGTGGCGTCACCGATCGGGAAGGTGACGAAGATGTCGGCGCTCAGCTTGGGGGTGACCTTCAGCGCGAGCTGCTTGGGGTTGCGGAGCGCCGCGCCCTCCGGGAGGGACGACTTGTCGAGCTTGACCGTGTAGGTGTTGCCGAGCGCGTCGATCGACTTGCCGGGGAGGGCGATGTCGAAGACGCCGGTGGCGTTGCTGGTGCCCTCGCCGACGATCTTGCCCTGGTCGTCGACGACGGTGAACTTCACCCCCGGGACCGCCGCGGGCGGCTTCTCGCGGGGGTCGGTCAGGCACCCCTGGATGTGGATGGTGTCGTCGTTGCGCGGGGCGGGCTTCACGCAGGCTGACTCGGCGGCGTGCGGACCGGGGCCGCTGACGCCGGTCCGCTGCCGATCATCACGAGCGCCGCGATCACGAGGGCGATCAGCAAGGCGGCGATGCTTCTGGGGCGGGCGTGCATGGGACTCCTGTCGCGGGTACTTCGCCGGTCTGTCTCAGGTGTGACGCGGGACTATAGCGACAGCGTGAGTCCGCGGTGTTTCGCCACCGGTCCGCTCCCGTTCGTCCCCCCTCGCCGTCACAGTAGGACCAACGTCGGGGTGGTGGGTACGTTTGCGGCAACAATCTGTGAACGAGTCGGCGGGGGAGCCCGTCGTACG
>CAWERI010000016.1:0-94592 GCA_963811515.1 uncultured Actinomycetota bacterium
GTCACGCTCACCGCCCAGGACGGCACCTTCGACCAGGTGGCCGTCAAGGCCGGCGGCAAGGAGCTCGCGGGCAATGTCGGAGGACAAAACCACCTGGACCTCGACCCAGCGCCTGGAGCCGGGCACCCGCTACCGCGTGGCCGCGACCGCGGTGGACGCCGACGGCCTCGAGGCCACGGACGCCTCCTCGTTCCGCACCGAGGCGCTCTCGCTGGACCAGCAGACCTACCCCAGCTTCGTGCCGCTCGCCGGCGAGACCGTCGGGGTCGGCATGCCGGTGATCGTGCACTTCGACGTGCCGGTGACCGACAAGTCCGCGATCGAGAAGCACCTCACGGTGACCAACACGTCCCAGCAGCGCGGCGCCTGGCACTGGATCAGCGACTCCGAGGTGCACTGGCGCCCGGCGACGTACTGGAAGCCCGGCACGGACGTCACCGTCACCGCCGACGTGAACAGCATCCCGGCCGGCAACGGGATCTACGGCCAGCTCAGCCGCACCTCGACCTTCCACGTCGGTGACGCGGTGATCAGCAAGGTCAACGCGCAGACCCACGAGATGAAGACCTTCATCAACGGCAAGCTCGCCCGGACCACGCCGATCACGACCGGCAAGCCCGGGTTCACCACCCGCTCCGGGGTCAAGGTGATCATCGAGAAGTTCCGGCACAAGCGGATGAACTCCGAGACCGTCGGGATCAACCGCAACAGCCCGGACGCCTACGACATCGACGACGTCGAGTACGCCATGCGGGTCACCTACAGCGGCGAGTTCCTGCACGCCGCCCCGTGGTCCGTGGCCTCGCAGGGCAACTCCAACGTGAGCCACGGCTGCACCGGCATGAGCACCGCCAACGCCAAGTGGATCTACGACATCAGCAAGCGCGGCGACGTCGTGGAGTACACCGGCACGGACCGTCCGATGACGCTCGACAACGGCTACGGCGACTGGAACGACTCGTTCTCCGCCTGGAAGCAGGGCTCGGCCCTGAGCTGACCTCCGCTGAGCCGCCGCGTACCGCGCGCCGTCGGCGCGCGCTCGGGCTCCCGTTGGCGCTGACAGCTCCGAGGCGCAGCCGGGACCTGCGGGAGTACCCGCTCCGGTCGTTGGGTCGTCGCGGTGCCCTGGACGCTTGCGGCCGCCGCCCACGCGCTGTGGGCCTACGGGTTCTTCTTCGTGGCCGCCTGCTGGCCGTCGACGCGGCCTTCACGGCGCTGTGCACCGGCACGCCCCGGCCGGTCGGGGGAGCGCGGTCGTGTCCGGCTGGTCGCGGTGCCGGCGATGGGCGGCCTGTGCTACGTGCGGTTCGACCTGGTCCCGGGTGTCCTGGTCGGCGTCGTCGTCCTGCTGGCCGGGACCCGGCCGCGCATGGCGGCGTTCCTCGTCGCGGTGGCCACCAGCATCAAGCTGTGGCCGGTGCTGCTGGTCCCGCCCGCGCCCCTGGCGCGGGCCGGAGCCGTCGGTGGTCGCGGCGGTCGGGGGTCGCGGCGTGGCCACCGTCGTGCGGCCGGCTGGGCACGGGTGTGGTCGCCGCTGGCGTACCAGGCCGACCGGGGGCTGCAGATCGAGTCGGTGGCCGCGACGCCGGCGTGGCCGTGCACGCGGTCGACCCGGCGGCGTACCGGGTCTTCTACTCGTCCTACAAGGCCTACGAGATCACCGGCCCGGGCGTGCCGGTGCTCCTGACCGTCTCCGCGGCGCTGAGCCTCGCCCTGGTGGTCTTCCTGGTCGTGCTGTGGTCCAGGATCGCCCGGCTCGGCCGGGACCTGTCCACCGATGCGCTGGTGTGGGCGAGCATGGCCTCGACGCTGGGGTTCCTGTGCGCGAGCAAGGTGCTCAGCCCGCAGTACCTCCTCTGGGTGCTGCCGATGGCGGTCGCCGGGCTGGCCGTGGTGACCCGGACCCGGCCTGCCCTGCTGCGTCTCACCGTCGGGCTGATCGTCGCCGCGGCGCTCGTCGCACGCGATCTTCCCGGGGCTCTACGCGCCGCTCGTGCTGCACCGCGACGGCAGCTGCTCGCGGTGACGGTGCTCGTGGTCCGCAACGTGCTGCTGGTCGCGCTCCTGGTGCAGGCCTGCGTACGGGCGCTGCGCCTGACGGCGCGGCGTCCCGCGGCGGTCCCGCCGAGCTCGCCACCCGGTCCTGACCCGGGCGCGGGAGCGACCGGACGCGACGAGGCCCCGCCCACCCGAAGGTGGACGGGGCCTCGTCGAGGACCTGAGGGAGCCGCTCAGCGCTTGCGGAGCTCGTCGCCCTCGATGCCGTGCCGGCCGTCGAACTGGTGACCGTCGGCGGGCTGGCCGTCGAGCTCGTAGTCGCCCTCGTAGTCGCCGCCGCTCAGGTGCTGGTGCCCGTCCTCGTGGACGGCCAGCTCGTGCTGGGCGTGGTGCCGGGCCTCCTCGAGCTCCTCGCGGGTCGGCTTCTGGATGTTGCTGCCCACCCAGAACTTCGACAGCCGCGACCGCAGCCGCATCGCCTTGACCTTGCGGTTGGCCACGCCGTTCTCGTCGGCCTCGCTCGGCATCGGGCACGACGACGTCGCGGTCCCGTGCGGTGAGCGTGTAGGCCTCGTCGTTGGAGATCGGCAGGTGCTTCTCGGCGTACGCACCCTCGGGGGAGCGCATCAGCACCCCGGTCTCGTAGCCGTGCAGCAGACGGTTCTGGTCGGCGCGCTGGAGCGAGATGCACCAGCGACGGGTGATCCAGAACGCGAGCGACCGGTCCCACGAACACGGCCACCCGGTTGAAGTAGGTGATCGCGTTGAGGTTCAGGTGGAACTTGATCGCCAGGATGTCGTTGCCGCCGGCGCCCCAGAGGATGCCGTAGAACGTCATGAGGGCGACCATCGTCGCGGTCCGGTTGGGGGCGTTGCGCGGGCGCTGGAGCAGGTGGTGCTCGCGCTTGTCCCCGGTGATCCAGGACTCCAGGAACGGCAGCATCAGCAGGATCGTGAACATCACACCTGGGAGCACGATGATCGGCAGGAAGACGTTCCAGCTCAGCGTGAAGCCCCAGAGATGGGTCTCGATGCCGGGGAAGATCCGCAGCGCGCCGTCCGGCCAGCCCATGTACCAGTCGGGCTGGGAGCCCGCGGTGACCTGGGAGGGGTCGTAGGGACCGAAGCGCCACACCGGGTTCAGCGACGCGAGACCACCGAGCAGCGCCGTCACGCCGAAGACGATGAAGAAGAAGCCACCGGCCTTGGCGGTGTAGACGGGGAGCAGCGGGTAGCCGACCACGTTGTCGTTGGTGCGGCCGGGCCCGGGCCACTGGGTGTGCTTGTGGAACACCAGCAGCAGCATGTGGGCACCGATCAGCGCCAGCAGCACGCCGGGGATCAGCAGCACGTGGACGGTGTAGAGCCGCGAGATGATCGCGTCACCCGGGAACTCGCCGTCGAACAGGAAGAACGAGACGTAGGTGCCCACCACGGGGATCGACTTCACGAAGCCGTCCGCGGCCCGGATGCCGGTGCCCGAGAGCAGGTCGTCGGGGAGCGAGTAGCCGGTGAAGCCCTCGAGCGTGCCCAGCATCAGCAGCAGGCAGCCGATCACCCAGTTGAGCTCACGGGGCTTGCGGAAGGCGCCGGTGAAGAACACCCGCATGAGGTGCACGAGCATCGAGGCGACGAACAGCATCGCCGCCCAGTGGTGCATCTGCCGCATGAGCAGGCCGCCACGGACGTCGAAGGAGATGTCGATCGTGGAGGCGTAGGCCTCCGACATCGACACGCCCCGGAGCTGGTCGTAGGAGCCGTTGTAGACGACCTCGCCCATGCTCGGCTTGAACCAGAGCGTGAGGAAGGTGCCGGTCAGCAGCAGCACGACGAAGCTCCACAGAGCGATCTCGCCGAGCATGAAGGACCAGTGGTCGGGGAAGACCTTCCGGACCTGCTTCTTCGCGAGGCCGGCCAGGCCGACCCGCTCGTCCATCCAGGTGGCGGCGCCCGCCACCTTGCTCGGCTTCGACGGGCGTCGCCGCCGTCTTGCCGTTGGTGGTCGCTGTGCTCATCGTTGTCACCCACGTTCCCAGTAGCTGGGGCCGACCGGCTCGTCGAAGTCGCGCTGCGCGACGAGGTAGCCCTCGGAGTCCACCTTCAGCGGAAGCTGAGGGAGGGGCCTGGCTGCCGGGCCGAAGATCACCTTTGCGTTGTCAGCCAGGTCGAAGGTCGACTGGTGACAGGGACAGAGCAGGTGATGTGTCTGCTGCTCCCACAGCGAGATCGGGCACCCGACGTGGGTGCAGATCTTGGAGTAGCACAGGATTCCCTCGACGCCCCAGTTCTCACGGCCCGGAGCGGGGGTGATGTCGCTGGGCTTCATGCGCACGAGGATGACGGCCGCCTTGGCCTTGGCCTGCTGGAGGGTGACGCCCTCGAACTTGGGCTCGCCGTCCTTCTCCTCGTAGAAGACGCGCCGGCTCGCCGTTGATCAGCTGGCCGATCTCGACCTCTTCGGGCTTGATCGGGGTGCCGGCGACGTCGTTGACGACGCGCATGCCCTTGTCCCACACGGTGTGCGCGAGCTTGTCGCCGGGAGCGGGACCGAGGTCGCGCAGCAGGACGATCGTCGGCAGGCCGAGCATGCCGAGCGCGCCGAGCATGCGAGTTGCGGATCAGCGGACGCCGGGCGATGCCGGAGTCGTCGATGCCCTGGTTGAGGGAGGTGATCGCGTCGGCGCGGTCCTCGTCGCTGGACGCGGCGGGGTGCCGCATCTCGACGATCTCGACGTCGCTCATCAGCTTGCGGGCCCACTGGATGGCCGCGATGCCGATCAGCAGCAGCGCCATGCCGAGGCAGACGCCGAGCGCGACGTTCGAGGCGCCGTACCCGCCGATGATCGTGGGGTCCTCGCCGATGTGGAAGACGAAGTAGGAGACGACGAACAGCACCGCGAACAGCGCGGAGAGGCCGAACAAGGTGGCGATCTGACGCTCGGCGCGCTTCTCGGCCTTCTCGTCGACGTCCGTGGGGCGCGGCTGGTGCTCGTGCAGACCCGGGTCGGCGATCGGGTCGGCGTGCTCCTCGCGGACGGCCGGGGAGGAGGACGCCGTGGTGGCCACGGCGTGCTCGTTGCCCGGGAGGCCCTCGTGGTCGTGGTTGCTCACGCCTTGACTCCCTTCTTCGACCGCACGGAGTGCGAGGCGATCCAGACGGCGAACCCGACGAGGGCGCCGATCCCGACGAGCCAGGCGGTGAGGCCCTCGCTCACGGGACCGAGAGCGCCGAGCGAGGCGCCGCCGTAGTTCGGGTCGTCCTCGATGCTGTTGAGGTAGGCGATGATGTCGCGCTTCTCGTCGGGCTTGACCACGCCGTTGGAGAAGACCGGCATCTGCTGCGGGCCGGTCAGCATGGCCTCGTAGATGTGCTTGTCGGTGACGCCCTTGAGGTTCGGCGCGAACTTGCCGCCGGGCAGCGCGCCGCCGGAGGCCGCGAAGTTGTGGCACGCGGTGCAGTTGGTCTTGAAGAACTGACCGCCGCGGACGATCGACTCGTTGCTGGCGCCGGTGGGGTCGTAGTCCGACTTGGCCGGGATGGAGGGGCCGGGGCCGAGCGAGGCGACGTACGCCGCCAGGGCGGTGATCTCCTCGGGGGTGTAGACGACCTTCTTGCGCTGGGCCTGGACGCCGGGACGCGCCATCGGCATCCGGCCGGTGCCGACCTGGAAGTCGACGGCGGCGGCGCCCACGCCGGCCAGCGGCGGGCCGTACTGCGTGCCGCGCTTGGTGACGATGCCCTCGCCGTTCTTGCCGTGGCAGGAGGCGCAGCCCACGAGGAACAGCGCCTTGCCCTGCGCCACGGTCGACTGGTCGGCCTCGCTGGTCTGGGCGGTGGCGGGGGAGAGCACGGCGTAGAGACCGCCGGTGATCAGCAGGCCCATCACCAGCACGACGAGCCCGGCGAACGGGCTGCGGCGCTTGCTGGAGAGGCGGGCGGAGAGGAGTCGCACTGGGTGTCCTTTGTTCTGTCCCGGGTCGTCGACTGGTGCGGGTGCAGCTACTGGATCAGGTAGATCGTCGCGAACAGGCCGACCCAGACGACGTCGACGAAGTGCCAGTAGTACGACACGACGATGGCGCTGACGGCTTGCTCGTGAGTGAACTTCTTGGCCATGTAGGTGCGGCCGAGGACCAGCAGGAAGGCGATCAGTCCGCCGGTGACGTGGAGGCCGTGGAAGCCGGTGGTGAGGTAGAAGACCGAGCCGTACGCCGAGGCGGGGATCGTGGTGCCCTCGTGGATCAGCGCGGTGTACTCCAGCGCCTGGCCGCCGATGAAGAAGGCGCCCATGACGTAGGTGAGCACGAACCACTCGCGCAGGCCCCAGCCCTTGACGGACAGCAGGCCGCCGCTGCGGGAGACCTGTCCGCGCTCCGCGGCGAAGACGCCGAGCTGGCAGGTGAGGGAGGACAGCACCAGCACCGTGGTGTTGATCGACGCGAACGGCACGTTGAGCCGCTCGGTCTGCTGTGCCCAGAGGTCGGGGGAGACCGCCCGGATCGTGAAGTAGCTCGCGAAGAGGGCTGCGAAGAACATCAGCTCGCTGGAGAGCCAGACGATCGTGCCCACGCTGACCATGCTCGGCCGGTCGTGGTGTCCGTGCAGGCGGGACGCGGGTATCGCGGATGCTGTTGAGGCCACGGGTTCATTATGTCTGTTCGTCCCTCACGTGCCACCCCGACCCCCTCTGTTTCCGGGTCGGCTTCTTCACACTCCTACGCTGGACCTCGTGGTCGTGCTCTCCGAGGCCGGGTCCCTGGCGGACCTGCCCCCCTTCAACGTCGAACGGGTCTTCACCGCGTGGACCCTGGACCCGGTGCTGACCGTGCTGACGGTGTGGGCCGCGGGGCTCTACCTGGTGGGCGTGTGGGTGCTCCGCGAGCGGGGCGTGCACTGGCCCGTGATGCGCACCGTGAGCTTCGTGGTGGTCGGCCTCGGGGCGCTGTTCTTCGCGACGTCCTCGGGGCTGGGGACCTACGACACGACCCTGCTCTCGGTGCACATGGTCCAGCACATGGTGCTGGCGATGATGGTGCCGCTGTTCCTCGCGCTCGGGGCGCCGGTGACGCTGATGCTGCGCACCCTGCCGCCCCGGCCGCGCCGGTGGCTCCTGGCCGTGCTGCACTCCCGGGTGGCGCTGGTGCTGTCCTTCGCGCCGCTCACCTTCCTGCTGTTCGTGATCAGCCCGTGGGCGCTGTACTTCAGCGGCTGGTACGACGCCTCCCTGCACTCCGCGTTCGTGCACGAGGCCATGCACCTGCACCTCGTGGTCGTCGGGTCGCTGTTCTTCTGGCCGCTGGTCGGCCTGGACCCGGTGCCCGGACGGGTCGGCTACCCGTTCCGGCTGCTGCTGATCGTGCTCACGCTGCCGTTCCACGCCTTCCTCGGCGTCACGATCATGGGCCAGGACGCCCTGATCGGCGGCTCCTGGTACGACGGCGCTGCCGATGGCCTGGCTGCCCGACCCGGCCGCCGACCAGCACGTCGCCGGCGGCATCCTGTGGGCCTCCGGCGACCTCGTCGGGCTGGTCTTCCTCGGCGTGCTGTTCACCCAGTGGGTCCGCTCCTCGATGCGCGAGGCGGTGCGCGAGGACCGCCGGCTCGACCGACTCGAGGCGCAGGCCACCCGACGCGACACGTCCCGGTAGAGTCACCCGCGTGACGAACGCCTCCGCCGCCGCGCCGCTCAAGATCCTCGTCTACAGCGACGACGCCCACACCCGGTCCCAGGTGATCCTGGCCCTGGGGCGCCGCCCGCACGTCGACCTCCCCGAGGCGGAGTACGTCGAGGTGGCGACGCTGCCCGTCGTGCTCCAGCAGATGGACTCCGGGACCGTCGACCTCGCGATCCTCGACGGGGAGGCCGTGCCCGCCGGCGGGATGGGCATCGCCAAGCAGATGAAGGACGAGATCTACCAGTGCCCGCCGATCCTGGTGCTGACCGGCCGCCCGCAGGACGCGTGGCTGGCGACCTGGTCCCGCGCCGACGGCGCCGTGCCGCACCCCCTCGACCCGCTGCAGCTCGCGGAGACGGTCGCGCACCTGCTCTCCCCGCGGGTCCCGGCGACCCGCTGACCTCGAACCGGCCGGGTGGGTCGGTCCGCTGATCGACGTACGCCCGGCGAGGAGATCCCGATGACCGCACCCCACTCGTGGCCCGAGGTGCTCTCGGCGCTGATCGCGCGGCCGCGACCTGACCGCGGACCAGGCCTCCTGGGCGATGGGCGAGATCCTCGTCGGCGCCGCCACCCCGGTGCAGATCGCCGGCTTCGCGGTGGCGCTGCGGTCCAAGGGCGAGACCATCGACGAGCTCGAGGGCCTGGTCGCGGCGATGTACGAGCACGCGACGCCGTTCGTGGTCAGCGGCCGGGTGCTGGACGTGGTCGGCACCGGCGGCGACCGCTCGATGTCGGTGAACATCTCCACGATGTCGGCGATCGTGGCGGCCGGTGCGGGGGTGCCGGTGGTCAAGCACGGCAACCGCTCGGCCTCCTCCCAGGCCGGCTCCGCCGACGTGCTGGAGGCGCTCGGCATCCGGCTCGACCTGCCCGCCGAGGCGGTCGCCCGGGTGGGCGAGCGGGCCGGCATCACCTTCTGCTTCTCCTCCGCGTTCCACCCCGCGATGCGGCACGCGGCGAGCGCCCGCCGCGAGCTGGGCGTGGCCACGACGTTCAACCTGCTCGGCCCGCTGGCCCACCCGGCCAAGCCCGAGGCGCAGGCGATCGGCTGCGCGGACGAGAGCAAGGCGCCGCTGATGGCCGGCGTGTTCGCGCGCCGCGGCGTCGACGCGTGGGTGTTCCGGGGCGACGACGGGCTCGACGAGCTGACCACCACCACGACCTCGAAGGTCTGGGCGGTCGAGGACGGGGAGGTCCGGCAGTTCACCGTGGACCCCGACCGGTTCGGCCTGGGCGGCGGCACGGCGGCGGGTCTGCGGGGCGGCGACGCCGCCCACAACGCCGAGGTCGTACGTCGCCTGGTGGCCGGCGAGCCCGGCCCGGTGCGCGACGCCGTGGTGCTCAACACCGGCGCCGCGCTGGCGGTGCACGCCGCCGAGCCCGGCGACCCCGAGGAGCGGCTCGCCGCCGGGATCGCCCGGGCCGTGGACGCCCTGGACTCCGGCGGCGCGCACGCCCTGCTCGAGCGCTGGGTCGCGGTCAGCTCCGCGGTCTGAGGGACGGCTCGGCCGACGGTCGGAGATCGGCCAACTTCCCGCGCAGGGGTGTCCTTTGCCTAGCCTGTGACGGTGAGCGATCGCAATCGTGGTCATGGACCCGTCGCAGACGCGACGCGAGGTCGGCCCAGTCCGTGGACGCCCGCGCTACCGGTTGCAGTGTGCGTGGTACCGTCGCCGCGGCTGGCTGCTGCGGCGGTCTGCTACTCCCTCATGGCAGCCGGGGTGCTCTCGGGTGCGTGGTCCTGGCCCTCGCCGGGACGCTCCTCCTGGTGGTGCCCGTCCTCGACGAGGTACTCGCTCCGGATCGCTCTCAACGGGTCGCTCGTGCTCGGCTGGGGTCCGTTCCTGTGGTGGGCCGGTGGCCGGTGCCCGTGGACCACGGCGCGGTCTCGTCGCGCTGGGTCGTCGGCATCGTCGTCTGCACCGTGCTCGCGTCCGCCACGCCTCGAGCGCGGCTCCGGTCGCCTGCCGCCGCGCCCGCGCGCGGTGGACGTCCTGCCCGGCACTCGCCGCGGTCGCCTCGGTTGCCGCCGTACGCTCCTGGGCGTTCGCGACGGGGGCGCGCGAGGCACTGGTCGTACTCCTGCCCGGCGTCGACAATGTGGCACACTTCCAGATCTTCACGACCATGCGTGCCTACGGCGCGATCCTCACCCGCTGCCTGCGGCGCCCGGAGGCGGATCGTGGGCGCTTCACCGGATACCCCGCGGGATTCCACAGCACGGTCGCCAGCGCCGCGGACCTGCTGGACCCGGGCGCTGGCGTCGGTCCCGATGCGCTGGCTCTCTACACGCGAAGCGTCGCCGTCGTGATCGTGCTCGGCGCCACGGTCTTGGCCGCCGCCGTCGCCAGCCTGCCGAGGCTGGAGGATCGGCCCTGGGTGTGTGCCGTCCGTCGTGACCCTGCCGATGATGGCGTTCTTGTGGTCGCCGGGGCAGAACGTCTTCTTCGACGGTTTCGCCACGTTCTGGCTGGGTGCCCTGGCGGGTGGCGTCGCGCTGGTCCTGTCGATGGATCCGGGCGTTCGGGTTGGTCGCTCAGGAACGTGGCGGTCGTCGGGCTGTGCTCGCCGTGAGCCAGACCTGGGCGCCTCTGCTGCTGGTGTCGGCACCCGCGCTGCTGCCGTTCGTCACCGGCCGTCGCCGGATGCGGTTCCTGCGCGGCAACCGGATGATGTGGGCTGCGGTTGCGGTGTTCGCGATCCTGGCCATCCTCGCGCTGTGGCGCGTCTTCGTCGCCTTGACGCACATGACCAACCTGCGCTTCCTGATCACCGCCACGGGCGGGATCACCGGGACTCCTCCCATCCCCACGTTCGCGCTGCTCATCCTCGGCCTGTACCTGACCGTCTCGTTCAAGACGCTGTACGGTCAGGCCGGCAGCGGCGTCGGCCGATCCCGGGTCGATGCCCCGCGTGCGGGTGCTCGTGGTCGTGCCCCTGATGGCTGTCGCCACGGCGGGTACCGTTCCTGGCCGCCCAGATCGTCATCGTCGGAACGACGTCGTACTTCTTCCTGAAGTACTTCATGGGCATCGAGCTCATCCTGGCCGCGTGGGTGCCCGCCGTCCTCGGTCTGGTCCTCGCCGCCCGGCTTCCTCGACGGTCGGGACCGGCCGGGGTCGCGGCCGGGGTCGCCGGGGTGCTTGTCGCGAGCCAGTCGTTCGGCCTGTTTCCCGGGACAGGATGTCGGCTGGCAGGCGCACCCCGGGCGGTACGGCGAGCGTCGGGTCGCGCCAGGCACTGACGGCGGCGGCGGACGGTCTGTTTCGAGCCATCGACGCCTCGACGCAGCGCACGGCCTTTGACAGGGACTACGTGGCACTGGGGGAGCAGCGAGGGGCCAAGGCGTACTACCCCGACGCGTGGTTCCACGCGGCGTGGGCGACCAGCAACGACCGCGCCGGCGCGCGCTACGACCTCCTGCGGGTCCGGCTCGACGACGCGGTCGGGCCGCGCCCGACGGTGCGCAAGGTGCTGGAGAGCGACCCCCGCCTCGAGGTGCTGGTGGCACCCGACCAGGTGGCAGAGCTCCGGGCGGCCCTCGGCGACGGACCCTGGCCGACCGGGTCATCACCTGGCCGTGGCGCCTGCGGCGCCCTGGCCGCTCAGTCCAGGCCGAGGGAGAACGCGGACTCGAGGTCGTGCTGGGAGTAGGCCCGGAACGCGATGTGCGTCTCGGTCGCCGTGACGCCGGGGACCTTGTTGAGCCGGTCGGCGACGACGGACGCCACGTCGTCGTGGTTGCGCACCCGGACCAGCGTGATCAGGTCGATCTGACCGGTCACCGAGTAGACCTCGCTGACGCCGTCCAGGGCCGCGATCTGCTCGGCCACCTCGGGGATCCGGGCGACGTCGGCCTTGACGAACACGATGGCGGTGATCATGCGACCACGCTAGCGGACCGGCCGGTGCTCGGGACGCAGCCCGCGAGGGTCGTCGAAGGGGGCGACCGAGGCCCGGGAGGCCTCGACCGCGTCGTGCACGCGCAGATGCTTGGTGGCCCCGCCGACCGGGCAGGTCCACTCGCCCTCGACGTGCACCAGCCGGACCCCGTCGGACTCCAGCCAGCGCAGGATCTTCTCGGTCTCCTCGGCGGTGGCGGCCGGCGTGGGACCCGGGCCCGGCGACCACGGTCTCCGCGGACGCCCGCAGCTCGGTCGACCCACTGGCCGGCGTGGGCGCCGGAGGGGATGACCCCGGCGGCGGCGAGCCGGCCGTGCCGGACCACGTGCACCGCCCAGCCGGTGCCCTCGCGCCGGGCCGCCACCAGCTCCTCGCAGCCGGTCAGCGCCCGCAGCCGCTGGGTGCGGGCGGCGCCGCGCAGGAAGGAGACCAGCCGGTCGCGCCAGGACCCGGCGTCCTCGAACCGCTGGTCCTCGGCCAGCGCCGTCATCCGGCTCGAGACCGACGCGACGACCGGCTCGGAGCCGGCCAGCAGCGACGCGCGCAGCCGGTCGACGACGGCGGCGTACGTCGGCGGGGGCGACGCTGCCGTTGCACGGCGACAGGCACTTGCCCATCTCGGCCAGCGCGCAGGCGCTCAGCGCCGGGACCTTGGGCATCCGGCCGCCGCACTGCCGGATCGGGAAGGCCTCGTGCAGCGCCGCGACGGACCGCTCCGCGGCCCGCTTGGAGGAGTAGGGGCCGAGGTAGTCGGCGTCGTCGTCGAGGACGTGCCGCACCAGCGACAGCCGCGGCCACGGCTCGCGGGTCAGCTTGACCCAGTGCACCCGCTCGGGGAACCGCGAACGGCGGTTGTAGCGCGGCTTGTGCTGGGCGATCAGCCGCAGCTCGCGGACCTCGGCCTCGAGCGGGGTCGCGCACTCGATGCCCCGCACGCTCGCCGCGAGGCCGACCATCTCGCCCATCCGGGTCCGGGTCTCCGAGGCGGTGAAGTAGGTGCGCACCCGGGTCCGCAGGTCGCGGCTGGTGCCGACGTAGAGGACCCGCCCGCGGTCGTCCTCGAACAGGTAGACGCCCGGGGCGTGCGGCAGCGGCTCGGCGAGGTGCCGCTTGCGGCGCTGGGCGGAGGTCACCCGGGCGCTGAACGTCTGGAGCTCCTCGAGCGTGTGCACGCCGAGGTTGCCGAGCCGGCCCATCAGCCCGTGCAGCACGTCGACGGTGGCCCGCGCGTCGGAGAGCGCCCGGTGGTTGGGGGTGGTGCGTGGCGCCGAACAGCACCGCCAGGGAGCTGAGCTTGCAGTTGGGGGCGTCGTCGCGGGTGATCACCCGGCGCGCGAGCTTGGCGGTGTCGAGGACCTCGAACCGCGGCCACGGCCGGCCCTGCTGCTCGGCGAAGTGCCGCAGGAAGCCCGACGTCGAACGGCGCGTTGTGCGCCACGAGCACGCAGCCCTGGGCGAACTCCAGGAACTGGGGGAGCACCTGCTCGATCCGGGGCGCGCCGGCGACCATCGAGTCGGTGATGCCGGTCAGCACCGCGATGAACGGCGGGATCGCGAGGTGCGGGTTGACCAGCGTCTGGAACTCGCCGAGCACCTCGCCGCCGCGGACCTTGACGGCGCCGACCTCGGTGATCATCGAGCCGGCCGCCGCGGAGCCGCCCGTCGTCTCCAGGTCGACCACGCAGAACGTCACGTCGCGGAGGTTGCGGCCGAGCTCGTCGAAGCTGCGCTGCGACTCCCACCGCGACCGGCCGTCGGGCGGCGTGGTGGCTGTCTGGCTCATGGGGCTGACGCTAGATGCGGCCACCGACCATTTCCGCGAGCCACGCGGCATACCCTGGACTCCGACGGCGACGGCCACGACCCTCCCGAGCGAAAGGGGAACCACGACATGGCGGCTTCCCTGCCCGACGCGCACACCCGCTGGCGCTGCGGGGGCTGCGGCAACCTGACCCGGTTCGACGTCACCCGGACCCGTCGTACGACGGAGTTCTGGCACTTCGACCTGGCCGGGGAGCACCGGGTCGAGGAGTCGACCACCGACGAGGAGGACGTCGTCCACGGTGACCTGCCGCTGGTGCGGACGCTCCGACGCCGTCGAGCTGGTCTCCCGTGCGGAAGCGGACGCGTCCACGCCGTGACCGGTGCCGAGGCGCTCGAGCCGGACCCCGCGGTCCCCGGGCTCGACCGGCCCCTGCCCGACCGGGTCCGGGCCCGGGTGGTGGCGCTGACCGCGGACTCGCTGGGCCGGATGCCGGCCGACCAGGTGCCGGCCTCGCTGGCCCGCGTGGCCGCGTTCGCGCCCGCCCGCCGGGCCCGGCTGGCGGCCACCCAGATCGCCAGCGTGCTCGCCGCCGACGACGCCTTCCGCGAGCACGTCGGCCGCGGACGTGCGCGCCCAGGTCCCCGACCTGGCCGGCGCGCTGGACGCGGGGACGCCGCCCTCGGCGGCGGACCCCGTCGACCTGGCCGCCGTCGCCTACCTGATCCGGCCCGACGGCTGGGCGGGGCTGGTCGCCGCCTCCGGCGACGTGTCGCTGGCCGAGGACACCGGGGCCGCGGACCGCCAGGCGGCCCGGCGGGCCGACCAGCTCCGGCGCCAGGTCGAGACGCTCACCGAGAGCCTCAAGGAGACCCGCGCCCGGCACCGCGAGCAGGTCGCCGAGCTCAAGGCGGAGAACGCCGAGCTGCGGCACAAGCTCGGCGACGCCCGCGCCCGCGCCCGGTCCGCCGAGACGGCCTCCGGCGACGGCGGACGGCGGCGGCCGCGGCCGTGCGGGCCGAGGCGGCCGCGGCGTCGGCCCGGCACGACGCCGACCTGCGCCGGCTGCGGGCCCGGGTGGAGGAGCTCGAGCGCGACCTGGCCGCCGTACGTCGCACCGAGCGCGCCGAACGCGGGACGGAGGCGCTGCGCGCGCGGCTGCTGCTCGACACGCTGCTCGAGACCGCCCAGGGGCTGCGCCGGGAGCTGGCGCTGCCGCCGGTGGAGGGCTCGCCCGCCGACTCCGTCGAGGCGCACGTCGCCGAGCACGGCACCCGCACGACCTCGGGGCACGGCTCGCTGGCCTCCGACGACCCGGCGCTGCTCGAGCAGCTGCTGGCGCTGCCGCGGGTGCACCTGGTCGTGGACGGCTACAACGTCACCAAGACGGCCTGGCCCGAGCTGTCCCTGGAGCGGCAGCGCGACCGGCTGCTGGCCGGGGTCGCCCCGCTCGTCGCGCGCAGCGGCGCCGAGGTGACCGTCGTGTTCGACGCCGCCGGCTCCACGGAGCGGCCGGTGGTGAACCGGCCCCGCGGGGTGCGGGTGCTCTACAGCCGGGCCGGGGTGATCGCCGACGACGTGATCCGCGAGCTGGTGGCGGCCGAGCCGCAGGGCCGTCCGGTGGTCGTGGTCTCCAGCGACAACGAGGTGGTCCGCGACGTCGTGCGGGCCGGTGCCCGGGCCGCCGCGGCGGGCGCGCTGACCCGGCTGCTCGCCCGCACCTGAGAACTGTCGGAGGCTGCTGAGAGGTTCTCCCTGCACGTGACCTCACGTGCCCGACTTCCCCGGGAGGACCGATGAGTGTGCACATCGACTGCGACACCTGCGTGGTGCGCGGACTGGCCTGCCACGACTGCGTGGTCACCGTCCTGCTCGGGCCGCCGCCCGAGCTCGGCTTCGACGAGGACGAGCAGCGGGCGCTCGACGTGCTCGCCGGCTCCGGCCTGGTGCCGCCGCTGCGGATGGTGTCGGCGCGCAACGGCCCCGACGTCGCGTCGCGCCTGACGCTCGCGCCGACGCGCTGAGGCTGCAGGGACGGGTGTGACGTGTGTGACAGGTGGGGGACGAAGTACCCAGAAACGGTCAGAGACACACCCCAGATTGTCCCGAAGAGTTTGCTCCACGGCGCCGCCCCGCTTAGCCTTGCTTCTCAGGCGCCTGTCACAAGCCGACCAGTCCGGGTCGACTCAGGCGCCGCGTTGAGTCCAGACGAAGGCCGGGGGAGGCCGAAGTCCGGAGCCGGGGAACCATGTTCCTGGGGTTAATCGCTCACCGCACGGATGCAGTCCGGTCCGCGCGCGCGACGGGTTTCTTTGCCGCCCGCACCCGTCAGCTAACCCGGTAGGCGTCAGACAAAGAGGAGACCGTCCGCTCGTGACCGACGGCCGGAAGCGCACTGCCCGTGTTCTCGCGACCCTGTGCATCACCGCTGTCAGCGGCACGATGCTGGTCGCCGCCCCCACCTACGCCGACCCGGACATCGACACCGTCCAGTCCCGGGTCGACAAGCTCTACCAGCAGGCCGAGCAGGCCTCGGAGCGCTACAACGACGCCCGGCTCGAGATGAAGCAGGCGCAGACGCGCCTCGCGGCCCTGCAGGCCGACCTCGGCCGCCAGCAGACCAAGGTCGACGACGTGCGCGAGCAGGTCGCCAGCGCGGTCGTCTCGCAGTACCAGGGACAGGCGCTCTCCTCGACGACCCAGGTGCTGCTCTCCCAGGACCCGGACGCGTTCCTGAACCAGCTCACCACGGTCTCGGAGTACAACGACCAGCAGAGCCAGATGATGGCCGACTTCGCGGTGCAGGCCAAGCAGCTCGAGATGCGCCAGGCCGCCGCCAAGCGCGAGCTCGACCGGATCGCCGCCACCAAGAAGGAGCTCGGCCACGAGAAGGCCGAGATCGACTCCAAGGCCGCCGAGGCCAAGGGCCTCCTCGGGCGCCTCAAGGACCGGGCCGCCGCGGCGAGCCGCTCCGCCCAGCGCAGCACCGCGGCCCCGGCCGCCGCCGCCCCGTCCACCAACGTCGCGGCCTCCGGCCGCGCGGGCGCGGCGGTCAGCTACGCCCTCGCCCAGGTCGGCGACGCCTACGTCTACGGCGCCGCCGGCCCGAGCGCCTTCGACTGCTCCGGGCCTCACGATGATGGCCTGGGCCCAGGCCGGCGTCGGCCTCCCGCACTCCTCGAGCGCGCAGATGGGCTCCGGCACCCCGGTCTCGCAGTCCGCGCTGCAGCCCGGCGACCTGGTGTTCTACTACAGCCCGGTCAGCCACGTCGGCATGTACATCGGCAACGGGATGATCGTGCACGCGGCCAACCCCGGCAGCGGCGTGACCACGGCCCCGGTGAACTCGATGCCGTACTCCGGTGCCGTCCGACCGGGCTGACCGACGCCTCCTGGCCGGTCGCCCCCGTTGGTGGGCGGCCGGCCTCGTGCTCTCCCTGCCTGGCGGTCGTGGCGGGCGGGATCCTCCTGGCCGGGCGCGGCCCCGAGACCGCCGTGCTGCCGCCGGCCGGGCCGAGCACCTCGACCGGTGCGGACGCCGGCGACGGCACCCGCGGCGGACGACGCCGCGGCCCTGCTCGAGCCGGCTCACCGACGCGCCTGCGCGACGGCTCACGGGCCGACGTGGTGGCGCTGGCCGCGCCCGGCGTGCCCGGGGCGGCTCGTGAGCTCGCCGCGCTGCGCGCGAACGTCCGCGCCCTGGGCCTGACCGACCTCTCCCTGCGCTACGTCGACGAGGACGACGCGTCCCCGACGACCGGACCCGCGCGCGCCCTGGGGGACCGGGCCTGGGTGGGCGACGTCCAGGCTGGAGTGGCGGGTCGGCGGCTTCGACACCGCACGACAGCAGCCGCGAGGTCGCGCTGACCTTCGTCGAGACCGGCGTCGGGCGCCGCGTTCGTCACCGCCCGGCAGGACAGCGGGTCCGCGACCCCGCTGTGGCTGCTGGACCGGCTCGACACCCGCGGCACGCCCCGCTCCCTGGTGGTCGCGGCCGACGGCACCCCCACGGCCCGGTTCTCCCGCCTCGCCGAACGGGCGGTGAGCGACGTCCGCACGGTGCTGCCCCGCTGGCGCGGACGGCTGGTCGTCGAGGTGCCCGCCGACGAGCAGCAGCTCGGCCGGGTGCTGGGCGCCGCGCCCGACGAGTACGGCGGCATCGCGGCCGTCACCACGACCGTCGACGGCTCGGTGTCCCCGACCGCGCCGGTGCACATCTTCGTGAACCCGGCGGTGTTCGACCCGCTCGGCCCGCGGGGCGCGCAGATCGTGATGAGCCACGAGGCCACCCACGTCGCCACGGGGGCGGCCGTCTCCTCGATGCCGACCTGGCTGCTCGAGGGGTTCGCCGACTACGTCGCGCTGGACCACGTCGACCTGCCGGTGTCGGTCGCCGCGAGCCAGATCCTCGCCCGGGTGCGGGCCGACGGCCCCCCGGCGCGGCTGCCCGGCGCGCACGAGTTCGACCCGCGCAGCAAGGTGCTCGGGGCGTCGTACGAGTCGGCGTGGCTGGCCTGCCGGCTGATCGGCGAGACGTACGGCGAGGCGCGGCTGATCGCGTTCTACCGGGCCGCCGACCGGGCCGGCTCGACGGACGCCGCCTTCCGCCGGCTGCTCGGCACCGACCAGCCGGCGTTCACCCGGGCGTGGAGGGACTACCTGCGCCGGCTCGCCGGCTGAGCGTGGCAGGCTGGGCGTCGTGACCGCACCCGGACGAGCCGAGCTCGCTCGCCGTCCGGCGCGTGCTGACCGTGGTCGTGTCCTTCGTCCTGGTCGCGCTGCTCGCCCTCTGGCTGGTGCCGTGGGACTGGGTGCCGGGCGGCCAGCTGGTCCCGGCCCGCGCCTCGGCGCTGTTCACCCCCGAGCAGCTCGCCCGTGCGGAGCGGTACTCCTGGCTGCGCCGCGGGTTCGGCTGGCCGGCGTACTTCCTCTCGCTCGCCGTGCTGGGCTGGCTCGCGCTGTCCGCGCGCGGGACGGCCCTGGTCCGGCGGGTGACCTCGGCGCGCCGCTGGTGGCTGGGCGTGCCGCTCGGCGTGCTCGTGGTGCTGCTCGCCGAGCGGGTCGTCACCGTCCCGTTCGCCGCCGCCGCGCACGAGCTCGACCTGCGCTACGGCCTGAGCCGGCAGGGCTGGGGCGGCTGGGCGCTGGACCAGGTGCGCTCCTTCGGGGTGTCGGTGGTGGTCACCGCCCTGGTCGTGCTGCTGCTCGTCGCGGTGGCCCGGCGCTCGCCGCGCTGGTGGTTCGCCTGGGCCGGGGCGGCCGCGCTGGTGCTGGGGTTCGCCGGCTCCTTCCTCTACCCGGTGCTGGTCGAGCCGGTGTTCAACCGGTTCACCCCGATGCAGGCCGGCCCGTTCAAGAGCTCGATCCTGCGGCTCGCCGACCGGGAGGGCGTGCACGTCGACGACGTCCTGGTCGCCGACGCCTCCCGTCGTACGACGACCCTGAACGCCTACGTCAGCGGCCTGGGCAGCACCCGCCGGGTGGTGGTCTACGACAACCTGCTGACCGGGCTGACCCCGGCCGAGGCGCGGGTGGTGATCGCCCACGAGCTCGGGCACGCGAAGCACCAGGACGTCCTGCTCGGCACGCTGCTCGGCTCGGTGGGCAGCGTCGGTGCGGTGGCGCTGCTGGCCCTGGTGCTCGACGACCGGCGGGTCCGTCGGCGCGGTCGGGTGGCCGGGGCCGGCGACCCGGCCGTGGTGGCCCTGGTGCTGCTCCTGGCCGGCCTCGGGTCGTTCGCGGTCAGCCCCCTGCAGAACACGGTGAGCCGGGCCATCGAGGCGCGCGCCGACCGCACCTCGATCGAGGTCACCCACGCCGACCGCACCTTCGTGCAGATGCAGCGCCGCCTGGCGCTCAGGTCGCTGGCCGACCCGACGCCGCCGGCGCTCAGCCAGCTGTGGTGGGGGAGCCACCCCACCGTGCTGCAGCGGGCCGGGCTGCCCCGGTCCCTGCGCGAGGCCGGACGGTGAGCCGCGTCCTGGTCGTGACCAACGACTTCCCGACCCGCCGCGGCGGGATCGAGTCGTTCGTGCTCGCGCTCTGCCAGGGGATGCCGCCCGACGAGGTCGTCGTCTACACCGCCTCGATGCCGGGCGCGCAGGCGTACGACGCCGGGCTCGGCGTTCCCGGTCTACCGGGACCCGTCCTCGATGCTGCTGCCGACGCCGCCGGTGGCCCGCCGGGTCGTCGAGGTGATGCGGCGGCACGGCTGCGACCGGGTGGTGTTCGGGGCCAGCTCCCCGCTCGGCCTGCTCGCACCCGCGCTGCGCCGGGCCGGGGCGCGCCGGATCGTGGCGCTCACCCACGGCCACGAGGTGTGGTGGGCCACGGTGCCGCTCACCCGGCCGCTGCTCCGCCGGGTCGGCGACTCCGTCGACGTGCTGACCTACGTCAGCGAGTGGTGCCGGGACCGGATCGCCCCCGCGCTCTCACCCGCGGCGGCCGCGCGGATGGTGCGGCTGTCACCCGGCGTCGACACGGACCGCTTCCACCCGGACTGCGGGGGAGCCGGGGTACGTCGCCGGCTGGGTCTCGGCGACGCGCCGGTCGTCGTGTGCACCGGACGGCTGGTCCGCCGCAAGGGGCAGGACACCCTGCTCCGGGCGTGGCCGACGGTGCTCGAACGGCATCCCGGCGCCCGGCTGCTGCTCGTCGGCGACGGTCCCGACCGGGAGCGGCTCGAACGGCTGACGGGCTCCCTGGGGCTGCGCGACGCCGTGGTGATGACCGGCGGGGTGGCCTGGGGCGACGTACCGGCCCACACGGACGCGGGGGACGTCTTCGCGATGCCGTGCCGGACCCGGCTGCTCGGGCTGGAGCCGGAGGCCTGGGGGATCGTGTTCCTGGAGGCCCAGGCGTGCGGGCTGCCGGTGGTGGTCGGCGACTCGGGGGGTGCTCCCGAGACGCTGCTCGGCCGCGGCGAGGTGGTGCACGGCGTCGCGGAGGTGGCCGCCGCGCTCACCCGGCTGCTCTCCGCGCCGCGGCAGCGGGTCCGACCCGACGGGCTGCCCGACTGGGCGGGCGCCTCGCGCGTCCTGGCCGGCCTGCTGGCCCTCTGACATGCCGAAGGCCGCCACCCTCGGGGGAGAGTGGCGGCCTTCGGACTACGAGATCAGGAGGTGAGGCTGGCGTTCGTCTTGGCTGAAGACGGCGGACAGCTTGCCGCCGAGCAGGAACACCGCCGCGATGATCGCGATGGCGATCAGGGACACGAGCAGGCCGTACTCGACCGCGGACGCGCCGCGCTCGGTCTTGGCCATGCCGGCGAGACGGATGCGGAGGTACTCGACTGCTTCGATCATGTTCTGTTCTCCCAAGGTGATGTGTCGGCGACGACCCCGCAGGTGGGGCCAACACACAAGGATCTCAACCGGCGCGCACCGGTAACTCCGGCAAACGGTCGGATGTCCGTGACGAACCGGATGACACGAAATGGCCCGATCGGGCTATCAAGTAAGACAGTGGGCCGCACACGGAAGAGCCGTCGCCCGACGGGCGACGGCCTCCGGTATTGCAGACGGTGGGCTGCCGGTGCGGTCAGCAGGTCGCGCCCGAGTGCTGGACGAAGCTGGTGCAGCTGTTCTGGAACAGGTCGCTGGTGCCCCCGCCGAAGAGGCGTCACGGCCGCCACGATCGCGACCGCGATCAGGGCGGCCAGCAGGGCGTACTCCACCGAGCTCGCCCCCGGGCGGAGCGCCGCCGGTGCCGTCGGCTCATCGTCCGACCCGTCGTGTGGAGGGAGCGAGGGACCGCCACGCCGGCTGGGACGTGGCGGCCACCTCGCGATCGATCAGGAGGTGAGGCTGGCGTTCGTCTTGGTGAAGACGGCGGACAGCTTGCCGCCGAGCAGGAACACCGCGGCGATGATCGCGATGGCGATCAGCGACACGAGCAGGCCGTACTCGACCGCGGACGCGCCGCGCTCGGTCTTGGCCATGCCGGCGAGACGGATCCGGAGGTACTCGACTGCTTCGATCATGTTCTTCTCCCAAGGTGTGCACGCGTCGTGGCCGGTCCGAAGCGGACCAACACCACAAGCGTGACATCCGGTGCGAACGACCGGATCAGGCGAACGGTCCGGCTTGTCGCGCGAAGCGGAGGAGAAGAACATCACCCGAACAGACCATCAAGACCGGTGGCTCAGGCCTGCAGGTCGTCGGCCAGGAGGCCGGACCGGACCGCCTTCATGATCGCGTCGGCCCGGTTGGAGGCACCGAGCTTCTCGTAGATCTTGGAGATGTGCGTCTTCGCCGTGGAGTCGCTGACGAAGATCGACCGGGCGATCGCCGACACGCTGAAGCCGCGGGCCAGCAGGCTGAGGACCTCGGACTCGCGCTGGGTGAGCTGGGGTCCCGCCGGGGTCATCCGGCGCCGCATCGCGCCCGCCAGGTCGGCAGCGGTGAACGAGCGCGGGGACACCATCGCGTGCCGGGCGGCCGCCACCACCTCGTCGGACGGGGCGTCCTTCGCCACGAAGGCGGACGCGCCGGCCTCGAGGGCGGCGAACAGCTGCTGGTCGCCGGCGTACATCGTCAGGACCACCACGCCGGTCTCGTGCCCGGCCGCGCGGATCTCCCGCACCAGGTCGAGCCCGGTGCCGTCGGGCAGGCGGACGTCGGTGATCACCACGTCGGGCTTGAGCGACGCGAACTCGCGCAGGCCCTCGGCGACGGAGGCTGCCTGGCCGGCGACCTCGAAGTCGTCGTGCCGCTCGAAGGCGCGAGCCAGCCCGTTGCGGATCAGGTCGTGGTCATCGATCAGCAGCACACGGCTAGGTTCAGTCATCGGACTGGTGGCCTTCGGTCGAAAGGATGCTCTTGTCCAGGATCTTAACCTGAACCGACGTCCCGCGCGGGCTATCGTCCCCGGACTCGCTGGTGACTTCGAGCGAGGCGTCGATGCGCTGGGCACGCTCGCGCATGATCGAGATGCCGTAGGAGTCGTCGCGACCGCTGGTCATCCCGCGTCCGTCGTCGCGCACCGAGAGGCTGACGAACGGCGGGATCGGTCCAGCAGTCCACCCAGAGGTTCCGCGCGGACGCGTGCTTGCGGGCGTTGGTGATCGCCTCCTGGGCGATGCGCAGCAGCTCCGCCTCGACCATCGGGGAGAGCCGGGTCGCCGCCTCGTTGAGGGTCAGGTGCACGGTCAGGTCGGACTTCGCACCGACCTGCCGGACGTAGTCCGACAGCGCCGAGCCGAGGCCGTTGGTCGCCGAGACGTCGCTGCGCAGGTCGAAGATCGACAGCCGCAGGTCGCCGACCACGCTGGTCAGCTGGCCGCGGAGGTCCCGCAGCCCCTGCGCGACCGCCGGGTCACGGGTCGTGGACGCCATGTGGTCGACGACGTAGCCCAGCGAGGCGACCTCCTGGGCGATGCCGTCGTGGATCTCCCGGGCGAGCCGCTGCCGCTCGTCGGCGGTGGCCATCGTGCGGATCTCGTCGAAGACCAGAGCGGTGTCCAGGCGCAGGCTGTGCCCGTCGAGCTCGTCCATCAGGCCGGCGACGACGCCGGGGTCGGGGGAGACGGCCCCCGAGGAGACGGCCACGCCGATCATCCGGTTGCCCACCCGGAGCGGCAGCACGAGCCGGTGCCGCGCGTTGCGGTTGCCGGACGGGACGACGCCCTGGACGGGCTCCATCTCGGCCCAGCACTGGTCGATCAGCGGGTCGTTCGGGGTGAGCACCTGCTGGGCGCCCATCCCGCGGTAGCCCAGCGGGATCAGCACGTTGCCGGACATCTTCATGAACACGGCGCTGAAGCTGTCGTCGAGGTGCTCGTGCATCGTGGCCATCAGCTGGGCGGACATGCCCTCGCTGTCCAGCCCGGCCGACAGCCGCCGGGCCACGGTCCGGAGCTGGGTCAGCAGCTGGCGCGCGGACTCGTACTGCTCCGAGCCGGCGTCGGGGCCGGTGGTGAGGCCGAGGCTGCGGGCCCACACGCCGAGCAGCCCGCCGCCGAAGTTGGTCAGCAACCAGGGCGCGAGCGCCAGCGCGCGGGTGTCGAGACCCGAGAACCCCTGGGTGAGCATCGGGATCAGGATCACCGCCACGGCCTGCGCCACGAGGTTGATCGCGACGCCCGTGAAGCCCTTGAAGAGGCCGGCGAGCAGGGGAAGGACGACCAGGTAGGGCATCAGCACCACGGACTCGGGGAACGTCAGCCCCATGATCAGCCCGACGATCACGGTCTCCGCGGTCAGCACGACCAGGCTGGTGTGCCCGGTGATGTAGGAGACGTAGCCGGACAGCGCCCCGACCGTGATCACGGTGACCACGGTCTGGATGAGCGACGAGCTGCCGCCGACCAGCGTGAGACCGAGCACCGCCGCCAGGCAGAACACGCGGCTGGTGATCGCCACCTGCTCCCGTTGGCTCAATTCATCGCTCCGCCGGCACCGAACGCCGACATCATGCCGATGACCGCCGGCCCCAGGACCGCGATGAACAGCGTGGGCAGGATGAACAGCACCAGCGGGATCATGATCTTGACCGGCACCTGCTGGGCCTTCTCCTCGGCCCGTTGCCGGCGCTTGAGCCGGATCTCGTCGGACTGCACGCGCAGCACCTTGGAGATCGGGATGCCGAACGCGTCGGCCTGCACCATCGCCGAGGTGAACGAGCGGAGATCCGCGAGGGAGCTGCGCTCACCGAGGGCCCGCAGCGCGCTGGCCCGGCCGAGACCGATCTGCATCTCCTGGAGCACCCGGGCGAGCTCGTGGGCCAGCGGTCCGGTCGTGTTGCGCGCCACCTGCGCCAGCGCGGCGTCGAACCCGAGACCGGCCTCGACCGAGATCGAGAGCAGGTCGAGGGCGTCGGGCAGGTCCCGCTGCATCTGCTGCGTGCGGTCGTAGCCCTTCTGGTAGACGTAGAGGTTCGGTGCGTAGTAGCCCAGCAGGGCGCCGACGACCATCACCCCGACGATCTTGACCGGTCCGGCGCCGAAGAGCAGGGCGGCCAGCAGGCCCACGAAGGCCCCGATCCCGATCCCGATCACCTTCAGCGAGACGATCCGGTCGACGTTCCACCCGACCGGGTTGCCGGCCACGTCCAGCTTGTGCTGGATCCGCTCGGCGTAGTCGTTCGGCGTCAGCCGCTTGCCGAGGTTGTTGAAGCGGGCGAGCAGCGGGGTGAGCACCCGGTCGTTGAACGACGGGTCGAGCTCCTCCTGCATGGAGGCGGGCGCGTTGGAGAACGCGTCCAGCACCACCAGGGACTTGGAGATGCCGCGCTCCTCGTTCGTGAAGACCCCGATCGCGGCCAGGGAGATGAAGATGCCGGCGAAGATGCCGGTGATCCCGAGCATCAGCACGATCGTCGTCGTCGCCATCAGACCTCCACCTTGATCAGCTTGCTCATGGTGACCGCACCCAGCGCCATCAAGATGGCCATGCCCGCGAGCATCACCCATCCGATCGGCGTGCTGATCAGCGGCTGCACGTAGACCGGGTTCGACAGCATCATGTAGCCGATCACGACCACGGGAAGCCCCAGCAGGATGTACGCCGAGAACCGGCCCTCGGCCGACAGCGACTTGACCTGGCGACGGAGGTACTCGCGCTCGCGCAGCGTGGCCGCGACGTTGAGCAGCAGCTCGGCCAGGTTGCCGCCGACCTCCCGCTGGATGCGGATGGCCATCACGGTCCAGGCGAAGTCCGCGCTCTCCATGCGCTGGCCGATCGAGCTCAGGGCCTCCTCGATCGGCACGCCCAGCCGGGTCTCGACCAGGGCCCGGCGGAACTCGCCCGACAGGCGGCTCGGTGCCCTCGCGGACCACGGTGTCCAGCGACTGGGCCAGGGACAGACCGGCCTGGAGGCTGCCGGCGATCAGCTGGAGGCAGCCCGCGAGCTGGGAGTTGAACGCCTTCAGCCGCCGCGAGCGCTTCATGCCGAGGTAGACCCACGGGACGACGATCCCGAGCAGCAGGCCGACCAGGCCGAGGATCAGGTTGCCGCCGGTCAGCAGGCAGGCGTCAGGGCCGCGACGCCGAAGGCGATGCCCGCGTGCATCAGCAGCCACTCGGCCGGCTTGAGGGACATGCCCGCGGCGTCGAGCCGGTCACCCAGCTTGACCTCGAAGCCGCGGTTGCTCTTCAGCGCCTTGTTGGCGATGCCGACTGCCTGCGCGGTCACTCCCTGGGCCGGGGCGTCCGGACGGTTGCCGATGCGGCGGGTGCTGCCGGTGCGGGTGTAGACGTCGATGCGGCTCTCGACGGACTCGCGTCGCGACGTCGTGGCGCCGCTGACCGCCAGGACCAGGACGAGGGCGCCGACGACCGAGCGCGCCGAGGCCGACCAGCATCACGGTTCTCGAGACCGTCGTGCCGGCGTCGGCGGGCCGCAGGTCGGTCGGCGAGGCGGCCGTGGCCTTGGGAGCGGGCAGGGTGACGAACGCCTCGTCGGTGTAGGACTCGCCGCCGGCGTCGACCGAGACCGCCAGGGTGCCCTCGGTGGTGCCGTCGACCGGCGCGGGTGCGGTGATCAGGATCTGCTTGGCCAGGAGGTCGGCCTCCGTGGCGAAGACCTGCCCCAGCGCCTCCGGGTCGCTCTCGCTGATCACGGTGCCCTTGCCGGCGTCGGACAGCGGCTGCAGCAGCGCCTCGTCGGACGAGGACTGGGCGAGGGCGACGACGTCGACCTTCACGCCGGCCTTCTTGATGCCCTCGGTCACCGAGGTCAGGTCCACGTCGGAGGTGTCCCGGCCGTCCGAGAGCACGATGACGCTGCGGCTGCCGTCCTTGCCTCCGAGGGCGACGGCCTTCTGGATGCCGGGGTAGAGCAGGGTGCCGTAGGACAGCTGCAGGCCGTCGACGACGCTGGAGGCGACGGACCGGTCCAGGGTGGGCTCCTGGGCGACGGTCACGCCGCCCGCGAACGTCACGATGCCGACGTACAGGTCGGACGGTGCGGTGTCCAGGAACACCTGGGCGGCCTGCTTGGCCGCGGTGAACTTCGCGCCCTTCATGCTGTCGCTGACGTCGATGGCCAGGACCGTGGTCCGGCGGACGGCCTGGGTCGCGTCGGTGGCCAGCTCGGCGCTCGCCTCGAGCGGCTTGCCGTCGAGGGTCAGGCCGATCGTCGCGAGGTCCGGCGTCGCGTCGCCGGCGGCCGGCAGGGAGTAGAGGACCTGGACCTTGCCCCCGCGGGTCTCGATGTGGTCGATGGTCCCCTCGGCGGCCAGGGCCGGGGACGAGGACAGCGTGACGCCGACGACCACCCACGCCGCGAGGGCGAGCAGCGGCCGACGGAACGCGCGTCCGCGGTCGGTGGTCACGGGTCAGACACCGTCCATCGCGAACAGCATCGGGTCGACGTGCACGTTGACGTGGGCGAGCTTCTCGATGAACTTGGGGCGCAGCCCGGTCGCCCGGAGCCGGCCGAGGGTCTTGCCGTTCTCGTCGAAGCCCGCCGAGTGGTCGTAGATGAAGACGTCCTGCAGGGTGATCACGTCGCCCTCCATCCGCTCGACCTCGGTCACGTGGGTGATCCGCCGCGAGCCGTCCTTGAGCCGGCTCTGGTGCACGATCAGGTCGACCGCCGAGGCGACCTGCTCGCGGATCGCCCGGATCGGCAGGTCCATGCCGGCCATCAGCACCATCGTCTCGATGCGGGCGAGCGTGTCGCGCGGACCGTTCGAGTGGACGGTGCAGAGCGAGCCGTCGTGACCGGTGTTCATCGCCTGGAGCATGTCGAGGGCCGAGGAGTCACGGACCTCGCCGACGACGATCCGGTCGGGACGCATGCGCAGGCTGTTCTTGACCAGGTCGCGGATCTCGACGGCGCCCTTGCCCTCGATGTTGGCCGGGCGGGACTCGAGCCGCAGGACGTGGTCCTGGTGGAGCTGGAGCTCCGCGGCGTCCTCGATCGTGACGATCCGCTCGTCGTGCGGGATGAAGGAGGACAGCACGTTCAGCGTGGTGGTCTTGCCCGAGCCGGTGCTCCCGGAGACGACGACGTTGAGCCGTCCCTTGACGCAGGCGGCCAGGAAGTCGGCGGTCCGCTGGGAGTAGGTGCCGAAGGCGACCAGGTCGGCGCTGGTGTACGGGTCGGCGGAGAACTTGCGGATGGTCAGCAGCGACCCGTCCACGGCCAGCGGCGGGATGACGGCGTTCACACGGCTGCCGTCGGGGAGGCGGGCGTCCACCATCGGGCTGGACTCGTCGACCCGACGGCCGATGCGGGACACGATCTTGTCGATGGTGCGGCGCAGGTGCTGCTCGTCGCTGAAGTGGCCGTCGACCTTGACCAGGCGGCCGCCGCGCTCGATGTAGATGCTGTTCGGCCCGTTGACCATGACCTCGGTCAGGTCGGGGTCGCGCAGGAACGGCTCGATCGGGCCGTAGCCGAGGATGTCGTCCGCGATCTCCTGGGAGATCCGGGTCCGCTCGGCGGTGGTCAGCAGGATGTCCTCGGCCTGCATGGCCTCCTGCAGCGCGCCCTTGACCATGTGCTCGAGCTCGGTCTGGGTCAGCTCGGCGTCGTACAGCTTCGGCCCGAGCTGCTGGAGCAGGGTGTTGTGGACCTGCGACTTGAGCGCCGCGAAGTCGGTCTCGGCCTTGGTCTCCTCCTTGCCGCGGCGCTCGTTCATGGTGGCCATGGCGTCCCGGGGCGGAGTGGTCGGCGTGGCGCGGTCCCGCGACGCGGCGGCGAGACGGTCGGCGAGTGAGCTCATGAGGTGGACCTGCTGTTCCGGCGGAGGAAGGACCGCTTGGCCGCGGGGACCGCGGCGGCTCGCGGCGTCGCTCGCCGCGCTCGAGGAGGTGGCGGCGAGCCGCTGGCCGAGGGTGACGATGGCCTGGCTCACCGCGTGCTTGGGCTGGGCGCTCACGATGGGCTCGCCCGAGTTGGTCGCGTGCGCCACCTGCGGACGAGGTGGGGATGGCAGCCGCGATCGTCATGCCGAGCGTGCTCTCGACCTTGTCCGGCGTCAGCCCGACCTTGTCGTCGGCGCGGTTGAGGATCAGGTGCCGGTGGTTGCGCGGGAAGTTGAGCAGGTCGAGCGTCTCGACGGCGACCTTGACGTTCTTCAGGGTCGGTACGTCGAGCGTGGTGACCAGCAGCATCTCGTCGGTCTCGTCGAACGCCTGCAGGGCGTACTCGTCGAAGGCGGGGGAGGTGTCGACGACCACGAAGTCGAAGTGGCTCTTGAGCAGGCTCAGCACCCGGCCGATGAGCGGCGGCGGGATGGTGTCCTTCGCGTCCGGCTGCACCGGGGCGACCAGTGCGCTGACGCTCTCGTTGTACGTCGTGAGCAGGGGCTCCAGCACGCCGAAGTCGAGGCCGCTCTCGAGGTGCACCACGTCGGCCATCGTGCGCGCCGGGAACAGCTGCAGGGTGATGGCGATGTCGCCGAAGGCCAGGTCGAGGTCGACCAGGCAGACCCGGTGGGCGCCGCGGGCGGACAGGGCGAGCGCGAGGTTCACCGCGAGGGTGGTCTTGCCCACCCCGCCCTTGGGGGAGAAGACCGTGATCAGGGTGCCGCGGTCACCGCCGGCCGCGGCGGCCGGTGCGCCGGTCAGCGCGGTCCAGACCTGGTGGGCGCGGTGGATGGCCGCGCCGAGGCCGGTGAGGTCGCGCTCGTCGACGACCTCGCGCATGCCGGAGCGCAGCGCCTCCGCGAGCACGATGGTGTCCACGCGACGCCGGATCAGGATGACGCTGATCGTCGGGCGGGTGACCCGCAGCATGTCGGCCAGCGCCGCTGCCGCCTCCAGGTCGACCGCGGGGCCGAGGATGATGGCGTACTCGTTCGGGGAGTCCGCCGAGGAGCCGCTTGAGCTCCTCGAGGCTGGCCACGACCTGGGCGTCCGCCCCGCTGACCGAGGTGAACAGGTCGGAGTTCGAACGGCTGCTTTCAACGATGATCGGCATGGCACCTCACCCGAAGAGATTCTTGGCGGTGACGCCCGGACCGGACTTGACCTTGGACTTGTCGTTGAGGAGACCGAACGTCAGGTCGCCGTGGCCGACGGCGTACATGATCCGCTCGGCGTCGCCCTGCGGGACCGACAGGGTGAAGAGCGTCTTCGGGAGCTGCTCGGTGGTCTGGGCGCCGGCCGGGTCGGTCGTGGTGGTGTTCACGACGGTGGTGGCGCCGACGGCGATCACCTGGACCTTGGGGAGCAGCAGGCGGGTCGCGGCCTCGCCGCCGTCCTCCGGGGTGGTGTTGGTGAAGATCGCCACGCTGGCACCCGGGTTCACGAAGCCCGCGACGCGTCCGGTGTCCGACAGGTTCACGGAGATCGCGATGTTGCCGTCGGGGATGTTGAGGGCGTCCTGGTCGCCGGGGGCGCCGAACTTGGCGGTGACGATCTGCTCGTTGGGGTAGATGGTGGAGAGCGCCACGCTGTTCTCCAGGCCGGTCACGCTGTTCACCGCCCCGACGAGGACCTGGGCGCGCGGGACCTTGCCGAGCTGGATCTTGCCGGCGGCCTGCGCGGCCGCCATGGTCTCACCGGGCTCGATCTGCGCCACGGCCTTGAGCACCTGGACCGGCGCCTGCCCCGCCTCGGCGCGGTTGTCCGCGCCCCTGACGTAGAGGAACACCATGCCGGTGCCGAGCGCTGCGATGAGCGCTGCCACGATCAAGAGAACTGTCCTGCGTCCCATGCGGATCTTCCTCGAGTGCTCAAGTGGCTCCGGGAATCGCAGCCCCCACCCTCAGGGTGTATCGGTCGTTCTCCCGGTGGGCTGAAATCCGGCCCGAGTAAAGGGTTGTACACCTGAGACACCGGCGTCTCGGGAATGGGCGAAATAGTCCGGATGGTCCACACCTCTCGACCGATCGTCGGAGGGTCGTTCCATGTGCGCCCCCCGGGCGTCACTCGTAGAGGGCGTCGACCTCACGTCGGAGCTCGCTCATCACGACCGACCGGCGGAGCTTGAGGCTCGGCGTCAGCTGGCCGGCCTCCTCGGTCCAGTCGTCCGGCACCACGATGAACCTGCGGATCGACTCGGCCTGGGACACCGAGCGGTTCGCGTCGTCCACGGCCGACTGGATCTCCGCCCGCAGGTCGGCGTCGTCGGCGAGGTCGGCCGGCCCGCCGTGCTTGCGGTGCGCCTCCGCCCAGGGTGCGAGGGCGTCGGGGTCCAGGGTGACCAGGGCGGCGACGAAGGGCCGTCCGTCGCCGACGACGAGGCACTGGCTCACCAGCGGGTGCGCCCGGATGTGGTCCTCGAGACCCGCCGGGGCGACGTTCTTGCCGCCGGCCGTCACCAGGATCTCCTTCTTGCGCCCGGTGATCCGGACGAAGCCCTCGTCGTCGATCTCGCCGAGGTCGCCGGTGCGCAGCCACCGCCCGCCGTCCAGGGCCTCGGCGGTGGCCGCCTCGTCGGCCCAGTAGCCGCTCATCACCTGGCCGCCGCGCACCTGGAGCTCGCCGTCCTCCGCCACCCGCACCGTCGTGCCGCCCAGGGGGCGTCCCACCGTGCCGATCTTGAGGGCGTCCGGGGTGTTCACGGTGACCGCCGCGGTCGTCTCGGTCAGCCCGTAGCCCTCCAGGACGGTGACGCCGATGCCCCGGTAGAAGTGACCGAGCCGCTCGCCGAGCGGGGCGCCGCCGGACACGGCGTAGCGGCACCGCCCGCCGAGCGCGGCCCGGAGCTGGGCGTAGACCAGCCGGTCGGCCAGCGCGTGCCGGGCGCGCAGGAGCCGGCCCGGACGCCCGTCCTCGAGCGCGCGGCTCCAGGCGATGGCGGTGTCGGCGGCCTTGTCGAACAGCCTGCCGTGCCCGTCGGCGGCGGCCTTCTGGCTGGCCGAGTTGAAGATCTTCTCGAACACGCGCGGGACGGCGAGCAGGAACGTCGGGCGGAACGACGCGAGGTCGGCACCGAGCGTGCGGATGTCGGGGGAGTAGCCCAGGCGCACGCGGCGGCGCACGGCGCCGACCTGGATGGCCCGGGCGAACACGTGGGCGAGCGGCAGGAACAAGAGCGTGGCGGCGTCCTCGCCGTCGAACAGCTCGTCGAGCTCCTCGACGGCTGCGCCGAGCTCGTGCAGGAAGTTGCCGTGCGTGAGCATGCAGCCCTTGGGCGGTCCGGTGGTGCCGGAGGTGTAGATGATCGTGGCCAGGCTCTCGGCGGACAGCTCCCCGCGTCGTACGTCGATCTCGTCGTCGCCGACCGTCGCGCCCGGCGGCCGTCAGCGTCTCCACGGCGCCGTCGTCGAGGACCCAGACCTGCCGGTGACCACCGCCGACCCGGACCCGGGCGGCGTGGGCGGCGTTCTCCACCACGACGGCGCGGGTGCCGGAGTGGGTCAGGATGTGGGCGACCTGGTCGGCGGAGGAGGTCTCGTAGACCGGGACCGAGACCGCGCCCGCGAACCAGATGGCGTAGTCGAGCAGCGTCCACTCGTAGCGGGTGCGCGACAGCAGCCCGACCCGGTCGCCGGGGTCGACGCCCGAGGCGACGAGGCCCTTCGCGACGGCCGTGACCTGCGCGAGGAACTCCGCGGCGGTGACGTCGAGCCACCGGTCTCCGGCGCGGCGCGAGAACGCGACCGTGTCCGGGTGCTCGGCCGCGTTGCGGACGACGTCGTCGGTGAGAGTGCCACGGAGCGGCACGTCGGTCAGCGCCGGTGACGCGTACTCACGCAACGAACCGCCTCCTGTCTCGTGTTCCGAGCCGATGCCCCACGACGCTACCGTGACGCGCGGTCGGGCGGGACACGGCATCGGCTACCCTCGCCCTGCGAGCGACCGCCCGGACGAGTGAGGAACCACATGGCTGAGCAGACCACGTCGAGCATCGTCATCGCCGCCGACGCCGCCTCGGTCATGGCGGTGATCGCCGACTTCGGTTCCTACCCCGTCTGGGCCCAGGGCGTGAAGAGGGCCGAGCCGGTGGGGGCTGCCGGCGACCGCCCCCGGGAGGTGTACTTCGAGCTCGACGCGAGCCCGATCAAGGACGCCTACACCCTGGCCTACGACTGGCACGCGGACGACGAGGTCTCCTGGACCCTGGTCGAGGGCAAGATGCTCAAGGCGATGGACGGTGCCTACCTCCTCGACGACCGCGGGTGACGGGACGACCGAGGTCACCTACCGGCTCGCGGTCGACATCTCGATCCCGATGATCGGGATGCTCAAGCGCAAGGCCGAGAAGGTCATCATCGACACCGCGCTGAAGGGTCTGAAGAAGCGCGTCGAGTCACTCGGCTGACGACGCCGCCCGTGCGGATCATCCTGTTCACCGGCAAGGGCGGGGTCGGCAAGACGACCGCGGCGGCCGGGACCGCGACGCTCGCCGCCGGGACCGGCCTGCGGACGCTGGTGCTCTCCACCGACGCCGCGCACTCGCTCGCCGACGCCTTCGGGGTCCCGATCGGCCCCGAGCCCACCCGGGTCGCCGACCGCCTGTTCGTGCAGCAGGTCGACGCCCAGCAGCGCTTCGAGCGGTCGTGGGTGGAGATCCAGGGCTACCTGCTCTCGGTGCTCGACGCGGCCGGCGTCGACCCGATCACCGCCGAGGAGCTCACGGTGATCCCCGGCGCCGAGGAGGTGCTGGCCCTGCTGGAGCTGCGCACCCAGGTGCTCTCCGGCGAGTGGGACGTGGTGGTGGTCGACTGCGCGCCCACGGCCGAGACGCTGCGCCTGCTCGCGCTGCCCGAGGCGCTGGGCTGGTACATGGACCGGGTCTTCCCGACCGAGCGGCGCCTCGTCAAGGCGCTCCGCCCGGTGCTGGCCCGGGCGGCCGGCGTGCCGATGCCGCAGGACGGGGTCCTCGACGCGGTCGAGCGGCTGCACCGCGACCTCGAGGAGGTGCGGGCGCTGCTCACCGGCGAGGACGCGAGCGTCCGGCTGGTGCTCACCCCGGAGACCGTCGTCGTGGCCGAGGCGCGGCGCTCCCTGACCACGCTCTCGCTGTTCGGCTACCGGGTCGACGGGGTCGTGGCCAACCGGGTGTTCCCGGACGGCGGCGCCGACGAGTGGCGGCGCACGTGGGTGCGGGCGCAGGCGGCGGTGCTGACCGAGGTCGAGCAGTCGTTCACCGGGCTGCCGATCTGGCGCTCGTCGTACCAGCCCTCCGAGCCGGTCGGGGTGGACGCGCTGGCCGGCTTCGCCGAGGCGGCGTACGCCGGCGACGACCCGCTCGCGGCGCCGAAGGGGGACGGCCCGATGACCATCACGCGAACCCGCTCGGGGACGACGCTGCGGATCGCACTACCGTTTGTCGCCAAGTCCGACATCGACCTGGCACGACATGGAGACGAGCTCGTGGTGACCGTGGGTTCCTACCGCCGGCTGATCGCGCTGCCCGCAGCGCTCGCCCGGCACTCGATCGCGGGCGCGCGCATCGAGGACGGTGCCCTGCGGGTCCGGTTCCGCCCCGACGGGGAGGCCGCACCGTGACCGGGGCCGACGAGCCCGTCGGGTCGGTGACCGAGGAGGCGGTCAAGCTGCTGCACGCGCTGCAGGACTGGGCCAAGGACAGCGGCAGCGAGTACGCCGGGGCGGCAGCCTCGGCCGCGGAGGGGGCGGCGTCCGCGGCGCACCGGATCAACGAGCACGTCGCGACCGGAGGTGCCGCGTGCACCTACTGCCCGCTGTGCCGGGTGATCGCGGCCGTGCGGGACACCAGCCCCGAGGTCAAGGCGCACCTGTCCACGGCGATGACGTCGCTGATGCAGGCGGCGGCGGGCATGATGGCCACGCCCGTGCCCGAGCCCGGCGCCCGCCGCCCGGACAGCGCGGTGGAGAAGATCGACCTCAGCGACGAAGACGAGTGGGAGGACGACTGATGGGACTGACGGTCGGGATCGACGTGGGCGGCACCAAGATCGCCGGTGGTGTCGTCGACGAGCAGGGCCACATCCTGGCCACGGCCCGGCGTGAGTCGCCGGCCACCGACACGGACGCCATCGAGCACGCCATCGAGGAGCTCGTCGCCGAGCTGCGCTCCGACCACGAGGTCGTCGCGGTCGGGGTCGGCGCGGCCGGCTTCGTCGACTCCAAGCGCTCGACGGTGCTGTTCGCGCCGAACCTCGCCTGGCGCGACGAGCCGCTGCGCGCGGACCTCGAGAAGCGCATCGACCTGCCGGTGGTCATCGAGAACGACGCCAACGCCGCGGCGTGGGGCGAGTTCACCTTCGGCGCCGGCGAGGACGTCCAGGACACCCTGCTGGTCACCGTCGGCACCGGCGTCGGCGGCGGCATCGTGCTCAACGGCAGCCTGCACCGCGGTGCCTTCGGCGTGGCCGCCGAGATCGGGCACATGCGCGTCGTACCGGACGGCCGGATCTGCGGCTGCGGCAACCGCGGCTGCTGGGAGCAGTACGCCAGCGGCACCGCGCTGGTCCGCGACACCAAGGAGCAGGCCGCGCAGGGCTCGCTCATCGCCCGGGGCCTGCTCGACCGGGCCGGGGGAGTCGTCGACGACATCAGCGGGCCGCTGATCACCGAGGCGGCGCGCGAGGGCGACTCGTTCGCCCGCGAGCAGCTCGCCTCGCTCGGCAGGTGGCTCGGCGAGGGCATCGCCAGCCTGACCGCGGTGCTCGACCCGGCCGTGGTCGTGATCGGCGGCGGGGTCTCCGAGGCCGGCGACCTGCTGCTGGACCCGGTCCGGGCGCACTTCAAGGCCAACCTCACCGGCCGGCACTACCGCCCCGAGCTCGAGGTGCGGGCCGCGCTGCTGGGCAACAAGGCGGGCATGATCGGCGCGGCCGACCTGGCCCGGCGGCCCTGACGGCTCAGCGCACCAGCCGAACGGGGTCGAGCTTCGGCAGCGTGATGGCGTTGTTCGGGTCCACGCGTCATGCAGAGCTGCGCGCCGCCGGTCGAGCGGCGAGGCTGGTTGCGATGAACTGCGCGTCGCGAGAGGTCGAAGCACCGGCGCCGCCGCTGAACACGATCGGGACCGCGTTGGGCAGCATGAAGATGCCCTGACAGGTGCACTGGTGCCGCCCCGGCCATCTGGTAGTTGGGTGCTGTCGCGCGTACGGTCTCGTCCCACAGCGCCAGGTCCTCGGGGCCAGTTGCGTAGCGGCCCCGGTGTCTTGGTCGTCGTCGGGTGCCCGTGGCCAGGGTCATGTCGTCCCACCGGTTCGGTGCCGTCCAGTCGTGGATGCCCCCGCCGGTCTGAGCAGCGATCTGCCCGCGGCCATCGAGCGAGGTGCACGGAGCCTGGGGCAGGTGCCGGGGCCGCGGCCGGCAGTGTAGGCGATCGCCGAGGTGACGCAGCCGTCGGCCTGGCCGCCCATCATGAACACGGTCGTGTTGCAGAGCCGGAGCGCGCCACCGGTGGCGGTGATGCCGCCATCTTTGACGAAGAGCGTGGCACGACTCGCGTTGACCGCGTTTGTGCAGTTGCCGGACGCGTCGAGCTGACCGGTGGTGGTGCATGCTGAAGCCGCCACTAGCGTCAATGCCGCCACCACCGCCGAAGACGGAGACCTCGGCCGCATCGGGCAGCACGACTTGGGCGGAAGAGTTGATCTGGTCGCTGAACACGATTCGTTTGCCAGGAATCGTCACACTGCCCTTGAAGCCGGGGTTGTCGCACTTGACGTATACCCAGCTTGTGGATGTCAGGCTTAGAGCGTCAACGTCGGCCTGGGTGGGAGTGCATCCGCTCAGGACCCTGTAATTCCGCGCGGTGGCGATGGCGGTCGAGGTGACCCGGTCGAGGAAGAGAACACGGCGCTCTCCGCATCCGCGATCGCCCCCTTCACGCCCAGGGTAGGTGTGACCGCGGTGTTGCCGAGGTAGCGGTCGTCGACCACCTTGCCGGTTCTGGACCGTGACCGGTCGGCGGGGTATTCGTGCCAGCGTGTGCCTCGTCCTCGGCTGTGGTGCCGTGGACATTGCCCGACGAGTCATAGACTGTTGCGGCCGCGGTACCGTTGAAGCTCGGCGACCGAGGTGATCGGCCCGGAGATGAACTGTTGGGGGCGCCGTGACGCGACGACGCCGCCGTCGCCTTGCCGAGGCGAACGGGATGGCCGGCGGTGCGGGAACAGTCGCAGGTGGTCCCCGCTGGAGTCCGAATGAATCGAGCCGGCGGTGTTTACTTCGCCCGGGGTGCCGTCTTTGCGGTTGGCCATGTAGACCGTCGCTGCCTTAGACCCGGATGTGCGAGTCGGCGCCCACGCCGCCAGCCCTGGAGAGCGCGGCTCCTGAGAGTCGGGACTGTGTCGAGCAGCAGCAGCGCGGGCGCCTGGTCGACGGAGACCGACGGCGGCTCGGCGCCACCGGGTCGGATCCGGGTGACCAGGTCGTCGCTGCAGCCACCAGCTTCCCGAGTCCCGGGCTTGGTCCCCACTCCTGGATGACCAGTCCGATCTGGTCGACAGGCGTAGATGTTCGGGCTCCCCAGGGGGTGGTTGACGTCGAGCGTCTCTTCGGGGAATGTCGCCCGCCGGTGGACGCGACAGTCACCTGGTAGGGCGACTTGATCCAGACCTCGTAGCGTGGTCGTGCCGGAGGTCGTGCTGCTGTGGGTACGTGACCTGGCTGGGGTTCGGGTACAGTGGACACGTCGGCGTGCAGACCTGGGTCTGGCATGGGGCTCCGCGTCAGCCTGAGCCGCCGGTCTCCAGGGCGCTCGTTCGAGCCCACCGAGCGCCGCCAGCTTTGCCTTGAGGAACTGCAGCGTCGCACAGACGCCCAAGAGCGCTGTAGATGCTCGTCGATCGCCGCCATCGACAGCGCGTAGCCCTCGCCATCACCATGCTGTCAGCGGCACGGACTTGTTTGATCCCAGACGCTCCAGCCGGAGCTCGACGCCCGAAGTTGAGCATGATGGCGCTGCAGACGAGCAGCCCCGTGGCGCACACGGCGACGATGATGGCGATGGCACCTGGCTCGGTGAGCGGCGCCGCGGCGTTCGTCGGATGCGCCGGATGCGGCGAAGAGTCATCCCCATGTCAGCAGGTCGTTCCTTCGAATCGAGCAACCGCGGACTCGCGTTATTGGTGCGGTTGAAGGTGTCGAAGCAAGACGAGGTTGATGGTGAGTCGCGGGCGGCGATGACGCGCATCAGCACGCACTAGTTGTCGGCACGCCGGGTCGGCACGGTGGCCGGATTGTCGGTGGCCGGCTGCCGGTGCGGACAAGGGCGGCCGCGTAGGCTGGGTCCCAGCCGGACTTTCCGGCCGCGGGAACTGGCGCTCTGCTTGTAGAGCTGCACGCAGATCGAGGTCTGGCCCCGCTCGGAATCCAGAATTGGTGGTCCGCACACGGCTGAGCACGTCTGCAGTCGAGGAGGCATTCGCGAGTTCGGCCGTGGCGCCCGAAGCGTGGCCCCTTTGCGCACGGCGTACTTGGCACACTCAGCGCGTCGGAGAATGAGACGCCGGTGGTGACGGTGCCGAGCAAGAGGATGACGAACTGAAGGGCTGGCAGCGCCAAGCGCGAACTCGACCGCCACCGCGCCGGCTCGCGACGAGTTCCTGGTCAGGCTGAAGCGCACGGCGTAGTACGACGAAGGCCATGCATCGTCGGATCCTTGCAAACGAGCAGCAGGCCAGAGGTATCTGAGGCCAGCTCGTGATTCGAGATGATATTGCCCGAATATGACCCATCGGGGGGCAGTGCACCGGAAGGAGTTTCCGATCTGAGACAGGTGGACGCTGGCGTGGACCCTCGATACTCGAGCGGTGAGCGTTGACCTGGCCGCGACGCGCCTCGAGTCGGGCGACGACGAGGAGTCACCGACCTCGTGCGGTGAGTCCCGCAGGCCGGCTACTGCGCACTGGCCCTCGTCCTCCTGAGGACGCTGCTGCTAGTGTGGTGCTGAAGTACTCCGCGCTCCACCTGGACAACACCGACACCTGGTTCCACCTGCGCTCGGGCGACCACTTCCTGGGCGGCTGGTCGCTGCGGCATCCGGGCGCGCTCTCGCGGTTCGCGACCAGCGCCTGGGTGCCGACCCAGTGGTCCACGGAGGTGCTGGCCAGCTGGCCGAGACTGGTTCGGGCTGCCCGGGGTCGCGTGGCTGTTCGGGGCCCTCTTCCTCGCGTTCGTCGTGGCGACGTACTCGTCTGCCGGCGCGCGGCCGGCGCTGCCGGCCGCGGTCGCGACCGCCTGGTGGTCTTCGCTCTGCGGGCGGCGCTCTCGGCCCGCCCGCAGGTGGTCAGCCTGCTGCTGTTCGGGTGACGGTGGCCGCCTGGCTGCGGACCTGGAGGACGGCCGGCCGCTGGTGGCTGGTGCCGCTGACCTGGGTGTGGGCGACCGCGCACGGGCTGTGGTCGGCGGCGGTGCTGGCTGGGGCTCGTCAGCTGCGTCGGGCTCGTGCTCGACCACCGCTACGACGGGCGCACGACGGCGCGGTTCGCCTCCGTGCCGGTGCTGTCCCTGGTCGCCGCCTGCCTCACCCCGGTCGGGCCCCGGCTGCTCACCTCGCAGCTCGCGGTGGGGGAGCGCTCGCCGCTGATCACGGAGTGGGGGCCGACCTCGTTCCGCACCCCGGACGCGCTCCTCGTCGCGGCGATGGTCGGCGTGACCGTGATCCTGTGGAGCCGCCGGGGCGGCATCCCGTGGACGGTCCTGCTCCAGCTGCTGCTGCGCGGGCGGCTGGATGCTGCTGGTCTCCCGGATGGTGTCCTTCGGCGCGATCCTCGCTGCGCCGCTGTTCGTCGGCGCGGTCACCCAGCGTCCTGCCGGCCCGTCCGCGACGGCCCGGCGCGCCGCCGCGTCGAGCGCGTGGTCGTGTGGGGGGCGGCGCTCGCCTGCGCGGTCGCGCTCGCTCGCCGTCGCGCCGCGCACGGCCGACCGTCCCGGCGGCGTGCCGGCCGCGTTCGGCCCCGGCTGGCGGCGCTGCCGTCCGGGTCCGCGGTGCTCGTCGAGGACGGCATCGGCGCCTGGCTGGAGTGGGCGGTCCCCGGCCTGGACCCGGTCATCGACGGGATGCTCGACGCCTACCCGGTCGACTACATCGAGGCGTTCGTCGGCTTCCTGGACGGTCGAGCCGGGCTGGACAGGCTTCGTCGAGCGCAGCGGTGCCGACGTCGCGGTCCTGCGCGCGGGCTCGGCCCTGACCGCGGCGCTGCAGGACCAGCTCGGCTGGACGCGTCGTGCGACGGGACGGGCCGTGGGTCTACCTGGTGGCGCCCGGCGCGCGGCCGTGACGACCGCTGCGCGTGATGACCTACAACATCCTGCTCGGCGGCCGGCGCGGACAGCCGGTGCACGACGTGGTCCGGGCCGTCGCACCCGACGTGCTGCTGGTCAACGAGTGCCCGAAGACGCCCGTCCTGCTGGCGCCGCCGAAGTCGCCGGCTCGCCGAGCGCTGCGGCCTGCGGTACGTCGGGGGAGGCCGGCCGGCCGGGTCCAACCTGGTGGCCGTCGCGCCGGGCGTCGCGGTGGTGTCGGTGCACGCCGAGCGGCTCCGGCAGCCGTTCGGGGCTCCCCGCCGGGGCGTCGTGGCCGCCCAGCTCCGGGTGCAGGGCCGGCTGGTCGGCGTCGTCTCGTGCCACCTGAGCCTCGACGCGGACCGCCGCCTGGTCGAGGTGGCCCGGGTGGTCGAGCTCGCGGCGCGGCTGCGCGGGCCGGTCGTGGTCGCCGGCGACCTCAACGAGGGGCCCGACGGTCCGTGCTGGCGGCTGCTCGAGCGGTCCGGGTACGTCGACCACGGCTCGTCGCGCTGGCGGACGTTCCCCGCCGACCGTCCCGAGCGGCGGATCGACGCGCTGCTGGTCCGTGGCGACGCCGCGGTGCTGCACCACGGCGATCCCGGGGTGCCGACGCCGGCTGCTCGCGCGGGCCAGCGACCACCGGCCGGTGCTGGCGGTGCTGGAGGTCTGAACGGGGCCGAGCCGGGCGTCGGAGCCGGGGCGGGTCAGCCGCGGTTCGTCCGGTAGCCCTCGACGAGCTCGCTGGCGAGCTGCTCGAGGAACAGCCCGACGTCGGTGACGATGCCGCGCGCCTGCGAGGAGCCGCGGTCGGCGAGCTTGGTGACGGTGGCCGGGTTGATGTCCACGCAGACCAGCGGGATCGAGGCCGGCAGGATGTTGCCGGTGGCCACCGAGTGCAGCATGGTCGCGACCATCAGGCAGAAGCCCGACGTCGGTGAGCTTGGCGCGCATCGCCCGCTGGCCGTCGATGACGTCGGTGTAGACGTCGGGCAGCGGGCCGTCGTCGCGCACCGAGCCGACCAGGACGTACTCCTTGTCGTGCGTGACCAGCGCGTGCATGATGCCGCCGGTCAGCACGCCGGAGTCGACCGCGTGCCGGATCGAGCCGGCCTTGCGGATCGTGTTCAGCGCGCGGATGTGGTGCTCGTGCCCGTGCTCGACGCCACGGCCCTGGGCCAGGTCGACGCCCAGCGAGGTGCCGAACAGCGCCGACTCGATGTCGTGGGTGGCCAGCGCGTTGCCGGCGAACAGCACGTCGACGAAGCCGGCGTCGACCAGCGCGACCATGGCGGGCGCGGCACCGGTGTGCACGACGCCCGGGCCGCCGACCCACAGCACCTTCTGGCCGTCGGCCTTCGCCGCGCGCATGCCGTCGGCGACCTGGCGCACCAGGACCGCCTGCGGCTTCTCGCTGGAGACGTCGGACTCCATGAAGCCGAACGAGCCCTCGGCCCTGGTCAGCGCCGGGACGTCGACCCGGATGCCGGAGGCGCCGACGACGACCTGCATGCCGGCCTTCACGTCGGCCATCGGCAGCGTGAACACGCGGAGCGCGTCGCCGGTGCCCTCGGCGATCAGCCCGCAGTCCATCTCGGGGTTCTGGACCGGCACCCAGTGGCCCTCCAGGCGCACCCGGGTGGCGAGGTTGGTCGTGGAGTAGAAGTGGTCCGGGAAGACGCCGTCCTGCTCGCAGGGGGCGGTCTCGGCCTGGCCCGGGTCGACCTGGTTCACGCCGCGGGTCTGCAGCCGCATCAGCAGCCGCTGCAGGTCCTCGTCGTCCTCGGAGGAGATCGTGATCCGGGCGCTGGACAGGTCGGCGGCCTCGTGGCCGACGTCGAACCGGTCGATCACCCAGTCGCCGCCGTACTCACGGATGTCGTCGAGCACCCGCGACAGGATGCCGGTGTCGATCAGGTGACCGGAGATCTCGACGGTCTCGCTCACGTGCACGGGTGACTCCTACGGGTCGGGGTGGTCTCGACGGTGCGGGACCGGACGGTGGGTGGGCGCGGCCAGCCTAGGAGTGGTCGCGACGGGCTCGACCAGCCGGGGGCCCGGCCGGCCGGGGTCAGACGACCGCGCCGTCGTCCCCGCCCCAGCCGTCGCCGCCGGGGCGGTCCATGGTGGCGACCAGGAACACGAAGCCGCCGACGAACGCGGCGACCAGGCCCATCGAGAGCCAGGTCGGGAAGGTCAGCCGGGCGACCACGGCGAGCAGCATCAGCAGCCGGGGCGCCGAACAGGCCGATCCAGGCGAGCCGGCGGGCGGGCGTGGTGCCGGGCACCGGCGGCGGCTCCGGCGGGACGAAGTGGCCCTCGTCGGACCAGGCGGCCTCGGCCCGGTCGTTCTCGGCGGCCTGCGCGTCGAGGTAGGTGCGGTCGAACAGCGAGGACCGGGCCGGGGGAGCCGGGTCGGGCGCGGCGGGGCCACCGGCGGGCGCGGGCTCCGGCGGACGGGCCGAGCTCGGGACGCGAGCCGTAGTTCTCGACGATGGCGCGCCAGGCGGCGTCCTCGTCGAACGGGAGGTCGCTTCCCGTCCGGCGTGCCCGGGGTGGGCTCGTCGCGGCTGTCGTCGGCTGAGGTCATGGTCCGGTCACTCGTCGGATGAACTGGGCTGACTCCTCGAAGATGATCGGGGCGTCGTTGTCGAGCGTAGCCACGTGGTAGCTGTTCTCCAGCATGCGCTCGACCAGATCGCGAGACGAGACGGCGCCACGGATCACCCGCGCCGAGGACGCGTCGGCCACGTGGTCCTCGGTGGACAGGAACATCAGCAGCGGCTGGGTGACCTTCGGGAGGTCCTCGCGCAGCGACTTCCAGCCGGTCATCATCGAGTGCGCGGCCCGCAGCGGCGTCTTGGTGTAGCCGAGCTCCTCGACGCCGGGCTTCTTGATGTCGTTGGCGATGCCGGGGAACGCCGGCACCACGTGCTTGAGCACCGGCAGCGCGAGCACGTCCTTGCGCTCGGTGCTGACCGCCGGGTTCACCAGCACGATCCCGGCCACCTCGCGGCCCCGGTCGGCGGCCAGCCGCAGCGCCAGGGCGCCGCCCATCGACAGACCGCCGACGACCACCTGGTCGCAGTTGGCGCGCAGCTTCTCGAAGGACCGGTCGACCTCGCCGTACCAGTCGGCCCAGCGGGTCCGGTTGAGCTCCTGCCAGGTGGTCCCGTGCCCGGGGAGCCGGGGTACGGCGACCCCGAGACCCGTCGCCGCCAGGGCACGTCCCCAGGGGACCATCGAGGCCGGCGAGCCGGTGAAACCCTGGATCAGCAGCACGCCGACCCGCTGGCCGTCGTACGCGTTCGGAGTGGCGTCGGCGTAGTACGGCTCCGCGGCGGGGGCGATGGACACGAAGGCTCCTCGGACGTGCGCGGCGGGCGCCTGCGTGGTGTTGAATGAGCGCGGGACCGGGACGTGTCTCGACCGGCCCGACCGACGTACGCATCGTGTCACGGGGGCGGTAGCGAGGGCTAGGGTTTCGCACGGTTGGACCGGCACGACGGGTGACGGGTCCCAGGACGAGCACGGAGGAGGTCCGGCGTTGTTCTACTGGTTGCTCAAGTGGGTGCTGCTGGGCCCGCTGCTCAAGCTGGTCTTCCGGCCGCAGACCGAGGGCGCCGAGAACGTCCCGTCCGAGGGCCCGGCGATCCTGGCGAGCAACCACCTGTCCTACGTCGACTGGATGTTCATGCCGCTGACCCTGCCGCGGCGGGTCACCTTCGTCGCCAAGGCGGAGTACTTCACCTCCCCGGGCATCAAGGGCTGGTTCCAGAAGAAGTTCTTCTCCGGCGCCGGCCAGGTCCCGATCGACCGGTCCGGGGCGACCGCGGCCGAGGGCGCGCTGTCGGCGGCCAACCGGATCCTCGGCGAGGGCGGCCTGTTCGGCATCTACCCCGAGGGCACCCGGTCGCACGACGGCCGGCTCTACCGCGGCAAGACCGGCGTGGCCCGGCTGGCCCTGGAGACCAAGGTGCCGGTGATCCCGATCGCCGTCGTCGGCACCGACGTGGTGGCCCCGCCCGGCAAGAAGTTCGGCGCCGTGACCCGGCCGATCGTGCGCTTCGGCAAGCCGCTGGACTTCTCCCGCTACGAGGGCCTGGAGAACGACCGGTTCATCCTGCGCTCGATCACCGACGAGATCATGTACGAGATCATGCGGCTCTCCGGCCAGGAGTACGTCGACATGTACGCCACCCGCGCCAAGGCCCTCGACAAGGAGTCGAGGAAGCCGGCCGGCGAGGGCGCCGACGACGTCCGCCGGCGACTCCGGGACGACCGGGCTCAAAGCCTCCTGAGGATGGCGCGACGGGCGCGGACCGGGCTGCTGGACCCGGTCGCCGAGCAGGTGGACACGACCCTGTTCCGGGCGCTGGCGGTGCTGCGGGTGCTGGTCGCGGTCTACGCCGTGGCCCTCAACGCCGCCCGCTGGCGGGAGTTCGAGCACCCGGTCGCCGGCTGGGTCGTGGTCGGCGTCATCGTCGTCTGGACCGGCTTCGCGTCCTGGGCGTACGACGCCCCGCGGCGTCGCGGCCTGCCGCTGCTCGTCGCGGACTTCGCCGTCGCCGCGGCCACCCTGCTGTCCACGCCCTACGTGCAGTGCGAGGCGATGCTCGAGCGGCACGCCTCGACGATGCCGTCCTTCTGGGTGATGGCCGCCGTCCTCGCCTGGGCGGTGGCGCGCGGCTGGCCCGGCGGCCTGGCCGCCGCCGGTGCTGATGTCGGTCGCTCGACCTCTCGGTGCGCACCGACCCCACGGGCACGACCTGGGGCAACATCTTCCTGCTCCTGCTCGCCGCCGGCGTGGTGGGCTACAGCACCTCGCTGATCGGGGAGGCCACCGAGGCGCGCGCCGAGGCCGAGCGGATCGCGGCCGCGATGGCCGAGCGGGCCCGGCTGGCGCGGGCCGTGCACGACGGCGTGCTGCAGGTGCTCACCCTGGTCCAGCGGCGCGGCACCGAGCTGGGCGGCGAGGCCGCCGAGCTCGGACGCCTCGCCGGGGAGCAGGAGTCCGCGCTGCGCGCCCTCGTGCAGGGCAACGCCGCCGCGACGGCGGCCACGGCGTCCGGTCGGGCCGACCTCGTCGAGGCGCTGAACCGGCTGCAGTCCCGCACCGTGACGGTCTCCGCGCCGGCCCATGCCGTGCTGCTCGCGGCGGCCGCCGTCGACGAGCTGGTGGCCGTCGTACGCGCCTGCCTGGACAACGTCCGCACCCACGTCGGGACGGACGCGCCGGCCTGGGTGCTGGTCGAGGAGCTCGGCGACCGGGTGGTGGTGACGGTCCGCGACGAGGGGCCGGGCATCGCGGCCGGCCGGCTCGAGGAGGCGCGCGCGGAGGGGCGGCTGGGGGTGGCCGGGTCGATCCGCGGCCGGATGGCGCGACCTGGGCGGCGACGGCGCGGCTCACGACCGCGGCGGGGCAGGGCACCGAGTGGGAGCTGGAGCTCCCGGTCTAGTCAGGCCCGCGAGCCGTCGTGGACGCGGGCGACCGCGTCCTCCTTGGTGAGCAGGCTCGGGTCCTCCTTGACGAGGCCGGCCTGGTCCTCCTTGGTCAGCGCCGTCGCGGGCACCCACTCGAAGAAGTTGTCGAGGTCGTCCATCGAGACGAGCTCGAAGCCCGAGGGCGGTGTAGAGCATCGTGGCGCGCTCGTTGCGCCGCTCCACGCGCAGCCGGACGGTCAGGCCGTGGCGCTCGGCGTGCGCGAACAGGTCCCCGAAGATCCGGGTGCCGATGCCGCGGTCGCGGAAGCTGCGGCATCAGGGTGAGGTCGATGACCTGCAGCACCGGGCCGGTCTCGTCGACGTACAGTCGGCCGGCGGGCTGGTCGCCCTCCATCACGACGTAGCGCTGGTGGTCGGGGAAGCGGCCGGCGAAGCGACGCTCCTGCGAGATGTGCTGGATGCGCAGGACGTGCTGGGCGAGGTTCTGGTTGGGGAGCGCGGCGACCTCGCTCTCCCAGGTCGTGCAGAAGACGTCGTACACGAAGGCGTCGTCAGCCTCGGTGCACGCTCGCAGATACGCGATGCTCTCCAGCGATCCCATGGTCCCCACCTCCTGTCTGCAAGAAGTATCGGTCACAAGCCGGAGGAAGTTGAATCTTTCGCTTGGTATGGACGGCAAATTTAGGATTGCCGGGACCGGCGGTGCCGGGCGCGGTCGTGGACCCGCCCGTCCCCGGTCTAGCCTCCCCCTCGTGACCATCCACTCCGAGCACCCGTTCGCCGATCCCGAGCCCGAGCGCGACCCCGTCCGGCGGCTGCGCGGCCGGCTCGGCGGGGCGGTCACGCTTGTGGACCACCGGCGCCGGGCCCGACCGGGCCGGGCTGACGATGTCCTCGGTGCTGGTCGCCCACGGCGACCCCGCCCACGTGCTCGGTCTGGTCGACCCCGTCTCGGAGCTGGCCGCCGCCGTGGAGGACACCGGTACGGCGGTCGTGCAGCTGCTCGGGTGGGAGCACCGCGACCTCGCCGACGTGTTCGCCGGCGTCGCACCGGCCCCCGGCGGCGCGTTCCGGCTGGGGACCTGGCACGACACCGAGTGGGGCCCGGTGCTCGACGGGGTCGCCGGCTGGGCCGGGATCCGGCTCGAGGCCGACCCCGCCGAGGTCGGCTGGTCCCTGCTGCTGCAGGGGGTCGTCGAGCACGTCGAGATCGGGCCGGACACCGAGCCGCTGGTGCACCGGCGCGGACGGTACGTCCGGCCGGCGTGACCTGGGTAGCCTTCGACGCGATCCGCCCGCAGGGGGCGTCAGGACGGGGACGGGTGCCGTGAGCGAGAACGACCAGATCACCGTGATGGTCGTCGACGACCACCCGATGTGGCGCGAGGGCGTGGCCCGCGACCTGACCGAGGCCGGGTTCGACGTGGTGGCCACGGCGTCCACCGGCACCGAGGCGCTGGCCCGCGCGGCCGCCGTACGCCCGCGGGTGGTGGTGCTCGACCTGCAGATCCCGGCCCCGACCGGCGTCGAGGTGACCGCCCGGCTGGTCCGGGACGACCCCACCGTCCGGGTGCTGATCCTGTCGGCGTCCGGTGAGCAGGAGGACGTGCTGGAGGCGGTGAAGGCCGGCGCGACCGGCTACCTGGTGAAGTCCGCCTCGCGCGCCGAGCTGGTGGCCGCGGTCGGCCGGGTCGCCGAGGGCGACACGGTGTTCACCCCCGGGCTGGCCGGGCTGGTGCTGGGGGAGTACCGCCGGCTCTCCGACGCCCCCGCGGCCTCCGCGGACCCGGACACCCCGCGGCTCACCGAGCGGGAGACCGAGGTGCTCCGGCTGGTCGCCAAGGGCCTGGGGTACAAGCAGATCGCCGAGCGGCTGTTCCTGTCCCACCGCACCGTGCAGAACCACGTGCAGAACACGCTGCGCAAGCTGCAGCTGCACAACCGGGTGCAGCTCGTCCGCTACGCCATCGAGCAGGGCCTCGACGACGAGGCGTAGCCGCAGCGTCCTCGGGCGAAAACGCTTCGCGCCCGGCGGCGCCCTGTCTATCCTGCGCCGGTGGGGGACACGGGGGATCGCCGACGTCCAGGACGTCGGCCCGCGCTGGACGGGGTCCGCGGCATCGCCGTGGCCCTGGTGGTCCTCAGCCATGCCGGTGTGCCGTGGCTGGCCGGCGCGAGCCAGGTCGGCGTGGTGGTCTTCTTCACCCTGTCGGGCTACCTGATCGCCACCCTGCTCGCCGAGGAGGTCGAGGCCACCGGGGGACTGCGGCTCGGCGCGTTCTACCGGCGCCGGGCCCGGCGCCTGCTGCCGGCGTTGGTGGCGGTCGTCGCCGTCACCGGTCTGTTCACCGTGCTGACCGGGGCTCCCTGGGTGACCGGGCGCGAGGCCGTCGCCGCCCTGTGCTTCGGCACGAACCTGCTGACCTACCTGCCGCCCACGCTGGGTGGTGGGATGCTGCGCCACACGTGGACGCTGGCGATGGAGGAGCAGTTCTACCTGCTCTGGCCGCTGCTGGTGCTGCTGCTGTGGCGCCGCCGCACCCTCCTGGTCGCCCTGCTGGTCGCCGGGTGCACGACCTCCCTCGTGCTGCGCTGCCTGCTCTGGGACGGCGGGGCGGGCGCGGACCGTGTCCTGTTCGGCACCGACACCCGCGTCGACGGCATCCTGGCGGGGTGCCTGCTGGCGGTCCTGCTGCGGCGGCACCGGCTGCCGGCCCCGGGGGCTGCCGCCGTCGTGGGGATGGCGGTGGTCGGCCTGCTCGCCCTCGACCGGTCCGAGTCCCTGATGACCGTCGGCCTCACGGTCGCGGCCGCCGGCACGGCGCTCACGATCGCCGCCGTGGTGTCCGGCGCCGCCGCGCCCTGGCTGTGCGGCCGGGGCCTGGTCTGGCTCGGCCGGCGGTCGTACGGCGTGTACCTGTGGCACCACCCGATGCTCGCGGTCTTCGACGTCCTCGGCGTCACCTGGCCGGTGGAGACGCTGGTCCTGGTGCCGGCGTCCCTCGTGCTGGCCGAGCTGTCCTGGCGGTGCATCGAAGCGCCCTTCCTCGCCCGCCGAGCCCTATCCTCGTCGGGTGGCCACGGACCCGTTGCTGAGCATCGCCGAGGAGCTCTACGCGCTCCCGCCGGCTGACTTCACCGGCACGCGCAACCAGTGGGCCAAGCAGACCAAGGCCGACGGTGACGCCGAGCTGGCCAAGCGGGTCGGCGAGCTGCGCAAGCCGTCGCTGGCCGCCTGGGTGGTGAACATGATGATGCGGCACCAGGGCGAGCAGATGGCGCAGGTGCTGGACCTCGGCGCCTCGCTGCGGCAGGCCCAGGCCGACCTCGACGGGGACGCGCTGCGGGAGCTGACCCGGCAGCGCCGCCAGCTGACCACGGCGGTCACCCAGCAGGGACGCGAGCTGGCCCGGGAGCTCGGCCAGCGGCTGACGGAGTCGGTCGCCGACCAGGTGCAGGGCACGGTGCACGCCGCGATGGTCGACGAGGACGCCGCGGCGGCCGTGCGCAGCGGCCTGCTGGTGACGGTGCTGGCCGCGACCGGGGTGGGCGACCTGGACGTGGCCGACGCGGTGGCGGTGCCCGCGGCGATCGGGCTCACCGCACGGCCACGCAGCCGTCCGGCACCGCGACGGCCCGAGCTCTCCGTCGTACCCGACCTGGAGGAGGGGCCCGACGAGAAGGCCCGGCAGCGCGAGGCCGACCGGGCCGCGGCGCAGGAGGTCGTCGACCGGGCCCGGGCCGAGGCGGACGAGGCCCAGCGCCGGGTCCGCAAGGCGCGCAAGCGGGTCAGCAAGGTCGAGGCCCGCACCCTGCAGGCCGCCGAGGAGCTGGAGGAGGCCCGCGGCCGGGTCGCCGAGCTCGAGCACGAGCTGGAGACGCTCGACGAGGAGGCGGTGGCCGCGGACGAGAAGAAGGACCGCTCCGAGGAGAGGTACGCCGAGGCGCAGCTCGCCCTCGAGGCCGCGCAGAAGGAGCTCGACCGGCTCTAGTCGGCCCAGCCCTTGGCGCGCTCCACGGCGGTGCGCCACCGGGCGTGCGCCGCGTCGGTCCGGGCCCGGTCGCCGCCCGGCTCGAAGCGACGGTCCAGCTGCCAGGTCTCGCGCAGGTCGTCCATCGTCTCCCAGACCCCGGTGCCGAGACCGGCCAGGAACGCGGCGCCCAGGGCGGTGGTCTCCACGATCCGCGGCCGCTCGACGGGTACGCCGAGCAGGTCGGCCTGGAGCTGGCAGAGCAGGTCGTTGGCGCTCGCCCCGCCGTCGACGGTCAGCGAGGTCAGGGCGGTCCGCGACGGCAGGGTGTCCACGACGTCGCGGACCTCGAAGGTGATCGCCTCCAGGGTCGCCCGGACCAGGTGCGCGCGCGTCGTACCCCGGGTGATGCCGATGATCAGGCCGCGGGCGTGCGGGTCCCAGTCGGGGGCGCCGAGCCCGGTCAGCGCCGGCACGAACACGACGCCCTCGGAGTCGTCGACGGTCGAGGCGATGGCCGCGGTCTCCGCCGCGGACCCGACGATCTGGATCCCGTCGCGCAGCCACTGCACCGCCGCGCCGGTCACGAAGATCGCGCCCTCGAGGGCGTAGGTCAGCTCGCCCGACGGGGGACTTCCACGCCGCCGTGGACAGCAGGCCGGCCTCCGAGCGGACCACCTCGCCGCCGGTGTTGGTGAGGATGAACGAGCCGGTCCCGTAGGTGCACTTGGAGTCGCCGACGTCGAAGCAGGTCTGCCCGAACAGCGCCGACTGCTGGTCCCCGGCGATCCCCGCGATCGGCACCTCCAGGCCGAGGAACGAGCGCGGGTCGGTGGTGGCGATCTCGCCCCAGGACGGCACCACGTCGGGCAGCGCGTCGCGCGGGACGCCGAACAGCGCGCACAGCTCGTCGCTCCAGTCGCCCTTCTCCAGGTCGTAGAGCAGCGTGCGCGAGGCGTTGGAGACGTCGGTGACGTGCCAGGTGCCGCGGGTCATCCGGGTGATCAGGTAGGAGTCGACCGTGCCGATGGCGTAGCGGCCGTCCTCGACCAGCGCCCAGGTGTTCGGCTCGTTCTCCTGCAGCCACACCAGCTTGGTGCCGGAGAAGTACGGGTCCAGCCGCAGGCCGGTCAGCTGCGCCACCCGCGGCTCGTGCCCCTCCTCGCGCAGCCGCGTGCAGATGGCCGCCGTACGACGGTCCTGCCAGACGATCGCGCGGCGCGGGGACCCCAGCGTCTCGCGGTCCCAGAGCAGCACGGTCTCGCGCTGGTTGGTGATGCCGACGGCGGTCACCTGGCCGTCGTACGCCTTGAGCGCGTCCCGGGTCGCCTCCAGCGTCGCCTGCCAGATCTCCTCGGGGGAGTGCTCGACCCAGCCCGGTCGGGGGAAGTGCTGGGCGAACTCCTGGTAGCCCTTGGCGGCGATCGTGCCCTCGGGGGTGACGACGACCGCGGTGACCCCGGTCGTCCCGGCGTCGATCGCGAGCACGCTCATGCCGACCTCCCGCGGGAGGGGCCGGTCGCAACGGGGGAGAACGTCATGGGCGACACCCTAGGTCGCCCGTCATGTGGAACGATCGAACGAGCGCCTCCTGCTGGCCGCGACGGGTCGCTAGGGTCGATGGCGACCGTCACACGAGGTGCGCGGTCCCGGACCTGAGAGGCCACACATGCGCGTGGGAGTGCTGACCGGCGGAGGCGACTGCCCCGGACTGAACGCCGTGATCCGAGCGGTGGTCCGCAAGGGCGTCGGCGAGTACGGCTTCGAGTTCGTCGGGTTCCTCGACGGCTGGCGCGGGCCGCTGGAGAACAAGACCACCCCGCTCGGCGTCGACCAGGTCCGCGGGATCCTGCCCCGCGGCGGCACGATCCTGAAGTCCTCGCGGACGAACCCGTTCAAGATCGAGGACGGCGTCGAGAAGATCAAGCAGAACCTCGCCGCCAACGGCGTCGACGCGCTGATCGCGATCGGCGGCGAGGACACCCTCGGCGTGGCCACCAAGCTCGCCGACCTCGGCGTCAACGTCGTCGGCGTCCCGAAGACCATCGACAACGACCTGTCCGGGACCGACTTCACCTTCGGGTTCGACACCGCGGTGAACATCGCCATGGAGGCGATCGACCGGCTGCACACCACCGCCGAGTCCCACCACCGGGTGCTGGTCGTCGAGGTGATGGGCCGGCACGCCGGCTGGATCGCGCTGCACGCGGGCATCGCCGGCGGCGCCAACGTGGTGCTGATCCCCGAGCAGCCCTTCGACATCGAGAAGGTCTGCGGCTTCGTCGAGAAGCGGTTCGAGTCGCACTACTCGCCGATCATCGTGGTCTCCGAGGGTGCGATGCCCGTCGAGGGCGGCGACATGACGCTGGTCAGCGGCGAGAAGGACGCGTTCGGGCACGTGCGTCTCGGCGGCATCGGCGACCGGCTCGCCAAGGAGATCGAGGACCGCACCGGCAAGGAGGCCCGGGCCGTGGTGCTCGGGCACGTGCAGCGCGGCGGCACGCCGACCGCGTTCGACCGCTGGCTGGCGACCCGGTTCGGCCTGCAGGCCGTCACCGCCGTCGCCGAGCAGGACTACGGCACGATGGTGGCGCTGCGCGGCACCGACATCGTCCGGGTGCCGCTCGCCGAGGGCACCGGGGAGCTCAAGCTGGTCAAGCCCGAGCAGTACGCCGAGGCCGAGGTCTTCTTCGGCTGACCCGGCGACTCTGGCGGCGGACGACCCGCCGACCCGGCGCGTCTGGCGGCGGGCGACCCGCCGACCCGGCGACTCTGGCGGCGGACGACCCGCCGACCCGGCGACTCTGGCGGCGGAGGCCCGCCGACCCGGCGACCCGGCGACTCTGGCGTAGACCGCTCGCGGAAGGGGCTGACCCGCGCCCGGGACGAGGACTACGTTCTGGTGCCATGAGCAGCCTGCTCGAGCGGCTCCGGGACGCGGCGAACTCGCACGACGCCGCCGCGATGGCGGCGTTGTTCGCCGAGGACTACCGCAGCGACCAGCCGCTCCATCCGGGTCGCGCCTTCACCGGGCGGGCCCAGGTGCTCGCGAACTGGTCGTCGGTGTTCGAGGGCGTGCCGGACTTCAGCTGTGAGATCGTCGCCGCCCTGGTGGACGGGGACACCGAGTGGGGCGAGTGGATCTGGCGCGGACGGCACCGGGACGGCTCGCCGTTCGAGATGCGGGGTGTGATCATCCTGCTGGCCCGCGACGGCCTGCTCGCGGAAGCCCGGTTGTACATGGAGCCCGTCGAGGTCGCCGGGGGAGACATCGACGCGGCCGTCCAGGAGCTCTACAAGCCGCCGCCGCCGTCAGAGGCCCCGTCCTCCTGATCCGCTGACCCGGCGCGTCTGGCGGTCGGGATGCGGCTGACCCGGCGCGTCTGGCGGCTGAGTCCCGCCGTACGCGCCGGGTCGGGGTGTTGGCTGCGCCAAAGTCGCCGGGTGGGCGGTCGTTTCACCGCCAGAGTCGCCGGGTGGGCGGGCGTTTCGTCGCCAGACGCGCCGGGTGGGCGGGGAGGGTGTTGACAGTCACAGGGGGTGTGACTACCTTCACTGTTATCGATTTCAGTGTAATCGATTACAGCAAGGAGTCGGCGTGACGAACATCCAGGACGTGGCCCGCGCGGCGGGTGTCTCGACCGCGTCCGTGTCGCGCTTCCTCGCCGGCCAGAACATCCGCAGCGCCGAGGCCGTGCGGGACGCGATCGCGGCCCTCGGGTACCACCCGAGCCAGGTCGCCCGCAGCCTCAAGTCGGGCCGGCACCACTCCATCGGCGTGATCGTCCCGGACATCACCAACCCGTTCTTCGCCGCCCTGGTCAAGGGGATCGAGAGCGCCGTACGCCCGCACGGGCTGCAGGTGATCCTCGGCAACACCGACGAGGACCCGCTGCGCGAGGAGGCCCTGGTCGCCGACCTCACGCTGCGCACCGACGGCCTGATCATGGCGCCGCTCTTCGAGCTGGACCGCGTCCCGCTGGCGCTGGCCGCCTCCGGGATCCCGGTCGTGTTCGTCGACCGTGAGATCACCTCCGGCCCGGACCTGGACCGGGTGCTGGTCGACAACGCCGCCGGCGTCCGGCAGGCCGTCGACCACCTCGTCGGGCTCGGCCACCGGCGGATCGCGATGATCAGCGGGCCGCTGAGCTCCACCCCGGGCCGCGCCCGGCACGAGGCCTTCCTCGCCGCGGTCACCGGGCACGGCATCTCCCTCGACGAGTGCGTGCTGGTGATCAGCGACTTCCGCGAGAGCGGCGGCTACCGCGCGGTGCAGGACATCTGGGCCTCCGCCGACCGGCCGACGGCCCTGCTGGTCGCCAACAACCTGATGACCATGGGGGCGCTCAAGGCGCTGCGCGAGCTCCGGGTGTCCATCCCCGCCGACGTCTCCGTGGTCGGCTTCGACGACCTGCCGCTCGCGGCGCTCCTGGACCCGCCGCTGACCGTCGTGGCGCGGCCCGACGCCGAGCAGGGCGAGCTCGCCGGGCGGTTGCTCGTGGACCGGCTGGCCGCGACCGAGCCGCTCGCCGCCCAGCGCATGGTGATGCCCGTCGAGCTCCTCGTCCGCAGCTCCACCGCCCCGCCCGCCCGTACGCCCACCCCGAAAGGTGACGCACCCGCATGAGCACCCCTCCTCCTCCCTCGGGAGGCGTCCTGGTGATCGGCAGCATCACCGCCGACGTGACCTCCTTCTCCCAGCGGCTGCCCAGCCCCGGTGAGACCGTGCTGGGCGACGACGCCACGCTGGTCCTCGGCGGCAAGGGCGCCAACCAGGCCGTGGCCAGCGCGCTGGCCGGGGCCGACACCCGGATGGTGGGCTGCGTCGGCACCGACCTGTTCCAGCAGCTCACCCTGGGGGCGCTGACCGGGTACGGCGTGGACGTGTCCGCCGTGCGGGTCGTGGACGGCCCGACGGGCGTGGCGCACATCCGCGTGGACGCCTCGGGCGAGAACGACATCGTGATGGTGCCGCTGGCGAACCGGCACCTGTCGGTGGCCGACATCGACGCCGCGCTCGAGACGGACAACGGGCGTGCGTCGGTGCTGCTCACCCAGCTCGAGACCCCGCTGGACGTCACCGCCCATGCCATCCGCAGCGCCCGCGCCGCGGGGCTCGTCGTGGTCCTGGACCCGGCCCCGGCGGCGCCGATCGACGAGGTGCTGTGGGCCTCGGTGGACGTCGTCACCCCGAACGAGACCGAGGCGCGGCTGCTCACCGGCATCGACGTGGTCGACGTCGCGAGCGCCGAGGCCGCCGGCCGCTGGTTCGTCGACCGCGGGGTGCGGCACGCCGTCGTGACGCTCGCGGCCCAGGGGCTGGTGCTCGTCGACGCCGACGGGGCCACGCACGTGGCGGCCACCCCGGTCCAGGCCGTCGACACCACGGCCGCCGGTGACGCCTTCGCGGGCTACCTCGGCGCCGAGCTCGCCCGCGGGCTGGACGTCGCGACCGCCCTGCCCCGGGCGATGGCGGCCGGTGCGCTCGCCGTCACCAGGCGCGGTGCCTCGGCCAGCCTGCCGCACGCCGACGCCGTCGCGGACTTCCTGACCCACCACCACGCCGACCACGCAGACCACGCCGGTCACCCGGCCCCGGACAAGGAGCTCACCAGCTGATGCGCAAGAACGGTGCCACCCTCAACGGCCAGCTCGCCCGGGTGATCAGCGAGACCGGCCACACCGACGAGCTCGTCGTCACCGACGCGGGCCTGCCGATCCCGCCCGGCGTCGAGCGCGTCGACCTCGCGGTCCGGGAAGGCCTGCCGGGCTTCCTGGAGCTCCTCGACGTGGTCCTCGCCGAGGTCGTCGTCGAGGGAGCGACCGTCTCGGCGGAGATCCGCGAGCACAGTCCCGAGATGCTGGCCGAGATCGAGCGTCGGCTCGAGCCCCTCGGCGTCCAGGTGGAGCTGATCGCCCACACCGAGTTCAAGCAGCGGACCCAGCACGCCCGGGCGGCGGTGCGGTCGGGGGAGTTCACCCCGTACGCCAACGTCATCCTGCGTGCCGGGGTCGCCTACTAGGAGGCCGGCATGCGCATCGAGCTGCACGACATCCACAAGCGCTTCGGCGAGACCGAGGTGCTCGGCGGGGTCGACCTGGCGGTCGAGTCCGGCGAGGTCCTGGCCCTGGTCGGGGAGAACGGCGCCGGCAAGTCGACGCTGACCCGGATCGTCTCGGGCGCCCACCCGCCCGACGGCGGGCACATCACCATCGACGGCGAGGAGGTCGTGCTGGGCACCCCCCAGGACGCGATGGCCCGCGGCATCCAGGTGATCTACCAGGAGTTCCGGCACAACATCTTCCCGCACCTGTCGGTGGCCGAGAACCTGTTCACCCTCGACGAGCACGCCGAGTTCGGCCGCTTCGTGGTGAGCAAGGCCAAGATGGTACGGCGGGCCCGCGTGATGCTCGACGCCATCGGCCTCGACGTCGACCCGCGCACGCCGGTGGACCAGCTGTCGGTCGCCGAGATGCAGATGCTCGAGATCGCCAAGACGGCGGCGCACGACATGAAGCTGCTGATCCTCGACGAGCCGACGGCCGCCCTCGACGAGCAGGAGAGCGAGCGGCTCTTCGCGCAGATCGAGGAGCTCCGCAGCGCCGGGGTGGCGATCGTCTACATCAGCCACCGCCTCGAGGAGGTCTTCCGGCTCTCGCAGCGCGTGGTCGTGCTGCGCAACGGCACCGTCGCCCTGGAGGCGCCGACGTCCTCGCTGAGCGAGCGCGACGTGGTCTCGGCGATGGTCGGTCGCACGATCGAGGACTTCTACCCCAAGGAGACCCACACCACCGACCGGGTCGTCCTCACCTGCGAGGGTCTCGGGGGCGCCGACTTCCACGACGTCGACCTCGAGGTCCGGGCCGGCGAGGTGCTCGGCATCGGCGGTGTGTTCGGCTGCGGCAAGGGCAGCGTGCTCCGGGCGCTGTTCGGCCTGCAGGCCACCGGCTCCGGGCGGCTGACGCTCGACGGGGCGCCGTACCGGCCCACCGACCCGGGGCACGCCATCGCCGCCGGGATCGGCTACATCCCGCCCGACCGGCAGGCCGAGGGCCTCTGCCTCCAGCAGCCGGTCTCCGACAACCTGTCCCTGGCCAGCCTCGGCCGGTTCGTGACCGGCCCCCTGGTCCGGCGCGGCAGCGAGCGCGAGGTGACCGGGTCGGTGATCGCGGACCTCGCGATCCGGACCGCGTCGGGCAGCGCCGAGGTCGGCACCCTGTCCGGCGGCAACCAGCAGAAGGTGCTGTTCGGCCGCTGGGTGCTCACCGGTCCCAAGGTGCTGCTGATGGAGGAGCCCACCCGCGGCGTCGACGTCGGGGCCAAGGCAGAGATCTACCGGATCATCAACGAGCAGGCGGCTCTGGGGGTCGCCGTCATCCTCGTCTCCTCCGACCTCCCCGAGCTGGTCGCCATGTCCGACCGGCTGCTGGTGATGCGCCAGGGCGGCGTCGTCGCCGAGCTCACCGGTGAGGACCGCACCCAACAGAAGCTGCTCGAACACGCATTGGAGAGCGCCGCATGAAGTCCCTCGTCTCGTCCCTCGGCCGGGAGCTCCGCGCCGTCTGGATGCTGTTGTTCGTCTGCGTGGTGCTGTTCATCGCGACGCCGCTGTTCCTGACCGGCAGCAACCTGCTCAACGTGCTGCTCGCCGCGTCGGTCACCGCGCTGCTCGCCGCCGGGCAGACCTACGTGATCATCCTGGCCGAGATCGACCTGTCGGTCGGTGCGGTGCTCGGGCTCTCCAGCGTCGTCACCGCGTTCACGCTGCAGGACCAGCCGCTCGTGGTCGGCCTGCTGGCCGGCTGGGTGGTGGGCGCCGTCGCCGGCCTGGTCAACGGCCTGCTGGTGACCAAGCTGCGGATGCCGTCGTTCATCGCGACGCTGGCGATGATGTCGGTGCTCGCCGGGCTCACCCTGCAGCTCAGCCAGGGCAACCCGGTCTCGATCAGCTCCGACGCGTTCCTGTCGATCGGCCAGTCCCGGGTCCTCGGGGTGCCGACGCCGGTGTGGATCATGCTCGTCGCGTTCGCGATCTTCGGCTTCGTGCTGGCCCGGACGCGCTACGGCCGCTACGTGTACGCCGTGGGCGACAACGCCGACGCCGCACGGCTGGCCGGCATCAAGGTGCACCGCGTGAAGATCCTGGCCTTCGTGATCAGCGGCCTGCTGTCCTCGACGGCCGGCTTCATCCTGGCCGCCCGCCTCGGCACCGCGCAGCCCACCGCCGGCACGGGTCTCGAGCTGGCCGCCATCGCCGCCGTCATCATCGGCGGCACCAGCCTGGCCGGCGGGCGCGGTGCGCTCGCCGGGACCCTGATCGGTGCGCTGCTGCTCGGCGTCATCGACAACGGCCTGAACCTGCTCGACGTCTCGCCGTTCCTGCAGGGGGTCGTCAAGGGGCTCGTGATCCTGGTCGCGATCTTCCTCGACCGCAACTCCGACCGGGTGCGTGCGCTGGCCCGGATCGTCCGTTCCACCCGGGGCCCCGGTCCGGAGGCCCCGCGCACCGTCACTGCCGATTCACTCACCCCCACCGGAGGAAAGTCGTGAGCACCATCCCGAAGAAGATCGTCGTCCTGGCCTCGTCCCTGGCCGTGCTGGCCACCCTGGGCGGCTGCGGCCGCGGGGACAGCGCCACCTCCGCCGACCAGGTCGACGCGACCCTGGTGATCAGCACGCTGAACAACCCGTTCTTCGTCTCGGTGGCCGACGGCGCCAAGGCCCAGGCCCAGGACGCGGGCATGAAGCTGGACGTGCAGAACGCCAACAACAGCGACCAGAACGCCCTGAACCAGACCACGACGGCGCTCACCAAGAGCCCCGACGTGCTGATCATCGACCCGGTCGGCAGCGAGACCGGCGGCACGATGACCAAGGCCGCCAACACGGCCAAGGTCCCGGTCGTCGCGTTCGACCGCCAGCCCGACAGCGGCGAGGTCGACAGCTTCATCGGGTACGACGCCATCGCCGCCGGCAAGGCAGCCGCGAAGTCGCTCGCCGAGGCCATCGGCGAGAAGGGCAAGGTCGTGGAGATCCAGGGCATCCTCGGCACCAACGTCGCCCAGGACCGCAGCAAGGGCTTCAACGAGGGCATCAAGGCCTACCCGAACATCACCGTGGTCGCCAAGCAGGCCGCGGACTTCGACCGCGGCAAGGCGCTCGACGTGATGACCAACGTGCTGCAGGGCAACTCCGACATCGACGGCGTCTACGCCGCCAACGACGAGATGGCGCTCGGCGTCGTGGCGGCGCTCAAGGCCCGCAACCTGGCCGGCAAGGTCAAGGTGGTCGGCAACGACGGCATCGGCGACGCGCTCAAGGCCATCGAGAACGGCACGATGTACAGCACCAACGCCGAGTCGCCCTTCGTGCTCGGCAAGAAGGTCGTCTCCCTCAGCGAGAAGGTCGCGTCCAAGGGCTCCTTCGAGCCCAACACCGTCCTGCAGGGCCAGCTCGTGACCAAGGACAAGGTGTCGGCGTTCTGCGACTTCCTGTCCAAGGAGGGTGACGCGGACACCTGCAAGGACATCGGCTGACCCCACTCGTGACGGCCCCGCCGTCCCGAGCAACCCGGCGGCTGCGACCCCCCGGTCGCAGCCGCCGCCTCTTCCAGGAGAACCGTCATGAGCACCGCCCCCACCACCGTCGCGCCGTCGGCGTCCGTGCTGGACACCCTCGGTGTCTCCGGCACCAGCACCGCGGGTCTCCGTGCGTTCCTGCACGGGCTGCCGGGCGTCGACCCGGTCGGACTGGAGGCCCGGGCGGCCCAGCTCGCGTCCCGGTCCATCAAGAAGGAGACCAAGCGCGAGCTGATCGACCTGGCCCTGTCGATGGTCGACCTCACCACCCTCGAGGGCTCCGACACCGGCGGCAAGGTCCGCGCCCTGTGCCGCAAGGCCGTCCGGCCCGATCCCGAGACGCCGGGGACGCCCTCGGTGGCCGCGGTCTGCGTCTACCCCGACCTGGCCGCCACCGCGGTGCACGAGCTGGCCGGCACCGGGGTCCGCGTGGCTGCCGTGGCCACCGCGTTCCCCGCCGGCCGGTCGACCCCGGCCGTCAAGGAGGCCGACACCCGGCTGGCGGTCGAGGCCGGCGTCGACGAGGTGGACATGGTCATCGACCGCGGGGCGTTCCTCGCCGGTGACTACGAGACCGTCTTCGAGCAGGTGGCCGCGGTCAAGGCGGTCTGCGGCGACGTACGGCTGAAGGTGATCCTCGAGACCGGCGAGCTGGCGACGTACGACCACGTCCGGCAGGCCTCCTGGCTGGCCCTCCTGGCCGGCGCCGACTTCATCAAGACCTCCACCGGCAAGATCGCCCCGGCCGCGACGCTGCCGGTGACCCAGGTGATGCTGCAGGCGGTCCGGGACTTCGACCGGCTCACCGGGGTGCAGCGCGGCGTCAAGCCGGCCGGCGGGATCCGCACCACCAAGGACGCGCTGCGCTACCTGGTGCTGGTCCACGAGGTGGCCGGCGTGCGCTGGCTCGACCCGCACTGGTTCCGCTTCGGCGCCTCGGGCGTGGTCAACGACCTGGTCATGCAGCGCCGCACCCAGGCGTCCGGCCACTACTCCGGGCCGGCCTACGTCAGCGTCGACTGACCGCCGGACCAGCCCCTCCCTCCCGTGCCGCCCGACCTTCCGGAGACCCTGCCGATGACGCCCGACCTCAGCTACGCCCCCGCCCTCGAGTCCGCCGGGACCGCCCGGCTCCGCCCCCGCTACCAGATGTACGTCGACGGCGCCTTCGTCGACGGGGAGGGGCCGGACCTCGAGACCGTGAACCCCGCCACCCACGAGACGCTCGCCAGCGTCAGCACCGCCTCGGCGGCCGACGTCGACCGGGCCGTCGCCGCGGCCCGCGCGGCGTACACCGGGGTCTGGTCGCGGATGGGCGGCGCCGAGCGCGGGAAGTACCTGTTCCGCATCGCCCGGTCCGTCGCCGAGCGGGCCCGGGAGCTCGCCGTGCTGGAGACCCTGGACAACGGCAAGCCGATCCGGGAGACCCGCGACTTCGACGTGCCCACCGCGGCCCAGCACTTCTTCCACCACGCCGGCTGGGCCGACAAGCTCGGCCACCTGGGGCACGGGCCGGCGCCCCGTCCGCTCGGCGTCGCCGGGCAGGTGATCCCGTGGAACTTCCCGCTGCTGATGGCGGCGTGGAAGATCGCCCCGGCCCTCGCGGCCGGCAACACCGTGGTGCTCAAGCCCGCCGAGACCACGCCGCTCACCGCGCTGGTGCTGGCCGAGATCCTCGCCGACGCCGACCTGCCGCCCGGCGTCGTGAACATCCTGCCGGGCGCCGGTGACGTGGGCTCGGCGCTGGTCGGCCACCCGGGCGTGGACAAGGTGGCGTTCACCGGCTCGACCGCCGTCGGGAAGCGCATCCAGGGCGAGCTGGCCGGCACCGGCCGCCGGCTCACCCTCGAGCTGGGCGGCAAGGGCGCCAACATCGTGTTCGCCGACGCGGCCCTGGACCAGGCGGTCGAGGGCGTCGTGAACGGCGTCTTCTTCAACCAGGGCCAGGTCTGCTGCGCCGGCTCGCGGCTGATCGTCCAGGAGTCGGTGGCCGAGGAGTTCCTCGACCGGCTCACCGAGCGGGTCAGCACCCTGCGGGTGGGGGAGCCGCTGGACAAGAACACCGACGTCGGCGCGCTGAACTCCGCCCTGCAGCACGACAAGGTCACCGGCCTGGTCGAGGTGGGGCGCGCCGAGGGCGCGACCGTCTGGACCAGCGACTGCGTCCTCCCGGACCGTGGCTGGTTCGTGGCGCCGACGATCTTCACCGACGCCACCGCCTCCATGCGGGTCGCCCGCGAGGAGATCTTCGGGCCGGTCCTCACCACCCTCACCTTCCGCACGCCCGAGGAGGCGCTGGCCAAGGCCAACAACACCCCCTACGGCCTGTCGGCCGGCGTCTGGACCGAGAAGGGCTCCCGCGCGATGGGCATGGCGGCCGGCCTGCGGGCCGGCGTGGTGTGGGACAACACCTTCAACCGCTTCGACCCGACGGCCTCCTTCGGCGGCTACGGCGAGTCCGGGTTCGGCCGCGAGGGCGGACCGTCCGGCCTGGCCGCCTATCTCGACACCGACGACGAGGGGACCCTCTGATGGCACGCCTGCGGGTGACCAAGACCTACAAGCTCTACGTCGGCGGGGCCTTCCCCCGCTCGGAGTCGGGCCGCACGTACCAGGTGCACGACGTCAAGGGGACGCTGATGGCCAACGCCGCGCTCGCATCACGCAAGGACGCCCGGGACGCCGTCGTCGCGGCCCGCGCCGGCCTGGGTCGCTGGTCGGCTGCGACACCGTACAACCGGGGCCAGGTGCTCTACCGCGTCGCCGAGATGCTGGAGGCCCGCCGCACCGAGCTGGTCGAGCTGCTGGTCGGCACCCGCGGCGCGACGCCCGCCGAGGCCCGGCAGGAGGTCGACGCCGCGGTGGACCGGGTCGTGCACCACGCCGGCTGGACCGACAAGCTGTCGGCGGTGTTCGGGGGCGTGAACGCCGTCTCGGCGCCGTACTTCAGCTACTCGACGGTCGAGCCGAGCGGGGTGGTGGCGGTGGCCGCGCCGACGAGCAGCGCGCTGCTCGGGCTGGTGTCGGTGGTGCTGCCCGTGGTGGCGGCCGGCAACAGCGTGGTCGTGGTCGCCTCCGAGGCCGACCCCTGCGTCGCGGTCACGCTCGGCGAGGTGCTGGCGACCAGCGACCTGCCGGCCGGCGTGGTCAACCTGCTCACCGGGAGCCAGCAGGAGCTGATGCCCTGGCTGGCCTCGCACGCCGACGTGAACGGCCTGGACCTCACCGGGGTGCCCGCCCCCGAGCGGGCCGACCTGGAGCGGTCGGCCGCCGGGACCGTCAAGCGGGTGCTGTCCCCGCGCCGGGAGCCGGACTTCACCGCGGCCCCGGGTACGACGCGGCTCCGCGCGTTCCTCGAGGTCAAGAGCGTGTGGCACCCGGTCGGCGCGGTGTCCCTCGCCGCGAAGGCCGGCTACTCGACCCGGCAGAGTCGCGGGGTCGGCGGGCGGGCTGTGGACGCGGGGGGCCGGGTGTCGGACGCGGTCCCTACGGTGGGGGCATGACGTCGACCACGGCCCCGCTGACCGGATCCCGCGCCGAGACCGCCGACCGGGTGATCGCGGCGATGGCCGGCCCGGACGCGCGGCTGCGCGAGGACCAGGCGACGGCGGTCGGCGCCCTGTGCGAGGAGGGCGCCCGGGTCCTGGTCGTGCAGGCCACCGGCTGGGGCAAGTCCGCGGTCTACTGGGCCGCCACGGCCGTCCGCCGCTCCGAGGACGCCGGCCCGACCCTCGTGGTCTCCCCGCTGCTGTCGCTGATGCGCGACCAGGTCGCCGCCGCCTCCCGGGCCGGGCTGACCGCCGCGACCCTGAACTCCTCCAACATCGACGAGTGGTCGGCGATCGAGGCCGCGCCTGCGCGCCGGCGAGATCGACGTGCTGCTGGTGTCGCCGGAGCGGCTGGCCAACCCCGGGTTCGGCCGGCGCGTCCTCGACGGGCTCTCCGGGCGGCTCGGCCTGCTGGTCATCGACGAGGCGCACGCCGTCTCCGACTGGGGGCACGACTTCCGGCCGGACTACCGCCGGGTCTCCGACGTGCTGCAGAAGCTGAACCCCGCCACCCCGGTGCTGGCCACCACGGCGACCGCCAACGAGCGGGTGACCGAGGACGTCGCCCACCAGCTCGGCGAGGCGACCCTGGTGCTGCGCGGGCAGCTGGCGCGGGCCAGCCTCGAGCTGTCCGTGGTCGACCGGCTCTCGCCCCTGGAGCGCTACGCCTGGGTGGTCGACCAGCTGCCGCACCTCGAGGGCTCCGGCATCGTCTACGCGCTGACCGTCGCGGACGCCGAGCGGCTGGCCGCGGCGATCCGCGAGGTGCACGGCGACACGCTCCCGGTCGCCGCCTACACCGGGCAGCTCGACGCCTCCCGTCGCCACGAGCTCGAGGACGCCCTGCGCGCCAACCGGCTCAAGGCGCTGGTCGCCACCTCGGCGCTGGGGATGGGCTACGACAAGCCCGACCTCGGCTTCGTCGTGCACGTCGGCGCCCCGCCGTCGCCGGTGTCCTACTACCAGCAGGTCGGCCGTGCCGGGCGCGCGATCGAGCACGCCCACGCGGTGCTGCTGCCCTCCGACGCCGACGCCGGCATCTGGGACTACTTCGCCACCGCGACGATCCCGGTGCCCGAGCAGGTCCGCGCGGTGCTCGACGTGCTCGACCGCTCGGCCGGCGAGCCGCTGAGCGTGCCGGCCGTGGAGGCGCAGACCGGCGTACGTCGCGGCCGGGTCGAGCTGATGCTCAAGCAGCTCGCCGTCGACGGGGTCGTCGACCGGGTCGAGGGCGGCTGGGTCGGCACCGGCACGGAGTGGACCTACGACGCCGAGCACTACGACGGCGTGGTCGCGGTACGGCGCCGCGAGGCCGACATCATGCGCGCCTACGTGCGCGGCGAGCGGTGCCTGATGGAGCTGCTCCAGGAGTCCCTCGACGACCCCGCCGCCGAGCCGTGCGGCCGGTGCTCGGTGTGCCGGGGCGGGCTGCCGGACGCGCTCGCGGGGCAGGCCTCGGCGGAGACGGTCCGCAAGGTCACCGCCCTGCTCCGCGGCCAGGTGCACCTCCTGGAGCCCCGCAAGATGTGGCCCGGGGGCGCGTTCGGGGCCCGGGGGCGGATCCCGGCCGAGGAGTCCCACGACGTCGGCCGCTCGCTGGTCTTCGCCGACGCCCCGGAGTGGCGCGAGAGCGTCGCCGCGCTGTTCGCCCGGGACGCCCCGGCGCCCGCGGACGTCACCGACGCCTGCGTCCGGCTGCTCGTCGCAGTGGGCCGGCGTGTGGCGGTCCCGCCCCGAGGTGGTGGTCGACCTGAGCGCCTGCGGCCTGCCGCAGATGACCGGCTCGGTGGCCGACCACCTCGCCTCCGTCGGCCGGCTCGACCGGGCCACGCTGGCCGGCCCCGCGAGCGCGCCCGACCTGCGCGAGCTGAGCTCGGCCGACGAGGCCGCCTTCTGGCGCGACCACCTCGACGCGGGCCCGGTCGCCGACGCGGTGTCGGGACGCGTGGTGCTGCTCGTCGTCGACGCGTCGTCCTCGCTGTGGCCGGTGACGCTGGCCTCCGCGGTCCTGCGCCGCGCCGGTGCGGCCGCCGTGCTGCCGCTGCTGCTGCACCGGCGCCCCTGACGGGCGAGCGCTCGGCCACCCGCTGACGGCGACCGCGGACGGTTGCGGACGGGACGCGTGGGGAAGAAGGTGGCACTACGCGTCCGGGACCCGGTCCCGGCGACCTGCCGGACCCACGGAAGGCCACCGCCATGAGCACCGACTCCGCCGTGCACGACCGCGCCGACGAGGTTCCTCCGCAGCAGCTCAAGCGGGTCCTGGGCCCCAAGCTGCTGCTGCTGTTCATCGTCGGCGACATCCTCGGGCGCGGGCGTCTACGCCGTCACCGGTGACATCGCCGGCGAGGTCGGCGGCATGGCGTGGCTGCCGTTCCTCGTCGCGTTCGCGGTGGCCGCGCTGACCGCGTTCTCCTACCTCGAGCTGGTCACGAAGTACCCCAGCGCCGCCGGTGCCGCGCTCTACACGCACAAGGCGTTCGGCCTGCACTTCGTCACCTTCCTGGTCGCCTTCACCGTGGTCTGCTCCGGCATCACGAGTGCCTCGACCTCCTCCAACCTGCTCGCCGCGAACCTGCTGGCCGGCCTGGACGCGACGTTCGGCGGGGTGCCCACCTCGCCGGACGCGACGCTGGTCGTGGCGCTGGCGTTCATGCTCCTGCTGGCCGCGATCAACCTGCGCGGCGTGGGGGAGAGCGTGAAGTTCAACGTCGTCCTCACGCTCGTGGAGATCACCGCGCTGGCGATCGTGATCGGCATCGGCTTCTACGTGATGGTCACCAAGGGCGCCGACCCCGGCCGGCTGGTGGTCTTCGACTCCGCCAACGAGCGCGGGCGTGTTCGCCGCCGTCACCGTCGCCACCACGATCGCGTTCTTCTCGATGGTGGGCTTCGAGGACTCGGTGAACATGGTCGAGGAGACCAAGGAGCCGGAGCGGATCTTCCCGCGCACGATGTTCACCGCGCTCGGCATCGCGGTGGTCGCCTACATGCTGGTGGCGGTCTCGGTGGTGATGGTGATCCCGATCGGCGACATCCAGAGCTTCGACGGCGAGACCGGCATCCTGATCGAGGTCGTCAAGCGCGGCGCGCCCGGCTTCCCGGTGGGCTCGGTGTTCCCGTTCCTCACCGTGTTCGCGGTCGCCAACACCGCGCTGATCAACATGCTGATGGCCAGCCGGCTGATCTACGGCATGGCCCGCCAGGACGTGCTGCCGCGGTCGCTGAGCAAGGTGCTCCCCGGCCGCCGTACCCCGTGGGCGGCGGTGGCCTTCACCACCGTGCTGGCCCTCGGCCTGATCACCGTGGTGACCCTCGACGCGGAGAGCTCGGTGGTCGGCGCGCTCGCCGGTACGACGGGCCTGCTGCTGCTCGTGGTGTTCACCATCGTCAACGTCGCCTGCCTGGTCCTGCGCAAGGACACGGAGACGACCCCGTCGTTCCGGGCGCCGACGGCGCTGCCGGTGCTCGGCGCGGTGGCCTGCGCGTTCCTGGTCGGCCCGTGGGCCCGGGACCCCGAGGACTGGGTGCAGTACAAGATCGCCGCGGCGCTGCTCGGGCTCGGCGTCGTGCTCTGGGCGCTGACCTGGTTCACCAACCGCGGCATCCGCGCGAAGAAGACCGGCTTCCGCGACCCGGACGAGCTGACCGGCTGACCACCCGGCACGTCCGGTGGCCGTCCCGGCCGGGTCAGTGCAGCAGCCGGCGCTGCACCCGGATGCTGCGGGCGGTGGGCTGGTAGCCGAGCGCGGCGTTGACGGCCACCATCGGTGCGTTGGTGTCGTCGTTGGCGGTGGCGGCCAGGGTCACCCCGGCCGCCGCGACCGCGTTCAGGGACCGCTGCTTGACCCACCGGGCCAGCCCGCGGCCGCGGTGGTCCGGGTGGGTGGCCGTCATCGCCGTCCAGGCCCGGCGCCGCGCGCGGTCGACCTGGGTGCTGGTGAACGACGCCACCACCGGGGCGACGCCGGAGACGTCCAGCAGGGCGTAGGACAGCTCGGGGGCGTTGTCGGGGCTGTGCCACCAGTCGGCCAGGAAGGTGTCCCGCGTGTAGACCCGGCTGAGCCCGCTCGGGTCGTCCAGCGCCGCGGCGTTGTGGGTGGCCAGCAGCCCGTCGAGGTCGGGCAGCTGGTCGAGGGTGACCGGGGTGTACCCGGTGGGCGCCGGTCCGGCGGGCGGGACGGTGGCCGGCACCACGCTGGAGACCCGGTGCTCGCCCTCGGGCAGGAAGCCGTTGCGCACCGAGAAGGCCAGCGAGATCGGGTCGTCGGCGCAGACCGCGACCAGGTCCGTCGCGTCGGAGAACGGCGCCGACGGCCTCCGCAGCAGCGCGGTGCCCACCCCGCGGCTGCCGCTGTCGGGGTGCACCTCCACGGCCAGGTAGACCTCGCGCTCCCCGGTCCGCCGCGCGGTCGCGGTGGCCACCACCACGCCGTCCAGCAGGCCCACCCAGCGGCGCCGGCCGAGCGCGGCGTCCTCGGCCATGTCGGCCGGGACCCGGGCCGCGGAGCGGACCAGCAGCGGCAGGGTGGCCGCCCACACCCGCGCGATCGCCGCGGCGTCGTCGGGTCGGGCGTCTCGCACGGTCACCTCGGGCATCGGGGCAGCCTACCCGGGGCCGTAGGCTGGGGGCCGTGACTTCTTCGCCCGTCCCCGACCTCGCCGCGCTGCGCGCCCTCGGCGCCGCCCAGCAGCCGAGCTGGCCCGACCCGGCGGCGCTCGACGCCGCGGTCGCCAAGCTGCGGGGCGTCCCGCCGCTGGTCTTCGCGGGGGAGTGCGACGAGCTCAAGACCAAGCTGGCCGCCGTCGCCCGCGGCGAGGCGTTCCTGCTCCAGGGCGGCGACTGCGCCGAGACCTTCGACGGCGTCACCGCCGACAACGTCCGCAACAAGCTGCGGGTGCTGCTGCAGATGGCGGTCGTGCTGACCTACGCCGCGTCCGTGCCGGTGGTGAAGCTCGGCCGGATCGCCGGCCAGTACGCCAAGCCGCGGTCCTCCGACCTCGAGACCCGCGACGGCGTGACGCTGCCGGCCTACCGCGGCGACGCCGTCAACGGCTTCGACTTCACCCCCGAGTCCCGGGTCCCGGACCCGCAGCGGCTGCGTCGACGTCTACCACTCCTCGGCCTCGACGCTGAACCTCGTGCGCGCGTTCGTCACCGGCGGGTACGCCGACCTGCGCCAGGTGCACACCTGGAACACCGACTTCGTGCGCTCCTCGCCGGTCGGCCGGCGCTACGAGCAGCTGGCCCAGGAGATCGACCGGGCGCTGACCTTCATGCAGGCGATCGGCGCCGACCCCGACGAGTTCCACCGGGTCGACTTCCACTCCAGCCACGAGGCGCTGATCCTGGAGTACGAGCACGCGCTGACCCGGATCGACTCGCGCACCCAGCAGCCGTACGACGTGTCCGAGCCACTTCGTCTGGATCGGCGAGCGGACCCGCCAGCTCGACGGCGCCCACGTCGAGCTGCTCTCGCCACATCCGCAACCCGATCGGCGTGAAGCTCGGGCCCGACCACCACCCCCGACGACGCGATCGCGCTGGCCGCAGAAGCTCAACCCGGACAACGAGCCGGGCCGGCTCACCTTCATCACCCGGATGGGCGCGGGCAAGATCCGCGACGCGCCTGCCGAACCTGGTCGAGAAGGTCACCGCCGCCGGCGTCCAGGTCGCCTGGGTGTGCGACCCGATGCACGGCAACACCTTCGAGGCGTCCTCGGGCTACAAGACCCGCCGCTTCGACGACGTGATCGACGAGGTGCAGGGCTTCTTCGACGTGCACCGCGCGCTCGGCACCTGGCCCGGCGGCGTGCACGTCGAGCTCACCGGCGACGACGTCACCGAGTGCGTCGGCGGGGGCGAGGCGCTGCTCGAGGGCGACCTCGGCAACCGCTACGAGTCGGTGTGCGACCCGCGGCTGAACCGGGTGCAGTCGCTGGAGCTGGCGTTCCTGGTCGCCGAGATGCTCCGCGAGGTCCAGCCGACCAACGTCCCCGACCGCGTGAGCGCGCCGATGATCGACCTGCGCAGCGACACCGTCACCCGCCCGACCGACGCGATGCGCGCCGCGATGGCGTCCGCCGAGGTCGGCGACGACGTGTACGGCGAGGACCCGACCGTCCGCGCGCTCGAGGAGCGGGTCGCCGGGCTGTTCGGCAAGGAGGCGGCGCTGTTCACCCCGACCGGGTCGATGGCCAACGTGCTCGCCGTCCGGGCGCTGGTCGGGGTCGGCGAGGAGGTGCTCTGCGAGTCCTCGGCGCACATCGCCCGCGCCGAGCTCGGCGCGCACGCCGCCTTCACCGGCCTGACCATGCGCACCTGGGTCGGCCGGCCGGTCGACCTGCGCGCAGATCGAGGCGATGTTCGCCCCGGACATGGGGCCGTTCTTCGTGCCCACCCGGGCGATCTCGGTGGAGAACACCCACAACTTCGGCGGCGGCGCGGTCATCCCGATCGAGGACCTGCAGGCGCTGCGCCGGTTCGCCGACGACCGCGGGGTCGGCGTGCACCTCGACGGCGCCCGGATCTGGAACGCGCACGTCGCGACCGGCACCCCGCTGGCCGAGTACGGCGCGCTGCGCCGACGTCCTCGCGGTCTGCCTGAGCAAGGGCCTCGGCGCGCCGGTCGGCTCGCTCGTGGTCGGCACCGCGGCGGCGATCGACGAGGCCCGGGTCTGGCGCAAGCGGCTGGGCGGCGGGATGCGGCAGGTCGGCATCCTCGCCGCGGCCGGCCTGCACGCGCTCGACCACCACGTCGAGCGGCTCGCCGACGACCACGCGAACGCCCGGCTGCTCGCCGAGGCGTGCGGCGTGGACCCCGCCACGGTGGACACGAACATCGTCGTGGTCGACGTACCCGATGCCCCGGCGGTGGTGGCCGCCGTGCGCGAGCACGGCGTGCTCGTGTCCGCGGTCGGGCCCGCGGGCGCTGCGGATGGTGACCCACCTCGACGTCAGCCGCGACCAGGCCGAGACGGCCGCGGCCGTGCTGCAGGAAGGTGCTCCGATGATCGTCGTGGCGTGACGAGACCAGCGACCAGGCCCAGGACGACCTCGACGGCCTGCTCGACCTCGGGCTGCGCACCGGCCGGGAGCAGCTGGAGGTGGCGGGCGAGTTCTACCCGTTCGCGGTGGCGCTCGACGAGGCCGGCGAGAGCCGGCTGGTCCAGCCCGAGCTGCCGGCCCGCAAGGGCGTCGCGGACGTCGCCGAGGTCCACGAGCTCTGCTGGCAGGCGCTGGAGGCCGAGGCGGGGTCGCTGCGCGCCGCCGCCGTGGTGACCAACGTCGGCGGTGCCGGCGGGGACGCGGTCGCGGTCGCCCTCGAGCACCGCGACGGCGTGGCCATCGAGGTCTTCCTGCCCTACGTCACCCAGGGCAAGGTCGAACGGCAAGAAGCCCGCGCAGAAGCACCGGTTCGGCGACCTGACGGCCGCCGAGGGCCGGCCCCGCCTCTGGGCCTGACGGCCTCAGCGCGGCACCACCGGCGTCCGGGCCAGCGTGCTCGCGTCCACCCGGCCGACGACCGGCGGCAGCTGCCGCACCGCCTGGGCGAGCGCCCGCAGGTCCGCGCCGAGCAGCGCCTGCGGCCCGTCGCACAGCGCCGCCTCCGGGTCCGGGTGCACGTCGACGATGACGCCGTCGGCGCCCACCGCGATCGCGGCCCGGGACAGCGGCACGACCAGGTCCTTGCGGCCGGCCGCGTGCGAGGGGTCCACGATGATCGGCAGGTGGCTGGTCGCCTGCACGACCGGCACCGCGGAGATGTCCAGGGTGTTGCGGGTGGCCGGCTCGAAGGTGCGGATGCCGCGCTCGCACAGCACCACGTCGAGGTTGCCGCGCTGCGCGATGTACTCCGCGGCCATCAGCCACTCCTCGATGGTCGCGGTCATGCCGCGCTTGAGCAGCACCGGCTTGCCGGACTCGCCGACCGCCTGGAGCAGCCCGAAGTTGGCCATGTTGCGGGTGCCGACCTGGAGCATGTCGGCGTGCTCGGCGACCACCGCGACGTCGCGGGCGTCGACGACCTCGGTGACGACCGGCAGGCCGGTCGTCTCGCGGACGGAGGACGAGGATCTCCAGGCCCTCGACGCCGAGCCCCTGGAAGGCGTACGGCGAGGTGCGCGGCTTGTAGGCGCCGCCGCGCATCAGCGTCGCGCCGGCGGCCTTGGCCATCTCGGCGGCCTCGAGCGTCTGCGCGCCGGGACTCGACCGCGCAGGGCCCGGCGATGAACGTGAAGGTGTCCGGGCCGATCGGCACGCCGCGCACCCAGACCGTGCTGCGCTCGGCGTGGTGCTGGCGGCTGACCAGCTTGTAGGGGTCGGAGATCCGGTGCACGTCCCCGACGCCGGGCATGCTGCGCAGGTTGAGGTGGTGGAAGGAGTCGATGTCGCCGACCAGGCCGATGATCGTGCGGACGACGCCCTTGCTGACGAACGCCTCCCCGCCGACGCTCTCGACCTTCTCGACGATGCGGGCGACGTCCTCGGCGGTGGCCTCGGGTGTCATGACGATGACCATGGTGTTCCTCTCGGGTGTGTGCCCCTGGCGCCGCCGGTCGGACCGGGCGCTCCACGCGAAACGCCCCTGCCGGATGGCCAGGGGCGTTGGTGTCGGTGTGCGGGGACGACCTAGTGGCGGTCCCGCTCGGATGCCCCGGGCGAGTAGCCGAAGAAATAGGTCCACGTGGTCTGCACGGGACGAGCCTAGGACCGGGGGACGCGGTGCTGGACAGCCGTCCCACGATCCGGGACGTCAGTAGCCGAGCAGCCGGTGCAGCCGCAGGTACGTCGGCCGGAACCCGAGCGCCGGCCAGGCCCGCGAGGAGAGCAGGTTCGTGGCCCGCCAGTCGGTCACCACGCAGGCGTGCCCCTCCTCCCGCGACCAGTCCAGGACCGTCTCGCCCAGCGCCCGTCCGGCGCCGAGCCCGCGGGCCTCGGGCAGCACCGCGGCGAAGCCCAGGAACCCGGCCTCGTCCGGCCGCGCCGGTCCCGCGTGGCTGCCGGACTTGCTCCAGCCGGCAGCCCACCGCCGAGCCGACCACCCGGCCCTCGTGCTCGGCCACGAACGTCGTGTAGTCCGGGTCGTCGAAGTCGTCCTCCCACTCGGCCAGCGCCTCCTCGTAGGTCCCGGTCGGCCCGCGGAGAACGTCGGCGCGAGGGCCTGGTGGGCGGGCAGCTCGAGGTCCAGCCGGGCCAGGGCGGGGATGTCGGCGCGTGCGGCCCGGCGCACCCGGACGCGCGGGCGGGGTCGGCGCGGGGCCCGCGGGTACGTCGCGGACGGCGTGCGTGTGCTGGTGCCCGAAGGCGAGCCGGAACCACGCGTCCACCAGCGCCTCGTCGTGCGCGGGCACCAGCACGTAGTGCGCGGTGCGGCCCTCGTCGGCCCAGCGGGTCGCGGCCGCGGCGTAGAGGTCGCGGACGTCCTCGGCCTGCTCCACGGCCAGCCCGGCGGACTCCACCCAGACGTTGCGGCCCCAGACGGCGCTCGGCTTGGGGGCGCCGAGCAGGTAGCCGACCACCCGCCCGTCGCGCACCGCCACCGCGCCGGAGGCGTCGTCGGCGCCGAGCACGGCGGCGACCTGCGTCCGCGCAGGTCCCGGGGTCCTCGAAGCGGACGGGCAGGTGCGGCTCGGCCGCCGGTGCCGGCGGTGCCGGGCGGCGAGCAGCCGGCCGGCGTCGGGCAGGTGGCTCTCGTCGAACGGCAGCACCTCGAGGCGGGACATGGCGTCAGGCTAGCCAGCGGCGTGCGCCGGTCCCGGCGCTCAGACCGCGATGTGCGGGACCTCGGCCTCGATCTGCCGGCGCGGGACGAGCTCCACGACGAACATCGCGGTCAGCACCATCAGGCCGCCGAGCAGCATCCGCGGCGGTGGCCGCCTCGCCGCCGAGCAGCACCGCGAAGAACGCCGCGAACACCGGCTCCATGGTCATGATGATCGCGGTGCGGGTCGGGGGCAGGTGCGCCTGCGCCCAGGTCTGCCCGGCCAGCGCCAGCGCGCCCGCGAAGACCGCCATGTAGACCACCGAGACCCAGTCCGCCGGTCGTCGACGGCAGCACGATGCCGTCGGGGACGGTCGCCACGAACGCCACCACGGTGATCACCAGCAGCTGCACGATCGTCATGCCCATCGCCTGCCGGGCGTCGCTCCAGGCGCCGAGACCGACGATGTGCAGCGCGTAGAGCAGCGCCGAGCAGAACGTGATCGCCTCGCCGTAGCCGACCGACAGGCCGCTCAGCGACAGCACCGCCGAGGCCGGCCAGGGCGAGGGCGACGGCGGCCCAGGTGACGCGCGCTGATCCGGGTGCGCAGCAGCACGCGCGGCGAACAGCGGCGTGCACACGACGTACATGCCGGTGATGAAGCCGGACACGCTCGCCGGGGTGTGCGCCAGGCCCGCGGTCTGCAGGATCTGCGCGACGCCGTACAGCAGGCCGAGCACCACCGCGTGCCGCAGCGACTGCCGGGACAGCCGGCCCACCGCGCGCGGGGCGAGCAGCAGCAGCGCCACGCTGGCGATCGCGAACCGGACGGCCAGGAAGTCCAGCACCGGCATCCGGTCGAGCAGGTCCTTGATCAGGAAGAACGTCGAGCCCCAGCAGGCCGTCATCGCGAGCAGCGCGAGCGTGGCCAGCAGGGTGCGTACGACGGTCGGGGCCGCTGCTCACCTCTCGCGGAGCTTCTGGAGCAGCGCGATCTGCGGGTCGCCGGCGTCGCGGGAGCCGGGCGTCTCCAGCACGAACGGCACGCCCTCGGTGGCCGGGTGCGCGAACAGCTCCTCGAAGGCGCCGAGCGCCGATGTGGCCCTCGCCGATGCTCTGGTGCCGGTCCTTGAACGCGCCGCGCACGTCCATCGAGTCGTTGGCGTGCACCAGCCGGAGCCGGTCCGCGCCGGCGATCTCGACCAGCCGGTCGACGGTCGCGGTGGTGCCGCCGGGCTCGTCGAGCGGGGCGCCGGCGGCGAACACGTGGCAGGTGTCCAGGCAGATGCCGACGCCGCGGGTGCCGGTCGAGCGCGTCGAGGTAGGGCTCGAGGTCGTCGACCCCGGCGCACAGCGAGCGGCCCTGGCCGGCGGTCGGCTCGAGCAGCAGCCAGGGCGCGTCCTCGCCGGCCGCGTCGAGCACCGGCAGCAGGCCCTCGCGCACCTGGCGCATCGCGGCGTCCAGGGTGCCCTCGTCGACGCAGGAGCCGGTGTGCACCACGACGCCCTCGGCGCCGATCTCCGCGGCCCGCTTGAGGTTGTGCGCCACCGAGGCCACCGACTTCTCGTACGTCGACGGGGTCGGCGAGCCCAGGTTCACCAGGTAGGGCGTGTGGATGAACACCCGCATCCCGCGAGGTCTCGCAGGCCGCCCGGAACGCGCGTCGACCGACGGGTCGCCGGCCGAGTGCGCCCAGCCGCGGGGGTTGCCGGCGAACACCTGGATGGTCTCGGCAGCCCACCTCGGCGGCGTGCGCGAGCGCGCCCTTGACGAGCCCCTTGCCGACCTGGACGTGCGTCCCCACGGGGTTGCGCAGGCCGGCGTACGACGAGGGGGAGGGCATGGGTCAAGCCTACGGTCGGGCGACCGGTCCGGCCGCACCGAGGTCAGACGATGTAGATCGTGACCGTGCTGCCCTCGGGGCCTTGCCGCCGGCGCTCGGCCCCTGGTTCACGACGTACTCCAGGCCGACGTAGTACTGCGTCTTCTCGGTCTTCACCTCGAAGCCGGCGTCCTGCAGGGTCTCGGTCGCGGCGGCGGTGCCCATGCCCTCGACCTTGGGCACCTCGACGAGCACCGGGCCCTTGGAGACCACGAGCTCGACCTTGTCGCCCTTGAACAGCGTGCCGCTGCTCGGGGTCTGGGAGATCACGTCGCCCTCGGCCACGCTGTCGCTGTTCTCCTCGGTCGCGGTCCACCTCGAAGCCGCGCTTCTCCAGGGCCTTGGTGGCGGCGTCGGCGTCCTTGCCGGTGTAGTCGGGGACCTTGATCGGCTGCGGGCCCTTGCTGACCACCAGGTCGACGGCGGCGTCGCGCTTGAGCTCGGTGCCGGGCTTCGGGTCGGCGGCGAGCACGACGCCCTTGGCGACCGTCTCGGAGAACTTGTACGTCGCGTCGCCGAAGGTCAGGCCGGCGTCCTGGAGCGACGCCTGCGCGGCGTCCAGGTCGGTCCCGCGCAGGGCGGGCACCTCGTAGCGCTCGGGGCCCTGGGAGACCACCGCGGTGACGGTGCCGTCGCGCAGCACGTTGTCGCCGCCGCCGGGGTCGGTGCTGATCACCGAGCCGGCCGGGACCGTCTCGGAGTAGGCCGGTCGCCCACCCGGAACGCCAGCCCGGCGGCCTGCACCTTGGTCCGGGCCTCGGCCGCGGTCAGGTTGATCACGCCGGGGGTGTTCACGTAGCGGCCCGCGCCGAACCACCAGCCGCCCACGCCCGGCGCCGACGGCGAGCAGCAGCACGAGCAGCAGCAGGAGCGGTCCGCGCCGGGAGCGGCGGGGCGCCGGGCACCGGACGGGGACCCGGACGCGGACGGCGGGACGGGCCGGCCGCGGCTGCCGGGGGGCCGGCAGCTGGGCGGGCGCCGAAGCACGGCTGGTGTCGTCGGTGCGAGCCGCCGTGGCTGGCCTGCGCCGGCGTGAGGATCGTCGGGCCGTCGTCCTCGGTGACGTAGTCGATGTCGTCGAGCGAGCGCGACACCGGACCGGTCGGGGTCAGGTCGGCGGTCAGCTCCGGGTCGTCGGCAGGCTGTCGTCGAGCGCGGCCGCGCACCCGGCGGACCTGGTGCAGCAGCACCCGCGCGTCGGCGGGCCGCAGCTCGCGGTCCCGGGCGGTGGCGCGGGCGACGAGCGCGTCGACGTACGCCGGGAGGCCGCGGACCACCCGCGAGGGCGGCGGGACGTCCTCGTGCACGTGCTTGTAGGCGACCTGGATCGGCGACTCGCCCTCGTGCGGCTTGCGGCCGGTGAGCATCTCGTAGAGCACGACGCCGGCGGCGTACACGTCGGAGCGGGCGTCGGCGCGGCCGTCCACGACGAGCTCGGGGGAGAGGTAGGAGACCGTGCCGATCAGCACGCCGCCGGTCGCGGTGTGCTGGGTCTCGGCGCTGATCGCGCGGGCCAGCCCGAAGTCGGCGACCTTGACCCGGCCGTCGTCGGCGAGCAGGACGTTCTCGGGCTTCACGTCGCGGTGGATCATCCCGGCCTGGTGCGCGGCGGCGAGCGCGGACAGCACCGGGTCGAGCACGGCGAGCGCCTTGGCCGGCGACATCGGGGCTTCCTTGCGGATCAGGTCGCGCAGGGTGTGGCCGGGGATGTACTCCATGGCCAGGAACAGCGTGCCGTCGTCGTCGCCCTGGTCGAAGACGGCGACCACGTTGGGGTGCGAGAGCCGGGCCGCGGAGTGCGCCTCGCGGACGAAGCGGGCCGCGAACTCGTCGTCGTCGCCGAGCCCGGCGTGCATCACCTTGAGCGCGCAGACCCGGTCCAGGCGCAGGTCGGTCGGCCTCGTAGACGGTCGCCATGCCGCCCCGGGCGATGCGTGGGCCGACGCGGTAGCGACCATCGAGCACGCGCCCGATCATCGGGTCCGCGACAGTCCTGTCCACGCCGGTCGTCCTCCATCTAGCGGCCAGGCAAGGGGAAGGACCTGGCTCGAGGCCGATTCTAGGCGGGCCGGCGATCCGCGGGCAGGCCGCGGGCGGCGGTCGGCGTGGCGAGCCTCACCCGCCGGCCGGTGCCGGTCAGACCGGGTTCCAGCCCCGCTTCATCCGGTGGTGCAGCGCGGAGACGCTGTGCACGTAGGCCTTCGTGGAGGTGTACATCCCGTGCTGCTGCACCGACCCGAGCCCCTGGAAGTACGACGCGATCGCCTTCCTCGGTCCGGTCTGGCGGTTCAGCACCTTGATCAGCACCACGCCGGCGGTGACGTTGTCGTAGAGCCCGTAGGGGTTCAGCGGCCGCCCGACGTACGTCGACATCCACGCCGCCGTGCCGGGCAGCACCTGCATCACGCCGACGGCGCCGGCCGAGGAGATCCGCCGCTGCTGCCAGCCGGACTCCTGCCAGGCGACGGCGAGCGCCAGGTGCGGGTCGACGTGGTGCTGCGCGGGCGGCCCGGACGACGACCCGGCGCACCTTGGCCTGGCTGACGTCGGCCAGCGCCCACGGCCGCACGGTCCGGGTGGTGCGGGTCCGGTGCGGCTGCGGCTTCTTCGTCGGGGTGGCGTGGTGCGGGTGGGCGTGGTGGTGGGCGCGGGCGGCGGCGGCGACCACGACCGGGATCCGGATCCGCTCACCGGCGAACAGCCGGCCGTGCCGGCCGAGGTGGTTCAGCGAGCGCAGCTCGCGGGTCCAGGCGTGGAAGCGCACGGCGAGGCCGGTGGCGGTGTCGCCGCGCCTGACGGTGTAGCCGACCAGCCGGCGCCCGGGGTGCCCGGGCCAGCGGTGCGGGTCGGCCGCGGTGAGCGTCGAGGCCGGCGTCCGCGGCCTCGACCACCGGGGCGCGCAGCGCGGTCCGGGAGTCGTCCACGGGGGTGCCGAGCAGCAGCAGGCCGCCGACGGTGGTGGCGCTCAGCGTCGCCGTGAGCCGGCGCACCCAGCGCACGGTGCGGGGCCGGGTCGAGCGACGGCCGGTGGGGGAAGTCACCTGCGGGGTCCCTTTCGTCGACGGAGGGCGATCGGGGCGGCAGGGGTCGGGACCCCGAGTGGTCCCGCTGCGGTGGTGCGGCCCTCCGCAACCAGTGGTGAAGCAGAGACTGGCGGGGTCGACTGTGGCTCATGGGGTGGAACGAGGTCAAGGCCGGTCGCGGGTCAGTCGGGGGTCCCGAAGGCCAGCGGCGACGGCCGGCGAGCCGGTCCGCAGCAGCGGGGGCAGCGGGCGGCGGCAGTCGACGCCGACGCAGTTGCGCAGCACGTCGAGCTCGTGCGCCATCGCCCGGACGACCCGCCGCGACCCGGGCCGGTCCACCAGGTTGGTCGACCTCGCGCGGGTCGCTGCGCAGGTCGTAGAGCTCGCGCTCCCGGCTGGCGTGCTCGACGTACAGGTAGTCGCCGGTGCGCACCCCCTGGGAGAACCGCAGCGGCGACGGCCCGGACTCGCCGACGCAGGAAGTTGTCGCTCTCCTCGGCGTCCTGGGACACGGCGCGCGGGCCGGTCTCGGTGAGGATGCCGCGGTTCCAGCCCCGGTCGCCGGAGCGGGCCACCTCGAGCAGGCTCTCGCCGTCGACGGACGCGGGGGCCCGGATCCCGGCCGCGGCCAGGATCGTCGGCGCGAAGTCGATCATCGTGAACGGGTCGGAGCGGACCTGGCCGGCGGGGATGCCCGGCCCGCGGATCATCAGCGGCACCCGCAGCGACGGCTCGTAGGGGAGGATCTTGCCCTGCCGCATCCGGTGCTCCCCGAGGAAGTAGCCGTTGTCGGAGGTGAACACCACGTAGGTGTTGTCGAGCTGGCCGGTCTCGCGCAGCGTCCGGATCGTGCGGGCGACCTGGGCGTCGACCAGCGAGAGCGCCTCGGCGCGCTGCCGGGCGTCCTCGCGCACGCCGTCCTGCTCGGCCGGGGTCAGCGGCGGCAGCGCCGCGGATGAAGAACGGCTTGTCGCGGACGTCGGCCTCGCCCTCGTAGCCCGGGGCCTGCCTGGATCTCCGCGTCGAACCGTCCCCACACCCGCTCGGGGCGGGCCGGGTTCTGGAACACCTGCGTCGTGCCGTCGCTGCGCAGCACCGGGGACGGGTCGTCGGCCTCGGCCGGGCCGCCGTGGTGCGGGGCGACGTAGGACACCCACGTGAAGAACGGCCGGGGGGAGCTCACCTGGGTGCGCAGCTCGTCGCGGGTGAGCCGGCCGAGCAGCGTGGTCTGGTAGACGCCCTGCGTACGGCGTGAGCCGGCCGTTCTCGTTCAGCGTCGTGTCGAAGTAGCGGTAGGTGCCGCCGTCGAGCGCCGACCCGGCCGCGATCCCGCCGTCCACCGAGCCGCGCCAGTCGGTCCAGCCCGGAGGGACGTAGCGCAGCGACGGCGCGCCGGTGCGCAGCGGCTGGACGCCGTACCCGTTGAGGTACTTCCCGAGGAACGACGTGTCGTAGCCGGCGCGGTTCAGCCACACGGGCAGCGTCGAGCCGTCGTGCAGCGCCTGGAAGCCGTACGGCGGCGCGTGCGACCAGACGTGGTGGTTGTGGGAGTACTCACCGGTCAGGAACGACGCCCGCGCCGGGCAGCAGAGCGGCTGCGGCGAGAAGGTGTTGGTGAACGGTGACGCCCCGGTCGCCGATCAGGTGCCGCACGTGCGGCATGAACCTGAGCTCGTCGTTGCGGGCGTCGTCGGTCATGATCACCAGCACGTTCGGCCGGTCCGGCCGGCCCACGAGCGGGGCGACCGACACCGTGCGGCGGCGCTCGGCCCCGGGCCGGCGCTCGGGTCCGTCGGTCGCCGGGGTGGCGACGTCCGGGGCGGGCACCGGACGCGGGTCGGCCGCGGCGGGCGTCGCGGTCCGCTCGCTGGCCGCCGTCGAGACGCTCACCGAGCAGAGCAGCAGCAGCACGCCCACGGCCAGGGCGGCCGGCCTGCGTGGCATGCGTCGTGCTCCTGGTCTGCTCGGTGGGGGTGGTCCGTTCATCGTACGGCGACGGTCCGTGGGACAGTGGGGGCGTGGAGGAGACGCATACGCAGGACAGCCCGGACCTCGGTGAGCTCGTGGGGGAGTGGATCGACTGGTCCCAGGCCGCGGAGCTGCTGGGCGTCAGCGTCAGCAAGGTCCGTCAGCTGATCCGTGAGCACCAGCTGGGGGCCGCCGTACCCGTCCCGGGCCAGGGGCAGAAGGTGCCGGCCGCGATGATCCAGGACGGCCTGGTCGTCAAGGGCGTGCCGGGCGTGCTGACCGTGCTGAACGACGGCGGGTACGACCACCGCGAGGCGCTCGTGTGGCTGTTCACCGCCGACGACACGATCCCCGGCCGGCCGATCGACGCGCTGCGCGAGAACCGTGGCTCGGAGATCAAGCGCCGCGCCCAGGCGATGGCCTTCTGAGAGCCGCCCCGTGGCGGCTCAGCCCATCGAGCCCCCGCCGTGTGTCGCCGTAGTCGCTGAGGTGGACCTTGTCGCTCTCGGTGCCGCACCGGCGGCACTCGAGGTAGGGCTCACCGTCGTCGTTGAGACGGTTCTCCCAGCTGGTGGATCCCGATGCGGCACCGCAGCGGCTTGATGGTCATGGCTCGACTGTCCCGCCCCGGTCGGCACCGGGTCCATAGCCCAGACGGGCCCGCCTGCTGGTCGGCGCGCGGCAGCGAACGGCCACGCGGGCAGCCGGGAAGGGTGTTGCCCGGCCGGTGGACGGGTCTAGCCTCTGGGGCATGAGCGGACTCGCAGCACTCCTGGCGGGGCACAACCCGCCCGACCTGTACCAGTGGCACAGCGCGGCCCCCGTCCCGGACGTGCAGCACGCCGTCGAGCACGCGGGCTGGTCGTTCGTGCACCTCGACGGCTGGACGGTCGAGGACAAGGAGTCGTTCCTCAAGTCGGCCGTGCAGGCGTTCGGGCTCGAGGACGACCAGGGGACGAGCTTCGACACGCTCTCGGACCGGCTCGCCGACGTCGACCCGCGCGACACCGGCGGCGTGGTGTTGCTCTGGGACGGCTGGAGCCCGCTGGCCCGGCACGACGAGCAGGCGTTCCACGTCGCGCTCAGCGTGCTCGGCGGCCGGGTGAACGCCGACCGGGGCTGCCCCTTCGCGGTGCTGCTGCGCGGCGAGGGCCCGGGCATCGACGTGCCCGAGCTCCCGGTCAAGCACTAGCCCGCCGAGTTGTCAGGCGTTGGCGTCGCCTGGGCGACGCCACCGCCTGACAACTCGGTCAGAGGGTGCGCTGGGTGGCGGCGGCCGCGAGCTCGCGGAGCACGACCGCGCGAGGCCGGTGTCACCGCGGCCGCCTCGAGCGCGGCGAGCGACTCGGTGGTGAGGTCCTCGATGCGCCGCTCGACCTCGGCGTGCGCACCGGACTCGTCGATGATCCGGCGCAGGTCGGCCACCTCCTCGACGGAGAGCGCCGTGCCCAGCGCCTCGTCGAGCCGCTTGGCGTCCCCGCCCGGCGCGCGCGCGAGGGCCAGCGCGACCAGCACCGTGCGCTTGCCCTCGGTGAGGTCGTCGCCGGCCGGCTTCCCGGTCGAGTCCGGGTCGCCGTACACCCCGAGCAGGTCGTCGCGGAGCTGGAACGCCTCGCCGAGCGGCAGCCCGAAGCGGGTCAGCGCGGCGAGCAGGTCCGGCGTCCGCGCCGGCCAGCGCGGCGCCGACGTGCAACGGCCGCTCGATGGAGTACTTCGCGGACTTGTAGCGCAGCACCCGCATCGCCTGCTCCACGTCGGAGGCGCCGCGCGCCTGCACCGAGACGTCGAGGAACTGCCCGGCGATCACCTCGCTGCGGGTCGTGTCGAAGAACTCCAGCGCGTCGCGGACCACGTCGTGCGGCATCCCGCAGCGCCGCAGCAGCTCGTCGGACCAGGACAGCAGCAGGTCCCCGAGCAGGATCGCCGCGGCGGCGCCGTACTGCTGCGGGTCGCCGGTCCAGCCGCTCTCGCGGTGCAGCGCCTCGAAGGCCTTGTGGGTCGCCGGCCGGCCGCGGCGGGTGTCCGAGGCGTCCATGTAGTCGTCGTGCACCAGCGCGCTCGCGTGCAGCACCTCGAGCGCGGAGGCGGCCCGCACCAGGGCGTCGGCGTCCGGCGCCCTCCTCGCGCACCGCGCGGAAGCCCCAGGCGCAGAAGGCCGCCCGGAAGCGCTTGCCGCCGGACACCGCCGCGCGCGCCGCGTCGACCAGCCGGGCCGCGTCGTCCCCGAGCGGCGCGAGCCGGAGCGCCTGCTCGTCGACGAACGCGTCGAGGGCGGACTGCACCTCGGCCCGGAAGGCGGGGGCGTCCCAGGAGGACTGCGGCGAGGTCACGGGCCGAGCCTACGGTCGCCGTCGTGCCGCGTGGACAGCGCCCGGGCATCCGTCCGGTCCCACCTATGCTGTTGCGTATGGCGCCCCAGACGACCCGGTCCACCGGCCCCGGCGAGAGCGCGGCCAGCGTCAGCGACCTCATCGCGGCCGGCGAGCGGTCCATCTCCTTCGAGTTCTTCCCGCCCAAGGACGAGGCCGGCGAGCGCCAGCTCTGGACGGCGCTGCGCGAGCTCGAGCCGCTCCAGCCCACCTTCGTGTCCGTGACGTACGGCGCCGGGGGCTCGACCCGGGACCGCACGGTGCACATCACCGAGGGCATCGCGGCGAACACCACCCTGACGCCGATGGCGCACCTGACCTGCGTCGGGCACTCCCGCGACGAGCTGCGGTCGGTGATCGGCTCCTACGCCGCCGCCGGGGTGCGCAACGTGCTCGCGCTGCGCGGCGACCCGCCCGGCGGACCGGGCACCCCGTGGGAGCCGACGCCCGGTGGGCTGACCTACGCCAGCGAGCTCGTCGAGCTGGTCACCTCGCTCGGCGACTTCTGCGTCGGCGCCGCGGCGTTCCCCGAGGGACACCGGGAGGCCGAGAGCGTCGAGGCCGACGCGCTGGTGATGAAGGCCAAGCAGGACGCCGGCGCGCGGTTCGCGATCACCGAGCTGTTCTTCCGCGTCGAGGACTACTTCGCGCTGCGCGAGCGCTGCGACGCCGTCGGCGTGACGATGCCGATCCTGCCCGGCATCATGCCGATCACCAGCCTCAAGCAGATCCTGCGGATGACCGAGCTGTCCGGCCGCGAGGTGCCGCGCGAGGTCGTGGACCGCGTCTCGCGCTTCGACGGCGACCCGGCCGCCGTACGTTCGGAGGGCATCGCGATCGCCACCGAGATGTGCGACGAGCTGCTCGCCGGCGGCGCACCCGGGCTGCACTTCTACACGCTGAACCGCTCCAAGGCGACGCGGGAGATCTACGCCGGCCTGCGCTCGACGGTCGGCTGAGGTGGACCACACGGTCACGACCAGCGGCCGCGGGGCCGTCGACGCGGCGCCGGACGCCATGCGCCTGCACGTGACGGTCCGCGCCTCCGCACCGTCGGTCTCCGGGGCCCTCGCCGCGGTCGCCGACGGGGTGCGCCGGCTCGGTGACGCGGCCCGGGTGCACACCTCGGCCGCCGAGGTGTCCAGCCGCGACCTGCACGTGCACGACGACCACGACGAGCGCGGCCGGCGGACCGGCGTCGTGGCCGAGCACCAGCTGCGGCTCATCTGCGTCCTCGACGCCGCGGGCGCGCTGGTCAGCGACCTCGGCGACGCGCTCGGAGAGCTGCTGCGGGTCGACCGGGTGACGCCCGTCGTCTCCGACCCGCGACCGCTGGAGGCGCAGGCCAGGCAGGCCGCCTTCGAGGACGCGCACGCGAAGGCCGACCAGCTCGCCGGCCTCGCCGGACGGCCGCTCGGGCGGGTGGTCGAGGTCGCCGAGGGCTCGATGCTCCCCGTCGGTCTGCGGGTCCAGCCGGCGTCCCTGGAGTCGATGTCCTTCGAGCCCGGGTCGAGCGAGGTCACCGCGACGGTGACCGTCCGGTGGGAGCTCGGCCAGCCCGGACCGATCAGCAGCGGACGATCACAGCCGGACCGATCAGCTAGGCCGGACCGATCCGCTCGGCCGCGACGGCCGCGGACAGCCCGACGAACGGCAGCCCGGCGCCGGCCGCGGCGTGCGCCCCGACGCCGTACACCCCGGCGTACGGCGTCGCCGCGAGCTTGCGGTCGATCGTCGCGCGGCCCTGCCAGAGCATGCCGTAGGCCGACCCGGCCAGCTCCTCGACCTGGTCGCGCGGGGACCGGTCGACGCGCACCTCGATCTGCCGGCGTACGTCGATCCCGCGGCGGGCCAGCGCGACGGTCACGTCCTCCGACAGCCGTCCGCGGCCCAGCACCGTCCAGGCCGCGCCGCCGGCGGGGGCGGTGCCGTTCGGTGCGCACGACCAGCGTCGGGTCGCCGTGCAGCACCACCTCGTGGGGCAGGTCGGGCAGCGTCGCCGGACAGGCCGAGGTGGCACAGCACCGGCGGGATCGCGGGCATCGTGCGGGAGACGTGCGGTGCCAGCACCGGCAGCCCGCGCGGGTCGATCGCGACGACGACCACGTCGGCGTCCAGCGAGCCGCGGTCGGTGTCCACGCCGACGACCCGGCCCTCGTGGATGCGCAGGTCGACGCGCGGTCGTCCCGAGCAGCACCTCGACCTTGCGCTCGCCGAGCCGCTTGGTCATCGCCGCGGCCAGCCGGCCCATCCCGCCGGGGACGGTCCAGACGCCGAAGTTCTGCTCGACGTAGGCCCACATGCCCATCCAGGCCGGGACGTTGCGCGGGTCGTGCCCGTCGAGCCGGCTCGGCAGCAGCGCGACCTCGCGCAGCCGCTCGTCCTTCAACGTCCGGGTGACGACCTTCTGCAGCGTGGTGCGGGTGCGCAGCAGCGCGCGTGCTCGGCCTTGTCGACGTGGTCGGGGGACCAGGGCCGCTCCAGGTAGACGCGCCGGAGCACGTCCCAGGTCTCGGCGAACGAGTGCACGTGGTCGACCCACTGCTGCCCGAGGCCGGCGCCGAGAGCGGCGTCGACGGCCTCGAGCTGCGCGGACCGGTTGCCCGACGGCATCGCCAGCACCGTGCCGTCCTCGAAGCGGTGCTCGCGCATCGGCTCGACCGGCACCAGGTCGAGCTCGCGCTCGAGCGGCCGGCCGGACTTGCGGAACAGGTCGCGTACGACGGCGGGCAGCGCGGTCGACGTCGGGCCCGCGTCCCACCGGTAGCCGTCCCGCTCGACGAACCCGACCGCGCCGCCGAGCCGGTCGAGCCGCTCCACGAGCGTGACCTGGTGGCCCTGCTTGGCGAGACGGGCCGCGGCCGCCGTACCCCCGAAGCCTCCACCGACGACCACCACCCGCGACATGCCGCGACCCTAGCCGTCCACCGGCCGGCCGGGCCCGCCGGCTGGTCGAGCCTGTCGAGACCACTCACTAGGCTCACGCCATGGCCCGCTACTTCGACGTGCACCCCCACGACCCGCAGCCGCGCAGCATCGCCCAGGTCGTCGCGATGCTGCGCGAGGACGCGCTGGTCGCCTACCCGACCGACTCCTGCTACGCGCTGGGCAGCCGGCTGGACAACCCCGAGGGCGCCGAGCGGATCCGCCGGATCCGCCGGCTCGACGACAAGCACCACTTCACCCTGGTGTGCGCGGACTTCGCCCAGCTCGGCCAGCTCGTGCAGCTCGACAACGCGGCGTTCCGGGCGGTGAAGGCGGCCACCCCGGGGCCCTACACCTTCATCCTGCCGGCGACCCGCGAGGTGCCCAAGCGGCTCGCGCACCCCAAGAAGCGCACCGTCGGCGTGCGGATCCCCGACAACCGGGTGGTGCAGGCGCTGCTCCGCGAGCTGGGGGAGCCGCTGCTGTCGAGCACCCTGCTGCTGCCGGACGCCGAGGAGCCGATGACCGACGGCTGGGCGATCAAGGAGGAGCTCGACCACGTCGTCGACGCGGTGGTCGACGCGGGGGACTGCGGCCGCGAGCCGACCACGGTCGTCGACTGGTCCGAGGGCTACCCGGAGGTCGTGCGGGTGGGCGCCGGCGACCCGTCCCGGTTCGAGTGACCCGCTGACCGGCTCGGGCCACCGAGGCGCTCGAGCAGCCGCACGGTGACCTCGTCGCCCGTCGTCCTTGCCGATCGACCGGCGCAGCGACGCCTTCACCGGCAGCTTGTGGGTGCCGTCGCCGAGCGCCATGAACGAGCTGGTGAACGCTGCCCCGTCGACGGTGCCGCGCACCTTCACCAGGCCGCGGGTCCCGAAGAACTCCGCCGACCCCGGCCACACGACGTAGGTCCACCCACCCGTGCTCGGGCTGCTGCTGCAGGGTGGCGGTGAACTCCTCGTCCATCCCGGTCTCCTTCGAGTCGGTTCCTGCAGGGGTGGACCCACCCGGCGCGCGGAACTCATCGCCGGGCCTCGGGCGCGGCGCTCACCGGGCCGAACCCGGTGCCGATCTCGGCGTCGAGGAACGCGCATCAGCGCCACGTTGAGGTCCGCGACCCGCGTGCCGGCCGCCAGCGGACGGGGTGCTCAACCGGCAGTAGGTGCCCGCCGAGCTCGGTCCCACCGCGACCGTCCAGCCGGTCGGCCGCCAGGACCGGGACAGCGCGGTGCCGTCCCAGGCCACGTGTACGTCGAAGGGGTCGGCCGCCAGGTGCCGGGAGCTCATCGCGATCGCCTTGCCGAACCGCTCGGCGTCCACCCGGGGCAGCAGCCAGGCCTCCAGGTCGGCCGCCCCGACGCCCGGGTCGCGGCCGGAGACCAGGTTGAGCTGGAGCAGGTTGACCAGCGGCCGCGTCGACCGATCCGGGCCATCGACGCGATCCCGCCGGACAGCCGCGCGTTGAGCTCGGTGGGCCGGAACCCGTCGGCCGTGAGCACGCCGTCGATGCCGAACGCGCCCCGGTAGCCGGCCGTGGTGCGCAGGTGGTCGCCCGTGCGACGGGCCAGCTCGCGCATCTGCGCGCGGTCCGCGTCCGGCGGGTCCCAGGTCGTGCCGAGGCCGCCGTACACGAAGCGGCGGCCGGCTCCGCGCAGGATCGCGAGCTCGACCGGACGCAGCACCGCGGTGCCGTCGGGCAGCACGATCCCGTGGATGCTGCACGGGACGCCCTCCAGGAACGGCATCACCCGCACCCGGTCGCAGCGCGGCCCGAAGAACGCGAGTGCCGCGCGGGCGTCGTCGTCGGTCAGCACCCGGCGGACGAAGTCGCCGCCGCCGTTGAAGCCGTCGCGGGCGTCCCCGGACCACACCACGCCCTGCCCCTCGTCGAGCGCGCGGGCGGCCTCGCGCAGGGCGGCGTCGTCGGCGAGCGCGACGATCCGCGACGGCGCGCGCGTCGCCGCCGACCGCGTCCCAGATCTCGTCGGCGACCAGCTTGTCCTCCAGGGCGGTCCACGCGCGCGGGCGGCCGCCGATCACCGGGCGCCCGTCGATGGGGGTGGTGCCGATGAACGGACCGACCAGCCAGACCGCCTCGCCCGCCGGGTCGTAGGCGTCCACCGCGCGTCGTACGGCGTCGGGCAGCGCGTGCGCGACGGCGTCCTGGCGGCGCAGGTCCTCGGTCATCGTCGGCCGGTCCTCGACCTCCAGGAGCACGACGTCGGCCTGCTCCGCGGTGGGGGTGGCGCCCGCGCCGAGCCCGGTGGCGACGAGCAGCGGCCGCCGGGCGCCGACCTGCTCGAGCAGCGCGACCAGGTCGACGTAGCCCGCCAGCGGCGCGAGGCCGCAGACGACGGCCCGGCCGCGGAGCAGCCCGCCGAGGTGGGCGCGCCACACGGTGCGCTCGCCGACGTCCGAGAGGTCCATGGGGCGAGGCTAGGGGCGCCGCGGCCGCCCGGGCGCAGGTTTGGACCACATGTATCCCAATTTTCTAGACCGATGGTCTTTACACGGTCCGTCCCACGGGGTTGGCTGGTGGCTTGGCCCGGAACCCCCCGGGCCGTTCTCGGGAACAGGGGGCGTCTCGATGGCGCGCAGATTCACGTGGGGAGCCGCGACGTCCGTCGCCGCCCTCGTCGTCGGAGGGCTCACGCTCACCGCGGCACCGCAGGCCCAGGCCGCGGACTGGAGCCGGTGCCTGACCGGCAGCACCGACCGCCAGGCGGTCTTCGAGCGGGCCAGCCAGGTCAGCGGCGTCCCGGTCGAGGTCCTGCTCGGCGTCTCCTACCTGGAGTCGCGCTGGGACGACCACGGCCGCCAGGTCAGCGCCTCCGGCGGCTACGGCCCCATGCACCTCACCCAGGACGCGGCCGCGGCCCACGCCCGCGCGCTCGCGAAGGCCAAGGGCGACGGGTCGCCGGCCGCCCTCGAGACCGGCACGCTCACCCAGGCCGCGAAGATCGTCGGGGTCACCCCGCGACCGGCTGCGCTCCGACGACGTCGCCAACGTCTGCGGCGGCGCCGCGGTGCTCGCGTCCTACCAGCCCGGCACCACCTCGGCCCGTCCGGCCGCGTGGAGCAAGGCGGTCGGCTCCTACGCCGGCACCGCCGCGGACCAGGACCGGCTGGACTTCGCCCGGCAGGTGTTCTCGGTGATCCGCTCCGGCGAGTCCCGCACCACCAACGACGGGCAGCAGGTGACGCTGGCGCCGACGCAGGGCGCCGCCGTCGACGCGGCCGCCGTGGGTGCGACGATCCCGTCCGGCAACGACGTGGTCGACTGCCCGGCCGTGCTGCGGTGCGAGTCGCGCCCGGCGCCGTACGAGCAGTACGGCTCGACGCCGAGCCAGTACGGCAACCACGACCTCGCGAACCGTCCGAAGGACGGGCTGAGCATCGACTACATCGTCATCCACGACACCGAGGGCTCCTGGCAGACCTCGCTGAACCTGGTGGACGACCCGACGTACCTCGCCTGGCACTACACGATCCGTTCCTCGGACGGGCAGGTCGCCCAGCACGTCAACCCGAAGAACGTCGGCTTCCAGGCCGGCAACTGGTACATCAACATGCACTCGATCGGCATCGAGCACGAGGGCTTCGCGGCCACCGGCGCGAGCTGGTACACCGAGTCGATGTACCGCTCGTCGGCCACCTTGGTGAAGTACCTCTCCGAGGAGTACGGCGTCCCGCTCGACCGGGCGCACGTCATCGGCCACGACCAGGTCCCCGGCACCACCAAGGCCACCATCCCGGGCATGCACTGGGACCCGGGCCCCTACTGGGACTGGGAGCACTACATGGCGCTCCTCGGCTCGCCGCTGCAGCCCGACCGTCGTGGGAAGAGCGACGTCGTGACGATCGTCCCCGGCTTCGCCGACAACCCGCAGCCGGTCACCAACTGCGACGGCGCGGGCTCGGCCTGCACCCCGCAGGGCACCAACTTCGTCTACCTGCGCACCGCTCCGTCCGACACCGCCCCGCTGGTCAACGACCTCGGCCTGCACCAGAAGGGCCAGGCCTCCAGCACCGAGGTCTCCGACATCGGCCCGCGGGCCACGGCCGGCCAGAAGTTCTCCGTCGTGCAGCGGCAGGACGGCTGGACCGCCGTCTGGTGGCTCGGTGGGCTCGCGTGGTTCAAGGACACCAACGCCGCCGGCGACCCGGTCACGCGCCCGTCGCAGGGCCGGCTCGTGCAGGCCGCCGGCACCACCGCGGTGCCGGTCTACGGCCGCGGCTACCCGGAGTCGGCGGCGTACGCCGGCACGCAGGTGCCCGACCAGGGCGTCGCGCCGCTGGGCTACACCGTCAAGCCCGGCCAGTCCTACGTGCTGGCCGACGACACGGTGCGGACCGACTACTACTACGCGAAGACCTACGACAGCTCGCTGCCGGGGGACCACACCGTGGTGGTGGGCCAGGACCGCTACTACCAGATCTGGTTCGGCCACCGGGTCGCGTTCGTGCGGGCCGCGGACGTGCGGATCACCGACTAGCCCCTCGGCCGGTCGAGCCCACCCTCGGCTGGTCGAGCCCACCCTCGGCTGGTCGAGCCTGTCGAGACCACTCGTCCCGACACCCACGTCCCCGCCCGGGAACCCCCGGGCGGGGACGTGCGTGCCTCAGCCGTCGTCGCCGGACGGCACCGAGCGGGTGCACGAGGAGGCGCCGTCCTCGTTGCCCAGCACGTAGTCGCAGCCGTGCTCGTCGGGGGCCGGGGCCGGGAACACCAGCGCCGGTGCCGCCGCGATCGTGCGCAAGGTGCCCGGGTCGAGGTGCCAGGCCCGCTGCGCCGCCGCGAGGTCGGGCGCCCGCACCGTCTCGGTCACCGAGGTCAGGTAGATCCCGCCGCGGCGGATCTCCACGCTGCGCTGGAACCACAGCCGGTCCGGGTCCGCGCGCTCCGGGTGCAGGACGACCCGCCAGGTCTGCTGGGCGGGGTCGGCGGTCACGCCCTCGATCAGCCGGACGACGGACACCTCGGTGATCACCGGCCGGTCCTGCTCGTCGCGCGCGACGGTGCAGGAGAGCGCGAGGTGCTCCGCGACCCCGTCCCGGCAGAAGCGGTCGACGTCCCCCTCGGACTCCGAGCCGCTGTGCAGCAGGGCGACCCGCAGCCGGTGGTCGGTGCCCCAGTCGTAGGAGCCGACCCACATCGAGGTGTGGCGGAGCAGGTTCCGGGGGAGCCTGCGGCCCTGGCTCTCCTGGGCCTCGACCTCGGCGTGCTCGAACGGCGGAGCGGTGTCCTCGACGGCCCGGCGGACGGTCTCGTCGATCAGCGCGGGCATCAGCTGGGCGTCGTACCGCTCGAGGGCCGCCTGCGAGGCGGGATCGAGGCGGGCGCCGGCCGGGCTCCCCCCGCCGCCGGTCAGGGACGGCACCGCCACCGCGACGACGGCCGCGACCGCCAGCCCGGCCAGCCCGGACACGGCGCGGCGGCGACGCAGCGTGCGCCGGCCCCCGCGCAGCACGTCGTCCGCGGTCAGGGAGAGCGCCGGCTCGTTCGCGTGGCCGTCCTCGCGCACCAGCGTGCGCAGCGTGTCGTGGGTCATCGGGTCTCCTCCAGGGCGAGGGTCGGCAGGTGCGTGCGGAGGGTCGCGAGGGCCCGGGAGGTCTGGCTCTTCACGGTGCCCTCGGCGATCCCCATGACGTGCGCGACCTCGGCCACCGACAGGTCGTCGAGGAAGCGCAGCGCGACGATCGCGCGCTGGTGCGGCGGCAGGACGGCCAGCGTGCGGTGCAGGTCGAGCCCGCCGGGTGCGTCCAGCGAGACGCCCTCCGGCGGCTCCCCGGTCAGCCGCTCCCTGCGGTTCTTGCGCAGGTGCGACAGGCACAGGTTCACCAGCGTCCGCCGGGCGAACGCGTCGACCGTCTCGGTCCGGATCCGCGGCCAGTGCGTGTAGAGCTGGATGAAGCAGGCCTGCACCATGTCCTCGGCCGTGTGCCAGTCCCGGACGACGAGGTACGCCGTCCGTCTCATCGACGCGGCCCGGGCCGAGAAGTACTCCTCGACCGCCGCCTCGCGTGCGTCCCGCCGCATGTCCACCCCGTCCAGGTCCGTTGTCACTGCTCCTACGCAGCAGACCCCCGTCCGGGTTCGCACGGTGCACGGACCTGCACGAGATCATCGCCGGATCATCGCCGGGCCGGGCCCCGGCGTGAGGGGCTACTCGACGTCGGTCTCGACGGCGCCGGTCATCCTCAGCAGCTCGTCGTGGGTGGTGGAGAACACCGCCGCCGGGTGGCCCGCGGCGGCCCACACCACGTCGTACCGGCGCAGCCACGGGTCGAGGTAGGTCGGCACCGGCGCCGGGTGCCCGATCGGGGAGACCCCGCCGATCACCTGGCCGGTGTGCTCGCGGACGAACTCCGGGGTGGCCCGCGCCAGGGCCGGGACCCCGATCGTCGCGGCCACCTTGGCGGTGTCGACGCGGTGCGACCCGGAGGTCAGGATCAGCACCGGTGCGCCGCCGGCGTCGAAGAGCAGGCTGTTCGCGATCGCGCCGACCTCGCAGCCGAGCGCCTGCGCGGCGAGCGCCGCGGTGTGCACGGAGTCGGGCAGGACGACGATCTCGCCGGTGCCGCCGCGGGCGGCGAGCGCGGACCGGAACCGGGTGACGGAGGGGTGCTCGGTGCTCACGCCGCCGACCCTACGGGCCGGGCGGGTGCGCTTTCCACGGATCGCCGGTTCGTGGTTGACGGACTGTCGGGGGCCGGGTGTAGCGTGAGAGTCGTTCGAACAGGTGTTCGAACAACCGCCTCGGCGGGGGTGACCTCGACCCCCACCTCCGCCGGGGCTCCGGACCAGCGCACCCAGGTCCACGTGGACCAGGGTGCCGGGTGCCGGGGACAGTTTCGCCGAGGGGTCGGTCCGGGGTCGAGCCGTGACGGACCAGAGCGAGAGCTCGGATGAGGTGGCAGTGATGCGACGGTACGACGACCCCGTGGACGTGCGCCGGGGACAGGTGGCAGGAGCCGGAGGCCGGGGGACGGTCGAGCTCGTCGAGGGGCCCGAGCAGTTCCTGTGGCGAGGACGGCTCTGGAAGGTCTCGGCGGTGGTCGCGCACTGGGTGGAGACCGGGGCGTGGTGGCAGTCCAGCGGGGTGCACGCCGTGCTCGGCGAGGACCGGGAGGTCGACCACCGCGTCGACCTGTCCGCGGAGCGGGAGGTGTGGCGGGTCGAGGCCGGCCGGGGGATGTCCTCCCCGCGGGCGGAGGCCGCCCGCGGCGTCTTCGACCTGGTCTTCGACTGGGCCGACGGCAGCTGGCGGCTCACCCGGTGCCTGGACTGAGGGGGACGGACCGATGACCTCACCCCAGCAGCCCTGGGAGCAGCCGCACCCGTTCGCGCTGCCCGCCGCCACGCACTCCTACCTCGAGCGGGCCGCGGCCTCGCTCCGGGAGGCGATGGCCACCCCCGAGGTGCCGATGCGCTACGCCGGCGCCCACGTCTCGGCGCTGCGGGCGACCGCTGCCCTGCTCGCCGCCCGGGCCACCCCGGCGGCCGGCCCGCGCCGGGGCCGGCAGAAGAACGCCTGGGTGCTGCTCGCCGAGGTGGCCCCCGAGCTCAGCGAGTGGGCGGCGTTCTTCTCCGCCGGCGCGGCCAAGCGGGCGGCGGCGGAGTCCGGCTCCGTGCGGGCGGTGACCGAGCGGGAGGCCGACGACCTGGTCCGGGACGCCGACCGGTTCCTCGGCCTGGTCGAGGAGTCCCTCGGGATGACCCGGCACGTCCCGCTCGCGGAGCACCTGGCCGGCCCGTCGGTGCACGCCGCGACCGGGACCGGCCGGGACGCCGTCCCCGTGACCACCGGGGTGACCACAGGGCGGCGCGATCACGTTGCCTGACCCGTTCGTGCACCTGCACGTGGCGTCCGGCTACTCCCTGCAGTACGGCGCCTCCCACCCCCACGTCCTGGTCGAGCGCGCCGTCGAGCAGGAGATGGACACCCTCGCCCTCACCGACCGGGACGGTGCCTACGGCGCGGTCCGGTTCGCCAAGGCCTGCCTGCAGGGCGGGGTCCGCCCGGTGCTCGGCGTGGACCTCGCCGTCGCGCCGCTGCACCCCTGGTCCGGGGCGCCCGCCGACCCGCGCGGCCGGCCGGCCGACGCGCGCCAGGGCCGGTCGCCCGCCCGCGGGGGAGCGTTCCGCGACCGGCGGCTGCCGCGGGCGACGTTCCTGGCCGGCAGCAAGCGGGGCTGGGCGGCGCTGTGCCGGCTGGTCTCGGCGACCCACCTCGCGGGGGAGCGGGGCGACCCGGTCAGCACCCTGGACCTGGTGGCCGAGCACGTCGCCGGCAACGACGTGGTGGTGCTGCTCGGCCCCGCCTCCGAGCTGGGCCGGGCGGTGACGCTGCGGCGCGACGACCTCGCGCAGGCCGCCCTGGCGCCCTGGCTCGAGGTCGTCGACCGGGCCGACCTGGTCGTCGAGCTCGTCTCCCACCGGCTGTCCGGCTCGGGTCCGGGGTCCTCGCCGCACGCCGCCCGGATGGCCGGCGCCGCCCGGTCGGCCGGGCTGGGGATGGTGCTGACCAACGCGGTGCGCTACGCCGACCGGCTCGACGCCCCGACCGTCGACGTGCTCGACGCGGCCCGCCGGCTGGTGCCGCTCGGCTCCGCCGACCTCAAGAACCTCGACGCGACCGGCTTCCGGGCCAACGCCGAGGGCTTCCTCAAGTCCGGCAAGCAGATGGCCGAGGTGGCCGAGGAGGTCTGCCGGTTCGCCGGGCTCGGCTCCGACAGCGCCCGGGAGGCCCGGCGGCTGCTCGCCCGCAGCCGGGTCGTCGGCGACCGCTGCGCCCTCGACCCGCGCCACGACCTCGGCCTGGGGGAGGTGCACTTCCCGGAGTTCCAGGTGGTCACCGGCGAGGACGCCGTGCGGCACCGCACCGCCGACGGGGTGCTGCGGGCCCGGTGCGAGTCCGCCGTCGGACGGCGCTACGGCGGCGCCCCCCGGCAGCGGATCTGGAAGCGGCTCGACGACGAGCTGCAGACCATCGGCTCGTTGGGCTACGCCCCCTACTTCCTCACCGTCGCCGACGTCACCGACCTGATCAAGGACATGGGCGTGCGCTGCGCGGCGCGCGGGTCGGGCGCGGGCAGCCTGGTCAACTACCTGCTCGGGGTCTCCGGTGTCGACCCGCTGCGGCACAACCTGCTGATGGAGCGGTTCCTGTCCCCGCTGCGGCAGGCGCTGCCCGACATCGACGTCGACGTGGAGTCCGCCCGCCGGCTCGAGGTCTACGAGGCGGTGCTCGACCGCTACGGCGGGGAGCGCTGCGTGTGCGTGTCGATGATGGACACCTACCGCGTCCGGCACGCGGTCCGCGACGTCGGCGCCGCGCTCGGCATGCCGGTCGGGGAGATCGACGCGATCGCCAAGGCGTTCCCGCACATCCGGGCCCGCGACGCCCGGGTCGCCCTGCGCGACCTGCCCGAGCTGCGGGCCTCCGGGCTCGGCGAGCAGCGGCTCGACCTGCTGTTCCGGCTCGTCGAGCGGCTCGACGGGCTGCCCCGGCACATCGCCGTGCACCCGTGCGGGGTGCTGCTCTCCGACGCGACCCTGCTCGACCGCACGCCGGTCGAGGCGTCGTACGCCGGCTTCCCGATGAGCCAGTTCGACAAGGACGACGTGGAGGACCTCGGCCTGCTCAAGCTCGACGTGCTCGGCATCCGGATGCAGTCCTCGATGGCGCACGCGGTCGACGAGATCGAGCGGGTCGAGGGGGTCCGGCTCGACCTCGACGACGAGCAGCAGGTGCCGTTCGACGACGACCGGACGTTCCGGATGATCTCCCAGTCCAAGACCCTCGGCTGCTTCCAGATCGAGTCGCCGGGCCAGCGCGAGCTCGTCGGCAAGTCCGGCATCGACTCCTTCGAGGACATCATCACCGACATCTCGCTGTTCCGGCCCGGGCCGGTCAAGAGCGACATGATCACCCCCTACCTGCACGCCAAGCAGGGCTGGGGGATGCCGAGCTACCTCCACGACGACCTGCGTCCGATCCTCGGGCCGACGCACGGCGTGGTGGTCTTCCACGAGCAGGTCATCGAGATGATCGCCCGGTTCGCCCGGTGCAGCTACGAGCAGGCCGACGAGGCCCGTCGCGCCCTCGGCGACGTCGAGGGCATGGCGGAGACCAAGGTGTGGTTCTTCCCGCGGGCGATGGCGCACGGCTACTCCCGCCGGGTCGTCGAGGAGATCTGGAAGATCCTCGCGGCGTTCGCGTCCTTCGGGTTCTGCAAGGCGCACGCGGCGGCCTTCGCGCTGCCGACCTACCAGTCCGCCTGGCTCAAGGCGCACTACCCGGCGCACTTCCTGTCCGGGGTGCTCACCCACGACCCGGGGATGTACCCCAAGCGGCTGATCCTCGACGACGCCCGCCAGTTCGGGGTCGCGGTGCTCGGCCTCGACGTGAACGCCTCGGAGAAGACGTTCGTGGTCGAGCGGGTCGACGGCGACGATCCTCCCGGGCACCCCACGGAGTTCGGCACGAGCGGGCACGGCTACGGCATCCGGCTCGCGCTGTCGGAGGTCAAGGGGATCTCCGAGTCCGAGGTGGACCGGGTCGTGGCGGCCCGGCCCTACCAGTCGCTCTCGGACTTCTGGCAGCGTGCCCGGGTCTCCCGCCCGGTGGTGGAGAGGCTGGTGCTCGCGGGCGGGTTCGACAGCGTCTACCGGATCGGGGACGCGGCCGCGGGGGGAGGCGTACGCCGCCGGGGCAGCGTCACCCGCCGCGACCTGCTGCTCCAGGTGGCCGACCTC